>CAZGSB010000092.1:0-2200 GCA_964528275.1 uncultured Anaerolinea sp. | reverse complement strand
TGGTTTCCGCGCCGGCGTTGAGCGGCACGCCCATCCACGCGTAGATGCCCGGCGAAGAGGGCGTGATGTTGCGCGCCTGACATTCACGGATGTAATCCTGCGTGAGGATCGTTCGTCCCTTGCGGATGATCTCCTGCCCCAAACCGAAACTGGCAGGGAGTGGTTTGTTCTCGCGGCTGGGGACGCGTTCGCGTTCATCGACACAGAAACCGTAATAGAAATAATTTGCCGCTTTGCTGTACAGCGTAATATGAAAATGTGTGGAGGGGATGATCTGTGTTGCCTGTGCGAAGATCAGTTCGAGCACATCGTCGAAGGTGAGGGTGATGTTCACGCCCTGCGAAACGCGCGTCAACGCGTTCATTTCCTGCACGCGACGTTCGAGGTCGAGCACGGTTTGCACGCGCGAGATGGCCACCGACGCCTGATCGGCGAGGTTTTCGAGAAACTCCAAATCGCGCGGCACATAAGCATTGCCGGATCGCGGCGCGCCGAGCGCCATCCACCCGACTGGTTTCCCCTCGCCCGGCAACACAACGAAAAGGCGCGCGGCAAGAAGCGAAAGCCGCGCCTCGTCGCTTTTGAAGCTGGCAGGCGGGTTGATGGAATCAAGGTAAAGGGGAATCTTTTCCTGCTGGAAATATCGGACGAGTGGGCTGTTCGATGTGAAGCGAATGTCGCTGGTTGGGCGGCGGTCGGCATCCGGCAAGGCGGAATATTGATCGTTCAACGAGTCGTAGGTGTAAATATGAAGCCGGTCAGGTATGAGACTGCTCGCGATCTGTTGCCTCAGCGCACTGCCAATGGATTCCAATTCCAGCGCGCTGGTCAGATCATGACTGAACGTCCGCAGTCGTTCTTCGTAGGCGCGTGACCCGCGGAAGAAAGTGCCGTCCACGAACGTTTGCAGGCGTGTTCGTAACGGGTCAAGGAATACAGCCACGAAAAATACGAGCGCTCCGATGAGGAACGGGTTATCCGATGGCATTACCTCTGCGAAGAGCAACCCCAGCCCGCTGACCATCAATCCGTAGACCGCGATGACGAGCCCGGTCAAAATGGAGTAGACGATTCCCTGCCGCAACCAGTAGTCCGTGCGGACGAGGCGGTAGCGCAGGATGACGAATCCGTTGGCGATGGGGAAGACGATAAGGAATAGCAGCAAGTACGGATTGAACGCCGCGATTCCCAATGGGGTAAGCAAAAGCCAGACTGCAATGGGGCCGAAGGCGAACAATGAACCTGTCAGAATCGTGCGCGCCTGGCTCTTTACAACGGGCGAGGGCGAACGGAACCCGCGATAGCCAAGCATTGCGAAATAATATAGGGCGGATACCCCGGTGAAAACGTAGATCGATTGCCAAGCGCCGATGTAATCTGTTGGGCGTTCAAAATTGAACAGCGTTCCGAAGGCGTTCATGGCAAGGAAAACTGCCGCGAAGAAACCGGCATAACGCAGATATGGGCGACCGATGACAACGCGCGCCTCCTGAGGGAAAACGAGCGCGAGGTCGACCAGCGCGCCCCCAGCCATTGCCACGGCGAAGGTCCACAAATGTGTAAATTGGTGGGTGGTGTAGAGATTGAAGAGTGTGCTGATTGCAATTCCAAGCGAAGAAGCGAGCACGGAAAAAGCGCGCCCCGCCGGTTCGGTGCGTCGGAATCCAAAAATCCACAAACCCACCAATATGAACACTGCACCGATGAAGATCGGCAGGATGAAATAGGCAAAACGGTCTTCAGAGGGGAAGCCGATCAGTGTGACGTCGGTGGTGGTGATTCCCTGCTCAGGGTCGTTGAATTGGAGAGAAACAGTTTGTCCCGTTTGGAGCGAAGCGAGCACTTGATCGAGTTCTGCCGCGTTGGTAATTCTCTCCCCGTTTATCGCCACCAATTGATCGCCGAGCGAAAATCCCTGACGATACAATTCCCACTGCTCGCCTTCCACGGTGGTGTCCGAATTGTTGAGCACCATGGTGTGCTCGAAAAAGCCGCCGGGGAAGGGCTGGCTCAGCCATCTCAACCCGTAGTAGATCGAGAATCCAAATACAAGCACGGCGATGCCCTGATAGAACAGGACAAGTCCTTGTAAGGTTCTGCTGATCAGGGTACTTACATTTAATCGCGTATTCATACGAGTCTGTTGTGCGTGTATGAAATTTTACTCCACCTCCCCCTTGAATCTATGGTACTTTCATAA
>CAZGSB010000091.1:0-3839 GCA_964528275.1 uncultured Anaerolinea sp. | reverse complement strand
CAGATCAGCAACATCCTCGATATGCAACGCCTCGCCAACGTGGCGGTCGGGCTCATCATCGAAGCGATGGACATCTCGCGCGGCTTCCTGTTCCTCGTGGACCCCAACATCACCCCCAACGGCGAGAAACAATACCGCTTGCGCGCCGTGCGGAACCAGGGCGAGCGCCAGATACGGATCATCACCTTCGCAAGCGACCACCCGGTGGCGAAATATCTCGTGGTGGAGGGACGCCCGCTTCTGCAATATGATTTGGACCTGCTCCCCGCCTTCCGGTCTGTTTCGCAACCCGAGCGGGAATGGTTCAACCACCTCGAAGCCGAAGTGTACCTGCCGATTTTTTCCAAACGCGAGTGGATCGGTCTCTTCGCCCTCGGCGCAAAGATCAGCGGCACACGCTACACCGAGGAAGACCTCGTCACCCTCTCCGCGCTCTCGAACCAGACCGCGGTAGCGCTCGAAAACGCCCGCCTGGTGGACAACCTCGTGGTCGTCAACACCGAACTGCGGCAGGCATATCGCAACCTCGATAAAGCCAACCGCGATCTCGAACGCCTCGACCAGACCAAGTCCGACTTCATCAGCATCGCCTCGCACGAACTGCGCACCCCGCTGACGACGATCATCGGCTACACCGAAATGCTGATCGAAGATACCACCCTGCCCTCGCCCATCCACTCGATGTTGAAAAATATCTCGAAGGGGACGAAGCGCCTGCACGAGATCATGGATTCGATGTTCGACATCGCCCAGATCGATTCACGCACCCTGCAACTGCACCTCACGCCGGTGGATACAGGCGACTTGATCCGCAATGTGGTCAACGGCTCTGAAAAATCGCTCAAAGAACGCGAACAGACCCTCACCCTCGATATCCCCAACCTGCCGATGGTCAAGGCAGACCCAAATCTGCTGATCAAACTTTTCCAGCATCTGCTCACCAACGCCATCAAATTCACGCCCAACGGCGGGAAGATCAACATCGAGGCGCGGCAGATCTCGCCCAGCGTGGCGGATATGCCCATGGGAGGGCTGGAGATCGTGTTCAGCGATACCGGCGTGGGCGTGCACCCCGACTCGCGCGAGATCATCTTCAGCAAGTTTTATCAGCCCGGCGAACTGCTCAAACATTCCACCAGCAAGTCGCGCTTCAAAGGGAGCGGCGCGGGGCTGGGGCTGGCATTGTCCAAGGGGATCGTCGAGGCGCACGGCGGACGCATCTGGGTGGAAAGCAAAGGCTACGACGAGGAAAACTTCCCCGGCAGTCAGTTCCACGTGATGCTGCCGCTGGGCGTGTTCGATACAGGCGAGAAGACGGTCGTAATGGGGAACGAAGTGAAATTGCAGATCGCGTAGAAAACACGGAGCCGGAGGGTTTTTCCTCCGGCTCTTTCATTCAGTTCGATTCTACATTTCAAATTATCGGTTATGGCTTGAATCCAAACACTGTTCTGAGAAACTCTAGGATGCTCTGTCCGATATCCACAGGCGTCTTATCATCACGGACGAGTTGCATGCCGCGTCCATCGCCGGGGAAGTTGATCCAGTTGTACTTTTCTCCGCTGATCGAGCTGCATGTGGAGACATCCGAGCCAGCAGAGTTCTCGGTTGAGAAGCACCAGACGACTACGCCTTCTGCATCGAGTTTTTCAGCATTGGTCTTGGTATCCAACCCGGCGTAACTGCCAGCGGACAGAGCCAGCACGCCGAGACAATCCTCGCACGCCGCCACAGACGCGTCCGCGCCATTGTTCGCGCCGATGATGACGATGCGCGAGGCATTCACGCCTGGCATGGATTTGATTTGCTCCATAGCCGCTTTCACATCCATCACCCAGCCCGCGCCCCACTCGTTGAATTGTTCATCTGTCAAATTATTGGGGATGGCGGGTCCGCTTTCGCCGAAGCCGCGCAGGTCAAGGGTGAACACCGCGAACGACTGGTCAACAGGCATGGCGGGGAAGAGACCGTGCGCCGCGCCGTCGGGGGGCCAGTTCTGCAACCAGTCCACCATGCCGTAGGCAAGCCATTGATCCTGAGTGATTCCGTACTGATGAACGAGCAGAACGACCGGCGCGTTCGTTTGCCAGGAAGGATAGAAATATCCGACGAGCGCGTGACCATCTTCGGCGGCAAATTCCACGCGAGTGGGCGAAGGGACAGGCGCGGCGTATGCTGGCGGTGCGGGTTCCAGTTCATCCACAACTTGTGATCGTAGTTCGTAGACCGAGTCGCTTACCGAACCTCCAAGATCAATTTGAACGTTGAATGAGAGGATTATTTTATTCTCCAATAGCGTAAGCGGAAATTTCACTTCAACAACGTTGCCTTGTGTTGTCGTAATGGAATCGTTGGGGCTTGCCCCGCCTCCGATACCGAGAGTAAAAACATTTCTTTGCTCATGAGGCCATACGGTCACGAAATAGTCCGGTGGCTTCCCTCCACCCGTTTCAAAACCGAGATCGAATTTGGCGGTGGCTTCAGGATCAGCCAGCTCGATCATCACATACACGAATTTGTCATTAAGAATGGCGTACACGTTCGTGATGTCCGGTGTGCCTTCGGGAGCGTCTCCTTCCGGGTCAACTCCTGCGACTGTATACCGACTCCAATCATCGGCATTTCCATCAATCACTATATTCGTTTCTTTCGGAGGCTCCGGTGTTGGGACCAAGGTTGGCACAGAAACCACCGGCAAGGAGTCTGTCGCGTTCAGGTGGACGATTCGGGTCGCTTCGGTTTCATCCACATTGACCCAATTCGCCTCACAACACTCGCCGTCCATCACACGGACGCGGAGAGTAATGATCTGGGTATTGCCGAACAGGTCGAGCGGAAAGCGCAATTCAAACGCTTGTCCCTGCGCCACTTCCCCGGTTGTGTTTTGAAGATGATTGAATTGTTGATTTTCGATCTTTGCAACGTGAGGTATGAAATCCTGATTGTTCGGATACGCGTTCGCCATATAATCGGGCCAGCCATCGGAGCCCGGATTGAAATCCACATCCAGTTGCACATAGGAGCCGATCTCGCCCTCCACCTCAACCAGCAGGTACAGGAATCTGTCATTGGTGAATGTGCGGATGCTCTTCACATCGACATTCCCCGTGCTGTCACCGACTGAATCCTCGACTGCAACCGGATAACCCTCCCAGTCAGAGGGGTCGCCGTCGATAGTGATGTCTGTCACACCCGGAGACGCTTCTGTCGCAGTCGCGGCTGGTTCTTCCGTGGGAGGTTGAGTCGCCGCCTGCGGCGACGCGCAACCTGAAACCAAAGCCGCGATTAAAACCGTATACAACAAAACACTGGTTTTCATGGCAATTCTCCTGTGTTAGGACCGAGTGAATTAACGGACATGACGGAGAAAACTTATTCGAGTTTCATTCGATACACGCGGTGATTCTTGTATTCCACCCCGTTCAAATTCTTCAAGTCGGCGCGCATCTGTTCGGTGGTTTCTGCCACTTGGGTCATTTCGACATGCTCGAACTGGTTGAAGCCCAGCGCCGTTTTCCCCATTTCATAATATAACAAAGCATTGCCGCCTCGTCCCTGATACCCCGGCAGGATGCCCATGCCGTTACCAGAGATGGTTTTGGTGCGCTTCATCTCAAGCAAAATATCCACGATGCCAAACGGGAAGAGCCGCCCTTTGGCGCGTTGGAGCGCCGCAGATACATCCGGGAACGCGAATAAAAATCCGACAATCTCCTCCCCTGCCAGAATGACCTTGATCAGGCGCGGGTCGGCGACGAGGAAGATGTTATCCACCGCGTATTGGATGTCGCCGGGCGAGAACGGATAATATTCCCAGTTGTGGATGAACGCCTTGTTGT
>CAZGSB010000090.1:0-4401 GCA_964528275.1 uncultured Anaerolinea sp. | reverse complement strand
ACTACTTGACCACCGGCACCGGCGTTTTTTCCAGCGCGTCGCGGATGACGTCGTCGTTCACGGAGCGCGACATCCAGTATTCGGGCTGGAGGATCACGCGGTGGGTAAGGATGGGCGTGGCGTAGCGTTTGATATCGTCGGGGATGATGAATTCGCGTCCGTTGAGGGCGGCGTTGGCGCGCGCCATCTTGAGGAACGCCAGCGATCCGCGCGGGCTGGCTCCCACCGACACGCGGCGATCGGTGCGCGTGGCGTGAACAAGCGTAGCGATGTAGTTTTCGAGGTCGGCGTCCACATGGACCGACTCAACCGCTTCGCGTAATCCCAGCACTTGTTTGGCTTTGGTGATCTCGCGTAATTCAACTTCGTCGTGTTTGCGTTCACGCCGGCGTTTTAGAATTAATTTCTCCTCTTCGAGCGTGGGATGCCCAACCGTAAGTTTCAACATAAAGCGATCGAGTTGCGCTTCAGGCAAGGGGAACGTGCCCTCGTATTCGATGGGGTTCTGCGTGGCTAGCACAAGGAACGGTTCGGGCAAGGGGAGCGATTCGCCTTCGATGGTGACCTGTCCCTCCTGCATGGCTTCAAGCAGCGCCGATTGCGTCTTCGGCGAAGCGCGGTTGATCTCGTCGGCGAGGATGATATTGGCGAACACCGGTCCCTTGCGGAGTTCGAATTTATTTTTCACGCGGTTGAAGATGTATCCGCCCGTGATGTCGCCGGGCAAGAGGTCGGGCGTGAACTGGATGCGCTTGAAGTCCAGCCCGAGCGCTTTGGCGAAACTGCGCGCGATGAGCGTTTTGCCCAGCCCGGGAAAATCTTCGAGCAGCATGTGCCCGCCCGCCAGCACGGACGCCATCATCATTTCGAGCAGGGCGCGTTTGCCCACCACGGCGCGCTCCACTTCGGCGATCACTTGATTCCCAACGGTCGAAACTTTTTTGATGTCTGCCACGAGGTCTCCAATAAAATCGGTGGTTGAGCGCAAGCAGTCGAAACCACAACGCTATATGAAATTCTTTGTTTGCAGGTTAGCGGTGGTTTCGATACGCGCCTTCGGCGCTACTCAACCACCAGTGTTATTCTCCATTTTCGATTCCAAAAATTCAACGACTTCGTCCACGTCATGGTCAAGCGATGATTTTGCAGGTGGTGAAAAATAATTCCAATTCGAGTTGGGGAATTCGGCGAATGAGCCGCGCAATCCTTTTTCGAGGTAGCGTTGCACTTCGTCGGGCGGGGTCCAGCCATCGGCGGCGAGCGGCGCAACTGTGGAGCGCGGTTTGCCGTGCTCGCGCAAGGAGAGCATCTGTTGCGCCAGCCTGCCGAGTCGGTTCGCCACCGACCATTTGAAATAAATCCCGTTCTGTGATTTCTGGATCGCGCGCGCTAGACTTTCCACCCCGCCGCGTTCCTCACGCGTCAGGTCGATCTTCTTCCATTTCGGCTTGATCTCCGGTAGCAGGCTGGACCCTACGACGATCAGGGCGACCAGCACGATGCCGATCCACCAGAATGCCTGGTCGATGGAACGGTAGAACAACCGAAGCAACCATAGCATGTACGCGAGCGGAATCACCACAAGTTGGTTCACCGCTTCGCGGAACGGGAACGCCAGCAACCCGGCAATCACGCCAATCCCCACGGACGCGAAGAGACTGCGGCGGTTCACGCGGTCTCCCTGCAATACTGTAAAATGGAGGTGAGGCAATCCACGGCTTCGTTCACCATCTTTGGGTCTGACCTGCGCCCGCCGTAGCGCACCGACTCGAAAAGGTGCGTCAACGTCCGCACGGCGTCGGTGGGGAGTCCTGCCGACACGAGGCGCGAGGCAAATTCACTCGGCGTCATCGAGGCGTTGCGGTCGAGATTTTTTCGGTGCGAAACCGCGTCGCCCATCCGGTAATAGCAGTTAAGGATCACGTCCGTCGATTCCCTGCCGGACGATAAATCCAGAATCGAGGCGCGCGCGATCTTTGCAATTCGGTCGCGGGCGATGACGGGTTCCGGCGCGCTGATGCTGTTCCAGAAGGTGTAGGCTTTCCAGCCAAGGAAGAGGAGCAGGGCGAAGATCCCGAAACTCAACAGGTAGGCGATCCAGGAGGTGGATGACGGCGGGACGAATTCCGGCACACTTGCGCCGACGGTCGTATTGCCCAAGCCTCCGTTGGATGTGGAAAGGTCCAACCCCATCTGGGCGAGAATTTCCTGGTATCGTGTGAAGAGCAGATGCAACACCCAATAGGTGAGCGCGACACGAATGGCGATCGTGACCAGCCGTTTGCGCAGTTCGGGCGAGAGCAACAAGCCGATCATCGTAAAAAGCAGGATGAACAGAACCGTGATCAACAACTGGGTTTGGACGGGGACTGCTTGCGCGTTCCTCGCAATCTCGATGGTGACGGATCGAACGACGCGCGACTCTGCGCCCCCGAACGGTTGCCCTGCCCGGAAGTCGATGTCTCCCAGCCCGGAGGCGAGCAATGCCAGCGCCGCGAGTGCGACGAGACCAAGGACGATGACCGTGATTTTATTCGACAGCAGGGCGCGCATAGCGTGAGCGGATTGTACCATCCCGGCTATACCGCACTCGGTCACAAATTGCGCTTTTCATAAGGTGGAAGCGCAATTTGTGACCGTGGGTATTATATAATCACCAACACCCTCGCCATGACTGTTCCATCCGCCGACTGCACTGCCCCGCTCCATCCGCATGCCGCGCAAGGATTGCGCCTGTTCAACGCGGGGAGATATTTCGAGGCGCATGAGGCGCTTGAGACGGCGTGGCTGGAAGAGAGGGGTAAAGTCCGCGACTTGTACCGGGGAATCCTGCAGGTCGGCGTGGCGTACCTGCACATCACGCGCGGGAATTATCACGGCGCGGTCAAAGTGCATGGACGAAGCGTGAAATGGTTGAAGGATTTTCCGCCGGTGTGCCGGGGAATCCACGTGGGGGAATTACGCGACGATGCGGAACGAGTTAATGCGGAGGTCACACGGCTTGGAGCGCAGGGAATTGGAGACTTCGATTTGAGGTTGTTGAAGCCGATCCGCTGGGAGGAGAAATCGGGGAAACGGATGTACACCTGCGACCGGTGCGGGAGCGAGATGCGCGAAAAGAATTGCAAGGTGACCTGCCCTAATTGCGGAAACCGCTTCGATTGTTCAGATTTGAATATTTATTTTGATTGAGCCGAAGGTGGGTTTACTTCACCGGGCGGAAGGTCAGGATGCTTTTCTCGAACGTCTCCAGTTGGTTGTAAAACTCAACAATTTGCGTCCAGTATTCCACATACCATACGGTGTTGCCGTCCAGAAAAACGAACGTCAGACTATTGACGTCAACATTGTCAGATGATTTGCCCTCGGACAGAAATCGGATTGCCGGCGTTCCGTTCAAAAGCACATTGCGCTGTTCAACGACCCGGAACGTATTGGGGGTTTCAGGCGGGATGGTCGGTGCAGTCTCCAGATGCGAGTCCAGGGTTTCACCGCGTAATACCTCGTAGGCAATGATCACATACACATTGTAAAGCGAGGTATTTGTAGGCGATTGCGAAAGAGTAAGTTCAACGATGATGTTCGGATTGGAGATCGAGAGGTCTTTTATCGTGGTTTTTCGATAATCGCCTGGCAACCAGATCTCCATCAATGCTGTCTTGTGTTGCTTCCACCCCTGCGGTATCAATTGCTCGTATGGGACGGCAGTCGGCAGTGGCGTGGATGTCTCTGTGGGAAGAACGATCGGCGTGGGGGTGGAAATGGGTGTCGGTGGGATTTGCGGTTCGGATGGCGATAATCCGCCGGCGAAGATCAGGTAGCCGGCAACGCAGAGGATCAAGCACAACGCGCCTGCCAGCCCGGCAAGGATGCCCAGTTGTGGAACGGTCATGCCCATGTACTTGCGGTTTTGTTTCATCTCTCCTCCACGCGATTACGTTTCGACCATCTTACCCTTATCGGTGAGACAGCGGCCATTATAAGATCATGACCAAACAGCGCTTCCCTGACATTGGTCATGGATTCGGCGTGCCTGAAATCGTCGGAATGGGTAACGGCGTCAACGTCGGTGTGATGGTCCGCGTGGGCGTTGGAATTAAATCTGCCCAGCCGCTGTAGAAAAAATAATCGTTCAAAAATTCGTTGCGCTCCTCGTCGATCATCAGGCGCGGACGGGCGTAGTCTTCGAGGAGGCCGGTCAACAGTTCCACGCTGATGAGTTTCCCATCGTAGATCACATAGCGGTCGTAAAACTCGCGGCGGATGCCGGGCGGCATCCAATCCTGGTCGCCCATCTGGTCGAAGAATAAATTCCCAAGTCCGTAGTGGATGAACGCCTCCCCGTGGAATTCCATCATCTGCGGGTAGTGCGCCTGACTGCCGCTCACGATGGACGCGCCC
>CAZGSB010000089.1:0-4967 GCA_964528275.1 uncultured Anaerolinea sp. | reverse complement strand
AAGAAAATGAAGCCGCGCTCGCCAGTTACAACGAAGCCCTGAAACTGTTCAAGGAAATCGGAGCGAAATTGGGCGAAGCCAACGTGCTTCAAGCGATTGGCGATGTGCAACAGTTCCGCAAAGAAAATGAAGCCGCGCTCGCCAGTTACAACGAAGCCCTGAAACTGTTCAAGGAAATCGGAGCGAAATTGGGCGAAGCCAACGTGCTTCAAGCGATTGGCGATGTGCAACAGTTCCGCGATGACCGAGATGCCGCGCTCGCCAGTTACAACGAAGCCCTGAAACTGTTCAAGGAAATCGGAGCGAAATTGGGCGAAGCCAACGTGCTATCTGCCCAAGGTCAATTATTCCTGCCAGAAGATTTAAAAGAGGCGAACGGGTTTCTAGATAAGGCCGTTCAGATATATCAGCAAATTGGTGATAGATATAGTATCCCGGCACAAATAGGAAATTATGGTTGGAAGTTGTTTCGCTTGGGCGAGTATGGAAAAGCCAAAATCTATCTTACCCAAGCCGCTGACCTCTTTGAAAAAATGGGGTTGATGGATTATGCAGAGAGGCATAGAAAAGCAGCAGAAGCGGACAACAAGGATATAAGTGAAGCAGATCAGATTGCTCAAATAACACTGACAGTCGTTCGAGCAGTTAACGGCAAGAGCGATGATGCTTCAAGACTCTTCGAGGCAATTTCTAATTTAGCAGTAGATCCTAACGCGCCGCCGCATTATCAAGAATTGGGAAATGTTCTCAAGAAGTATATGAGCGGCATAAAGAACCCGAACCTTTCCCGCTTGCCAAAAGAAATTGCCGAGATCGTGCAGAAGGCAATTCAGGAGGGTTAAGAACGGTGGGGCAGGGGAGGGGAATTGATAAGGATGAAGGATGAAGCAGGAAGGATGATACTGCGAGCGGATCGGCCCGTGAAGCGTTTCACCCAAACCTGCCAACTTTTAACTTGCAACTGTGCTCAAGGTAGGGGAATGCTGATCCGTATCTTCATGTAGCCAAATGCTTGACACATCTCAATCATTGAATATAATTTGCCTTATACGCCATCAAATGTAGGAAGAGAACCAATGCTTCAAGAACAGATAAACCACTTTCTGGGCACCTTGGACTTGTCCAAAAACACGATCGCGACCTATCGCTACGCCTTGGATCGTTTCGTATATATCGTCGGTGACGATGCGCCGCTCAATGCGGAAACATTCGAAAATTTCCTTACGGAGATCAAAGAATACTCCCCTTCCACAAAACAAATTTGGCGTTCGGCAGTGGTCGGGCTGTATACCTTCCACCGTTCGAGCGATCTGGCGGAAATCCAGCGTCTCTTGCGGTTCTCGCGCAAGCAAGGCAAACGCATGGTCAATTTCGACCGCGACGCGGTGGAGAAAGTCGTTGCGTATTGCAGTCAATTGAGCGGCGATCTGCCAGCCCTGCGCGACCGCGCCTTTGTGTTAACTCTTGCCGATACGGGCTTGCGAATTTCCGAGGCGTGCGCCTTGAAACGCGGCGACATTGATTGGCTGGAGGCGCGCGCGATCATTATCGGCAAAGGCGACAAACAGGCAGTGGTTCGATTCTCCAAACGCTCCATGCAGGCGCTGCGCGAATATCATCAGGCGTGCGCGTTCATCGAACCCAACACGCGCATCCCCTTGAAATCACAGCCCGTATTTTTGCGCCATGATATCCGCGCCAGTAAAAAGATCCGTCCGATCACCGCCAGCGGCATGTGGACAGCCATCAAAGGCGACCCCAAGCAAGGAATACGAGGCCGAATCGAAGAGGCTGGCGTGGATCGCGCCGTTGTTCGCATCCACGATTTTCGGCACTACTTTGTGACCATGACCTACCTCGCCAAACGTGACATCAAGTTGTCGCAGGAATTGGCGCGTCATAGCAACATTGATACGACGAACCGCTACACGCACATCGGTGAGGAGGCAGATGTGGCGTACGACGAAATTTTCAACCGGAAGGAATAATCATTCTGGTTGCTTACTTACTTCCCTTGCGCAGGTCTTGCCATCGGCAAACCCGCACGGGGATAAACCCCCGTGCTAATATTACAAAGTCCCGCTACGCGGGACTTAAGCCACCAACGGCGGCTTCGGTTGAATAGCCCGACGATTCATCGTCGGGCGGGCAGAATTGCATTGTCCCTCCCTGGTCGTTCTCGCCCTCCTTCGCAAGGAGAGTATCTTGGTGGTTACTATTTTGGCGCGGTGAGCGAGAGAAGAACTGTCAGCCCTGCGGGCAGCGAACGCTCGGGGCTACTCAATCACCAGATTTATTCAATCGCCTGCGGTTCCCCGAAAATAAAATTATCCATCACCGCCACATCAACCTCCCCCGCCCCATCGTCGGGACCCAACGCGCCGGTGCCGTACTTCACCTCGATCCGCGCGACGACGGCATCGGGGAAAACCACGCCGAGGAACGACAAGCCGTTATCTGCGATCGGCGTTTGGAATTGTCCGAGCGAGTTGCCGTCCTTGTCGAAGTATTCGAATGCGGTGTGGTCGGTGTCCACGTCGGTGTAGACGGCGCCGAATCCGCGTACCGTGGCGGGCGTGTTCGTGCCCGGCACGAAGAACGTGATGACGACGAGGTTGCTCCCGCCGACGGGTGAGAATAATTTTTCGTCGCTGAATGTTTTGAAGATATCGGCATACTGCGGGTTGATATTCCCAAAGCGCGGCAGGACGCCGTAGGGGTTGTCCGCGTTCGCGCTGACCATCAGTCCTTCGCCGGGCGTGTTCAGCACGATGCCGCGAGCGCGAGGCGCTTCGGACGCGTTGAAGAAGTCCGAGACGTAGAAATTCGGGGCAGAAAATTCATCGGGTACGGTATCCCAGTTGATCTCGCGGTAGCCGGTCGGACTTTTCGTGCCGGGGTCGCCTCCGTTATTCTCGCCGAGCAACGCGCGATATTCCTCCACCGCCGAGGTGATGTCGCCAGCGGCGGTCACAACCTGAGGTGCGGACGATCCGCCTCCGCAGGCAGTCAACGCGAACGCTGCGATCGATCCAACCATGATAAATTTCTTGAACATGTTTCAAATGCCTCCAGGGTAGTCTTGCAGGCGCGCCTCTCGGAGTCGCCTCTGCATCAATCCAGCGATTGTAATTTCCATGCGAGGCTCTGCCAACCAACTCCGGTCAATGCTTGCGGCTCACTTTGGTCTGGCAAAAATCGAAGCGGGTATAATCACGCCTCCACTGGAGGAAACTTGTCCATCCTTGCCAGAGTCCGCGAGCAATACAACGACCCGGAATATTTCAACGAGATCCGCAAGACCGCCATCCCCATCATCATCCAGCAGTTGATGTTCTCGCTGTTGAACATGCTGGGCGTGGTGCTCGTGGCGCAAAAAGGCGATGTCGCCGTGGCGTCGGTCGGAGTCGCCGGGCAGGTGGCATTCGTGTTGCAATTGATCCACTTCGGCATCATTAGCGGCGCGGCGATGTTCACCGCGCAATTCTGGGGACGGCAGGACGTTTCGAACCTGCGGCGCGTGCTCGGGTTGTGCCTGATGCTGGCAACCGGTTCGAGTCTCCTCTTCCTCCTGCTTTCCCAGTTCGCGCCGGAAGCCATCCTCGGCATTTACTCGAACGACCCCGAAGTCATCGCCGTCGGCGCGCGCTACCTCCGCATCTTTTCATGGTCGTTCGTCGTCACGGCGGTCACGTTCAGTTACGCCTTCGTCATGCGCTCGACCGGCGATGTCAAAACCCCGACCATCGTCAACGTGGGGGCGCTCCTGCTCAGCACGTTCCTCTCCTACTCGCTGATCTTCGGCAAATTCGGCTTCCCCGAAGTCGGCGTGACCGGCGCGGCGATCGCGGCGGTGGTCGCCCGCTCCGCCGAGTGCCTCGCATTGCTGGCGGTTACGTACGCGCGGCGTTCGCCCGTTGCCGCCTCGCTACGCCAACTCACCGATTTCGACAGTGCATTCTTCGGCAGGGTCATCCGCCCGATGTTCCCGGTCATGCTCAATGAATTGTTCTGGGTGCTGGGCATCACCTCGTACAATATCATCTACGGGCGCATGGGCACCGAATCGTTTGCGGCGATGAACATCGTCGGCACCATCGAACAACTGGCGTTCGTGTTCTTCATCGGGATCTCGAACGCCACCTCGGTGCTGGTGGGCAATCGCATCGGCACCGGCAGGGACGAGGAAGCACATCGCTATGCGGGCAGATCGCTGGGCATTGCGGTTGCGGGCGGGCTGGTCATGGGGCTGGGCATTCAACTCGTGAAAGCGCCGGCGCTATCGCTGTACAACGTGTCGCCGGAGGTGTTGGCGAATGCCAGCCGCGTGCTGACCGTTGTATCGTTCTTCGTCTGGGTGCGGGTGTGCAACATGCTCATCGTGGTGGGCATCCTGCGCGCGGGCGGCGATACGCGCTACTCGCTTTTTCTCGACGGCATCATCATCTGGCTGGTGGGCGTGCCGATGGCATACCTCGGCGCGAATTACTTCCATTTCCCCGTATACCTCGTTTACTTATGCGCGATGAGCGAAGAGGCGACAAAACTCATCCTCGGCATCCGCCGCTATCGTTCGCGCAAATGGATTCACAACCTCGCCGCCCACGTGGATGGCGCCTAGATTTTTTCCGCGTGTGTCAAGACATACTCTGCGTACGCCGCTATCAGCATCCGCGTGACCTCCCCCACCCCACCGCCGCCAATCGTCACATCGTCCACCTGGACGACCGGCACGATGCCGCGCGAACTGGACGTGATGAACGCCTCTTCCACAAGGGACAGTTGGTCCACCCGTAGCGGGCGGTAGCGCACCTCCACTCCCCTGCCCCGCGCCGCGCGGATGACCATCGTCCGCGTGACGCCGAGGAGGATGTCGCGTCGGGCTGTGCCGAGGTAGGACAAATTGCCAACATGTCCGACGAAAAAGAAATTGCTCGTCATCCCCTCCAGTATCTTTCCATTTTTCA
>CAZGSB010000088.1:4122-6696 GCA_964528275.1 uncultured Anaerolinea sp. | reverse complement strand
TTCCTGCAAATAATTCACAGCCGCGCTGACCGCGCCCAACGCGTACGTATCATCGGAGTTGATCCACGCCAAAATGTCACCCTGGGCGCGTGCGAAGCCCTTGTTGATCGCGTCGGTCTGACCTCTGTCTGGTTCGCTCACCCACGACGCGATCCACCCTTCGTATTTTTTGAGGATGTCAACCGTTCCGTCCGTTGAGGCCCCGTCCACGATGATGTATTCGATACGCGGATGATCATGCGCGAGCACAGATTGTATCGTCGCTTCGATGTAGCGCGCTTGATTGAAGGATGGTGTGATAATGGAAACCAGAGGAAGAGACGAATTCATTTCGGATAATACAATTCCAGGGCATCGCCGGTGATTTCCAGCACTCGTGCGATCTCCTCATCGGTGAGGCGTTTCTTCCAATTATCCACATTGGCGCGGCTATCGAGTTTCACCGAGTGGACTTTGCCCCGCGAAAGCTCGGCTGGGTTTTCTGAACTGCTCGAACTCAGAATTCCCTGTTCAACTTGCGAAGTGAACGCGAGACCCAGTGATGAGTACAGGTCGTGAAAGCCGCCAAGGGGTTCGCGCGAAAGGTCTTCATGGCGGACGATAATGAAGTCAGGATTCAACTTGACCGTAGAATGAACGAAGCGATAGATCATCGTCCACAGCAGGCTGGCTTGCCCGATGACATCGTCCGCCCGGACGGCTTGCATCCGTTGGCGATATGGCTCGAGATGATCGCGCATCAGCATGGGTTGATCGAGCAGGTCGTTGAAATCGAATTTCCAGCCGAGACGTTTGAGACTACTCGCAAACGCGGCGGGATGCCGCACCGTGATAACCACGCGGAAATTGAATCGCTTTGCAAACCACGGGATCGAAAACACGGCGAAGGGATCTTTTAGCAGCGCGCGCTGTCCGTGCTCGAGCCCGTCGTAGAAGATCTTGAAGTCGCGCCCCATTCGCAGGAAGTCCTTGAGCGAACGAAGGGATTTGATCTCGCTCCACGTGTGGTAGCGGTAATCAAGCAGCTCTTCAAAAGGTGCCAGGTATTCGACCTCGTTCTGCTCGCAGATATACTGATACCAATGTTTGACTTTTGCCCGCAATACGCCGGGACGATGTAAAACATTCAGCGGTTCGCTGATGTAAGCGACCTGCGCGTCGAGGGCAAGCATTTTGCCAACCCACGTGGTTCCGCTGCGGTGCGCGCCTGTGACGAGGATGGGAGCGGGAGATGTTTCGGTCATCTTGATTCGTCCGGCTGTACGGCGAGGATCGTATCCACTCCGTAGAGAAGCGAGGCGCAGCGATTGAGTCGGAATCGGGGTCGGTCTTGAAGATCCTGAATGGCCTCCAGCGGCAGGCGCGTCACGATCACATTCCGCACGCCATTGGCTTGCATCGACCGGATAAGCGCGTCGCGCTCATCCCACGCCTGTGCGCGGCGCTGGAAGTCAGGTACTTGCTCAGCAACGCGCTGCGACGTCCAAAGGGGGTAGAAGGAGAGCAGGAAAAACATGGTTAGCGCAACAAGACGAAGACTCGGAAGGTGAGTTCTCTTCGATCTCAAGCCTGCGAACAGTATACCCAACAACGCACCGATAAACATGAGATCAGCGGTCAGTATGACCCGGCCTGCAAAACGGGCGCGCGCGATCGGGAAGTTTTGACCGTAAACGCTCGGCGCGAAGCTTGCTGCAATAAGCAGGTAGGCAAGCGCGGTGCCTGCGAACAACCAGACGATAAACCGCCGACTGTCCCAATTTTTCCCGGCAAAGATTGATTTTGAGTATTCTACGAAAGATAGCAGCGCGGGAAACAAAACCGAAACAACCGTCGGAGTTGGGAAGGAACGCAGGTCGTACAGGATGAAGTCGAACGGATAGCGCATCGTTCTGCCCACCAACTCGATCAAATTCGGTGCGGAGTTGCCCAGGCGAATGCTATTGGCCGGGGCAAGCCCAAGTGTGATCAATGCCAGCAAAGCGCCGAGGAGCGTCCAGGTCAACACAAGGAGCGCGGCGCGGCGGTGCGGCAGATCCCGCTTCCATAATATGACGCTGACCGCCAATGCCAGAATAGTCACCATCATGGCTACTGGCGGCTCGGAAAAACCACCAAGAATAAATGCGAGGAGAAACCCTGAGCCGCGAACCCACCACGAATAGCGGGCGTGTCGAATATTCCTCAACAGGAACACGAACAGGAACGGCATGAACACGAGCGGGGCGAAATGCGAGGTCATGCCCGCGCGCCAGTACAAGGATTCATACAAGTTCGGCGCCTGCAACAAAGACAGGAAGAGGAGAAAACTTGCCAGCACAAAGCAAAACATCCGGCTCCAACCGAGCGCAGCCGAACGCGAGATCTCAAGCAATAGCAGGTAGAATCCAAGGACAAAAAGCGCGATCATTATCGCTGGGAGGACAGCCACGTTGTACCAGCCAAATACTGAATCAGCCAGGCCGATGAAGAGTATGTTGGTGTAGCGGCTGGAGTTTTCGTTGTACCGCTGGATGAGCTTTGTCAGGAGATCGCCCTCGCGCACATAAAATGCCGAGAGGCAGTAATCGTCGC
>CAZGSB010000088.1:0-4112 GCA_964528275.1 uncultured Anaerolinea sp. | reverse complement strand
AGGTAACCGTACAACGCCAGCGCCGTGAGCGTTGTGAGAATCGCAACCAATATCGCCCCATTGATTAATTTTTCGGTTTTTGGCGATTCGTCGATCATGGCTTCACACCGACCGCTACCAGAATCATCCCCAGCGACGAGCACCGCTTCAGTTCACCTGCAAGTTGTTCCAGCGCCCAGCGGGGCGAGAGCATTGACGTGAACGGGCTGAGCAGATAGATCGTACCGAAGTATTCGAGGCGCAAGCCGCACGCGATCATTAGATCCGTCAACGAGGCAGGGTCGAACTTACTAATGTGCTGTTCCCCGCCCATTTTCGGCGCCATGCTCAGGCGATCCACGATCCATTCCATGAGAGGCCAGAAACTGCGATAATTTGGCGTAGTGACGAGCAACCTCCCGCCGGGACGGAGCACGCGCGTCGCTTCACGGATGGACACCTGCGGGGCTTCGAGATGCTCGATCACCTCCGAAAGAATCACGCAGTCTACACTCGAATCTGCAAGCGGAAGCGATTCACCAACGGATTGGATGCACTCGTATCCGCGGATCGGTTCGGGGGCAGATACAAGTTCCCGCAGGCGCGAACGGACGAACGTCAGCGCTTGAATCGAGAGATCGAGTCCGATGGGATAACTGCCGGGCACGCTGGCTTGCACGAGCAGGTTGCCCGCGCCGCAGCCAATTTCCAAGGCGCGCGAGTCTGCGCTTAAGTGCGGGCGAAGCAACTCATCGATCATCACCAACTTGCCGCGATGCCAAAAGCGCTGGATTGGGTGACCCGAGTGCAGCGCACGATATTGATAATCGCCCGCCACAGAGTGGTAATCGAAGGACAAAGAATCTCCTACTTGTATTTTCCGCGCAGGTCATTCGAACGGATCACGAATAGATCGTTCAACATTTCAAGGGAGTGACTCACCAACCGCACGCGACTACCGAGACGGTGATGGATCATCCGCACAGCCACAGGCTGGATCCGATATTGTAGTTTGCGCGCGACGAATAACAACTCCACGTCAAACCCGAAACCGCTGATGGTAAGCCGCCGAAAGATTTCACGCGCCGCGCCGGCTCGAAAACTCTTAAAGCCGCATTGTGTATCGCGGATGCCGAGAAACAAAGAGCCCTGCACCATCCACGAGAAAACTTGACCCGCGAAAAAACGTGCGGCGGGCACGCCTTTTACCTCGGAGCCTGGCAGAACACGCGAACCGATCGCGAGGTCATTGCCAGCGCGTAGGGCATCTAAAAATCCGTCGATCGCATTCAGTTCATACGGCAGGTCGGCGTCGATGAAGATCAGAATCTCGCCGCGGCTTGCTTCCACACCGCGCCGCACCGAGAACCCCTTGCCCATGTTCATTTCGTTCACGAGCAATTTCGCAGGTTTCGCTTTGCCCCACTGCTCGACACGTTGCACGGTCGTATCGCGGCTTCCATCGTCCACCACGATGATCTCGAAACTTTCACTGCGCGCGGATAAAAAATCGTGGATCGCATCGAGCGTGTCCACGATCAGATTTTCCTCGTTATACGCAGGCACGATGATGGAGAGGTCTGGCTGGGTCATAAGCCCGTGTATTTTATCAGATTCAAGAGGCTCGCTTTTTGTCCGCCAGCGCGCGCGTTCGGCGCCGCAAGACCAGCTCACGCAGATGATTCAACCCCAGTAGATTCAAGATCGCCGAGACCAGAATGTTCCACCGCGCCAGCGCGGTGGGCGGATGGATGACCCATGCCCGCGCCCACGCTTTCAATGCGGCCGTGGACTGGCCGGCGTCGAGTAGATACCGCGCGTCGACCCGGTGTGCGGAGGCGCGGGCGCGTCGTTCGACGGGTCGAATTGCTTCGCCCAACACCGGCTGACTCCTCGCCCATTCCAAAATTCGGAAGGCTTCTCGCCCGAACGCCGCGGCGTTGGCGCGATTCTTCGCCTCGGCGTGATAGCGCGCCGCCGCCCACGTTTGAGGGACGTGGAGGATCTTTCCGTGCTGGGCGAATCGAATCCAAAGGTGATGATCCAGTAGAAAGTGGAAATCAGGATCGAGCAGTCCCGTCTTTGCCAGCAACTCGCGGCGGAAGAACACCGCCGGTTGACCGATGATCTGAAAACACAGCAGATCCTGCAAGGAAAGTTGACGATACTTCAGTGTGTTGAACGGATTACCGATTTCATCGACGGCGAGCATATCCGCATATATGAGGGCGACACCAGGATGCTCTTCAAAGACTCTCACAGCGGACGAAACCACTCCGGGCAGGTAATAATCGTCCGAGTTTAGCCACGCGACGATTTCACCTGTGGCACGTGACAGTCCCTTGTTGATGGCATCCGCCTGCCCTGAATCCTTTTCACTAACCCACCGAGCAAGGCGATCCGCATATTTCTTGATAATGTCGGTTGATCCATCCGTGGACGCGCCGTCGATCAGGGTGTATTCGATGCGCGGATAATCCTGCCCAAGCACGGATTGAATCGTCTGCTCGAGATAACGTGCCTGGTTGAACGATGGGGTGATGATGGAGACAAGTTTCATTTTTATATTGCAGCAGGGGCGAATGGCCTATCGCCCCTACGAGGTATTCCCAAACAATGTGTTGTAATCCACCTTCGGGAAGATGGTCAATTTCCCGCCGACCGTTGCATCCACGACCTCGCGCCCCGCTTGGTGATACGCGTCACGCGCCAGCGCGTACCCCGCCTCGGACGTGTCCAAGTCAGGTAACTGCCATTTCACACCCTTGCCGAAATAGTTCGGCATGAAGTGATTCGGGTCATCGCCCTGTGAGACGACGGTTTTGTTCGCATCGCCCTTGGAGGCAAAATTGTGGTCCACACCGATGAGGATGGCTTTTTCAATACCCATGTGAAACGCGAGTTGCAACGCGAGGTTGGTCACCGTCGCACCTTCCCACACACGCCCGCACACATCATGAGCAAATTTTGGTCCGGTATAGGTGGTGTAAACAAAGGTCGGCAATTGAGTAATTGGTAAGTGGGGATTGAAACGGCGATGCGACCGCCATGCGATGAACTTCGGTATCGTCAGCGCGTTGATGTCCTCCACGAATTGCTCGACAACCAGATCGTTCGTCACACAGAGATATGATGTTGCGAATCCCCATTCAGGAAACGCCAGATAAATTCGGTTCATCCCAAAAGTAATTTCGTTCTTCAATTTGCTGGTGTCTGTCTGTTTGAGGCTGGGACCGTTGCCAATGATGAAGGCACGCTTGCCCCTGTGGATGTCTTTCAAGGCGGCAAGGCGACGGATGCTCTCCCTCCGCCACGGATGCCAATATGCCGCGGGCAGTTCAGGCATACGTCGAAGCGAATCGTACGCATCCCGTGTGAACCGCCAAAACGGCGCGGGGATCAACGATTTGAGGACCTGCTTCATGATGGGAGAAACTCCTGTCGCGCCGCGAGCAGGGCAATTAAAGTGGCCAAATTTATAAGGACAAAAAGGAGGTCAGCCAGCCCAAACTGATCGAGGATCGTCAGGAGAATATTGATGGAAAGAATGAGGCTCGTGAAGAAAAATGCCGCCCTCGTCCTATTCCTCAACCACCACGCACAGAGTGAGATAAGTCCGGCCTCCGTGAACATGGCGAACGCATAGAATGTGTACAAGCCGGAACGCTCAGGATTTGAATTGATTCGCAATATCGATCCGACACTGAATACGATGAGAACCGCGACGGTGAGAATAAGCAATGTACGAGCCCATTCAAGGGCTGAGAGTCTCATTTTATTCTGTGCTTAATCGCGCCGTCGCGCCGCCGTCCACCACCAGCGCCTGCCCGGTCATGAACGACGATTGTTCGTTATCGGCTAGGAAATAAATAGCGCTGGCGATCTCTTCGGGCTTGCCCACCTTTCCGTTCACGGTCTTGCGCGCGAGGTTATCAAGTCTCTCCTCCAGATCGCCATGACCGGCATGACCGCGTCCGAGTCCAGCACGGAGCATGGGTGTATCCACCGCGCCGGGCAGGATGGCGTTGACACGAATATCATCCGGCGCAAACTCGATCGCCATCGCGCGCGTCAACGCGAGCAACCCGCCCTTCGACGCGGCATACGCGGCGATGTTCGCCGATGTTTGAATT
>CAZGSB010000087.1:0-8165 GCA_964528275.1 uncultured Anaerolinea sp. | reverse complement strand
CGGATGAACCCTTCGCCGAGGTCGCCGAACGCCGAACCGGGCACCAGCCCCACGCCTTTCTCTTCGAGGATGCGCTCGCACATCGTCAGCGAATCCATCTTCAACGCGCGCAGGTCGAGGAAACTGTAGAACGCCCCGTCGGGCGGCGTGACGAGCACGCGCTCGCTCTCCAGCTCCGCCGACAACTTCATCAACAACGCGCGGCGTCGCGCATACGCGGCGCGCATCTCGGCGGTCACTTTTTGCACATCGGGGTCCGTCAACGCGAACGCCGCGGCTTTCTGGATGAACGGCGCGACGCACGTGATCGAATTCTGCCCCGCCTTCAACGCATTCTCGATCACCGGCTTCGGCGCGGCGAGGAACCCCACGCGCCAGCCGGTCATCGCGTACGTCTTCGACAAACTCTGCACGATCAACGTCCGCTCTTTCGCGCCCTCGATCGCCGCGAGGCTGACCGGCTTCTCGCCGTAGTACAGACTGCCATAGACTTCATCGCTGACGATCCACAAGTTGTGCGCCTTTGCAAAATCCTGCAATTGCTGGAGATACGCGCGCGGCGGATTCACCCCCGTGGGGTTGGACGGGAAGTTCACCACGATCGCGCGCGATTTCGGGCTGACTGCCTTTTCCCACGCCTCCATCGTCGGGACGAATCCATCCTCCGCCGGAGCCGGCACGCGCTTCACACTGGCGCGCAGCATCATCGCCAGATTGACATGCGTCACCCACGTCGGGTCGGGGATCAAGACCTCGTCGCCCGGGTTCAACACTGAAAGCATCGCCGAAAAATACGCGTGGATGCCCCCATGCGTAACGATGATCTCAGAGGCGGGGTCGTACGAAACGCCTTCATCGCGAGCCAGCTTGCTAGCGATGGCAGTCCGAAGGTCCAGAGTGCCGCGTGAGGGTCCGTAGTGGGTCAGTCCGCTTTGCAGGGCTTTCACCGCCACGTCGATCACCGCCTGCGGGGTCGCAAAGTCCGGGTCGCCTTGTTGCAAGCCGATCAGGTCCTTGCCCGCGGCCTTCATCGCCGAGATGCGGTCGCCCATCGCCACGGTGGCAGATTGTTTGAAGAGTTCAAATTGCGTGTTGAGGTTCATGCTACGCCTCCATAAAAAAATAGCCCTCGTGACCGAGGGCTTTGTGGAACTGGACTATCCCAACGCTTTCTTTGCCGCTTCGATCACCTCGTCATAGTTCGGCTCATCGCCGAGGACGGGGAGGTACTTCACGTACGTCAACTTTCCATCGCGCCCGACGATGAAGACTGAACGGCGGAAATAACGGCGCTCTTTGATGAGCACACCGTACTTGACGCCGAACTCCGCCTCGACCACATCCGATACGACCTTGACCTTGTCCACGCCTGCCGCGCCGCACCAGCGCTTCTGCGCCATCGGGAAGTCGCAACTGATGGTGTAGATGACGATGTCCTCGCTAAGTTTCGCGGCTTCTTCGTTGAAGCGGCGCGTCTCGCGGTCGCACACGTCGGTATCGAGCGAAGGGACTGCCGACAGAATGATGACTTTGCCTTTGTCATCCTGAAGCGGGTTCACCTTGCCCCAGCCTGCCACCACCGACGTGAATTCGGGAGCCGCATCGCCCACGCGCACATCGTCGCCCAGCAGGGTGACGAATTTTTCACCAAGTTTGAATACATCATTACGAACGGTTGTCATGCTTTTTACTCCAATGGTTTTTGATGCGCAATTGTACTTGAAAACTTCCGCGTCAACCGGTCAACTCATCGAACTTTCTGCGGACCTCCTTGATATCCTCCCACATCAAAGACTTGGGCGAACCCGGCTCGCGCGATTGATTCCGCAACAGGTACGAGGGATGAAAGATCGGCATCAACCAGCGACCATCCAGTTGAGTCCACTTGCCGCGCAGGGATGTAATGCCGGTTTGTTTCAACACCGACAGGCACGCCACATTCCCGGTCAACAGGATGACCAGTGGGTCCATCACGCGGATGATCTCGAACACGAACGGGCGGTAATACTCCACCTCGGCGTCGGTCGGCTTGCGGAATGATTTGCCATCCGTGCCCGGCGGCAGGCGGAAAACCGAATTCGTGATGTACACATCGTTTTCGGGGTCGAAGTTCCCGGCTTGCAAAATTTTATCCAGCAATTGACCGGCAGGACCCACAAAGGGTTTGCCCTTGATGTTTTCCTGCGGACCCGGCGCCTCGCCGATCAGCAACAACCTCGCCTTGGGGTTGCCGCGGCTGATGACGATGTTCGTCCCCGCATTCGCCAGCGGATCGTCCTTCATGCCGCGGATGGCGGTTAGAACTTCCTCGAGGGAATTGAATCGACCGCTGGAAGTAAATATATCTGACTGCATCATGTTCCATTTATATCATTAACTCCCCGGCAAGGCACGCTAAAATCCACGTGCCAACCTCCCTTCACTCGGTACTATAATCAACGCCATACCCGGAAATCAAACTCATCGAGGAGGCTGTCATGCTCGTCATCATCAGCGACCTGCACCTGGGGGACGGGACCACCGGTTCATCCATCCCGACCAGCGCGTTCGAACTCTTCGCCAAACGCGTGCGGCAGGATGCGCACTTCGCCTCGTCACAACGCGCCACCTACCGCCCCATCGAAGAATTGGATGTGATCCTGTTGGGTGACATCCTCGAAGTCCTTCACTCCAGCCGCTGGCTGTACGCCGTCGGCGACGATGCGCGCACGACCATGACCAAACCCGGCGACCCGGGCTACATCCGCCCGTGGAGCGACCCAAACGACCCGAAGTACGCGGCGAAGCTCATGGAGGTGACGCGCGCCATCCTCGCCGCGAACCAACCCTCCTTTGAGATCCTGCGCAAACTCGCAAGCGGGGAGTTCATCGAATTCGATGCGCCTGATGAAAAAGGCGCGCGCGACCGGAACAGCGCGACGAAGATTCCGCTCAAGGTCCGCTTTCACTACATGGTGGGCAATCACGATTGGTACTACCACCTGAAAGGTCCCGCCTTCGACGAAATCCGCCGCGAGATCATCCAAGCCATCGGCTTGAGCAACACACCGAATCCGTTCCCGTGGGACCTGCAAAAAACAGATAAAAACTTCCCATGGGAGGAGGACCACGCCCCCGCGATTCAAAAACTATTTGAGGAATACAAGGTCTTCGCCCGCCACGGCGACCTGCACGACCGCTTCAACTTCAACCGCGAACGAGGACGCGCCTTCCCCACCCTCGGCGATGTGCTGGGCGTGGAGGTCATCAACAAATACCCCGAAGCATTAAAGACCATGCCCGGGCTCGACCCGCTCTTCGTTCACAACCTGAGCGAGATCGCCAACGTGCGCCCCGGGTTCGCCACGCCGTTGTGGGTCAATGCGCAACTGCGCTCGCTTGCCGACCAAAACCTGATGGATGCGATCACCGAGAACGAATTGAAAATCGTGTGGGACAAACTCGCCTCGGAATATCTCGAACTCGATTTCGTCAAACAGGCGAACAAAAAATTCAGGTTCGATGTGGTGGACGCACTGCGGGCGGGCATCAAACTCTCGAGCCTCGTCTCGTTCGAGACCATCGACAAACTCACCCTTAAATTACAAGGCGGCAAGCGGCGCGGCGACATCTCGTTCGCCAGACATGCCCTGCTCGAACCCTCATTCCTCGATGGCTCGGCGCGTTACATCGTGTACGGTCATACTCATTTCACCGAGACCATCGCGCTCGAGAACAACTCGCAAGCCGGCGACCAGATCTACTTCAACTCCGGCACATGGCACGCGTATTTCGACCTCGCGCGCAAGAACCCAAGCGAGAAAAAATTCGTGCCGTACAAAGGCATGACCTACATCACCTTCTACAAAGACGGCGAACGCGGCGACCGCAAGTTCGAGACGTGGTCCGGCGTATACGCATAACCTCGCGGATGGATTACGACATCATCATCGTGGGCGGCGGACCCGCGGGACTCTCCACCGCGCTTCACCTCCAGCGGGTCGCTCCGCATCTCTCCCAAAGAATCCTGATTCTCGAGCGGGAGCGTTACCCACGCCCCAAGCTGTGCGCCGGCGCGCTCGTGCTGGATGCGGAAGTCCTCCTCGAACGCCTCGGCTTGGACGTGACCGAAATCCCCCACGTGGACGCGGGACAGATCAATTTTGAATTTCAGCACAAGGGACTCACCGTCCGTGTGCCCCGTAAGCACGCCCTGCGCATCATCCGCCGCGATGAGTTCGATAACTGGCTGGCGGGGAAAGCAAAGAGCAGAGGATTAGAGATACGAGAATTGGTGGCAGTGAAGAATATTGTTGTGGATCACGCTGGCGTGACCGTTCAAACCGACCAGGGAAATTTCCGCGCGCAACTCGTCGTCGGCGCGGACGGGTCGAATGGCGTCACGCGGCGGAGTATCTTCCCTCACGCGACGGTACATACTGCGCGAGTGCTGGAGGTATTAACCCCCTCCGCCCTTTGGGCACCTCCCCCAAATACGACAATGAAAAGTTTGTATGCGGATTCAAAGTTCAAATCGTCGGATTTGGGGGAGGCTGGGAGGGGGTCGAATGCGTACTTCGAATTTTCTCCCGTTCCATCCAGCATCGCCGGCTATATCTGGGACTTCCCCACACAAGTGCGCGGCGTGCCAATGCGTTGCTGGGGAATCTACGATACAAATATTCTTGCCGGCGATCAACGACCTCCATTGAAACAGCCGCTTGCGGAGGAAATGTCACGCTTTGGGTTTGATTTGAACGAGTACGAAATCAAGGGACATCCCATCCGCTGGTTCAGCCCGGAAGCGCCGATGTCTGCACCGCGTGTGTTGCTTGTCGGCGATGCGGCAGGGGCAGACCCGCTGTTGGGCGAGGGGATCAGCATGGCGCTGGGGTACGGTCTGCTGGCGGCACACGAGATCGGCGAAGCGTTCAGGCGCGGAGATTTCTCCCTACGGGGATACAAAAGCAGGGTGATGCGAAGCGGGTTGGGTCAATCGTTGTTCGCGCGCTGGCTGATCGCGCAGATCGTCTATCCCCTCCAGTGGACGTGGTTCCAGGTCCTGTTGTGGCGATGGATGAAACCGCTGGTGATGCTCATTGCGTGGGTGTTCGTGATCGGTTGGGGGAAGCGGATGCCGAACGTAGAACATGATTATCCCTGAATTTAATCTTTAAAGCATTTAGCCACGGATTTCACGAATTTGCACGAAAAAAGCCGACCTGTCGCCACTTGGTCGACTTTCGTCTTCCACCTTTCGGAGCGAAAAACCTAAAATCCGTGAGTATCCGTGTAATCCGTGGCTGAATCCTTAAGTTTGGGGTGAGTCATGTTTACCCAATTATTTTCTTCAAAAACCCCGGTGTGTTCAATTCGCGTTCGAGCAGGTAGGTGAAGTAGCCCTGCATGAGGGCTTCGGTTTCCTGTTGCACATCGGGCAATGGGCGCGCCCGCGAGGCTTCGGTAAAACTACTGCGCTGAAAATGACGGAGATACTTCAACGCATCCACCGAGATGTTGTGCAGGTGTTTCAAACCCCGACCGCAACTCGGGCAGATCACGCCGCCGGCGCTGAACGAAAAGAATTGATCCTCGGCTTGGATTTCGCGCCTGCAATTCACGCACTCGAAGAGTTGCGGGCGGAAGCCAAGATGATCGAGCAGGCGCATTTCGTAGTAACGGAGCGCCAGCCACGGGTCTGATTTTGAAGCGAGGCGGGCGAGGATTTCGGTGAGCAGGCGGAAGATGGATGCATTCTCGGTTTCATCTTCGTACGAGAACCGATCCAGCAATTCGAGCGCATACGAGGCGTGACTCGTGAGGAGCAGGTCATCGCGCAGGGGCAGGTAGGCATCCACCGTGTCGGCTTGCGTAACGAGGAACATGTCGCGCCCCTTTGCGAGTTGCAGTCTCACGTGTGTGAACGGTTCGATATGCCCAGCCTTGCGCGAGGCGATCTTGCGCGCGCCCTTCGCAATGACGCGCATCTTCCCCATCTGGCGCGTGTATAGCGTAAGCAGGCGGTCGGCTTCGCCGTAATCGCTGTGACGAATGACCACCGCATCGACGCGGATGGAACGGAATTTGGGATCAGGCATGGGAGGTTGTATGGGCGGGGTCTCCCCGCCCATGTTGGGGCGAGACGACCTCGCCCCTACCGCACCAATTTCTCCGGCGTGAACGCTTCGGGCAACAGTTCGCGCACGGTGGTTTCTTTCACGAGGTTGCCGTCCCCATCGGCAAGCAATACGACCGTGTCGAGTCCGAACTCCGCCATCACCTGACGGCATCCGCCACACGGTGAACCGCCGTTGTTCGTCACCACCGAGATGACCTCGAACTCCTTCTCGCCCTCCGACACAGCTTTGAAGATCGCCACGCGTTCGGCGC
Organism: uncultured Anaerolinea sp.; assembly: GCA_964528275.1. Taxonomy (GTDB): domain Bacteria; phylum Chloroflexota; class Anaerolineae; order Anaerolineales; family Villigracilaceae; genus Defluviilinea. The sequence continues at coordinate 1,796 of CAZGSB010000087.1, read as the reverse complement.
ACATCGTCTGCGGATACGCGGCATTCTCGACGTTGACACCGGTGTAAAGTTTGCCGGTCCTCGTCCGCAACGCCGCGCCGACGGGATAGTTGGAATACGGCACGTAGGCGCGTTGCCGCGCTTCGTTGGCGAGGTCGATGAGGGATTGCTTGTCGGGTTGAGTAAGTGACATGATGTTGTCCTAAATCCACGCAATACGCAGCACTACGTAATCCGTACTGCGTAATCGCGTTACTACTTTTTCTTTTTCCTTCGTTCCACTTTCTTGATCGGACGCGCCGGCATGCCGACCACCAGCGTATCCTCCGCCACGTTCTTCGTCACGATGGCGCCTGCCCCCGTCCGTGCGCCGTCACCCAACTTGAGCGGGGCAACCAGCATGGTATCCACGCCGATGAACACATCCGCGCCGATCTCAGTGGGGAGCTTGTTCTCGCCGTCGTAATTCGCGGTCACCGTGCCCGCGCCGATGTTGGTGTTCGCGCCGATCTTCGCGTTGCCGATGTACGAGAAATGTCCCATCTTCACGCCCTCCTCCAGCGTGGAATCTTTTACCTCGCCGAAGTTCCCCATGTGGACGCGACTCTTCAAGTGCGCGCCCTTCCGCAGCCGCGCAAACGGACCGATGTCCACCTCGTCGTCGAGGCGCGCGCCTTCCATCACCGACGCCAGCACCTTGCACCGATTCCCAACCACCGAATCGCGGATGATCGAGTTCGGACCGATCACGTTACCTTCACCAATTTGGGTATTTCCGTGAATGTACGTGTTGGGCAGGATCGTCGTATCTCTGCCGATCTCCACGCCCGCATCGATGTACGTGGAGGCGGGGTCGGTCATGCTCACGCCGTTCAGCATGTGCCCGCGGTTGATACGCATCCGCATGGCGGCTTCGGCTTCGCTGAGATGGAAGCGCGTATTGATTCCGATCGTTTCGTTGAAATCGTCATGCAAGACGGCTTGCACAGGCAGGTTCTCGTTTACCGCGAGTTCCACCACATCGGTCAGATAATACTCGCCCTTTCTCGGATTTTTCGGGATGCGTTTCAACGCGTCCCACAACCAGCCTGCGTTGAAGCAGTACGCGCCGACGTTCAACTCTTTGATCTGCTGTTGCTCCGGCGTGGCAACGTATTCTTCGACGATGGCTTGCACCGTGCCGCCCGCGTTGCGCACGATGCGTCCGAATCCCCGTGGGTCCTCCGCAATGACGGTCACCAGGCTGAACGGTCCGGGGTTGAGGCGTTGCGTTTCGACGAGGCGGGCGAACGTCTCACCGCGCAACAACGGCATATCCGCGTAGGTGACGATCACCAAATCCGTATTGTTTTTGAGCAGGGGTTCGGCTTGCATCGCCGCGTGTCCCGTGCCCAGTTGCGGTTCCTGCAATACGCAGGTTGCCGATTCCCCCAGATAGTCTTTCACCTCGTCCGCGCCGTGACCAATCACCACAACCGGTGTCTCCGTCGTTGCGGCTTTCAACGCTTCGAGCACGTGCCACAGCATCGGCTTGCCGCACAGCGGGTGCAACACCTTCGACAGGTTCGATTTCATGCGGGTGCCCTGACCCGCAGCAAGCAACACAGCACTGACTTTCATTTCAACTCCTGCTCCCCTCTCCCCGCGGGAGAGGGGCTGGGGTTGAGGGAGAAAAAAAATAGGATTTGCGCAACGAAGCCACAAATCCTATTTACAAAAAAACTTCGTAGCACCTCGGCGCCACGGGGTTGGCAGGGGCACCTGGATTCGAACCAAGATCCACAGCTCCAAAGGCTGGTGTGCTGCCATTGCACCAT
>CAZGSB010000086.1:0-9215 GCA_964528275.1 uncultured Anaerolinea sp. | reverse complement strand
CGGCAGCCGTAGGGAGGATGCGAAGCGGGGCGTCGAATCCGCCGGCGAGTTCGAGGGCGCGCAGGTCGGGGTCGCGCATCCGCCCGCCGAATTCCGCTCCGCCTTCCAAAAGGAGAAAGCCCATGCGGGAATCATACCGTCTTTCAGAATGGCGGGCAAGCCAATCGCGCTCCGCTGTATAATCAGGCGGACAAAGGAGAGATGCCATGCCGAACCTCAAGGCTGGAGATCATTTCGAAAGTCTCTTTGAATATGCGCCGATCTCGCTCTGGGAGGAGGATTACAGCGCGATCAAAAACTTTTTCGATGAATTGCGCGCCGGCGGGGTCTCCGATCTCGGCGCGTATCTCGACCAGCACCCCGACGAGATTGCCAACAACATCCGCCGCATCCGCGTAACGCATGTCAACCGCGAGACGTTGACCATGTTTGGGGCAGCCACGGAAGCGGAACTCCTCGACAACCTGGATAAAATCTTCCGCGACGAAATGCGCGCGCATTTTCGCGCGGAACTGCTGGCATTGTGGAACGGCGAGACCGGCTGGGCGGGCGAGGGGATCAACTATCGTCTCGACGGCGAAGCGTTGCACATTCGTTTGCACTGGCGCATCTTGCCCGAGTGCGAATCCGATTGGCGGTGCGTGCTGGCGTCCATCGAGAACATCACCGCGTTGAAAAAAGCCGAGGAGCGTTTCCATACATTGTTCGAGCATGCGCCGATCTCGTTGTGGGAGGAGGATTATTCGGCGATCCAGCGCGAGTTCAACGCCCTGCGCGCCGGGGGAGTGGCAGACCTGAAGGCATACCTCGCCTCGCACCCGCAGGCGGTCGGGCGCTTCATGGGCATGATCCGCGTTTTGGATGTGAACCAGAAAACGCTCAGCCTATTCGAAGCCAGCGACAAGGAATCCCTGCTGGCAAACCTGGACAAGGTCTTCCGCGATGAAATGCGCGTCCACTTTGCCGGCGAACTCGTGGATATGTGGAACGGCAAGACCTTTTACGAGCGCGAAGGAGTCAATTACTCGCTATCCGGCGAGCCTGTCAACGTGCAATTGCAATGGACGCTGATGCCCGGACACGAAAACGATTTCGATTGGGTGCTGGTGGCGTTGGAGGATGTGACCGCCCGTAAAAAAGCCGAGGAATACCTGCGCTACCTCGGTACGCACGATGTGATGACGGGCTTGTACAACCGCGCGTTCTTCGAGGAAACCTTGCAAACCCTCGAAGCCAACCGCAACGACCCAGTCAGCTTCATTGTCGTGGACCTGAACGGGTTGAAGAACGCGAACGACTCGCTGGGGCATCACGCGGGGGATACCCTCATCCGCCGCGCGGCGGAGGTGTTGAAAGCCAGCATCGAGAACGGGTATTTCGCGGCGCGCATCGGCGGCGATGAATTCATTCTCATCATGCCCGGCGCCAGCGTACAAGACGCGCGCGAAATGGTCGGGCGGGTGGAATCGCTGGTGACGATAAACAATAAATATTATCGCGAGCCTGAACTCAGCCTCTCGATCGGGGCATCCACAAGTGCGGCGGGGTTCTCATTGTTGAAGTTCATCAGCCTCGCCGACGATGAAATGTATAAACAGAAGGGGCTGCACCACCGCCACCGCAGGGACGACTTGCATTCCGACAACCTGAAACTGTAGGGCAAATCGCCCGATCGGTCGATGGAGCCGCCACCCAACGAATCTTGTTGGAGGATCAGGCGTCTCCTCCGCGATATTCATCGAAGGTGACCCCGGCGTGATGGTTGCCGATCGCCTGCCGGACATACGGCACGGTATTCTCCGGGAGGCGGTTCAAATCGAACCATTGCAGGTCGTCGCATTTCTCCGGCTCGGCATTGTACGCTTCGCCCGTCCACGCCTGCACCAGGAAAAAGAAATCGATGCGTTCTTCGTCTTCGATGCGATGCATCACCGTGGAAAAGGTCAGGTCGTTGACCGCGATATCCACCCCCGCCTCTTCCTTCGCCTCGCGGACGGCGGCAACTTTGATATCCTCCCCGCCGTCAATGTGCCCGGCAGGGACGGTATACTCGCCATCGCGAAACCCCGTGTTGAAGCGGCGCAACAACAGCACCTGTTGATCGCGGAAGAAAAATAATTGGACGGTAACGGGGAAACGCGCGCGCACGTCTACTTCAACAGCAACCCGACTTTATCCGGGTTGGTCGGGTCGGACATATCCACCATCACCTGCACCACCGAGCCGGTCTGCACTTGCGAGAGGCGGATGAGCGGGACGGTCATCGTCTTCGTGAGTTGATACGGGGCGATGGTCGGTAATCGAATTTCGAGTTGCAGGGTGACGCGCGGATTATTGTTGATGAACATGCCGGTATCCTGCAAGGCGAGCACGGTGGCTTCGCCCTGCGTGCCGACTTTCATCAGTTCCTCGGCGCGCTTGCGCTGGTTGGCGTACATGCGCATGATGAACCAGATCACCCCGCCGGTGATCGCGAGCGAACAGATCGCGCTCAGGCAGATGATGCCGAACGTAAGCGCGGGAATGCCAATGCCTAACAATGTAGTGGGGTCCATGAATTCATTCTCCTGGGTGTGATGATGGATCGTTTTCGAAACGCTCAGTTCTGGAAGTATTTCTCCCAGACGCGCCGCTTCTCGGTATCTGGAATAAAAGACGCTGTATAGGCGTTGCGGTTACAGGCGGCGATCTCGTCCATGCTCATGCCGAGCACTTCGTGCGCGATACGATACTCGTTGTTGAGGTTTGTCTCCAGCACTTCGGGGTCGTCGGAGTTGATCGTCAGCTTCACGCCAAGATCAAAAAGTTTTTTGAGCGGATGCTCCTCGATGGTGCGCACCGAATTGGTCAGGTAATTGCTCCACGGGTTGACCTCGAGCGTGATGCCGCGCTCCTTGATCAGGTCAACCGCTTTCATATCATCGATGGCATGAATCCCATGACCGATGCGGTCGGGGTTGAACGTGTTGATGGTTTCGATGACGTACGACGCGGGCGTATCCTCCCCCGAATGGATCGTGACCTTCAACCCCGCCTCTTTCGCACGTGCAATTGGCTTCACAAAATCGGACATCGGGTACAAGCGTTCGCCGTCCGCCAGATCCACGCCGAGGATGTGTTCGCGGTGACGGATCGCCCAGTCCACCGTGCGGACGCACGACTCCGCGCCCATGCCGCGCGAGGTGATGGCGAGGTAGCCGATCGCCATGTCGAATTCCCGTTCGGCTCGCGCCTTGGCGCGGAGCAGACCTTCGAGGCAGGCATCCCAATCGAGGTTGTGTCCATGAAACGCCCAATCGGGCGAGAAGCGCACTTCGAAGAGTTTGATGTTCTGCTTCGCCGAATCCTCGAACAATTCCCACGCGATGCGTTCGACAACGTCGGGCGAGGTGATGCTGTTCTGGAAGATGGCAAACGCCGCGAGCACAGTTTCGAGATCGCGCATCTGGTCGTAGACTTTGACGTGTCTATCCAGTTCGGCGACTTCATAGGCAGGGATGCTCAGCCCATGCGCCTGCGCCACGTCGATGATGGTCTGCGTGCGGATCGCGCCTTCGAGGTGGATGTGGATCTCGGTCTTCGGGATGGCGTTGTATTTCGGGTCGAAGTTTTTCATGGGCAAGCCTTTTTTACCACAAAGGACACGAAGAACACAAAGGAAAAACTGTTTTGCCTTTGTGTCCTTTGTGTTTAAAATTCTTTACCCCGTTGCTATCTTCAACGCGGCGTGGAGCAACACATTCGCGCCGTTGACACAGTCTCCCCATTCGGTGAATTCGCGCGGCGAGTGGCTCGCCCCATCCACCGAGGGGACGAAGATCATGCCGACCGGACACAAGTCCGCCAGCGATTGCGCGTCGTGACCCGCGCCGGAGGTCAGCGGCGTGTGCGTCAGCCCCAAATCGTCGCACGCGGAGGCGAACGCGTTTTGTGCAAGATCACTCATCGGCGTGGGCGAATGTTTGCCGAGAAATTCGATGTTCAGCCCCAAGCCAAACCGCGCGGCTTGTTCTTTTGCCAGCGCGATCAGTGCCTCATCCATCGCGTCGAAATCTTTTTGCGTCGGCGCGCGGAACTCCAGCGCCACATCCACCCGCGCAGGGACGATGTTGAACGCGCCCGGCGCGAAATCCATTTTGCCGGTGTTCACCACGCCGCCGGGAAATTTCATCATCACCAGTTCGCGCGCTGCCAGCGTGAACGCGCCTGCGCCGAGCGACGCGTCTAGCCGGTCTTCCATTGTTGCCGTGCCGGCGTGGTCCGCGCGCCCGATGAACGACAGGCGATACGAACCGATGCCCACAATCGCGGAGACGATGCCGATGTTGATTCTGCTTTTTTCAAGTCGCTTGCCTTGCTCGATGTGCAATTCCAAATACCCGGCAAACGATTCTTTGGGTCGCGCCGCGCTCAACAAACTTTCATCCGACAAGCCCGCGCGCTTCATCCCCTCGACCAAATTGTCCCGCCCGCCGCGCGGGGACTGCAAATCCTGCGGACGAAGGTGACCGGCAATCGCCGCACTGCCGAGCAGACCGACCAATGTCCCTTCCTCGTCGGTGAAGTCCATCGCTTCGAGATTCACCTTGAGGCTGATTCCACTTTCCCGGATCGTTTGCAACACCTCGAACGCCGCGACCACGCCCAGCGCGCCGTCGAAACGTCCGCCGTTGGGGACCGAGTCGAGGTGGGAGCCCAAAATTAACGTCATTGCGAGGGGCGTTTGTTGCCCCGAAGCAATCTCCTCGTTGTGTTGGGGATTGCTTCGGTCGCTTCGCTCTCTCGCAATGACGGCAGAATGATTCCCTGCCCCGTCGGTGCGGAATTCGAAGCCGGCGCGTTCGATCTCCTCGCGGTACCATTTCCGCGCGGCGAGGTGGGCTTCGGTCAACGACGGGCGATGAACGCCGCCCGCGTCCGTCGCCCCGATGGAGGCGAGCCGGGTGAATGAATCAAGCATACGGTCCGGATTGACGCGCAGGGTTTTCGTCATGAGGGGGTCTCCAGAGTAAGATATGAGGCGAGGGTGAAGTCTAGTTGCTGATTATAAAGGTGACAGTCATTTTTGAAATGACTGTCACCTGGGAGCAAAAAATGGACTTCAAACTAACGATCTTCTCCGATTACATCTGACCGTGGTGTTATGTCGGCCAGGGTGTGGTCGAGCGGTTGAAAGAGGAACATCGCGTGGACGTGGAGTGGCGTCCGTTCTATTTGCGCCCCGACACGCCGCCCGAAGGGATGGAACTGCCCGAGTACATCAAACGCGCCCGCGCCAACGGTTCGGAGGAGCGGTTGCGTTCGATGGCGAACGCGTATGGCATGGAGTTCCAGTCCACGGAGCGGATCTACAACACGCGCCTCGCGCACGAAGCGACGGAATATGCGCGCGAACATGGCAAGGGGCTTGAATTCCATAAAGTCATTTTCCGAAAGGTGTATGCCGAAGGGAAGGACCCGAGCGACTGGGAAGTGCTTCGCGCCGCCGCGGTGGAAGTCGGCTTGAATGCCGATGAAATGCAACGCGAGGTGGACAGCGAAAAATTCACGGCAACCGTCGCCGACCAGGTGCGATGGGCGTATCAGATCGGCGTGAGCGGTGTGCCGACGTACGTCATCAACGACCGCTACGCGATCGTCGGCGCGCAACCGTATGAGGCGTTCAAGAACGCGCTGGAGCAGATCATAAATCAAAAGGGCTGACCATAAGCGGTCAGCCCTTTTTTGTGCCAGAATTTGGCGCGCTCAACAATCTACAAGGGCGGCGATAGCGGCTCGCGCGGCACGGAACGCAGGTCGATCTCAATCGCGGAGAGTAACAATTGAATCCCCAGCAGAACGGAAAGGGTTGGGAGCATCACGGTCCCGGTCGGCGCAGTGACCCCATCCTGGAGCGCGTATTCGATCCATTTATCGATGCCGAAGGTCAAGCCGAACACGAGCAAGGGAACGCCCACCAGGAGGTAAATACTGCCCATCGTGAAATCGTAGATGTAATTTTTGAGCGCCAGCCGTTTGACGAACGTGCCGAACAGTTTCAACGGGAATTGAAACAGGATGCGATGCAGGAGCATGTTCGAGACTTCGCTCTGGTAACGGGCGGGCATGGGAATGTCCTTCACGACAGCGCCGAGCAGGTATAAATTGGCGAGCATCGAAGTTTCAAAATAATAGGATTTGTCAATTCGCTCGAACGGTAACTGTGCAAGCACTTCACCGCGGATGGCGACGAATCCGTTGGTGGGGTCGAACAGGGTCCAGTAGCCGGTGGCGGCTTTGGAAATGAACGCCAGCCCCATGTTCCCCACGCGGCGAATCAACGGCATTTGTTGGAGCGACACAAAATCGCGGAAGCGGTTGCCTTTGGTGTAATCCGCCTGGCCATGGATGAGCGGCGCGATCAATTCGGGCATTCGGGAGGTATCCATCTGCCCGTCGCCGTCCACTTTGACGACGATCTGCGCGCCGAGTTCAAGGGCTTTGCGGAAGCCGCTCAGCATCGCGCCGCCGACGCCCTGGTTGGCGTCGTGCCGAATCGGGACAATCCGTTTGTCTTTTTTAGCGAGGGTGGCAACAATTTGAAAAGTCGAATCAGGCGAAGCATCGTCCACGACGATGATGTATTTGACGTATTTTGGAATCCCCTGCAAGACCGTTTGAATCTCCCGCTCCACGCGATAGCACGGGACGACGACAGCGAGGTTGTAATTCTGAAAGTTGGGAGTGGGGGGCATTTAACGTTGGCTACCCGTTTTAGGCAAGATTCAAGTAAGGTTGGAAAGATTCTTTGCCGCGAATTACGCGAATTTCACGAATTGTTTAAAAATTCGCGCGAATTCGTGAAATTCGTGGCTGAGGGTTTGCATCATTTGCCATGAAATTCATTCCACCGAAATAATGAACTGGTAGTGCGGTTGCCCGCCCTCCTGCACTTCGATCTCCTGTTCGCGATATCTCTCGCGCATCAGGTCGGCGATGCGGTTGGCTTCGGCATGCGACATGCCCTGCCCGTAATAGAACGTGATGAGTTCGTGCTTCGAGGCATCCGCTTTGCCGAGGAACAGGGCGCAGGCTTCCTCCACCGAATACGCGGCGGCGATCAGTTTACCATCGAGCAGGGCGATCACCTGTCCGTCCTCGCACTGCACGCCGTCGATCTCCACACTGCGGGTGGCGATGGTGATCTCGCCGGTGATCACCGCGCCGGCGGCTTTGGTCATTTTTTCCGCGACCGAATCAAGCTCCCCGTCGGGTTGCAGCGAGAGCATGGCGGCGAGTCCCTGCGGGACGGTGCGCGTCGGCACTACCGCGACCTGTTTCACCGTCACCTCTCTGGCTTGGTTCGCCGCCATCACGATGTTCTTGTTGTTCGGCAGGATGATGACCTTGTCGGTGGGCAGGTCTTCGAACGATTTCAGAATATCCTGCGTGGAGGGGTTCATGGTCTGCCCGCCCTCGACCACCGCCGCAACGCCGAGGCTGGCGAAGATGCGGCTCAAGCCGGCGCCCGGCGAGACAACCACAACGGCGATCTGCCCCGGCTCGACCGTCGCAAACGACACGCTGTGCGTTTTACTTTTTTGAATGTCGTCCATTTGGGCGAGCAAATTTTCCATCGCCACTTTGGTGATCGTGCCCAGCCCCATGATGTAATCGATCGGCTCGTAGCGTTTTTCGAGAGGCACATGGATGTGCATGCGATACATGCCCTCGCCTTCGCCCACCTGAATGGATGTGCCCATCTCCTCGAGCCGCCCGTAAAATTGTTGCAGGTCGAAGTTATTCGGCGGCATGAAATCCACGACAACTTCGTAATCCTGCCCTTCTTCCACCACCTCGAGCGCGTCCTGCAAATTCATCGCTGAGATCGGTTGCACGCTCATGAGCGGTGTTTCGAGCGACTCGCCGTACACGTGCCGCAACATGCCTTCAAGAATGAAGAAAAAGCCCTTGCCGCCGGAATCAACGACTCCCGCCTGCTTCAGGATGGGAAGCAGATCGGGAGTCCGCTGGACGGCTTCATCCGCCGCGCGCACCGCCACTTCGAGGATCGCGATCGCATCATTCGTGGACTGTAAAGCGGCTTCGGTTGCGTCGGCGACTCCACGGGCGACGGTGAGGATCGTCCCTTCGACCGGCTTGACCACGCCCTTGTAGGCGGTATCGCGCGCTTCGGCAAACCCGCGCGCCAGCGATTCACCGTCGAGCGTTTCGCGTCCTTGCACGCCGCGCGCAAAGCCGCGCCACAACTGCGAAAGGATGACGCCGGAGTTGCCGCGCGCGCCCATCAACGCGCCTTTCGCCACCATCGCCGCCATATCGCTCACCTTGCGGTGACCGGAATCCTTGACCTCGTTCCATGCCGATTGCATGGTGAGCACCATGTTCGTACCGGTATCGCCATCGGGGACCGGGAACACGTTCAGCGCGTTGACGGTCTGCTGGTTCACCCGCAGCCAGGTCAGCCCCGCCTCCACCAGCCGCTTCATGGATTGCCCATTGATGGTTTTTCTGCGGAGTCTTTCGACTCGCTCCGTATCCACAGCCATGGTGATTCTCTCCTCGAAATTGGTCTGATGCGCGCTAGTCGGTGTTGCTCACGCGCAGTCCTGCCACGTGCACGTTCACCCGGTTTACTTTCAAGCCCAGCGCCTTCTCCACGTGAAAACGGACGGTGTTCGCCACGCTTTCCGCCACACTGCGGATGCGCGTGCCGTATTCGATAATCACGTGGATTTCGATGTCAATATCATCGCCGTTGTATTTTACAGTGATGCCGCGCGAGGGGTCGCGGGTGATGGATTTTACCAACCCATCCGCGATGTTGCGCGCGGCAAGCCCCACCACGCCGTACGATTCCAGCGTCGCCTGGTGGGCAATCGTCGCCACCGCGTTCGAGGAGATGTGGATGCCTCCCAGTGTTGTCGTATCTTCGCCCATGAGTACCTCGTGTTTCTATTTTAACCTGAGTTTGAATGAAATTCACAGCATAAAACCTCAGCCACGGATTTCACGAATTCTCACGGAGAAACAAAAATCAGTGGAAATCCGTGCAATCCGTGGCAAAAGAGTCTCGCTTTTAGCATCGTAAACATCTTGCCCGCCATTAAGTCACGTGGTAAAATGCCGTGCCTTCAAGAAGGGCAAACGCATCGGAATTATAGCAAGGAAAGGAAATCGTACGTCATGGCTAAGTGTGCAAACTGCGGCAAGGC
>CAZGSB010000085.1:0-10246 GCA_964528275.1 uncultured Anaerolinea sp. | reverse complement strand
TCATCCTGAGCCAGGATCAAACTCTCCGCAAAAAATTTTTCACTCTTGCGAGTGTAGTTTACGGTTTTTTTTACTGGATCGACAAAGTTGTTGCTTCCTATCACTATTCAGTTGTCAAGGTGCGGTTCGGCCTGTCAATTCATCGACAGACGAAAAACCGATGTCCTCTTTCAACATCGGCTCGTCAGACTGCAAAACCAACAGGCTTGTGTCTCTGACTCGAGACTACTTGCTCAATTTTCAATGATCTGTCAGGGGGACGAGATCCATCAACGTACTGCGAACACTGATTATATGCTTTTCGCTTGCTTTGTCAATAGTCATCAGACAACTTTACCTTAAAAAATTGCCTTTTCATACCAGTTCCGGGCGTGGGATTCGATCAACGCCACTGCCTGAGCCACTCCATCTTCGGCACGGATCGTCCTCCCAAGTTCATTGGCGCGCTCACCCACAGCTTCTGACCCCGCCTCGGCAATCGCCGCAGTCAATCGTTCAACCGAAAGCTGTTTTACGAGGATGGGTGTGGGTCCTGTACCCACCGCATGGACTCTGCGCGCCCAAAACGGTTGATCGGTCATGAACGGGATAACAACTTGGGGAATGCCTGCCCGCAATCCGGCGGATACCGTCCCTGCGCCGCCGTGATGAATGAGCATTTTACAGCGCGGCAGGAGCCAGTCATGCGGAGCAGATTCGAGATAGAGGAAATCCTTTGATGATTGGTTGTGCGCACTCCCCCACCCTGAGAGAATCACAAGGCGATTCTTCGTCCGTGCGGCGGCTTCACGAACAACTCGATCAATTCTTTCCGCCTCGCGGTTGACCATGCTCCCGAACGAAACGCAAATGGGAGCGTCGCGTGCCACCAAAAAGTTTTGCAGTTCGTCGGGCGGCTGATACGACTCGGCTTGATCGAAGAAGAAATACCCCGTCACGTGAACACTGGTTGACCACTCTGCTGAAGGCGGGAGAAAAGCCGGGCTCCACGCACCCAGGATCGGCGTCGGAGGGCGAAGCGGATCTTTATCAAAAGGGAAATAAAGTTTACGTTTGGGTAATCCCGCGCGGCGGCGAATTTGTTCATATCCAAAAAGCGACAACCACCAGATGATCTTGATGCCCGCAACGTGAGTGAAATAATTCAACGCGCGGATTTTCGAATCAGGCAACACGACGCTTGGATAATCGCTAGTCGGCGCAAACATCGGGAAGGTTTGCACGTGAATGTCTGGAATATTCAGTTCGCGCGCGCGGGTGTGTCCGTCCATCGTGTGTGAGAACGCGTGGATAATAAGGTCGGCGCCTTTGCAGGCTTCCTCACTTTGGCGAAATACATCACCGCCGACATCAAACGCATGACGCATCCCCTCGCGCAGCATGGTAATGAAGTTCAACCCGCCATCGTTGATCTTGCGAATAGCGCCTTCGGGGTCGCCCGCTAGCGGAACGAATTTGATGCCGTGAGACTCGACGAGTTCTTTGAACCGTTGCGGCGCGGCGAGCGTGACGCGATGTCCTCGTGTGATCAATTTTACGGATAACGGAAGAAATGGTTGGACATCGCCGCGCGAGCCGTAGGTGAGGATGGTGATGTTCATAAACACGTAGGGGCGGGGTGACCCCGCCCCTACCGGTTAATTCATCTCCTGCCTGCCAGATAATGCCCGCAACAACGTGCTTTGATCGGCATATTCCAGGTCGCCGCCCATCGGCAGACCACGCGCGAGACGCGTGACTTGCACACCGAACTGCTTCAACTGGTTTTGCAGATACAACGCCGTCGCATCCCCTTCCATGCTGGGATTGGTGGCGATGATGACTTCCTTCACTCCCCCATTCGCAACACGCGCCAGCAATTGCTTGATCTTCAAATCGTCGGGACCGATACCTTCGATGGGAGATAACACGCCCTGCAGAACGTGATACTTGCCCTGAAAGCCGCCCGTGCGTTCGAGCGCCAATACGTCCAACGCTTCTTCAACTACGCAGATGAGTCCCCCATCCCGCCGTGAAGACTCGCAGATCTCGCATCGTTCGCGTCCCGCTTCGGTGATGTTGAAACATTCCTGGCAAAACGCCGTGTTCTTTTTGAGGTGCGCGAGGGCAAGCGCGAGATCGTCCGAGACATCGTCGGTGGCGCGGAGGAGGTAAAACGCCAGCCGTGACGCGGACTTGGGTCCAATGCCGGGCAGGCGCTCTAGGGCGTTGATGAGGGATTGGATGGATTCGGGTAAAAGCATAGACGTCCAAAGTCAAAGGTCGAAGGTCAAACGTCATGCGACGTTCGACTTGTGACCTTTGACGTTTGACTAAAAAGGCAACCCACCCGCCAGCGGACCCATCAACTTCTGCTGGAGTTCGCGCGACTGGTCGAGCGCCATATTTACCGCGGACAAAACCATATCTTGCAACATCTCCGCATCGGCGTCCTTCATGAAATCGGGTGAGATTTCGACGGATTTGCAGATCTGATCGCCCGTCATGGTCACTTTGATCGCGCCGCCGCCCGCCGTAGCCGTGACCGTCTCCACGGCAAGTTTTGCCTGCGCCTCTTCCATTTGTTTTTGCAGGCGTTGCAGTTGTTGCATCATCCCCGCCTGTCCGCCGCCCATTTGGGGTCCTTTGTTGAATCCTTTAGCCATAAATACACCTCGTAATTCGATAATCGATAATCGATATTCGACACTCAAACCGAATCACGAGTATCGAATATCGCTCTTACTTAATCCTGCATATCCACGATCTCGCCGCCGTGTTGGATGGCAGTAGCGACCATGCCATCTTGTGCTACATTCGAGGGGATTTTACCCTTGGCATTCGTCACCGTGCAACGGATGGACACGTCCACGCCGAATTGGTCCTTGATCAGTTTCTGAATCGCTTCGAGCTGGTCGGGTTTGTCAATTTTCGAGACCAGCACATCGCTCGCCAGCCCCAGAATGAGCGTGTTACCCTGCACGTCGATCATCTTGACCGAGTTCATCAGCGCGGACAGATTCGCCTGCGCCTTTGGCAACGCGGCAGCCATCGGCTTCCAGGCTTTGATGATATCGCCAACATTCAAGTCAGGTTTTACAGGTGATGGCGTTTCGACTTCGCTCAGCGCGAGGGAATCGGGTTGAGGCTGAGACTCAGCTTTGGGAGTTGAAACAGCCCTGGGCTTGGGTTGAAGCGGCGCGACAGGCGACGGAGTCGGCTCACCCGGTGCATCCAGCACTTCTGCCAGCGCGAGTTCCAAACTCAAAGACGGTTGCCAACCGCCGCGCAGATCGGTTGCGGCGTTGTTGAAGGCTTTCATCATCCGCAAGACATCGCTGGTGGTGAAGGACTTGGCGTGCGCCTGCATCTGCTTCTTGACATCCGCCGTGGCTTCGACCTGGTTCGTGTTGCCCATTTGAATGAGCATCAGTCCGCGCAGATATTCCACCACCTGCCGCGCCAGCGAACGCGGATCGGCGCCCGCATCGAGCGCCTTGTGAATGGACTCGAGCCCGTGCGCGGGATCGTGATCGTTGACCGCGTTCAGCACATCGAGCACCGATTGACTCGTGGCAGTGCCGAGCACCTGTTGCGCGAGCGCGAGCGTGATTTTATCGCCTGTGGACGAAAGTTGATCGAGCAGGGATTGCGCGTCGCGCATCCCGCCCGCGGATTGGCGCGCAATTTGAATGAGCGCATCGTCGTCGGCTTGGATGTTCTCGGCTTTGACGATTTTCTTGAGGTTGGCGACGATCTCATCCACAGGCACGCGGCGGAACTCGTGACGTTGGCAACGCGAGAGCACGGTTGCAGGAATTTTGTGAATCTCGGTGGTGGCTAAAACAAATATCGCATGTGGCGGCGGTTCTTCGAGTGTTTTGAGGAGCGCATTGAACGCCGCCGTCGAAAGCATGTGGACTTCATCAATAATGTAAATTTTGTATTTGCCCTGCGAGGGCGAGAAGTTGATCTTGTCGCGCAAGTCGCGGACATCGTCAACGCTGGTGTTGGATGCCGCGTCGATTTCGATCAGGTCGAGGAGGCGGTTCTCGTTGACGGCTTTGCACAGTTCACATTCGTTATCGGGTCGTTTGGTGGGGTCAGGGTTCGTGCAGTTGACCGCCTTCGCCAAGAGACGTGCAAGCGTGGTCTTGCCTGTTCCGCGCGAACCCGCAAAGAGATACGCATGCGCGACGCGGTCCGCCGCGATGGCGTTCTTGAGCGTGGTGACGACGTGGTCTTGGCCCACGACGGCATCCCAGGCTTGAGGGCGGTATTTACGGTAGAGGGCTTGGGTCATGGTGGTTTGTAGTTGGTGGTTAGTGGTTTGTAGTTGGTGGTGTCCGGTTGGTAGACCGTGGTTGAAACTGACCACCGCCAACAACCAACTGTCAACTGCAATTAAGGAACCTGATACACCGCGCGGACGTTTCCACTCGGGTCGAGCAGGGCGGCTTCCTCGCCCGATCCCCAGACGGGTTCGGTCTCGCCCCAGTATAAATCAATGACGGTGTTCGTTCCAGCACCGGTGTGGATCTGCACCGCCCCCCCGCTGTTCAAGGTGAGGTTGGGGAAAATAAAAATATTTCGATCAGCATCCTGGAGTTGCCAGCCCGCGAGGTTCAATGGATCATTCCCCGCGTTGCGGATGACCGCCGACTCGGCGGTCAACGTGCCGGCGCCGATGATGCTGACGAATTCCACGGGAATATCCACTTGCGGGTTGAACGTCGGTTGGGGCGCGGAATCGCCTGAGGAGACTGGAGCAGGTTGAACGGAGGAAAGACCCGCCTGCCGGTAGTTGCGGTCATACCAGAACAGGATCGCCCCGGTCACACAGGCTGAGATGAACACGTTCAGCAGAAGATACAACCAGAGTCGGCGGCGATCCATCGTGCGCGAATCATAGCACAGAAACCCGGCGAATGAAACAAAAATCCTGCGCCTTGGAGGGCGCAGGATTTCAGTGAATTCATTGCGTCAATTTACGGGGCAGTCAATTCCGTCATGACGAAATCGTCGAACGAGACGTTCGTGCCGGAAGGCTCTTCACCGCTCCAGGCGAACAACGCCACGTTGCCATTGGTGTAAGTGGTATCCACAACCGAGGCGATCTGCGCGCCGTCCACGTACAAGGTTAGCGTACCGTTATTGCCGCAGTCAGCGCCGATGCGATACGAAGGCGCGCCCGCCGTGATCGCGTCCGAGAACTCCCACTGATCGTTGTTGGTCAGGAAAACATCATCCTGCGCCAAAGCCGATTTACCGATGGCATACTCGCCCGCGCCGGTGATGGCGAAATAGTACGAGACGTCGGTGACCTGCATGTTGCAAATAATGCCGAACGCGCCGGTCGAATCGGTGGAGTTATTGCTGGCGGTGACTTCGATGTGGACGTTCTCATAGGTCTCGGCGTTTGGGGTGCTCCACACGAAATACAGGTCGCGGATGAGGAAGAAGTTCAGCGAATCGCCGACATATTCCACCGAACTATCGGAATCCGACCCTGTGCCCCACTGCACCGACGAAAAATCATCGCTCAACAACACGTTCGATCCGCCGAGAGCGGGCAACTGGCAAGCCAGCGCGGCAATGGCGAGTAGGGAAACCGCACCTAAAACGCGTACATTTATTTTCATTTCTCATTCTCCTTTGGTAATAAATTGAACGGTATTTTATCATCATCGCACGACAGAATGATGGTACATCGTGGGGAACAGGATGTTACGGACTAGAGTCAGCGCAACCCAATCGCCGCTTTGACTCCTGCGCTTCAAGATCAAACCTTTTGCCTGCGCCGCCCGTAGGACGTCTTCCTCCTGCTCCTGCAAAATTCCGCTCAGGATGATCGCGCCGCCATCTTCGATCAACTCTGCCAGCCCCACATTGAACAAACGGACGATCACCGGCGCGAGAATGTTCGCCACCACCAGCGGCGCGAACGTGAACGGGAACTGCCCGGCAAGAATCTCCTGCACCGAACCCACGCCGAGGAGCAACTCCTCCCCCACGTCGTTTTTATCCGCATTCTCGCGCGAGTTCTTCACCGATTCCTCGTCAATATCCACCGCAAGGGCACGCGTCGCGCCGAGTTTGAGCGCGGCAATGGAAAGGATGCCGGAGCCGCAACCGACATCGATTACGGACAACGGACGTTGGACAATGGACGATGACTCATGGTCCATGGTCTGTGGTCCATCGTCAACATACTTCTCCATCAACTCCAGGCACAACTGCGTGGTCGGGTGCGTGCCGGTGCCGAACGCCATGCCGGGGTCGATCTTGATGGCTGTGCGATTCGGTTCCGGCGACTCCATCCACGCCGGTAGGATGAGGAGCCGCTCGCCGATGAGGATCGGCTTGTAATGTTGCTTCCAAGCCTCCATCCAGTTTTGATCCGCAATTTGTTTATAGGTGGGCGCGGGCAGGGGCTGAATCATCCCCAGATAAAACAACGCCTCTTCGAGTTTTTGGCGCGTCTCCTCGAGTCCGTCGTTCACTTCCAAATACGCGCGGACCGCGATCGGTCCCGTCGGTGTGCCCGCGTCTTCGGCGTCGTTGTATTTCACGCCTTGTTCGGTCATCACGCCGTTGGGCGCGAAGCGCGCGAATACATCCGCCACCGATTCTGCAAGTTCGCCGTCAACCGTCATCGAAACTTCGAGCCAGTTCATTTCTTTACCGATTTGTAAAAACGGACCTGCGCCTTCTCCAGCGTGACCAGCCCCGCCGGGAGGTGCTCGTCAATCGCTTCGAGAAAAGATTCAAGTTTCTCTTTGGCATCCACGATCTCGACGACCATGGGCAGATCCTCCGACAATTGCTCGATCTTGAAGGTATGGATGACGCGCGTATTTGCGCCGAAACCCATCATTCCCCGCAAGACTGTCGCGCCCGCCAGACCCTGTTCACGCGCCTTCAACACTAGCCATTCGTACAACGCCTTACCCTCGTGCCTGTCCGATTCTCCGATGAAGATGCGAAGCAGATAGCCTTCTTCTGGAAGATGCATGCTTACCTCCAAATCAAATAAGAGACGGTTCGCCCAAGCCAGACCGCCAGCAAGCCAAGAACGATGTTCGAGCCAATGTTCGCAAACGCGTTCAATATCTCGCCGTCGCGGGCAAGGTTGAGCGTTTCGTTGCCGAACGAGGAAAACGTGGTAAACCCGCCCAAAATTCCGATGAACACGAACGCGCGCGCCTCGCTGGAAAAGGCGCCGCGATTTTCCGCCAGTTGAGAAAGGAATCCGATGGCAAAACACCCGACCACATTCACCGCGAGCGTGCCGTATGGAAAGATCCCTTTCGATGACTGTTGCACAAACCCGCCGATCAGGTAACGCATGGCGGAACCAATGAACCCACCCATGCCCACAAGGAAAACATTGTTCATGACGCGCTCCAAACGCTCCTGTGAACCGACCGGATCAAATCCTTTTCGTCGAAGATCATGCGCGGCAACTCGTTCACATCGAAATATTTCATCTCAGAGACCTCATAACTTTCGCGGAATTCCCCGCTGTCGATCGTGCACAGGTAGATCAGGGTGATATGCCGGAAGTGTCTTGAACTATCAGCAAATAGCAACCGCTCCACTTTGATTGTGATTCCCGATTCCTCGAAAAACTCGCGGATCACCCCCTGTTCGGGTTGCTCGCCATACTCCAGCCCGCCGACAGGAATACCCCATGCGAGTTTGCGATACGTGTGCTTGAACAATAGGATGTGTCCCTGCGCATTGAACACAAGCGCCGCCACCGCCACGCGAAACCGCGGACGAAGAATCCACGCCGCGAACACGTGCATCCACTGCGGGAATTTTCCCCAAAGGTGAAGCATGGTACGGATCATAAATGTCCCCGCATTATAAATGCAATCGAGCGGACACTCACTTCCGCTCGCTATTCTCCAATCTCAATTCTCTACCCATAATTACCAATTACTCAATTACCCTCCCAGCGCCTCATTCAACCAATCCAAAAATCCCTTTTCCTGCGGCTTGACCGTCGTGCCCAGACTTTCCGCCAGTTTCTCGAACAACTCGCGCTGTTCCTTCGTCAACTTCGTCGGCACCGCCACATTGACGATCACCAACTGATCGCCGCGATGCTTGCTCCGCACATGCGGCACGCCCTTGTTGCGCAGGTGAAACACTTTACCGGGTTGTGTACCGGCGGGGATCTTCAACTTCTCCTCGCCGTCAATGGTCGGCACTTGAACATCCGCGCCGAGCACCGCCTGCGCCACATTGATATCAAGGTTCAGAATGACATCGCTCTCACGCCGCTTGAAAAACTTATGCGGCTTCACGTCGAGCACGAGGAACAGGCTCCCGCTCGGACCACCCAGCGTACCGGGTCCGCCTTCGCCGTTGAGGCGGATCTGAGTCCCCACGTCTACGCCTGCCGGGATTTGCACTTTCTTTTTGACATTCTTGCGCTCCAGCCCGCCGCCGCGACAGGTCTTGCACGGCGACGCGATCGTCTCGCCGCGGCCGTTGCACGTCGGGCATGGACCGCTCTGCACCATCTGCCCGAGGAACGTCTGTTGCACGCGCCGCACTTCACCTTGACCGTTGCACGTCGCGCATTTCACCGGTGACGTGCCCGGCTCTGCGCCGTTGCCGTTGCAGTGCGAGCAAGTCTCCTCGCGCTGGAATTCGATTTCCTTCTCCACGCCAAACACCGCTTCTTCGAACGTCAACGAGACCTGCATCTGCAAATCGCGACCGCGGCGCGGCGACCGGCGCGAACGCCTGCCACCGCCCATGCCGATATTGAACAACTCCTCGAAAATATCACCGAAGTCCACGGTGTAATCGTGGAAGCCGCCGCCCATGCCGCCCAGCCCCTCCTTGCCGAAGCGGTCATAACGCGCGCGCTTCTCCGAATCCGACAGCACGCCGTACGCCTCGTTCACTTCTTTGAACTTCTCTTCGGCGTCCGGCTCCTTGTTCACATCGGGATGATACTGGCGCGCGAGTTTACGGAACGCGCCTTTGATCTCATCATCGTTCGCGTTCCGGTTTATTCCAAGGATCTCGTAATAGTCTCGATTGCTCATAATTTACATACGGTGGTCGAGTAGTGGCGCTGTAGGCGCCACGTATCGAGACCACATCATATAATCGCTGGTTTCGACTGCTTGCGCTCAACCAGCGGATTATTCCTTGACCTCACCCTCAACCACATCGGGACCTTCGGCACTGGATGAAGAACCCGCTTCGCCCGCCCCTGCGGCTGGATTCTGCTCGTACACGCTGGCGCCGATCTTTTGAATCACCTGCCCCAGCGCGTCCGTCGCGGACTTGATCGCCGCGATATCCTCGCCTTCCGCGGCTGTCTTCACCGAAGCGACATTCGTCTCGATCTCGGTCTTGATCTCCGCCGGCACTTTCTCGCCGAAATCGCGCATTGCCTTCTCCGCCGCGTAGACGGTGTTATCGGCATGGTTGCGCGCCTCGATCAACTCTTTGCGTTTGCGATCCTCTTCGGCGTGCGCCTCGGCATCCTTGCGCATCTTGTCCACTTCCGAGTCGGACAAGCCGGACGACGCCGTGATCGTGATGTGCTGGGAGCGCCCCGTCGCCTTGTCCTGCGCGCTGACCTTGAGGATGCCGTTCGCATCCACATCGAAGGTCACTTCGATCTGCGGCACGCCGCGCGGCGCGGGAGGAATCCCATCCAGAATGAATTTGCCCAGCGATTTGTTATCCGCCGCCATCGGGCGCTCGCCTTGCAGAACGTGGATTTCAACTTGTGTCTGGCTGTCGCTCGCCGTCGAAAAAACCTGGCTCTTGCGAGTCGGGATCGTGGTGTTTCTTTCGATTTGAGTCGTGGCAACGCCGCCAAGCGTTTCAATGGACAGCGAAAGCGGCGTCACATCGAGCAGCAATATGTCCTTCACCTCGCCGCCCAGCACACCGGCTTGAATCGCCGCGCCGATGGCGACCACTTCATCGGGGTTGACGCCTTTGTGCGGTTCCTTGCCGAAGAACGCGCGGACGCGGTCTTGCACGGCGGGCATGCGTGTCATACCGCCGACCATCACCACCTCGTTGACCTGGCTCGCCTGCAAGCCGGCATCGGCGATCGCCTGCTTGAGTGGAGCAATCGTACGGTCGACGAGATCCGCTGTCAGTTGTTCGAGTTTGGCGCGGGTGAGGGTCATCACCAAATGTTTCGGTCCCGTCGCATCCGCCGTCAGGTACGGCAGGTTGATCTCGGTTTGCATCGTGGTCGAAAGTTCGATCTTCGCTTTTT
>CAZGSB010000084.1:0-10454 GCA_964528275.1 uncultured Anaerolinea sp. | reverse complement strand
ACGCGTACACATAGCCCACCAGCAAAATGACGATGAAAATGACCATCTCGATCAAACCGAATAACCCCAACTGGCGGAAGACGACCGCCCACGGCAGAAAGAAGATGACTTCGATGTCGAACAGAATGAACAACACAGCGACCAGATAAAAACGGACCGGCAGTCGCCGCGTCGCTTCGCCGTAGGGAGTCATGCCCGATTCATACGGCATGGATTTTTCTGCGGATGGTTTCTTTGGTCCGAATAAATTCCCCATGCCGATCGCGATCAAGGCAACCAGCGTCGAGATGGCGATCATCAATGCAATGGCTACGTATTCGAGCATTCCGGCTCCTCAAACGCCCGTAAAAGGACGGTATTCGTAAGGTTTGGGACAGTATAACATAAGAGTTTTGAAAGTGCCACTTTTCACAAGGTCATGGGTTTTGTGGGGGCGGACCTGTGTGTCCGCCCGATATATACCCGAAACGCCGCCCTGCGAAAGTCCTTCGGTCCGCGCCTTTATCAACACGTATATGCGGTCAAGGTTGAACTCCGCCTTGGAGTGTTCGGAGGAATGTTTCAGGCTATAATCCACAAACGAATAAAGATAATCAAGGGCTTTATGGCATTCGGCTTCGATGCCCCTGCGAGGGATTGTGAGTCGGATTTGGTACTCGCAAATTGGAGGACGTTGTGAAAAAGATCATCTCCTTTATTGTTTTATCGGTGTTCACGGTCAACGCGTGTTCTGCGCAAACCGCTCAAACTGATCTGCCAAACCCTTCTCCGACAGAACAACCGATATTCACCGATCAGCCCGTGCCAACTGCGACGGAAACCATCACCCCCACCTCCCCTGCGGAGGAGGAGGGGGGCGCAGTGTCCCAAGAAATAACAAATGCCCTCGCCTCCTTCTACTTTGACCCTGACTACCTGGGTGAATTTGCACAGATTAACGAGAGTACCATCACGATTGCGGGGCAGGAGGTACGTGCTATCGTGGGCGTGGATACTGATGGATCAGCGACCCCGCTGATGGCGGAGATGACCAAGTTAGACGGAGCGCGCGAGATGGTGCGCATTAGCGGCTACACTGACGAGGCGGGAGTGAGTAGATATGTATTTATGAACCCCGACCTGGGAGTGGCGCCAAGCGGCGCCTTTCAGCTCACAGAGAAAGCAGCGGAGCTAATATGGGAGCGGTTCTACCAGGAGCTATCGCAAGGCGAGTTTGAGGGGCTGAGCCCTGAGGAGGTCAAGGCACAGTTTGTGGCAAAAGCCGAGGCGGGGGAGATGGTGCAACTAAGCGTCCCGACTGCCCATGACAATCTGACCGACAGCAACCGCAAACTAGCCGAGTGGGAGAGAGTAACGCTAGACCCCAGACTGCCGATGGAGGTGATCATGGTGGGATCGTGGGAGCAGCTACATGCACTCCCCGTCGAGCTTCAAAGCGAGATACCCGATCCATATCCAGAGTCAGGAATAATTTATGAGGGGCTAGTGACGGTAGCCAAAGATGGGCATTTGGTGGTGATTGGAGTGGATACTCAGTACTTTCAGAATTTTTTTGGCTTAAATAGGGAGGGGATAGAGAAGGGACTTGAAAGGTGGGATTTGACCTTACCACAACTTCGTAGGAATGGAGGATTGGGGGTAGGACATCAGTTATTTAGAGCGATTAATTGGTTGTCTGAATTTAAAGATCAAAATGCTTTTAGGCGACAAGTAGGTAATAGTGAAGGATCGCAAGTGTTTGAAGCATTTACTGAACCTTGGTGGGAAGCGCAAGCGAGCGAGTGATTGACACGGCGAGACCAAACTTTGCTATAGTGGAGGCATGAAGCGGACTGGCTGGGGGTTGGCAATAACTTTGGCACTAATGATCACAGTGTTAGGCTGGTGGATCTGGGCAGGGGAGCGGGTGGAGGTACGAGTGAGTGTGCGAGATACGAGAGTGACGGAGCTTACGGGGGCATGGGGAGTGGCTCAACTAGCCAGGCAGTGGCGCTTGCCAGAGACGACGATCCTCGACCAGGAGGGGCGCAAGATGCAAATAACCAAACTCGACCTGGTCGTCTCGGACAAGATCCGTACCGAGTGCCCAGTGTATGAGAACGGGAAACTACTGCGCTGGGGCATGGCGAGGTCTAGACTGGCAGAGGACGAGCTGGTCGTGTACGTCTGGGGGCGGGACGAGGTGCTGGCACAACAAGGTGCAGGCAGGGAGATGGCAGAGTATGTGACAGGGTGTCTCAAACAGATGATCAAGGAGGGGGAGATAGTCAGGGACGAGGCGCCACTGACGCTCTCACCGTGGGAGCGGCTCATGACAGCGCCAGTTACGATAAGGTATAAAGAGTAATATGGCAAGCAAGCTAATCGCCGCAGTTTTGATCTCCCTGGGGCTATACCTGGGGGCGGGGCAAGCCAGTGCGCAGAGCTGTGGAGGCTCGATCTCGTGTTGCCAGCAGGTGGATAACGACTGTGAGTGTTTTGTAGGTGGCAGCCCGATCGAGGCGTGCAATGTAAGTCAGTCGGGGGATGTTTGCGGACAAGGAAATGCAGGAATCTGTTCCTGCACCCAGTGGTGTGCGGGCGGGCAGAACAGCGTGGATGTGCCCTGCTCGGGAGCTGGCTGTACGGCAAGCTGCCCTGGCGGCTATATCCAGTATGCAGGGTCCTGCGCAGGCGGAGGAGGCGGGGGGTCGAGCTGTCCTGCGGAGTCCCGCAATTTCCTCAGCGCCTTCGCTTCGATCTGGCGGAGATTGAAAAAGGACTCGGTAATTTCCACCGAGTCCTTTTTGTACTCATCTTACACAACATATCTTTGCCGGCTCTCCCGCACCGCTTGAAGGATTTCTCCTGTCGTCACGGGGAGTTTAATGCTCTTTACCTCCAATGGGGATTTCATTGAAGTTTTCACGGACGGCAAAGGTCGAATCATAAAAACCTGCCCATCGTTAGACTGGAACAGAATCTGTCCCTCGCGCAGGGCTTTTTGCAGAAGGTCGAGGAGTTGTTTTTGAATTTGTGAGGTCGTGTACATCATGGAAGCACCTCTTTGACTTGAATGTTTTCACGTTTTGCGATTTCGATCAATTCGCCATCAAGAGTAATCAATGGCAATCCGTACTCAATGGCGCATTGCAAGATATAAGCGTCGTATGCATAGATATTATACTTCCTTGCCAGTCGAATTGCATCTTTCAAATTGATTTCAACGACCTCCATCGAAATCGAATGATATACCTCGATGGCTTCAACGGCCTGTTCGATTGTAACGCGGGAACGCTTGAGCATGGCTGAAAATGCGTTGCCAACTTCCCATTTAACGGATGGTGGCGCAACAAGTGTTGCGCCTATTGTCAATTCAATCAGCCTTTCCTTTTCAGGTTCGTCGGCAATCACCGCGATTAAGGCAGATGTGTCAATTACGATTTTCATTTGCAGAACATTTCCTGCAATTATTATACTTTACCAACTCCCTACATTCTCCAGTCTCTGCTCTTCACCCCAAATAATCCCTCAACTGCCGGCTCCGCGAGGGATGCCGCAATTTCCTCAGCGCCTTCGCTTCGATCTGGCGGATACGCTCGCGGGTGACGTTGAAAAAGGCGCTGACCTCTTCGAGGGTGTGGTCTTTGCCGTCTCGCAATCCGAAGCGTAGTTCCAACACATCGCGCTCGCGTTCCGATAGCAGGTTGAGCGCGCTGCGCACCTGCGCGCGGAGCATCTCGCGCGTGGCGGAATCCAGCGGAGAAGGCGCGTCTTCATCTTCGATGAAATCGCCCAGCGAGCTGGAATCCTCGTCCCCCACCGGTCCGTCAATCGAGACCGGCTCCTCGGCGGAGCGCAGGACGCGGTTCACCTTGTTCATGGCATATTCGAGTTTGTGTTGCAGATCGGCATCCAGCGGGCGGTTTTCAGAGTGCGCCTGCATGATGGCTTGCACGTCCACCGCGGGGAGATACCCCACCTCGAGCGCGACCTCCTCGCTGGTGGGCGTGCGCCCGAGTTGCTGGGTGAGAGTCCGCTGGGATTTCATGACCCGGCTGATGGATTCGAACAGATGCACAGGGATGCGAATCGTCCGCGCCTGCTCGGCAATCGAGCGGTTGATGGACTGGCGAATCCACCAGGTGGCGTAGGTGCTGAATTTGAACCCGCGGCGCGGGTCGAACTTTTTCACCGCGCGCAACAGCCCCATGTTGCCCTCCTGGATCAGGTCGAGAAAGTTGATGCCGCGGTTGAGATACCGCTTGGCAACGCTGACGACGAGTCGCAAGTTGGCGCGCGAGATCTCGGTCTGCGCGTTCTCCGCCCGCGCCTTCACCCCGTCCATTTCGGCGCGCAATTCATCGTCGGAGGGCAGGTGGTGGAACAACGTCCGCTGGTTGGGGAGTTGACGGTGATGGGCGATGTGGTTCGCGAGCCACCCGGCATACGCAGGCGGAAGCAGGTTGAAACTGAGAAAGACCGCGTACGCTTTGCGCGCCACCGCGTTCCAGAGTTCGTCCGTCCCCCACAAGCCGTTATCCAGATATCTCCGAAGATGCGAAGGCTCCGCCGATTCCCAACTCGCGCGCAACGACTGCGCTTCCTTCAAGACCAGCGCAAGGTCCGGCGGCTGGCGGTCGAGGCGTTCGGTGTCTTCGCACAGGCGCGCCCACGCCGTTGCCATTTCCGCCACCACCGCATGAAAGATCGCGCACTCGCTCGTCATTCCCTTGCGAAGCGGATGCCGCCGCAGTGATTCGATCAGCCGATGGGCTTCGACCAGCGTGGCAAGACGGAACTCGCTATCGGCATCGAGCAATTTGACCTGCCCGATCTCGCGCAGGTACAGCCGCACCGGGTCCTCCGCCAGTTCGCCGCTGACCTCCGCAGTCGCCAGGTCGAGGTCGCCCTCCGCCAGGTCTTCCTGTTGCGCCAGCGCGGCAAGATCGGGGTCGGGGAGGTCATCACCGATGCCGTTCTCCGTCGGCAGGTTTTTCATCAAAGTTTCGGCGTCCATCGCTGTGGAATCGAAAAACTCATCCCGCTCGTTCCCCTCAAGTCGCGGCTGGGCGGTATGGTGAGGCTCGTTCCTGTTCGACGCGGTGCGCTTCATTGATTTCGCCGTTGTCCCTTTTACCAGACGCCATCGTTATTGAATCGTTACGAATATGGCTTTACTCCAGGCGTTTCATGGACATTCTTCGATTCGCCTGATCCAAGTCCCTCAACAATCGTGTATGCTGTAACACCAGGTCCTGATACGACGATGCGCGCAAATCCCCATCGCGGTGCGCCTCCTCCTGCAGGAAGCGCAACTGGTTGATGTTCTCCCCCGCCGCCACCCGCCGCAGTTTGATCACGCCGCGCAGTAACTCTTCGAGTTGTTTCTCCTCCAGCCGTTCGGCTTTCTCCGCCTCGCGCGTCAGTTCGAGCGAGCGCGCCTGCAACGACTCGGGCAACGCCTCCACCACAAAGTCGTGGTGTTCGGTCTTGTCCTGCTCCACCGATTCACGGATCAATTTAAAGAGCAGTTGGTTATCGGTGTATTCAAAATCCTCGGCGGTGAGCGCGATCAACCCGAACTCCTGCAACAACCGGTCGAGGCGATACAACAACTCCGGCTTGCGGAACAACACGCCGATGATGTATTCCTCCGCCGCCTTGCCCGAAGAAACCGACACGACCACTGTGGATTTTTCGACTGGCAGGGGCTTCTCGCCCATGCGGGGCCGCCTCACTCTCGGACCTTGAGCCTGCGTCGCCAGTAGCGCGCGTTCATCCACCTTCAGCATCCGCGCCAGCGCCTGGCGGTACGTGTCGCGCTCCAACGGGTTGGGCAAATCTTCGATCAGCGGAAGCACCTGCGCCGCGATCTGGTTCTTCACCTTCGGGTCGTTGATGTTTTGACCGCTGGCAAGCGTCTCCATCACGTGGGTGACGATGGGTTTGGCATCCTCGATAATCTGCCGCCACTCTTCTTTATTACGCGCTACGATTTCATCCGGATCCAGATCATCAGGCATCCTCGCTACACGCAAGTCCGCTTGCAGGCGCGACTCGTTGCGGAGCAGTCCGCGCGCGTCGAAGCCGAGTTCGCCTTCCTTGTCCATGGCGGAGCGTGCTGCGTCGAGTCCGCGTAACACAGCCCTCTGCCCCGCCGTGTCCGGGTCGAGCGCGAGGACGATGCGTCGCGTGAACTTTTTCAACAGGCGCATCTGGTCTTCGGTGAGCGCAGTGCCCATCGGCGAGACGACGTTTTCGTATCCCGCCTGATGCAAAGCGATGACATCGAGATAGCCTTCGACGATCACGGCTTGGTCTGCAGTTCGGATGGGTTTGCGCGCCCGGTCGAGGCCGTAGAGCAGGCGTCCCTTCGAAAAGACCGGGGTTTCGGGCGAGTTCAAAAATTTCGGGACGTCATCTGGATTCACGATGCGCGCACCGAATCCCGCCATGCGCCCGTTCTCATCGCGGATCGGAATCATAATGCGGTGGCGGAAGCGGTCGAAAGAACGAGATTGGAGATTAGAGAATTGAGATTCTGATTCGCGCTGGCTGAGGAGACCCGCGTCTATTAAATCCTGTTCCGAAAAGCCTTTGGCGGTGAAATGGTTGAGCAGGTTATCGTACCCTTGCGGTGCGTAACCCAGACCGAAGGTTTCGATGGTGGCGTCGGTCAGCCCGCGTTTGGTACGGAGGTAATCGAGAATATCCTTGTTGTTGAATAGATGCGTGCGATAAAAAATGATCGCATCTTCCAGAATTCTGCGGAGATTCTCGAAGGCTTCTTTCTGTTGCGGAGTCTCGCGCTGGTATTCCTTAATCTCCACCCCCGCGCGCGCGGCGAGTTTGCGCATCGCCTCTTTGAAATCGAGCCCCTCTTTTTTCATCACGAATTTGAAGATGTCTCCGCCTTCATTGCACGAACCGAAACACCGCCATGTACCGGTCTCGGGCCAGACGACGAAGGCGGGCGTGTGTTTGTTATCGTGGAACGGGCAAAACCCTGTGTAGTTCTTCCCCGCGTGGCGCAGTTTGACACCCGCCTCCGAAACAAGGTCTACGATGTCGATGCGGGATTTGATTTCGTCAAGGGTGGACATGGCAACAGTTGGGTGAATTATAGGCGGGATTGAGGATTTGGCAAATTAAAAAGAAACAGGCAGACGAATTGTCTGCCTGTTGTGAGTATTTTGAATTTGATGGGCTAATCGTCCGGGCTATCCCCATTGCGTTCGCAACCACCGTGGCCCGATTCTTCGTAATAGTCCGGTTGGAACTCCACGGCTTTCAACTGGCTGAAGGAGGAAGTGCGGGCATGTTGGACATCGGGCAGCAACCCCGCTGTGGTGAATACACGCTCACCGTTCCGGCTGGCTTGCGAGGACGAGGCTTGCACCGTGAAATAAATTCCCACCACCAGGACAAGCACGATCATGGCAGACAAGGCAATTCGAACCGCAGACTTGGACATGAACTCTTCTCCTTTCGACTCAGGCTCGCCCGCCGCGATCACAGCGGATGAGAGAAACGGCGATACATCCCCACAAGCAATGACGGAATTATACTCAACTACATCCGATTAAATAGCAGGCTCATGAATCGCTAATTTAGAAGCCTTCGAGTTTGCCCAGATCGGCGATCCCCGTCGAGAGCGCGGCGATCCGCTGCAACAGCCCCAACCGGTTCTGTTTGACCTTTTCATCCTCCGCCATCACCAGAACTTTGTCGAAAAATGCGGTGATGGGTGGAATGAGTTTGACAACCGTTTCGAGAAGTTCATTTACAGTTGACGGTTGGCGGTTGACAGTTTCTTGTACAGCGGCGAACAAATCCTTCTCTTCTTTTTCGACAAACCATTTCTCGGTGATTTTGAACGATTCCTTGTGATCGCGCGTGATGCGGACACAGCGCGCGTACCCATCCAGAATGGACGACCAGTCCGCGCGGTCGGTCCACAATTGCAGTTGTTTCACCGCCCGAGCGGATGCCGCCGGGTTGTTCGATTGCGCCGCCAATACGGCGTCCACCACATCGTGTTTGCGCGAAGCGTCCGCTTCGTTCAAGACCACTTTCAAACGCCCCGCAAGGAACTCCAAAATTTTTGCCTGCGTTTCGTCATTGACTTCAATCGGCTGGGTCTTCGCGGATAGTTTCACGGCAAGCGCGAGATCCATATCAACATCATGCTCGA
The DNA here is from genome assembly GCA_964528275.1 of uncultured Anaerolinea sp. GTDB lineage: Bacteria > Chloroflexota > Anaerolineae > Anaerolineales > Villigracilaceae > Defluviilinea. The sequence goes on along the minus strand of CAZGSB010000084.1, from coordinate 2,278 downwards.
TCAACGGTTGGACAATGCCGATCGCCGCGCGGCGCAGACCGAACGGATCCTTCGCGCCGGTCGGAGCCAGCCCCGCGGCAAACAAGCCCACCAGCGAGTCGATGCGGTCGGTCAACGCGACCGCCAGCCCGATCTTCGATGGCGGGACGGTTTGATACTGCTCGGCGATTGCCTGTGCCACTTCGGGGGGTTCCCCACTGCGGAGCGCATACTCACCGCCGATGACGCCCTGCAACGAAGTCATCTCGGTGACCATTTGGGTGGCGAGGTCTGCCTTGCAGAGATACACCGCGCGCCCAAGGTGTTTGATGGCGTTCAGGTCGCCTTTGTAGCCCAGCAACGCGCCGATCTCCGCGCCGAGTTTCAAAATGCGGTCCGATTTATCGAGCATGGAACCGAGTTTGGTGTGGAAGGTCAACGAGGCGAGTTTGGGGCGGAACTCCTCGAGTTTGAGCTTGAGGTCTTCGCGGACGAAGAAGTTCGCATCGGCGAAGCGCGCGCTGAGCACGTGTTCGTTCCCCTGGCGGACAATGTCCACGCCAAGGTCGTCTCCGTTGCGGATGGCGATGAAGTGAGGGACGAGCGTATTGCTAATTGCGTGTTGCGTATCCGAAGATGCAAGTTGCGAGTTACGAGTTACGGGGAAGTAGCGTTGGTGTTTTTTCATTACCGAGATAAGAACATCTCTGGGTAATGAAAGGAATTCTTCATTGAACCCTCCCATGACGGCGGTGGGCATTTCGATGAGGTTGGTCACTTCGTTGAGAAGACCGTCTTCGATGATTGGTTCGCCACCGACAAGAGATGCCGCTTGCTTGACCTGCTCCACAATGGAGGCTTTGCGTTCTTCTTTGTCGAGCACAATCCCTGCTTCGCGGATCATTTCAAAATATTTATCGGCGGAGGGAACTGTGATTTCGGGAGAGTCGTACGGGCGCAGTCCACGCGAGGTGTTGCCTGATGCAACGCCCGCATATTCAAACGGAATCACTTGATCGCCGAACATCGCCACATACCAGCGAATCGGACGTGAGAATGCAACGCCGGATTCATTCCAACGCATGGACTTATCGAATTTGATGCTCTCGACCAACTTGGGCAACGCTTCGGATAAAACTTCAGGAGTCGGACGTCCCTTTTGTTTGACCACGGCAAAGACGTATTTGTTATTGCCTTCTTCGCGGATTTCCAAATCTTTGGTGTCAACGTTATTTTTCTTCGCAAAACCCATTCCAGCCTGAGTCGGTTTGCCGTCTTTGTCGAAGGCTTTGTCCGCGGGCGGACCTTTGATGAGGTCTTCACGGTCGGGCTGGGTCGGGGAGAGGGAATCAACCGCAATCACGAGCCGACGCGGAGTGGCGTGGACGCGGATGTCGCTGTGTGTGAGGTAAAGTTCGTCGAGGAGAGTCGGGATACGGGATATGAGATACCCGTGAGCGGAGTCCACGTCGGAGGCGGGCAGTTCTTCGGTTCCGATCTCGAACAGAAATGCAGAAGGCTGATTGCGGAAGGCAGAAAGGGCAGGCGTTTCTGCTTTCCGCTTTCCGCTTTCTTTTTTCAACAACGGATACTCTAACTCTTTACGCTGTTCCTCATACCCTTCCGCAACACGCCGCGCCAGTTCACGCATTCGTCTGAAGAAGGCTTGACGTTCGGCAACGCTGATCGCGCCGCGGGCGTCGAGGATGTTGAAGGTGTGCGAGGACTTGAGGACATAATCGTGCGCGGGGACGAGCAGACCTTGCGCGAGGCAGGCATCGGCTTCGGCAGAGTAGAGATCGTACATCTGGCGGGCGCGTTCGATATCGGCGACCTCATAATAATATTTGGAGTGTTCGAACTCTTCGCGGTGGATGATCTCGCCATAGGTGACGCCCGCGCCCCATTCCTCGTCCCAGATGGCTTTGGCGTTGTTGAGCGCGATGAGGATGCGTTCGAGCCCGTAGGTGATCTCGACCGAGACGGGGTTGAGCGCCACGCCGCCCATCTGCTGGAAGTAGGTGAACTGCGTGATCTCCTGCCCGTCGAGCCAGACCTCCCAACCCAATCCCCAGGCGGAGATGGCGGGCTGTTCCCAGTTGTCCTCCACAAAGCGGATGTCGTGCTGGCGCGGATCAATGCCGAGCGCCCTGAGCGAGTCGAGATAAAGTTCCTGCGGGTTGCCTGGATCGGGCTTGAGGATGACTTGATACTGCGTGTGCTTTTGAAAGCGGTTGGGGTTCTCGCCGTAACGCCCGTCATCGGGGCGGACAGACGGCTCGACGTACGCCACGTTCCA
>CAZGSB010000083.1:0-11128 GCA_964528275.1 uncultured Anaerolinea sp. | reverse complement strand
GTTTCTCGATGGATGGATGAAGGATTCATCCGGAACTTTTTCTTCAACGGAGTAATGCTATGCTTTACCATATTGCCGTCTTTCTGCATGTTGCCTCCGTAATTGGGTTTGTGCTTGCCCACGGTGTCAGCGCAACAGTTTCGTATGCCCTGAAGCGCGAACGGGATCTGCCGCGTATCCGCGCCTTGCTCGATCTCTCGTTATCTTCCTATCCCGCCATGCTGTGGACTTTACTCGCCATTGTCGTGTTCGGTCTCGCGGCGGCGTTCCTCAATATGACCTGGTGGAAGTTCGGTTGGATATGGGTTTCGATCCTCCTATTGCTCATGATCGTCTTGTTGATGGCACTCTACGGCGCGAAAGTCTTTAGCGAGATCAGAAAAGTCGTGGGGCTTCCATACATGGTTAAAGGAAAACCATTCCCTGCTGAACCCGTGGGAAGCGAAGAGGAAATCAATGCCGCGCTCGTAAAAGTGAATCCCACATTGTTACTGGTCATCGGCTACGGCGGGTTCGCCATCATCGCGTGGTTGATGATTGCCAAACCGTTCTAGCGGAGAAATTCAATGAGCACAAATTTATTTCGACCCGCGGGTTGGTCTGCCTATCTGAGCGCCGCCGCCATCCTCTGCGGACCGAATCACCTGCTGACCTACATCGGCGGCGCGCTCTCCGTCATTGCTTACCCCGTTTGGGGATTCTGGTTGGGAAGACTTTTCTTGAAATCAAATTGATCGCTAAATAAACCATTCACCAAAGGAGAATTTCACATGTTCATAAACTTGCTCGTCCTATTGATCGTCATTGCAATCACCCTTTTCTTCGGCAGGCTCACGGTCCGCGCTGTCAAAGCCCAGCGGACCTGGGTCAAGATTCTCGGCGGGCTGGGCGCGGGGTTGCTCACCCTGATCGTCGGATTCGTGGCATTTGCCGGCGCTCGGGGCTTCATCACCGGGTACTTCCCCGGCGCGGACCCTGCCCCGGACCTGACCGTCGCGGGCACACCCGAACAGATCGCTCGCGGCGAATATATCGTCAACATTGCCTGCGTTGGCTGTCATTCTCCGGTTGGAGCGAACGGACGCCCCACGGGCGAGCATCCGCTCAGCGGCGGCTGGAACATCGCCGAATCTGAGGGGTTCGGCTTCATCGGCGACATGATCGCCGAGAACCTCACGTCGGGCGGCAAACTGAAAGATTACACCGACGGCGAATTGTTTCGCGTACTGCGATACAGCATCGACAAACAGGGACGTCAATTGGGCATGATGTCCTTTCTACCCTATCGTGAATTGAGCAACGAGGACACCGAAGCAATTATCGCGTACTTGCGCTCACTGCCGCCGGTGCCGAACTCCAGCCCAACCGGTGACAACATGAATTTCCTCGGCGCCGTGATGTCTGGCGCCGGTTTATTCGGGGAAGCCCCTCCGCCAGCGCCGGCGATCGTCACCGCGCCGCCGCAGGGTGAGAATGCCGAATACGGGAAGTATGTTGCCACGTTCGGGGAGTGCCGCGGCTGTCACGGACCCGATATGACCGGCTCGCCCGCCACCTCGGTCAGCCCCGCGATCATCAATCCGCGCCCGCTGGTCTCGGCGGTGACACTGGAAGAGTTCATCGAGATGATGCGTACCGGCATCCGCCCCGGCAATAAGCCATTCCCCGAGACGATGCCCTACCAAAACGCCGCAAAAATGACCGATGAAGATCTCGCCGCGTTATTCGCCTACCTGACAACGGAACCGTAAAAGTGAATGACAGTCACCTTTGCGAAGCACCCTGTGCGAAAGGTGACTGTCACTTTTTACATCGGCTCGAACCTCGCCGTGAAGTGACGCAGCAACTCCGGCGCGTACGTCAACCGGTAGCCGCGCAGACCATCCGCGCGGCTTTTTATTTTCGCCAGCGCGTCAGCGACATAATCGAAATGACTCTGCGTGTACACGCGGCGCGGAATGGTCAGGCGCAACAGTTCGAGCGCGGGGTAATGCCACGTGTTATCTTCGGGATCGAGACAGGCAAACATCACGGAACCAATTTCGACGCCGCGGATTCCGCCCTCGCGATACAGTTCCACGCCGAGCGATTGCGCGGGGAATTCGCAGTTGGGGATGTGCGGCAAAAGTTGATTCGCCACCACGTAGACGGCGTGTCCACCCGCGGGTTGAATGGTCGGGATGCCAGAGTCGTTAAGGCGGGAGGACAGATAAAACGTCTGCCCGATGCGATAGGCAAGATAAGATTCATCCAAACCTTCGTAGAGTCCAACTGCCATCGCATCCAAATCGCGACCCGCGAGTCCGCCATACGTCGGGAATCCCTCGCGCAGGATCAATTCGTTCTTGACATTCTGAAATAATTTTTCATCGTTCACGCACAACAGACCGCCGATATTGACAATGGCATCTTTTTTCGCGGACATACACATGCCGTCGGCGAGCGCGAACATTTCGCGCGCAATATCTTTGACGGATTTATTTTGATACCCCGCCTCGCGCTGTTGGATGAAGTAACAATTTTCGGCATAACGCGCCGCATCGATGACGAAGGGGATGCCTGCCTCGCGATAGACGGCGGACACCGCCTTGAGATTCTCCATCGAGACAGGTTGACCGCCGCCCGCGTTGTTCGTGACGGTGATCATCCCGAACGGAATTTTTTCGCGACCATACTTTGCGATGAAGTCTTTGAGTTTGGCGAGGTCCATGTTCCCCTTGAACGGATGCGGATTCGCCGGGTCGGCGGCTTCGTCGATGACGAGGTTCGCCGGGCGACCGCCCCGCGCGCGGATGTTCGCGTCGGTCGTGTCGAAGTGCATGTTGCTCGGCACCCAGAGATTCGGCTTGACCAAACACGCGGACAAAATATTCTCCGCGGCGCGACCTTGATGCGTGGGGACGAAGTACTTGAACCCGAAAATATCTTCGACAGCGGCTTTGAGACGATGATACGAACGCGCCCCCGCATATGATTCATCGCCGCGCATGATCGCCGCCCACTGCTCTTGACTCATCGCGCCCGTGCCAGAATCGGTCAGCAGGTCAATGAAGATGTCTTCGGCTTTGAGGGCGAAGAGATTATAGCCCGCCTCTTTGAGTTTTGCTTCGCGTTCCTCGCGCGGAATCAGTCGGATCGGTTCGGTGACTTTGATACGAAACGGTTCGGGGGGATAGGTGGCAGTCATTGTTTGCTCCTGGGTATTAGATTTCCGAAGTCTCCAAGACTTCGGAAATCTTTTGGAATAAATCTTGGGTAGCGAGCCTGGCATATGCCCCTGTGTGTTGCCATTCGGTCTCCAATGACTACGGAATTTTACAAGGCTCCCCTATTTTTGGGCTGTAACAAATGTCATGGATTTCTGTTTATGAGTATTCGGTGGTCGAGTAGCCCCGAATGTTCTTCGAGGGGCGTATCGAGACCACCAATGCGTGAAGCAACCCTTGTTACAAGAATTACTCATGAACATTGTTGGTCGCGATACGAGCGGGAACGAGCCCCTGCTCTACTCGACCAACGGTTACTTCTTTTTCAACTTCTCTTCGATTTCCGCCAGCGTTTCCTGCGCTCCTTCCAAATACGGCGAGCGCAGGCGCGTGAAAATCTCGACGGCGCGGCGGGATAGGGATAAGGCTTCATCGAGATTTTTGTTTTGCTCAAGTAAGGCTTTGGCGAGGCGGTGACAATCGCTGGCAATCAACTCCTGCCGCCCGACTTTTTCTGCCAGCGCGAGGGCTTCGCGGGCGAGGGACTCGGCTTCTGCCCACTGCTCGCGGTCGAGAGCGAGTGCTGCCAGGTTGCATGTGTAGTTGGCAATGTGTTCATTGTTTTTGTTTATCTTCGCAATGCGCAGGGCTTCGCGGTAGTCGCGCTCAGCGGCGGGGTAGTCTTTGTTATGGCGTTCCGCTTCTGCCAGAGAAACCAGCGCAATGGTGACATCGTTGCTTTCAGGGGAGATGGAGCGATAGATATCTAATGCTTCGCGGTAGGCAGTGATGGCGGCGGGGAAGTCTTTTTCCATGTGGTAACCAACTCCGCGCAATAGGATTGCAGTCGCTTTGTTGCGCGGTGTGCTGTCCTGCCAATGTTCAGCGGCGCGGGTTGCACACGCCAGCACTTCAGCAGATTGATAGCGAAGCCAATAAGCACGTCCTGCTCGATATGCATGCCAGCCCGCATTCTCTTTATCGTCATCGGCAAGAGCGCGCTTTTCGGCTTGCTCGAAGAACCAAATGCGGTCATCCCATCTGCCTGTGAAGTCGAGAAATGCGTCAAGTTGGTCGCATACCGTTTGCAGACGATCATAGTTGCCCGTCAGCAGGCGCGGCAGGGCGGCGGAGACGAAGTCCCATTCGGCGCCCAGCGTGCGGAAGCCTTCGTAGTTGGTGTTCCCGCCGAATTGCAGGGCGAGGGCGTAGGCGCGGTTTGTGAGGGCGTCGCCTGTTTGGGTCACGGCTTCGAGGCGGCGGGTGCGAATGAACTTTGCATTAAGTGGAGGAAGGTAGAAAGTACGAGATTCAAAATCTGCAATAAGTATGGAGCGGTCAGTTAAATCTTCTAATGCAGTTTCAACTGATTTTTCAGGCATTTCAGTCATTTGCGCAATCCATTTAGACTGAGCGGGTTTGTCGAAATGAGTTAACGCGGCGAGAACTTTCGTTTCATCAAATGTGAAAGTTTCAAGCAAGTCGCCAAAGATGTATTCAAGTGGGTCGTTACCTTTGGGGGCTTTGTCAATGAATTCGCACGCTTCGTTAATTGTGTGCATGGCACTGCCTTCACGCCCAAGTTGTCCACAAACCCATGTAATCAGCAACGGATTACCGTTCGTAATTTCGTACAGTTTTTGATGTTCTCCTTTTTTCTCCCGTGCTAGGCGCGGGTTCGATTCTGTCATTTTTTCAATAAGCTGCAACGCCTCGTCCCTTTCCATGCGGTCAAGTCGAATTGAGCGGGCATCAATATCTCGTCTACTTCGACGACTCGTTGCAATGGCTTTATTTCCTTCCGGCAGGCGCGAGAGGAATTGGAACAGGCGCGTGCGTTCTTCTTCGGGCAGGGTTTCCAAATTGTCGAAGATGATCAGCGCCTTCTTGCCCGCCAGCGCGAGCCGCAGTTCGTTGGGACGCTCATCGGGCGCGAGTCTTTCGAGTCCGTCTGCGCCCAGTTCCTTGCCCAATTCGTCCAGCATGGCGAGGTAGGTCGGGCGGGTGAAGTCGGTTAGTTTGGCTTCCCCATCGGCGGTCAGTTCGCGCACTTTGGCGGTGATGAAAATCTTGCGCTCGAAGAGTTCCGCGGACGCGTCATGCGCGGCTTTGATGGCGAGGGCAGTCTTGCCGATGCCGCCAGGACCGTCAATGAGTGCGCCCCAGGTGCGGGACTCCGGGGCAATCGCATCCTTGATGACTTCAAGTTCTTTGGCGCGACCGAAGAAGTAGGGTTGTTGAGGGAGGGTGCTGCCGCCCTCACCCCTAGCCCCTCTCCCAAAAGCGGGAGAGGGGGATTCTGGCGTTTGATAGATCGTGCCGTAGTTGATGATGCCGCCGCTAACTCGATCTGCCATAATTCCTTGTTGTCCCACAGCGCGGGAGTTTTCTCCTTGCGCAACTGCTCCCTCACCTTTCAGGGTGGCGGAATAAGATGTTTCACTCTTCTTTGATTCATCTTTCTTGAATAAATCCATCCAACCTTTGATGCTTGCGCCTGCGCCAAGGAAGAATGAAATGATTGCTCCTGCCGTGTTAAATACACTTCCTTCTTCTGGAGGCTCCAGCCACACAACAAAGGCGGCGATAACTAAAGCCAGTCCTACGAGAGCAATGAGCAGCGGCACAAGTTTTTTTGTGATCATGTCGTTTTCCTGCGGGCTTCGGAAGTCTTATTTCCCCAATTTTACAACCAAATCCCATCACGGCATCCACGCGGGTCCGCCGCCATTGACTGGTAATTTGATCTCGCCCGTTCCATCGGCGTTGATGATGTAAAGACCGTAACCATCCTCCCTGCTGGAGGAGAAAGCGATCAACGTTCCATCCGGCGACCAGGCGGGCTCAAAGTCATTTGTGACGCCAGCCGTGATCGGGATCGGGTTGGTTCCATCGGCGTTCATGATGAAGATTTGAGTAAAGTTGCCCTGCCCCGACCAAAACGCGATTTTTGTCCCATCCGGCGACCAGGCAGGTCCTCCGCCGGCGCCTCCCGTCGGGACCTGGTTGCTCCCGTCCGCGTTCATGATGATGATCTGACCTCCATTTTCGACGACGAATGCGATCTTCGTTCCATCCGGTGACCAGGCAGGTTGCCCGTTGTCAACGTTTCCGTAGGTCAAGCGGATCTGTTTGCCTCCATCCGCGTTCATCACGTAGATCTCCGCATTGCCATCGCGGTTGGAGACAAAGGCAATCTTTGTGCCATCTGGCGACCAGGCTGGGTCGAAATCACGAATGCTATTGAAAGTCAATTTTGTTTGATCGCTTCCATCCGCGTTCATCACGAAGATTTCACGATCTCCCTCGCGCAAAGACGAGAAGGCGATCTTCATTCCATCGGGCGACCAGGCGGGGCAACAATCCCATTTGGTGTCGAATGTCAATTGAGTCGGGTTCGTGCCGTCCGAATTCACCACGAAAATTTCCCAGTCGGTACCATCCGAGCCGAGATAGGCTATTTTGCCTCCGCCGCCTCCGAGCGGGGTTGAGACCGGAGTAAACGCAGGAGTGAATGTCACAGTGGGCGTGGCGGGTACCCGGGAAGGCGTAAAGGTACCGGCGGCAATCGGGATCAACGTGGATGTGGGGCTTTCGCGCGTGGAAGATTCGGAACTGCAAGCCGATGAAGAGACCAGCAAAACGATCCATATCATTCCTGCCGACGATGTTGATTTCCTGAACATACCCTGCTCCTTTCGATTCGGAACACTTGCCCATCTGGGATCGATTCCTGCGAGTGGCTGTGGTATTGTACAACCATACCCTACTTGAGATTCATAACGCACATCAGACGATTTTTGTTTCCTGTTGGCAAAAGCCAGGTGGATACAACGTCCTCCACAATCCCTGCGAGATTGACGCAGGAGGCGCACTCTGCCAGTGGTATCATTGGCGGACAATATCCCCCCGCACGAGGTTTTCATGTTCCGTTTTTTCAGAAAGCGCGAGGAAGTTTTCCACAAACTCATACAAGAGCAGGCGGCGACCACCTTCGAGGGATTGCGCCTGCTCGTCAAATATCTCGAGACCGGTCAGCCGGAGTTTGCCGAGGCACTGGCTCTCAAAGAAAAAGAAGCGGATGAAACCCGCCGCATCCTGATCGACGAATTGAACCGCTCCTTCGTCACCCCGTTCGACCGCGAGGACATCTTTGCACTCTCGCGCTCCATCGACGATGTGATCGACTACGCCGACAGCACCGTCAGCGAGATGGAGATCTTGAACGTCAAGGCGACGCCGTACATGCTGAGGATCGCGTCCCTGCTGAAGGACGCGGCCTATGAGATTTACCAGGCAGTCATGCGCCTGCAAAAACATCCCAGCGTGGCGATCGACCATGCCCAGCGCGCCAAAGCCCTCGAAAACCGCGTCGAAGGAGTCTACCGCGAAGCCGTCGCGGATTTGTTCAAAGGACCTGAAGATGTGCATCACGTGGTCGAGATGCTCAAACTGCGCGAGGTGTACCGCCATCTTTCGAACGCGGCAGACCGCGGCGACGAAGCGGGGAACATCATCGCGGATATTGTGGTGAAGAAAACGTAACCTTGTGTCATTGCGAGGCGACGAAGTCGCCGTGGCAATCTCGCGTTGGATGGTGCCATGAGATATCATCCCCTTGCGGGATTGCCACGACCCGCTTCGCGGGTCTCGCAATGACACCATGAACCTATGCCCACCGACCTCCTCATCGTCATCGCCCTCGCGCTGATCTTCGATTTCCTCAACGGCATGCGCGATGCCGCCAACATCGTCGCCACGATGATCTCCTCGCGCGCGTTCGGTCCGCGCACCGCGCTGGGCATCGCCGCCATCGCCGAATTTCTCGGTCCGTTCCTGTTCGGCATCGTGGTGGCAAAGACCATCGGCTCCGATATCGTGCAAGCCGACGCGCTCTCCCTCAATACCATTGCCGCGTCCCTGCTTGGCGCCATCGTCTGGAACCTGCTCACGTGGTTCTTTGGGATTCCCGGCAGTTCCTCGCACGCGCTCATCGGCGGCATCATCGGCGCGGTCATCGCTAGCGCGGGGATTGGATCCATCAAACTTGCCGGCTTGTATAAAGTGCTGATCGCGTTATTCGCGTCTCCGCTCATCGGCTTCGTGGTCGGCTTCCTTTTGACGCGCATCATCTACTTCCTCGTGCAAGGCGCCACGCCGCACATCAACGATTTTTTCAAACGCAGTCAACTGCTGACCGCGATCGGGCTTGCGTTGAGTCACGGCACGAACGATGCGCAAAAAACGATGGGGATCATTTCACTCAGCCTTGTCATCGGCGGGATTCTGCCGACCTTCCAGGTGCCGACCTGGGTGGTGGCGGTCAGCGCCGCTTCGATCGCCCTTGGGACTGCGCTCGCCGGCTGGAGGATGATCCGCACCCTCGGCGGGAAGTTCTACAAGATCCGCCCCCTGCATAGTTTCTCCACGCAAATGACTTCGGGGCTCGTCATCCTCGGCGCGTCGTTCTTCGGGGTGCCGGTTAGCACATCACAGGTGGTGAGTTCCGCGATCATCGGCGTCGGCGCCTCGGAACGGTTCAGCAAAGTGCGCTGGAGCGTGGCGGGCGATATCCTCACCGCATGGTTGATCACCATCCCTGCCAGCGCGTTGCTGTCTGCTGGATTCCTTTGGGTGTTGAATTCGTTTTGAGAAAATGATTTGGCACCATGTGCCCGAATCATTTTTCTGTCAAGTCAAAATTCGCCGGCCTGAAAATATCGTAATTAATGAATCCCTCCCCCCGCGCCGATGATTATGGTATAAAAATCGCATCCCTGCTGTGCTCGTGATGTTGCACCTTCCGTTTTGAGCCAACAAGTTTGATACGGGTCTTTAACTCCAATAGAAATAACGCGATAGGCCTGAGCCAAGGCGGCGTTTCTGGGTAGGGACCCACCTGCGAAAGCAGGTTCAAAACTCCGCAGCACACGGCATCGGCGGGGTATTAAAAAGATCGGGCGGGGTCTGTGACCCCGCCCTTGCATTTAAGGGGCTTGATGAATCGCGATCGCTTCTCGTAAACCAGATTCGAACGCGCCTTGAATCCACGCATGGTAGAGCGATGCATGCTCCCCTGCAAAATGGATGCGCCCTTCAGCCTTGACGATCTCCTCGTGGAGCAGCGTCTGCTGGCCGGGGTCAAACAACGCGAATGCACCGCCCGCGAACTCATCGTCGTGCCACATCCAGGAAGTCCCCACTTCAAACTCCTTCGCGATCTGCGGATGGATTTCGGCAACGTCATCCAATGCCTGAACAATACGATCATCGGGCTTGAGCGAGCCCCAGCGCTGCGCGTCCTCCGACCATGTATAACTCGCAAGGATGACGCCGCGTCCCGTTTCGCGCCCGTGGTCAGGATAATACAAATTGCGGATCGGCAAATCGGTGAGCGTGCCGCCGCCGAAGATGCCGTCGTCCTCTTCCCAGAATCTTCGTTTGCACTGAAATAAAATTTTTGCGGAGGCGTCGTAGTGCAACTGGCGGATCGCCCGCATCTTGGAGCGCGAGAACGGCTTGAGCACCTCGATGTGGCGCATCACGGGAAATGGAATCGTCAGGATGGCGTAATCGCCGGTCTCGGAGAATTTGCCCGCTTTGGTCTCGTAGTGAACCGTTACCTCATTCGGCGATTGATCGATGGCGATCATCTTCGCGCCAAAACGGATGTTCCCTTTGAGTTCAGGCAGGAAGGCGCGCGGCAGGAAGTCCGTCCCGCCTTCGAGTTCGAGCATGTTGGTATAGTAATTCCCTGAATCTTCGCGGAATAATTCGAGGAACGACGAGTTCATCACCGACTCTTGATTCGCCAGCAAGCCGAACATTTCGATCATCCCCTCCGACCAGCCGTTCAGTTCCAAAAATTCCCGCGTCGAGTATTGGTCATACTTTGCGACGATCTCCTCCCATGCCTTGTCGCCGTCGCGTTCGAGCATATCCAGCAGCGGCTTGAGCGCGGCTTCGTACATCTTCCCTGCAGTTTTTCCCTTTTCGTTATCAGAGACATCGAACCCCAGCAGGGATGGGTCTTTCGCCGCCTCCGAAGCGCGGACCTTCCTGCCGCCCATGTAGTAATAAGCATTCGGGCTATCCATGGTGAAGTCGTTGGTCTTCAAGCCGAACTTTTCGACGTACGCCATGGTGAGCGTGTGCGCGCGGGGAATACGCATCGCGCCGACTTCGGCATACAACCCATGCGTGAAGGGGTCGCGCAGGGTGTACACGCGTCCGCCCACGCGCTGTTGGGCTTCGAGAATAGTCACGTGGTGACCGGCTTTCCGAAGTTCGAGTCCAGCCGAAAGTCCCGCAAGACCCGCCCCCACGATGATGACCCGCTTCGGTTTCGAGTCGCCATACGTTTTCACAATCCCCTGTTTCATCGCATCAATGTACTCTGGAATGGATAATTCGTGTTTCATCGGCGCCTCCAAATTCAAAGTTGATTCATCTTATCGAAAAATGCATCATTTTTCAATCACCAATTTCATGCTTGACAAAGCCCTGCCGGGCGTATACAATCGCCGCCATTCACAACTGAATATTCGGAGATTTAGCGGCTGGGTCTTGTGTGGTTTCGATACGCGCTTCGCGCTACTCAACCACCAAGATTACGAGGTGGAGGTTCTGTCTCGCGAGAGATATGCTAACCGAACTTCTCCCTCTCCTTCAGGAGAGGGCTGGGGTGAGGGAACATCGGATCGATCAGCGGATGCCTCTGGAGTTTGTCACGAACTCCTTTCTCCCTTCCGAAACAAGCGCAAGAAGCGACGAGTTTAAATAACCTCTGTCGCCTGCCCGAAAACCAAGGAGCAATCGTTGGGACAATGGGAGCGCGGGTGACACAGGTGGATTCCATCTGGTTGGTTTTGGAAGGGCTGTCTTTTTTAATGCTGAGTCGTTAACAGGCATGCCCACGCATG
>CAZGSB010000082.1:0-11315 GCA_964528275.1 uncultured Anaerolinea sp. | reverse complement strand
AAGTGTTGAGCCGCCTCGGCGTGGATCGCGTGGATTTCGCCTACGGCGACACCGAGCAGGACATTCCCCTGCTCGAACATGCGAATCATCCTGTGGCGGTGTATCCCGATAAAAATTTGAAGCAAGTCGCATTACAAAGAGGATGGGAAATCATCGGCGATACGCCGACGTATGGGTAAATGCCCTCACCCTAACCTCCCCTACGGGGTGCTTCGCGATCTCCCAGTGGGAGAGGAGACTCTCACTCTCACCCCGTATTCCTCAACCCCGCCGCGATGCCGTTGATGGTCAGCGCCATCACCTCGCGCAGGGATTTCGCTTCGTCGCCTTCCTGATTCTGAAGAGACCGCAAGCGGCGCAGTGTTTCCACTTGAATATAATTCAACGGGTCTACGTACGGGTTTCGAAGTTGCACCGCCTGTTGCGTGACCGGCTCCAGTTCCAGCAGGGAGGCGTGCCGGCTGACCGTGAGCACCAGTTCGCGAGTGCGTTCATACTCGGCGCGGATCGAACGGAACATATCCTCTCCCAGTTTTTTTCCCGGCACGAGGCTTACGTACAGGGCGGAAATATCCATATCTGCCTTGAGGAGCGACATCTCTGAATTGTTCAACAAGGTGCGGAAGAACAACCAGCCATCGTACATTTCCCTGAGCAACCCCATATCCTTTTCCGAAGCAAGCCCGGCGCCGAGGCTGTACCACCCGGGCAGGTTGAAGCGGCTTTGCATCCACGAGAAGACCCACGGGATGGCGCGGATCTGATTCACCGCGCCGGTCTGCGCGCGCGCGGCGGGGCGCGACCCAATCTGCAACCGCTTGATCTCATCCAAGGGCGTAGCGCACTCCCAAAACTCGATGAAGCCCGGCGTTTCATACACCAATTCACGGTAGGCGCGTTGCGCCGCCTTCGACATCGCATCGAGCGCGTCGCGCCACTGTGAAGGCACAGGTTCCTCACGTTGGGGCGCGGAGGCGAGCAGGACCGCATTGGCGATCTGCTCCAGATGACGATGCGCCAAAACGGGATTGGCATAGCGCGAGGCGATGATCTCGCCCTGTTCGGTGACGCGGAACCTGCCGTTGATGCTCCCCGCCGGCTGGGAACGGATGGCATGGTTGGCAGGTCCGCCGCCGCGCGCGATCGTCCCGCCGCGCCCGTGGAAGATGGTGAGTTTCACGCCGTGTTTTTGGGCGGTGCGCGTGATCTGCTCCTGCGCTTGATACAACGACCAGTTCGCCATCAGGTAGCCGCCGTCCTTGTTGCTGTCCGAATACCCGATCATCACCATTTGCTCGTTGTCGTGCGCGGTGAGTTGTCCACGGTAGACTGCGGAGGCAAAGAGTTGGTCGAGGATCGCCGGGGCAGTTTCAAGGTCGCGAATCGATTCGAAGAGTGGGACGATCTGCGGAATAGTTTTGCATCCCGCCCACTTCGCCAGCAGGAGGACAGTCAGCACATCCGCCTCGGAGTGCGTCATCGAGATGATGATCGGACCGAGCAATTCGCTGCCGTAGATGTCGTACGCGCGCCCGATCAATTGGAACAGTGACCATGTCTCGGCTGTGGAGGCGGTCACGCCGGGACGATTGGACAGGCTGGGCGCAGGCTCGTTCAATAAACGCGTGAGCAATTCGGTGCGGAGGTTGGGATGTAGCGATTCGAAGTCGGCTTCGATATTCAGCGCGCGCAGGATCTCTCCCAACGCGGCGTTCAAGCGACTCGCATCTTCGCGGATGTCGAGCCGCGCCGCGTGCAGACCAAAAACCTGCACGATGCGCAACGCGGTTTTCAATTCGTCTTCGACGAGGGTGTGAGGCAGGCCGGAGGCGATCCATTCGAGCGCCGTTTGCAGGTCACGGGCAGACATGCGCGCCTTATGTGCGTACTGCCCAAGCAAATGCGACTTCATATCCTCTTTCGAGGCGTCTGCGAGATCTTGCGCCAGCAACGCCAGCACAAGACGATACGGCTCGCTGGCATAACGCGTTTCGATGTATTCAACGTGGGCAGGGAAGGGTCTGCGTTTTTCGACCCACTGCACAAGGTCTTCGGGCGGCGGGATGCGCTTTGAACTGACGCTCAAGCGCCTGCCCAGTTCCTGAAACAGGCGGCGATGGTTTTGCACCGCCAGCCCGCGATGCAAGCGCAGGGTCTCGGCGGTCACCTCCGAGGTGACGAAGGGATTCCCATCGCGGTCGCCGCCGATCCACGAAGCCAGTTTCAACCAGGTGTGCGGCGGCTTCAAGCCGGGAAAATTTTTATCCAGCGCGGATTCAAGATCGTCGTATAGTTTGGGGATGATGTTCCAAAGATACGCATCCACATAATACAAACCTGTGCGCACTTCGTCGGTCACCGACAACTTATCGGCGCGGGTGCGGTCGGTGAGCCATAACGCTGAGATCTCGGCGCGTAAGGCGCGCGCAGACTCATCCTGTACGCGGCGGGAAAGATCGGGCTGGTCGAGCAGGCTCAAAAGGTGTGCGATGCGTTCCGTCTTCGAGAGGACGGTGCGGCGACGCGCCTCGGTGGGATGCGCGGTCAACACCAATTCGATGGATAGTTCATCCAGCAACGCGGACATTTCCTCGCGGGTGACACCGCGCGCTTTGAGTTCGGCAATCGCTTCTCCCACCGACTCGCGGGTGGGTTCAGGATAGGAATCATCTTCACGCTGACGCAGGGTTTGCACGCGCTGGTTCTCCTCGGCGAGGTTCACGAGGTCGAAATAGGAGGCGAACGCGGCGGCGATGATGCGCGCCTCGTCGTCGCTCAATGCCGCAACCGAATCGTGGAGTCTCTGCGTCGCCGCTTTGTCTCCACTGCGCCGGGCTTTTGCCAGCGCACGGATGCGCTCCTCGATCTCGAATATCTTCGGCGATTCCAAGTCTGAGATCACCTGCCCCAACAGGTCGCCCAGCAGGTGAATGGTCTGCGAAAGGTCCATCATGGCGAAGTATACGCCTCGTTCAATGCGCAGGGGATTTGGAGATCACGTTGATGAAAACGATTCCCACAAGGATCAAAATAATCCCCACGACGCGCGCCCAGTCCAATGTTTCGCGAAAGATCATGATCCCTACAATGACGGTAAGCACCAAGCCCACACCGGACCAGATCGCGTACGCCATGCCGATGGGCATTGCCTTCAACGCCAGCGACAGCAGGTAAAACGACGCGCCATAGCCGATCACAACCACGATGCTGGGAAATGGCTTGGTGAATCCGTTCGAGAGTTTGAGGGCGGTGGTGCCGGTCACCTCGGCGATGATGGCAAAGAGCAGGAGGATAAAGGTTTGCATGGCGAGGATTGTACTTGAATTCAAAAGGGGCGAACACGCAAATCCACCCCCTACAGAAAAATTACACCTTCTCCCCTCGAAATTGCGTTTCATACAACTGCGCGTACAATCCATTCAACGCAATCAGTTCCTCGTGTGTGCCTCTCTCCACGATCTGACCTCGATCTATCACCAGAATCAAATCAGCCGCCAATATCGTGCTCAAACGATGAGCAATGACAATACTCGTTCGTCCTGCCATGACGCGCTTGAGCGCTTCTTGAATCAGTGATTCGGATTCGGAATCAAGATGGCTCGTCGCTTCATCAAGAACCAGAATACGCGGGTCTTTGAGAATGACACGCGCCAGCGCGATGCGTTGTTTTTCGCCACCGCTGAGGCGATAGCCGCGCTCACCCACGATCGTATCGTAGCCGTCGGGCAAATCCATGATGAAGTTGTGGATGTTGGCGGCGCGGGCGGCAGATTCAATTTCCGATTGCGTCGCGTCGATCTTCGCATACGTCAGGTTGGTGCGGATGGTATCGTGGAAGAGATACGTCTCCTGCGTCACCATGCCGATGGCAGACGAAAGCGAATCGAGCGTCACATCGCGCAGGTCATGCCCGTCAATGCGGATGACTCCGCTGGTGGGGTCGTACAGGCGCGGGATGAGATATGTCAGCGTGGTTTTGCCGGCGCCTGAAGGACCGACGAGGGCGATTAAATTTCCAGGGCGGGCGACGAAGGAGATTCCCTCTAAAGCGACCTCTCGCGCTTGGGAGGGCGCGTCAGACTCCCCTGCGTCTGATTCGATGCTCTTCATCTTCTTCTCCCCGTTCTTTTTCTCCGCTAAAGACAAAACCGCGCCCACGTCTTCATGTCGTCCGTAGCGTTTGACGTCCTTCAACAATTTGGATGGGTCAATGGAATAGTTGAACGAAACGTTATCGAATTCGAGTTCGCCGCGCACATCGCTCAGAGGCTTTGCATCATCTTTTTCGATGATGTCCTGTGGCAGGTCGATAATCTCAAACACGCGCTCGAACGAGACCATGCTGGTCGAAAACTCGACCGGCGCGCCCGCGAGACCTTGAAGCGTGCCGTATAAATTTCCGAGATACGAGCCGAAGGCGACGATGGTGCCCACCGTGAAGACATCGGTGATGACGAAGTACCCGCCCAAGCCGTAAACCAGCGCCGTGCCAACCGCGCTAACCAACCCAAAAATGACGAAGAACGACGAGCCGATCACCGCGCGGCGGATGCCGATGTCGCGCACGTTGGCGGCGCGTTCGCGGAAGCGATTCTCCTCCTCGCGGGTGCGGCCGAACAACTTGACGAGCAGGGCGCCGCCGATGTTGAGGGTCTCGTTCATGTGGGCGTTCATTTGCGCGTTCGTATCCATGGCTTGGCGGGCGATGTCGCGCAGGATGGTGCCGAGTCGTTGCGCGGCGATGATGAAGAATGGCAGGATCAACACGCTAACGAGTGTGAGTCGCCACTCCAGCGTGAACATGACGATGAACAACGCGATCGCTTCGATGAGGTTGGTCACGATGTTGACGATGGTGTTGCTGATCGCGTTCTGCGCGCCGACCACGTCGCTGTTGAGGCGCGACATCAACTCGCCCGATTTTGTGTTGGTGAAGAAGCGCAGAGACATGCGTTGGAGTCGCGCGAACAGTGTCGAGCGCAAATCATAGATGACGCCCTCCCCCACCGTGGAGTTGAGCCTGCGCTGGACGACATTGATCGCGCCGCTGACGGCGGGTATGGCGAGCAACGCCACCCCCAGCCAGATAAGCCGCAGTGTGTCTTTGGCGGGAATTACCTCGTCGATCATGTTGCGGAAGATGAGCGGCGTAAGCAGGGACAAGCCGGTGGTGAGGAGGATCGTCACCAGCATCCCGCCGATGTGCCACCAATATCCGCGCGCGTAGGTGAGGACGCGTAGGAGCAGTTCGCGCGTCACTTTGGGCTTTTCGTCGCCTTGACGTAATGACATCCACCAGCCGCCGTAATGCATAGTCTTGTAGTCTCCTAGTCAAATCGTCTGGTAGTCATGGAGTGGCAATAGTTTTGACCAACAGACCAGCCGACTATAAGACCAGATGACTACTTCGGTCAACTCAACAATCGGGGAGGTTAATAAAAGATTGATGAAATCGTCCACCCATCTGACACCCAAATGCGGGGATTACTTCCCCAGGGCTTCCCGCAATTGAAGGTCGGTGAAGGCAATATCCAGGTGTGATTTCTCGGTCGCGACAACCGCCACGTGGAGTTTGCCCCGCTTGAAGTGCGAATCCTTGAAGGAGGTGGCAAGCACCCCGTTCAAATAGATGCGGAATTTCTCGCCCTGGCAGAGCACCCGCAAACGGTTGGTCTCGTTCAGACCGGCACGCAATGCGGTGTGGTACGTCCATGGCAATAGATCCTCCCAGACCAGTCCGCCCTCCTTGCCTTTGACGTATTGACCAATGGTGTAGGAGCCTTGCACCGAGACCAGAACGGCATAACCCCCGATCTCGGTAAAGCGCAGAAAGAACCCCGCGCGGATCAAATTCCGTTCGCCGCCGGTGAACCTCATGCTGATACCGGCATCGAAATCGTCCAAAAATCCCGAACTTTTCAGCACGTAATACGTGTTGATGTGAGGCTGAAACTCGCCATACAACTCGGAGGGGTCGTTTTTACGGAACGTCAATTTCCCGTCGGTCATCACTTCCCAGCCGGGCAGGACGTTACTCGCAAAATCCGCGCCGAGGAGCAGGTCGCCCATGTCCGGTTCGGGCGTGAGGGTCTTTGGCACGCGGAAACTGGTGCCGCAAAACTCACACGTGACGAGGTCCGAGGCTTTGATGGCTTTGGGAGGGAGCGCCGCTCCGCAGTTGGGGCAGTTGAGGGCGTGCATGGGTTATGTGGAGATTTTATCAGAATTGTTGCGCTGAAAACGCAGAAGAGCCAGCAGTTAAACAAAGGTAAAGTCAAATTAAACTCGATGGGAGAGGAAAGGTATAATTCATACACTGTTATGGAAAATAACCAAACCTATAAATTAACTGAGGATGGCTCAATTCTTGATAAGAACGACAGGGTTGTGTTTTTTAGCGTTGAAAGATTTATTAGCGATATATGCATGGGAAATTGTTGCTTTATTTGTGGTGCAAAGCCATCAGAGACTCAATTTAACGATGAGCATGTACTACCAGAATGGATTCTTCGCAAATACAGTTTGTTTTCAAAAACGATAAACTTACCGAATGAAACTTTATATAAATACGCTCAATATAAAATTCCGTGCTGCGCAGATTGCAATTCCTTAATGGGAAGAGTGTTCGAAAAACCAATAAGGGAAATGACTGAAAAGGGCTATCAAGAGTTTGTTAACTACATTTCAAAACATGGTTTTTCTTTCTTGCTACAATGGCTGGCTATTATTTTCTTGAAAACTCATTTGAAAGATAAACAACTAAGGTCAAAACTGGATATTCGCAAAGGAGGAGGAAAAATATCAGACGACTATGACTGGGAGGAACTTCATCATATTCATTGTGTAGCGCGTTCTTTTTATACAAAATGCGAACTTGATCCTAAAATTCAGGGCACCTTGGTTATATTACCCGCAAAAGTCTCTAATGAGTTTGAACAGTTTGACTATCTAGATTTATATATGGCTAAAACAATGTTATTAAGGTTAGATGACATTGCAATTGTCCATGTCCTCAACGATTCCTGTGCGGTTATAAATTTACACCGAGACGTCTTGAAAAAAATCAGTCGGCCTCTCTCTCATTTGCAACTGCGTGAATTAACGGCTACATTTGCTTATTCAAATTTGGATTTAAAGGAAAGACCTGATTTCTATTCAAATTTCAATCATAACTCGGCTACTTGTAGAATTGAAGCAAATCTTCCAGAAAGGTTTGAGTTTGACGAATTTGACACAGACATATATGGATCTATAATGATTCATTGTTTTAAAGACTATCTCAACTTACTTCCACAACCAGATAAAGGTAGCGTTGAATCTTACATGAGAAAAGGTAGATATTCATTTCTTTTCGATGAGGCTGGAAATCTCATTAATAATTATGTGATTTATATGGGAACACAACAATTTTTCAAAACAACCTCTTCATGGGGCTCTACTTTTCCAAACTCGCTTGTAGGTATATTAGTGATGCGGAACGCCTCCAACCCTGCGCATCACTCTGAACTCGAAAAACGTAAAACAGAACTCGAAGAGCACCTTCGCGCGCAATTTGCTGGGCAAGATCGCGCCGCGATTGCGAGTCATCCTGTTTTGCAGGTCTATGGGGAGTATTACAAGCGGTTCAAGAAGACCTATCACGTGCAATTGCAATTGGAGTCCATTGTTTTGAAGGGGAAGTCCATTCCAAGCGTGGCGTTGCTTGTCGAGGGGCATGTTCATGGCTGAAGTCAAGAACATGCTGCTCACCGCAGGGCACGATCTGGACACCTTGCAACTGCCGCTGACTCTCGATGTCACAACAGGGACAGAACGTTACACGGTTCTACGAAGGAATGGGCAAGTTGTAAAAGCGGGCGATATGATGATCAGCGACCAAATGGGAATTATCTCGAACATCATCTACGGTCCCGACCAGCGGACGCAGATCACCGAGTCCACGCGGAATGTTGCCTTCACCGTCTACGCGCCCGCGGGGATTGATGAGCAGTTGATAACGTCACATTTGCAAGATATGCGCGATTATGTGATGGTCATTGCACCAGAGGCTCAGGTTGAATTGCTCAAGGTTTATGGGAGAGATTGAATAAGCGAGGAGGGGGGCGGAGGAAATGTAGGAATATGTGCTATAATGACTTTATCAAGTTCGTACAGTTGATCTGTATGTAAGCCATTCGTTCAAAAGATTTGGGGGTGCAAAATCTTTCTGGCTGACCTTCGTTGTATCATTTGCAGTTTTGGAAATAGACGAAACACCATTCCGTTGTATTAACGGAAATGGCGCTTTCATTACCATGCATTGCCTCAGTGTGTGGTAACAAGAAGAAGTTAAGGCGCGATCCGATCACAGGGGACTATATTTCGCAATACCGTGCGCCCATTCTATTGAAAAACATCTTCAATATTAAGTACCAAATTTTGGCATCCCTTCGACCCAAGGGTGTATTGGCTGTACTGGATTCCCAGTTGCAGTCGATTCCCCACCGGTGTGTGAAGAGATGCAGATCTCAGGAGATCTACTTTATGATCGCATATCTGATTCTCGTTCATCGCTATCCCAATCAATTCAAAAGACTTTTCAAGGCAATCTACCATCCCGCCAACCATTACCTGATCCATATTGATAAGCGATCAGGAGAGGGATTGCAAAAGGAGATACAGGATTTCCTAGGGGACTATCCCAACGCATCTCTGTTGCTGAGTAAAAAAGCGTTATGGGGAGGCTACAGTCTGGTGGATGCCGAGTTGCGAGGCATCAAAGAATTGTTGAAGATCAGCAGCACATGGGAATTCTTTATCAACCTGAGCGCGCAGGATTTCCCGCTCAAATCGCAAACACACATCCATAATTTTCTGAGCCGTAATATCGGAAAGGATTTTCTCAAGGTGGCGAATCAGACCCGGGTGCGGCCCGATACGCTCCACCGAATAGAGGAATACGTTACCGAGTCAGGTGACGCGATCATCAGCGAACCTGTTTTGAAACGTCCATTTCTTCGCGGCGTGACTCCCTATATTGGAAATCAATGGATGATCTTAAGCCGCAAGTTCTGTGAATTTGTATCCTACAGCCCAGAGGTGGACCGGTTCAAGGAATTCTATCGGAACACCCTCATCGCAGATGAGGGATTCTTTCAAACGGTCATCATGAATACGAGTTACAAAGCCAGCATCGTGAACGACGATAAAAGGACAATTGACTGGATACCCATGGGAACGATCAAGTTGCGTCCGAGAGACTTCACGATCAAAGACGCTGGTTTCCTGACCTCTAACCAGGATTTGTTCGCCCGCAAGTTCGACGAAACCGTTGATGGAGACATCTTGAGCGTACTGGAGTCGCATGTATCGCGATCCACGGCGATACCAGCGAGGCACATCCCTTCGCAAGAGCACACTCGCCAAATAGGAGTCCACGCGGGAGTATCGGTTGAGTCAAACGCTGGATGACCTGAAAGATGCTAGTGTTTACGCTCAAGAGACCAAAATAACATAGAGGCCAGCCTACAGACTGGCTTCTATGTTATAAAATCATTGTGGGAACGCTGCGTAGAAGGTGGCAAGTCCGCGCAAGCGGATATAATCCAGAAAGCAAAAATCTTCGGAGATTAAATGTCCAGCAAAACACCCGCCATTCTTTCAGCCGTTCTTACCGCCATCGGAGTGTTTCTCAGTAGCCTTCTGCTTATCTTCTCCATGTTGATCGCTCTCAATGGGGTTAGCGAACGCACGGGCACGATCTTTCTAGGGCTCACGCTTGGCGGTCAGGTCGCGGGGGGCATTCCATCTGTCATCCTCGCCTGGCGTCTGACCCATCGCTTGATCACAAAATCGAATTGGAAGAACATCCCTGCTGTCATTGTCGCTTTCCTCGCAGGTATAACCACAAGCGGGTTTATTACGTTCCTCTTCATGGTAATTGCGATTCTCATCACCGACCAGACTTGATAAAATGAACAAACAAGAGATCATCCAAAAAACCGCCGACTACATCAAACAGGAATTCTCGAATGATTCATCGGGGCATGATTGGTGGCACATCCAGCGCGTCTGGCAGACCGCCCTCCACATCTGCGAACACGAAAAGGCGGATGCCTTCCTCGTGCAACTCGCAGCGTTGCTTCACGACCTCGACGATTGGAAGTTCAACGACTCGGAGGATGAAACCCCGCGTCGCGCCAGGGGTTGGCTTGAGTCGCTGAGCCTCGACCCCTCCACCACCGACTCGGTGTGCAACATCATCAAGCACATCTCCTACAAAGGCGCGGGCGTGAACAACACCATGGACTCGCTCGAAGGTTTCATCGTCCAGGACGCCGACCGCCTCGACGCCATCGGCGCGATCGGCATTGCGCGCGCCTTTGCCTATGGCGGTTGGAAGAACCGTCCGCTATACGACCCGAACGCCGCGCCAAAACTCCACGCCACGTTCGCGCAATACAAATCCAGCAACAGCGACACGATCAATCACTTCCACGAAAAGTTATTATTGCTCAAGGACAAGATGAACACCCCCACCGCCAGGCGCATCGCGGAACGCCGGCACGAGGTGATGGAGCAATTCCTGCGCCAGTTCATGGACGAATGGGAAAGCAAAGATTTTGGTTAATCCGATCGTGGGCACACGTTGAAGCCATCCACCCTGTTAAATTATTACGAGAACCTGCAAGCCCGCCACCCCGAAATGCTATGGCGAGGCAACCCGACCCGGCGCGAGATCGCCCTCACGTTTGACGACGGTCCGCACCCGCGCGATACGCCGAATGTGTTGGAAGCTCTGGCAAAACACAAAGTCCGCGCCACATTTTTCCTGGTGGGCAGGTTTGCGAAACGCGTTCCGGCGCTGGTCAGGCAAATCCATGAAGGCGGACATCAGCTTGCCCTGCATGGGTATTACCACCGCCCATTGCCCATCGAAAGCTCCCACGCGCTGAATCACCAGCTTGCGCGCGCTAGGAACATCCTTGCCGATGCGTGCGATATTTCTCCGGACTCGATCCGCGATGTGCGCCCGCCCTACGGGCTGTATTCCAAACGGATCATCTCCCTGTTTCGCAAATGGAATTACCGCATGGTCATGTGGACGTCCGTGCCCCTGCATTGGTGGCAACCCTTTTCGTGGACGATCCGTCAGACCCTCGAACAGACTGTCCCCGGCACGGTCATCGTCCTGCACGATGGGAAAAATCACGGCAAAAACCTCGTGCCGATCCTGGATACCATTATCCCTGAGTTCAAATCGCGAGGGTTGGAATTTGTGACCGTGAACGAGATGCTGGATCGGAAACCTCCGCCGGGCTAGGCGATCACCCCTC
>CAZGSB010000081.1:0-11900 GCA_964528275.1 uncultured Anaerolinea sp. | reverse complement strand
TTTCCGTTCCCTACGGAAGAAACCGTGTCGTCCGTGTGTTCCGTGTACAAAAGCGGTTCGATCACGCCTTCTTGAGAAAACCGTAATCCGCGATTTGACTAGGCTTCCCAGCCATGCTATCATGCAGTCAGGATTTATTCGCACGTTACAAAGGAGTTATTTTTTTATGAAAGAAACCGGAAGCATTACGTTTCGTATTGTTGAATTTATTTTTCGGATCATGGGTTGGGCGATCGGTTCAGTGCTGGGAGTGAATTTTGCAAGTTGGGGTTTGAATTTGTTGGGGACGCCGAAGCCCGCGGAGCTGTTGACCGGGCAGATCGCTTTTTTTCTCATCGGCGGTTTGAGCGGGTTCATTCTCATTCCCTATCTCACCACCCGGCCCGCGCGCGCCATTCGGCGCCGGCTTGGGCATTTGTCCGCTGAGACCCTGTTCGCCGGCATGGTCGGGTTGATCGTCGGCTTGCTGGTCGCCGCATTGCTCGCCTTTCCCCTGTCGCTCCTGCCCTCGCCGTTCAGCGAGTTCATGCCGTTCCTCGTGGCGGTGGCATTCGCCTATTTCGGCATTTCCCTGTTCGTGATGCGTCAGGGAGATATCATGGGCTTGCTCAGCACCCTGAGCGGACGCGGCGGCGAGAGCGGATCGTCGTCTTCATGGACGAACCTCAATCGCACCATCCTGCTGGATACCAGCGTGATCATCGACGGACGGGTGCAGGACATCGCCAAGACGGGATTCCTGCCCGGCACGCTGCTCATCCCGCGCTTCGTGTTGAACGAACTGCAATACATCGCTGACTCCCCGGATGGCTTGCGCCGCCAGCGCGGACGGCGCGGCATGGAAGTGCTCGCCGAACTGCAAAAACTGCCGAACATCCTCGTGCGCATCAGCGACATCAACGCCGAGGGCGTGCGCGAAGTGGACGATAAACTGGTGGTGCTGGCGAAACAACTCAAATGCCCGATCCTCACCAACGACTACAACCTCAACCGCGTGGCGGAATTACAAGGCGTGACCATCCTCAACATCAACGAGCTCGCCAACGCGGTCAAGTCGGTCGTCCTGCCCGCCGAACGCATGACCCTGAACATCTTCCAGGAAGGCAAGGAACACGGGCAGGGCGTGGGCTACATGGACGACGGCACCATGGTGGTCGTGGAGAACGGTCACGATTACATCGGCGAATACAAGGAAGTGGTCGTCACCAAGGTATTACAAACCGCCGCCGGGCGCATGATCTTCGCGCGGGTGGAAGATGAGAACAACCGCAGAAAAAAGTAATCCGCAGATTTAGCGGATTTCGCAGAAGTAAAAATGAAGATCGTAGACGAGCGCGACCCGCAAACATATGTAATCATTGGCGCGGCGATGGAAATTCATCGTCAATTGGGTCACGGGTTTCTTGAAGCAGTGTATCAGGAAGCGGCAGTCATTGAATTTCCGCTCAGGCAGGTTCCTTTCGAACGGGAGGTTTCACTGCCGATAAAATATAAGAACACCTTGCTTCCCACACATTACCGAGCCGATTTCGTCTGCTTTTCGGAAATCATCGTGGAATTCAAAGCCTTATCGCGATTATCCAGTCTGGAAGAGGCTCAACTTCTCAACTACCTCAAAGCGACTGGACTGAAACGCGGCTTGTTGATCAACTTCGGCGCATCCAGCCTGCAATACAAACGACTCATTTGGGGTTACGAAGAGAAATTTAAAAAATCTGCGTTATCTGCGTAATCTGCGGATACAATCAAGGTAATTATGATCCGTCTTTACAACACCCTCACCCGCAAAAAAGAAGAGTTCCAAACGCTCGAGCCGAACGCGGTGAAAATGTACGTGTGCGGCGTCACGGTCTACA
The DNA here is from genome assembly GCA_964528275.1 of uncultured Anaerolinea sp. GTDB lineage: Bacteria > Chloroflexota > Anaerolineae > Anaerolineales > Villigracilaceae > Defluviilinea. The sequence goes on along the minus strand of CAZGSB010000081.1, from coordinate 10,044 downwards.
ACGACGCGCATGTCGGTCACGCCATGTCGGCGATCGTGTTCGACATCGTGCGCCGCTACCTCGAATATCGCGGCTACAACGTGCGCCACGTGATGAACTACACCGACGTGGACGACAAGATCATCAACCGCGCCAACCAACTCGGCGAAGACCCGTTGAAACTCTCGCAACGCTACATCGAAGATTACGCCAGCGACCTCAAAAACCTCAACGTCCTGCCCGCCACGTCGAACCCGCAGGTGAGCAAGACCATGCCGCTCATCATCGAATTCATTCAAGGGCTGATCCAAAAAGAATCCGCCTACCCCGCGTCCAACGGCGACGTATACTTCAGCGTCACCAGCGACGACGATTACGGCAAACTCTCCGCCCGCAAACTGGACGACATGCAAGCCGGCGCGCGCATCGAAGTCGGTGAAGCCAAAAACCACCCGATGGATTTCGCGTTGTGGAAAGCCGCGAAGCCCGGCGAAATTTCATGGGACAGCCCGTGGGGTAAAGGTCGTCCCGGCTGGCATATTGAATGCTCCGCCATGAACCTCGCCGAACTCGGCGAACAGATCGACATCCACGGCGGCGGCAACGACCTGATCTTCCCGCACCACGAAAACGAGATCGCGCAAACTGAATCCTACACCGGCAAGCAATTCGCGCGCTATTGGATCCACAACGGCATGTTGCAACTCGGCGGCGAGAAAATGTCCAAGAGCCTCGGCAACATCGTCAGCATCAAGGACTTTCTCAAAACACGCGACGCCGACGTAATGCGCATGCTCGTGTTGATGGGGTCGTACCGCGCGCCGCTCGTCTTCAACGACGAGACGCAGGACGCCGCGGAAAAATCGCTCGAACGCATCAAGTCCGCCTTTCGACCTGCCTCGCCCTCCTCAAAGGGACTCGCCCCCGGCACCGCCGCCGAACTCGCCGCCCAAGCCGACTCGACCAGGCAAGCCTTCACCGACGCCATGGACGACGACTTCAATTCCCCGCTCGCGCTCGCCGCGTTGTACGAACTCGTCAAGGCGATCAACACCGCCCGCGACAACGACGCGGTGGACGATCAACTCAAGCCCGCGCAAACGATGCTCCGCGAATTGACCGGGGTGTTTGGATTGCGCCTGCAGGAAAAGCAAGGCTCCAGTGAAGATGAAGCAAAGGTCGTCGCGCTCATCGCCGAACGGACGGAAGCCCGCAAACAAAAACAGTGGGCGCGTTCCGACGAGATCCGCGACCAGCTCAAATCCATGGGCGTGTCCATCGAAGACAGCAAGGACGGCACAACGTGGAGATGGAGTTAGTTGGGCAGTTTGATAGTTCGATAGTTTAGCTAGTTAGCTAGTTTGGTAGTTGGAGAGTTGAGAACTTCCGAGGCGTTCGTTTCGGAAGTTTTTATTTTGTCTTCCTCACCAACCCCCACATCAACACCATCGCCGCCGCAAGCAGGGATACGTTCCCCTCGCGGCTCAAAGCCAGCAGTGCGATGGTCGGGGCGACGTACGCGAGGATCACCACGGCTCGTTGAACGAACGTCCCTCCGGTGGCGAGCACCGCGAACGGCACGAGCAACAGGATGAAGTCATAATTGTAGAGGTAGGGGCTGACCAGCAGGGTGGCGAGCAGGCTGAAGGTCAGAAATGAATCGTGCGAGTGGGTCAAGGCGGCGCGTCGGGCGAGAAAAATCCCGATCAAGATGAGCAGGATGCCGAGAGCGAGAATCGCCGCCGTTCCCAGCGAGCCATCGAAGAACCATCTCGACAAATACACCGGCAGGCTCGCGCACTCCGAACACGAAGCAACATTGCCATCCCCCTGGTAGTTCAACAACATGGCTGGGTAACGGACGATCCATTGGGGGTCGGCGATGAACCCAACGATGAAAAGCGCCGCGCCCGCAAGGAGGATGCCGCGCAACGCGCGGCGGCTGAACTCGTCCCGCCGCCACATCAACCAGGCAAATGCAGAAAGTAGAATCAACGCGCCGATGTGCGGCTTGAAGGTCAGCAGGACCGCGCCGATGATGGTCATAGCGAGGTTCCGCCTGCGCAAGGAGACCAGCAACAACGACGCGCCGAGCAGGGCGGGGAAATCATACTGCCCAACCGACAGCGCGCCGACGACCGGCAGGAACATCAACCCCAACGGGAAAGCAACCAGCCGCAGTCTGCCGTCCCAGCCGTCGGTCAGCAACCAAAGCGACGCGAACAACATGGCAAGGTTCAGTTCGAACCACAGCGTCGCCGCATGTTGGGCGGGCAGGTATCCGAGATAAAAGACAGACAGCGAATACCACGGCGGATACGGAAAACGCGCCAGGAAGAATTTCTCCGGCGGGACATCCGAGGCGCTCACCGCCACCGCCTGCACCGCCTCGAGATCGTAGATCGGCACACCGTTCACCAGCGCCAGAGTGGTGTTGTACAACGCGCTAAAGTCGGATCCGGTGGGCAGGGAGGACGGGGTGTACAACGCGACTGCCAGCATAGCCCCGGCGATAACAGAAACGATCACACAGACAAGCAACACGCGCCGCGCGTTCATGCACAAATTGTATCCTCCCTCATTCAAATTATGCTATGATGCAACTCACATGCAAGCCGCCGCGCCCAACCGCATTCCGCCGCAATTGACCGCGAGTTTTCCGCTGGTGTGGGTCTCGCTCGCCTTTCTCTCAGGCATCGTGCTGGCAAAATACGCATCGCTCTCCCTTTGGGTTTGGGTTGCGCTCGCCATCCTTTTTCTACTGCTCGCCATCGGTTCGCGAGTCTTTCATCTTTCATCCTTCATCCTTTCTCCTCCAGCCTTTCTCCTCCAGCCTTTCTCCTTCATCCTTTTTTTCTCCCTCTTCCTCGGCTCCGCCCGTTATCAACTCTCCGTCCCCAGTTTCGACGCCTTCCACATCGCCTTCTACAATGATCGAGATTACGACCTGCTCATTACCGGTACGCTCGTCGAACCCCCCGATTACCGCGACTCGTACACCAACCTGCGCCTGCAAGTGACTGCTGTGGATACCGGCGACGGCGACCTGCAGGCAAACGGATTGCTCCTCGCCCGCGTCTCGAACAACCAAACGTATCACTATGGCGACATCCTCCGCCTGCGCGGAAAACTGAAGACCCCGCCCGAAAACGAGGACTTCTCGTACCGCGATTATCTCGCCGCGCAGAACATCCACGCCTACATGTCCAGCGCGGAGGTGACCGTGCTCCCGAACAAAGCCGGCAACTTCGCCTCCGCCGCGTTGTACACACTCAAAGAAAAGTCGCTCGCCAACATCTACCGCATCTTCCCCGACCCTGAGTCATCGCTCCTCGCCGGCATCCTGCTCGGCGTGGATACCGGTCTCACCAAAGAACTGCAACAAGCCTTCAAGAACACCGGCACCGCGCACATCATCGCCATCTCCGGGTTCAACATCAGCATCATTGCGGGCATCTTCTTCACCCTGTTCAGCCGCTTCTTCGGTCCGCGCTGGGGAGCGGCGCTCGCCGTCTTCGGCATCCTGTTTTACACCCTGCTCGTCGGCGGGGACGCGGCGGTCGTACGCGCCGCCATCATGGGGACGTTCGCCCTGTTCGCGCGGCAGATCGGGCGGCGGCAATTCGCGCTCAACACCCTGCTCGCCGTCGCCATGTTGATGTGTTTGTGGAATCCGTTGTATATTTGGGATGTCGGCTTTCAGTTATCATTCTTTGCAACCCTCGGTCTCATCCTCTACGCCGAACCGTTCTCGCAATTTGCATCGAGCCTCCTCGTTCGCTACTTTCAACTTTCCACCGTCGAAAAAATCGTTCAACCGCTTTCCGATTTCGTCCTGCTCACCTTTGCCGCGCAACTCACCACCATTCCGATCATGGCATATCACTTCCAACGCCTCTCGCTCGTCTCGTTCATCGCCAACCCGTTCATCCTGCCGGCCCAACCGGCGGTGATGATCCTCGGCGGCATCGCGGTGATTCTCAGCCTGGTGTGGATTCCCCTCGGTCAACTTGCGGCGTGGGCGGCGTATCCGTTCACGCTATACACGATTCGCATCGTCGAGCTCTTCGATCAAGTTCCACACGGGACGATCTTTCTGGGGGATTTCTCGTTCGGATTCGTAGCCCTCTTTTACGCGGCGCTTCTTTCGCTGACGTTTGGCGGGTCCGCCCTCAGGGAGCGCATCCTCTCCCTACGGGACAAAGCAGGCGCACTCGGCGCGGGAACCGCCATCGTCCTGTTGAGTCTCGCGCTCCTGCTGGTCTGGCGCGCGGCGTCCGCCATCCCCGATGGACTCTTGCACGTCACGTTTTTGGATGTCGGTTCGGCGGACGCGGTCTTGATCAAGACCCCCTCCGGCAAGACGGTGCTCATCAACGGCGGACCCAGCGCCACCGTCCTCTCCGACGAACTGGGGCGGCGCGTCTCGGCGTTTGATCGCTCGCTCGATTGGCTCGTGATCGCCAACCCAGACGAGGAACAGGTTGCCGCGTTGCCGCGCGTGCTCGAACGGTATCCGCCGCGCGCGGTGTTGTGGGGCGGGAACCGGCAGGGTTCGTTCTCCTCGCGCGTGTTGTATGAATATCTCACGTTGCAAGCCGTCCCGGTCACGTTTGCGGAAACAGACCAAACCCTCGACCTCGGGGATGGCGCGCGATTGCGCGTGCTCGCCACGGGATCGCGCGGTTCGGTGTTAATCATTGAGTGGCAGAACTTTCGCGCCCTCCTGCCGATCGGCGCGAGTTTCGAAGCCTTTGCCGAACTCCGCGATGGCGCCAGCGTGGGACCGGTGAGCGTGCTCGCGCTCGCCGATTCCGGGTACGCCCCTTCGAACCCGCCGGAGTGGGTCGCCAACCTGAACCCCGAACTGATCGTGCTCAACGTGGCGGCAGGCGACGAGAACGGCATGCCCGACGATGAAGTGCTCGAGACGATCAAGGAATATTCCCTGCTGCGCACCGACCGGAACGGCTGGGTCGAGATCGCCACCAATGGCGAGCAGATGTGGGTGAACGTGGAGCGGAATCTGGACGAGTAGTTTCTGCGGCTACAAGAGGAGAATGACCATGAGCGAGTTGACGATCACCACTTCACAGGTGCAGGGCGATGTTTCGGTCACTGTGCTGCATCTCAGCGGTCACCTGCACGGCGCGACTGAGGGACAATTGCTGGATTCCGCCCGCCAGGCGTACGAGGACGGCGCCCGGCATCTCCTGCTCGACACCTCGCAATTGGAGGTGCTGTCCAGCGCGGGGTTGCGCGCCATTCAGGGCGCGTTCAAGTTGTTCACCCCGCCGCAGGACAATGAAGACATGCGCAAACGCGAGGTCGAACAATACAAGTCCCCGTATTTCAAGATGATCTGCTCGAACCCGCACATCTACTACATCCTGAACATCACCGGCTTTGTGCAGAACATCCCGGTCTACAACAATTTCGAAGAGGCGATCCAATCGTTTCAGTGAAATTTAGCCGCAGAGTCGCGGAGACGCTGAGAATTAAATTTACTGTGACCATACGCCTGCGCGGCAATGATTTAACGCAAGCCAGAAAATGAATTCAAAGCGGTCACGAACGCATCCGCCATTTTCTCGATATTGATCTCCTCCTTCACGATCCGATACGATTCCTCCCCCATCCTTCGCAGGCGCGCTACATCCGATAGCGCGTCTTTCATTATAGAGACCAGCGCGTCGAAATCGTCGGGCGTCACCTGCCAGCCGTTCCCCTCCCGCACCAGATCGTCCTGCGTGCCGTCACCCTGCGCCACGATGACCGGCAAGCCGTGACTCATCGCCTCCTGCACAGCCAGTCCCCCAGTGCCCGGCAGGACGAACAGATCCGCTTCGGCAAAATACGGTATCAATTCCTCCCCGTGCTTTGCGCCCACGAACTCCGCCGAGGGGAAGATCTCCGCCGCAAGCGATTCGAATGCCGCCCGGCCCGGCCCGTCACCGACGATGACCAGCCGCACGTTTTGAATCTCCGCGCACGCGCCCAACAACAGATCCACATTTTTGCGGAGTTGCAGGCGACCTACGAAAAGCACCACGGGTTGAGGATCAAAGGTCGAAGGTCGCTTTGGCAGTTCCCATGTCGGCGAGGGGGAAACGGAATTGTGCGCCACGAACAAATAATCGAGCGGGAAGCCGTAGCGGGCGTACTCGTCCGCGCCGCGCTGGCTGTAGGAGATCAACGCATCGAACTGACTCAGAAAGTTGACTCGCCTTCGTTCGCGGAATCCACGCACCGATGGCGCGCCCAACCCCCAGCCGATGACCGGGCGATCCCGCTTGTGCATCCACGTCACCGCCGCAGAGGTGGAAAGGTAACGCGGATTTGCCTCCACGATCAGCGCGTCGGGATTCCATGCTTCGAGCCAGTCCAGCAAGCCTCGTTGGTAGCAGAGGTAAAGAGGTCCGCCGAGGAGGTGGAGATTCGTGCCTAATACGTAATTGGTAATTTGTAATTGGTCCGTCGTGGTAATGCCTTCACGGGGGCGAGGCACGCCGGTGAAGAGACTCATCCCGCCTTCGCAACGCGAGGCGAGCAGGTCGAAGAACGGCGCGCGGTAGACGGGGAGTACGCGTTGTTGCAGGGCAAGCCTGCCGGGGTAACGGATCATGATGGGATGTGAGGCGCCTGCCACGCCGGCGATTTGTGCACGTGGACGACCTTCCACGCGCCGTCCAGTTTCACCAGCACGCGGCTTTCGTTGTGCGAAGCGACCTTGACTCCCTCTGCGGAGGCGGTGCTGATCAGCAACGTATAACTTGCAATCGCGGTATCGTCGTACTGTTGGATGCGCAAATTCGAAAGATCGAACCGCGTTTTGGTTTTGCCTTTCGCCTCCGCGCCGAACACCGTCCCGCGCTCGGCGTTGGAGGACATCATGAATTCATGGAAGGGCAGTCCGTCAATGCGGTGCGGTGTGATCCACCACTCGTAGAGGGTCAGGTCTTCGGCGGTGGTTTCGTTGTAGGTCTTTGTATCGTTCTCTTGAATTGATTGCAAATGTTTTTTCAGGAACGTGGTGATCTCGTCGGTCATGGGGCTCCTTTTTATTTATACGCTGGTGGTCGAGTAGCCCTGAGCGTTCGTCGCGAAGGGCATATCGAGACCACCACATTTCAATAAAAAATCTCGAAACAGAAATTACTTTGCTTATCGGTGGTTTCGATACGAGCGGCGGAAGATCTTCGCCGCTCTACTCAACCACCGGAACAGTTACGATAACAACACCTTCATATATTCCTCCGTCATTGCATCCAACCCAAACACAGCCTCCGCCCTTGCCCGCGCGGATGAGCGGAAGCGGTCGTTGTCGCGCAACACCTCCTCCGCCGCTTCCGCCAGCGACGGGATGTCTGGCTTTTCCAACTTCCATGGGTTCGCACCGTGCGGCGCCAGCCTGCCCGCGTCGCCTTGCACCAATTCTGAAAGCGAACCGGTATCGAAGCCGATGACCGGCAGTCCGCACGCCATGGCTTCGATGACCGAGTTCGGGCAGGGCGGGTTCACCTCGGCGGAGAACAGCAGGTGTGAGGATCGCTCAAGGAACGGAATCTCCTCGCGCGGCACCGAGTCGATAAAACGGAGTTTGACATCCTTTTGTTCTGCCAAGGTATTCTTTGCGCGAGCATCCACTTTGCCGACGATCACCAATTCGATGTTGTGTTTCTTCGATAATTGTCTTGCCAGTTCAACGGAATAAAACAAACCCGCGTCGAGTCCGCCGGCGAGGCTTCCTTCCACGACGAGCAGTCGATAAAAATCTGTAGGGCGTTCATGCGCTCCGAACGGGGAATAATGGTCGAGGTCCACACCGTTCAGGATGACCGACCACGGCACACGCGCCGCGCCGTACCAATCCTCCCACCAGCGTTTGATGAACTGGCTTTGATAGATCACTTTATCCGCAAGACGGTCGCGAATGAACGATAGGTTCCAGTTGCCATAGATCGCGCGGAGCGTGTAACGCGCTCCCGCCCAGCGCGCGCGATGCACCCAGTTGACCCCGTCAAGGCGCTGGACGATGCGCCGTCCCTGCGATCGCGCCTTCCACAGCCGGGGCAGATGCTTCGTCCCAGCCAGAACGAGGACGGCATCCGACGATGCGTCCAGGTCGTAGGTCACATCCACGTCGCGCGCGCGCAATCCTTTTTCGAACTTGAGACGGAACGAGGTCACGCCGCCGAAACCCTCCACGCGAGGAAAAATGCAAATGCGAGGCATGGGAGTATTATAATTGCCGCGAGGATGCCCCATGGAAAAACCCGACGTCGAGTTCGTCAATTTTCTGAAATCCTATCCCACGTATCCCACCACAAAAATCATCGATGATCTGCGCGCCGCCGAATATTCGCGGCTCGATCTCGGCGGGCATGTGTATCTCGATTACACCGGCGGCGGGCTCTATGCCGATTCGCAGTTGCGGCGTCACAACAAACTTCTCACAGAGCATGTGTTCGGCAACCCGCATTCGACGAACCCCACCTCGCTCGCCGCCACGCAACTCGTGGAACACGCGCGCGAATACGTCCTGCATTTTTTCAACGCCGACCCGAATGAATATCTCGCCATCTTCACGCCCAATGCCAGCGGCGCGCTGAAACTCGTCGGCGAGTCGTATCCGTTCGCCAATGGGCGCTATCTGCTCACGTTCGACAATCACAATTCGGTGAACGGGATTCGGGAATTCGCCCACGCGCGCGGCGCCGAGGTGACGTACATCCCGGTGGCATTGCCCGATATGCGCGTGGACGCTTCGCAACTCCGCCTCGAACTGGCTCGCCCATCGAAAAAGGGATACAACCTGTTTGCGTATCCGGCGCAATCGAATTTTTCCTCCGTGCAACACCCTCTCGAATGGATCGAGGAAGCGCATGCCCGCGGCTGGGAGGTCCTGCTCGACGCCGCAGCGTTCGTGCCCACGAGTCAACTTGATTTGAGCAAGGTGAAACCGGACTTTGTGCCGGTGTCGTTTTATAAAATGTTCGGCTATCCCACCGGGTTGGGCGCGTTGATCGCCAGAAAATCCTCGCTGGAGAAATTGCACCGCCCGTGGTTCGCCGGCGGGACGATCACCGTCGCTTCGGTGCAGGGCGGCAAATACTACATGGCGGATGGCGCGTCCGCCTTCGAAGATGGAACGATCGATTATCTCAACATCCCCGCCATCGAGATCGGACTCAAACACCTCGAGTCCATCGGGTACGAGGCGATCCATGAACGCGTCCATTGCCTGGCGGGTTGGTTGCTGGAGAACCTGACGAAGTTGAAACACAGCAACGGGGTGAACCTGGTGCGGGTGTATGGACCCACTGTAATGGCGGGAAGAGGCGGAGCCATCACGGTCAATTTCTACGATCAAGACGATCACCTGATCCATCACCGCTTGGTGGAGCAAAAGGCAAACGAAGCGAATATCTCCCTGCGGACAGGATGTTTTTGCAACCCCGGCGCCGGAGAGGTGGCGATGGGCGTTTCGCGAGTGGAGTTGGATGTGTGCTTCACGAAACCGGGCAACGAAACCCGGCTCTCACAGGATGATTTCCGTTTATGCTTCGACAGCAAGTCCATGGGCGCGGTGCGGATCTCGGTGGGGATGGTCACCAATTTCAAAGATGTGCAACGATTTCTCGCCTTCGCCCGCACCCTGCTTTCGTGACCCGTTGACGCAACTCTTATATCGCCAGCCTTGACTCTCCCTTTTTAACGCGTATAATTGCCGTCGTTGGATGTAAAAAACGAGTACGTACCAGCAAGCGCTTCAGAAAATATCCTGGAAGCGCTTGCCTTTGTTTGTCTCTGATACCAGCCGACTACACGCTTGCCAGAGACAGCCAAATTCGTAACCTTCTTTTTCAGGAGAGAACACGTGGAAACCAAGGGATTAACCGCACTCCGTATCAGCCTCGCCTCGCCCCAGACCATCATGTCGTGGTCATACGGCGAAGTGCTCAAACCCGAAACCATCAATTACCGCCGCCTGCGCCCCGAAAAGGACGGCTTGTTCTGCGAAGCCATTTTCGGACCCCAACGCGACTGGCAATGCTACTGCGG
>CAZGSB010000080.1:0-11993 GCA_964528275.1 uncultured Anaerolinea sp. | reverse complement strand
ACAACCGCGTGAACATCGCGCGGAATTGTTTATCCACCGCGTCGAAGGTTTTCGAAAATTCCTGCTTGGTCAAATCGTCCAACTCGGCGATCACTTGCTTCAGGTCGGCTTCGGCTTTCCGCAGATCATCCACTTGCGCCTTCATGAAGGTGTACCGTTCCGACTCGGCATCGAACTCCTGCTTGGCTTCGGGGTTGACCGGTCCCAGCCGCCGCACGCGCGAGCGGTTCTGCGTCAATTGCGCCTCCAGGTCGGGGGCGACCTCGGTCACCACCGGCAATTCCTCCACCATGCCCTCCAATGGCAGGGGCACGGGACCTGAAACCTCCTCGGCATACTCGAACATCACCAGCCCAAAATCGTCCGAAATTTTCTGGCGCAAATTATCGAGCGCCTCCTGTTTGCGCAACTGCTCGAGTTGAACCTGCCCCGCCAGGCGTTCTGCTGTTGCAAGCGAGCGTTGCGCGTTCGCCTCCCCGTCTTGCAGGCGAGCTTCCTCCTGCTCGGCGGTTTCCAACTCTTTTTCCGCGGGGTCGATCTTCACGCGCAACTCTTCGATCTGCGAATGCAACACGCCTTCGCGCTCGCGGAACGACGCCTTCGAATTTTCCAACTCTCCCAACGACGCATCCACCTCGTTCAAGCGCGAGGAAATTTCAGCGCGACGCGAATCGAACCGCTCGACCTCTTTCCCTCGTTCCTCTTTCCGTACCCGCGCATCTTCCATCGCCCGCTCGACGACCGCGACCCGCGTTCCCCAATACGTGGCTTGCGTCTGTGTTTCCACCAGATCGGTTTCGGTCAGTTGCGAGGCGAGGAATTTCACTTCCTCCTGTGCGCTGGTAGACTGTGTTTCGATTTCCGACAGCGATTGCACTAACGCGGCTTTTGCGGAAGTCGCTTCATCGAACTGGGCTTGAAGTTGACTCTGTTGACTCCTCTGCCATTCCAATTGACGACGTGCCGCTTCCGATTCCAACCCGGCTTGATTCTCCAGCGTCTGAGTTTCCTCCAGCCTGTGGCGTGATTCACGCGCCTCGCCCTCGGCTTGACTCGCCGCCTGCGTCGCCTCGTGAATCCGCGTGGAAAGCGAATCGACCTCGCCGTTCAGCGATTCGATCTGCGCGCCCAACGCGGTCAGGGATTCGGTCAACTCTCGTTTTTGGCGAGGCCGGCTCAACGCGGAGGAAGAAGCGGTTTTCCCGGCGATGATCAACCCATCCGCGCGAAAGACCTCCCCGCGCAGGGTCACCACCCGCGCGTGAGTCGGCAGGTCACGGATCAACCGCCGGGCTGTGGCGCGATCGCGCGCGACAAGAGTATGACCGAGCATCACGCGCACGGCGGGCGTCAACTCGTCGCTCACGCGGACGAGTTCGGAAGCCACGCCGAGGCAGTCGTCGTCGTTTGGTTTCGGCAGGGGTTCGCGCGAAAGATGTTCGACGGGCAGGAGCACGGCGCGCCCCGCTTCGTCGGCTTCGAGCAATTGCAACGCGTCTTCGATCTCGTCGGCATCGAGCAGGATGGCATCGAGGGTGTCGCCGAGGGCGGCGGAGATGGCGGTTTCGAGTTCGGCAGGCACATCGAGCAATGCGCTTAAGGCGCCGCGCGTGCGTTTGAGCCTGAACTGCCGCGCGGCATCGAGCAGGAAGCGCGCGCCCTCCGCATACCCAGCCAGCGATTGTTCGGCTTGTTCCAGCACCTCGATCTGTGTTTTGACTCGCGTGTGTTCGGCGAGACGATTCCCGCGTTCCTCGTTTTTTCCGCGACGTTCAGTTTCAAGACGCTCAACCTCCCTCTTTCCTCGTTCTTCTTTCGTTTGCGCCTCTCTCAAAACGTTTTCCGCATCTTCGCGTTTTTTGCGCGCTTCGGCAAATTTCTCGCTTGCGGTTCTTGCATTCGTTTCCGCTATTTCAATGGCTTGACGCGCTTCTTCGAGGCGGGCGCGGAGTGACTCGCTGCGCGAGGTCAATTCATCGAGCCGCGCCTGCGACTCGGCGCGTTGGGCGGTCCACGTTTCGATGTGGGCGCGGGCGGTTTGAAGTTTTTCCTCCAGCGAGGCGCGGTCGAGTTGGCGCGTTTGCAGTTTTTGATTCGCGTCGCTGAGTTGTTTTTGCGCGTCCGCCAGTTCGTTTTCCAGGCGTGCGTATTCCTGCCCTGTCTCTTCGATGCGCGAGCGGACAAGTTTTTCCTCGTCGCTGGCGCGTTCTTGATCCGCAAGCATGGATGTTTGCGAAGCCAGCAGCGCTCTTCGTCGTTCTTCGAGCACCGCCAGTTCGCGGCTGACCTCTTCACGCTGGCTGTGCAGTTCTGCGGATGCCCGATGCCATGCGTTCAACTCCGCCCGCAAGCCGACAAATTTTTCGCGGAAAGCGTTGTACTCCGTTTGCGCGTTCTGGTGCGCTTCACGCGCTTCGATCACGCGGGCATCCTGCGCTTTGACCGCTTCACGCGCGGTGGCGAGTTCCTGCTGTGAGCGATGCCAGTGATACCCGTACCACTCGCGCAGGATGACTTTCAGGTCGGCTTGGGCGCGTGAAAATTCGATGGCTCGTTTTGCCTGCCGTTCGAGGCTTCGCAAGCGCGGCTCGAGTTCGGACATGATGTCCAGCACGCGCTCAAGGTTGCGCGCGGTATTTTCGAGTCGCTTCATCGCGTCTTCGCGGCGGACGCGGTACAAACCAACCCCGGCGGCTTCCTCGAACAAGCGGCGGCGTTCGTCGGCTTTCAACGCCAGCGAGGCATCCACCAGTCCCTGACCCAGAATGGTGTACGTCCGCTCAGAGAGTCCCGACGCGGCGAGGATCTCATTCAGGTCGCGCAGGCGCACGTGCTGGCTGTTCAGCATGTAATCGTTGTGACCATCGCGGTAGGCGCGGCGCGTCATACCGACTTCGGTGAAGTCGAGCGGCAACCAGTTCGTCGTGTTGTCAAAAAGTATATGAGCAGACGCCATCCCGGCGCGGGCGCGATGTTCCGAGCCGTTGAAGATCATGTCCTCGGTTTTTTTGCCGCGCAAGAGCGTGTAGGATTGCTCGCCTAACACCCAGCGGAGCGCGTCCGCGATGTTTGATTTGCCCGAACCGTTCGGTCCGACAATGGCGGTGATTCCACTCGCGAACTCGAAGGTGGTTTTCGAGGCGAATGTTTTATATCCTTGCAGTTCGAGGGATTTGAGGCGTAAGGGCATTTTCGATGTACGATGGGTGGTCGAACAGCCCGAATGTTTTTAGCAGGCGTATCGAGACCAGATTTCAGATTTTGAATTACTCGTTCACTTTTACCCGATGCCGAGATTCTTCATCGCATCTTTCGCGGCGGCATGTTCGGCGGCGTGCTTGCTTGTGCCGCGTCCGCGCCCGGTAACCTGCCCGCCGACTTCCACTTCCACTTCGAATTGCTTGGCGTGGTCGGGTCCTGAGGTTGAGATGGTGCGATAATGAGGCGAGTGCATTTTTTGTCCCTGCGCCCATTCCTGCAAAAGGCTCTTCGCGTCGTGGATCTTGGTGAGGACGGATTCCCGCACATCTTCGAGCAGCGGGTTGACGAACGCTTCCACCGCCCCCAAACCGGAGTCGAGGAACAACGCGCCGACCACCGCCTCGAATACCGAGCCGAGCAGGGCGTCGCGGGTGTGTCCGCCGGAGAGCAGTTCACCGCGCCCCAGCCGCAGTGCGGGACCCAGGTTCAACTTTCGCGCGAACCTTGCCAGTTGGTCGTTCCGCACGATGGCAGAGCGTATCTTCGTCAGATCGCCTTCGGGCATTTCCGGGAAGCGATGATACGCCCACGCGCCGACGATGAAATCGAGCACGGCATCGCCGAGGAATTCAAGCCGTTCGTTATCCTCCGACGATTTTTGATTCTCGTTGACGAACGAACGGTGGGTGAGGGCGCGCGTCAACAGGGATAAATTTGAAAAGGTCAGACCCAGCCTCACGCTGAGGTCCGAAGCGGGTTCGAATTCCCGCGTTTCGGGTGAATGGTTCACGATCGTCTCCCTGGAACTCAGGGGACATCAACCCCCCTCTCCGTTTCGGAGAGGGGCTGGGGTGAGGTTGACATTCCATCAGTTCCAAATGTGATTTGCGGGCTGAATTTTATCGCGGATTACGCAGGCTGGCTATGAAGCGGTCATATTTTAAGATACAATGCCCAAATTCCCCGGGAGAACATCCGTTGACAAATATCAGTGAAGAACCCAGATTTTTACACGCCATCGAGATGGGGTTGGGGGCGATGCAATGGGGCGACCGCGCGGTCTGGCAATACGGGTTTGGGTATGGCGCGGACGATGTGCGGCAGGCGTTCGAGGTTTCGGTGAATGAGGGCATCCGATTCATCGATACCGCTGAATTGTATGGGAACGGTTTGTCGGAGCGTTTGTTGGGGCGGTTCATCAAAGAGACGGAACAGCCGGTTGTCATCGCCTCCAAATTTTTCCCGTGGCCCTGGCGTTTCACGAAAGGCGCGTTGCCTCGCGGGTTGAAGGGGAGTCTCGCCCGCCTCGGCATTGACCGCATAGACTTGTACCAGATCCATTGGCCCAGCGTGACGATGAGCACCGATGCGTTGATGGACGGTTTGGCGGAATGCGTGAAAACTGGCTTGACTCGCGCGGTGGGCGCTTCGAACTTTGGGCACAACCGCATGGTGGCGGCGTATTCCGCGTTGGCGCGCAACGGCATTCAACTGGCCGCGAACCAGGTCCACTATAGTCTGCTGAACCGCACGGTTGAAAAGAACGGCACGCTGGCTCGCTGCAAGGAATTGGGAATCCGTTTGATCGCGTATTGTCCGCTCGAGCGGGGGATGCTGACGGGAAAATACAATCCGCAAAACATCCCCAGCGGCTCGCGCGCGCAGAAATACAGAGACTTGATATCGAAGATACAGCCGTTGTTGAAGTTGATGACCGCGATCGGGCAGGATCACGGAGGAAAATCATGCTCGCAGGTGGCGCTAAATTGGGTCATCTGCAAAGGCGCCCTGCCCATCCCCGGTGCAAAGAACGCCGCGCAGGCACAGCAGAACGCCGGCGCCCTCGGCTGGCGGCTGACCGACGTCGAACTGGCGCGGCTCGATTTCGCGAGCCATGCGATCATGGAACCAACAATGACCGCGCACTAGGCGCGGTCATTGTTTTGCGAAGGTTGCGAGAGCGGCGGGTTTACTTCATGCGGGGTTGCAGGAACAGGACGAACACATATCCCAGCCCGAACACCACTTCCACCACGATCACCAGCCAGCCGAAATTGCGGATGATGCCATTGAGCGCAACACCAAGGATGGTGACGAACAGCGCGAGCGCAGTGCCGCCGAGCATGGCGAACGACAGCATGCGCTGCACGCCTTCCTCCGACGCATCTTTGGCGAACCACAACACCAGCCCCAGTGTGATCAAGGCGGCGCCGAGAAACCGCGCCATGTGCAATTCGGGGATGCGCGTCTCCGTTCCGAATTGGGTGAGGGTGGCTTCGGGGACGAACAACAGCCCGACGCCCAACACCAGGACTACGATCGCGTTCACAATGAACAAAAGTTTTGCTCCCATACTTCTCTCCTTTGGTAAATGGAATTTTGGATCGAGCAAAAATACTATACATGACCTTCTGTAGAAACGGAAGAAAAATCAAGCCCTCTGACCTTACATCATCCTTACATGGGCATCACCCACATCGGCTAGGATAACATTTGGAATGGCGCTTCGCCTCCACGGTTCGACTGGGTGACGTTCCCCCGGCGTTTTCTGCGCCTGTTACGTTCTGTGCTATAATGCCGCCATCATGAAACACCTGCTCCGCCTGGTCAACAACAATAATAATAATGACAACAATGACAATGACGATACCCATGTTCGTTGGGCGAAGCCTTGCTAGTTGACGGATCGTGAACCGGTCAAATCAATCGCCCAACGCAGTTGCGAAGGGCGATTTTTTATATCATCATCCCCCGTCATTGCGAGGAGGGTGCTCTTCCCGACGAAGCAATCTCATGCTTGAGTTGGAGATTGCTTCGGGCAACCCCGAGAACATTGGGGCACGCGAACAGGAGCGCCCTCGCAATGACAGAATCCTTTCGGAGGCACAACCATGTACAGAACACACACGTGCGGAGAATTACGCGAAAGCCACGCCGGTCAGACGGTCACGCTGGCGGGCTGGGTCAACCGCCGCCGCGACCACGGCGGGGTGGCATTTTTCGACCTGCGTGACCGAAGCGGGACGATTCAAGTCACCATCAACCCCGACCTACCCGCAGACATGCTGGCAAAAATCGCGGATGTCCGCTTCGAGTGGGTTCTGCAAATCGAGGGTCTTGTTCAGAAACGACCCGAAGGCATGGCAAACCCTAAAATGGAAACGGGCGCGATCGAAGTTATCGCAAAGAATGTGACCATTCTCAACCCCGCCAAGACATTGCCCTTCATGGTCAGCTCGGATGCCGACCTGCCGGAGGAGACTGCGCGCTTGAAATTCCGCTACCTCGACCTGCGCCGTGAACGAATGACGCGCAATATCGTCCTGCGCCATAAGGTCGTAAAGTTTATGCGCGATTACCTGGACAAACAGGGATTCCTCGAAATCGAAACGCCCATCATGTTTAAAGCGACTCCGGAGGGCGCGCGCGACTATCTTGTCCCATCACGCCTATACCCCGGGCAATTCTACGCCCTGCCGCAGTCGCCGCAGCAGTTGAAGCAATTGCTGATGGTGGCAGGCATGGACAAGTATTTCCAGATCGCGCGATGTTTCCGCGATGAAGATCTGCGCGGCGACCGCCAGCCTGAGTTTACCCAACTCGACCTCGAGATGTCGTACGTGCACCGCGAGGATGTGCTTGCCGTGGTGGAGGGATTGTACAGCGCGATGATTCCCGCGGTCGCACCGCACAAAAAGTTATTGTCCACGCCGTGGCTTAAACTTTCACACCACGAAGCGGTGGAGCGGTTCGGTACGGATAAGCCAGACCTGCGCTTCGGCATGGAACTGGTGGATGTGAGCGATGTGTTTGCCAAAAGCGAATTCAAAGTTTTCAAGTCCGCGCTGGAGGCGGGTGGGATCGTCAGGTGTATTGTCGCGCCGAAATCGGCGGACATGTCGCGCAAGGAAGTGGATGCGCTCACCGAGTCGGCGAAGTCGCTGGGGGCGAGGGGACTGGCGACGCTGGCGGTGACAGCCGAAGGGTTGAAAGGAACCGCCGCGAAGTTTGTCACCCCTGAGGAGGGGGAGGCGGTCAAATCCAAGGTTGGCGCGAAAGAGGGCGACCTCATTCTGTTCGCCGCCGATGCGCGCGCGGTTGTCAACAAAGTCCTTGGCGGGTTGCGTTTGATCTTACGCGATAAGCTGGACCTTGCCGATAAGGATTTGATGGCGTTCGCGTGGATCGTGGACTTCCCGATGTTTGCGTGGAACGAAGAGGAACAGCGCTGGGATGCGGAGCACCATCCGTTTACGATGCCCCAAGTGAACGACCTCGATAAATTCGATACCGACCCGGGTTCGATCCTTTCAGACGCCTACGATATGGTGTGTAACGGCTATGAGATGGCGTCGGGTTCGATCCGTATCCATCGCCGCGACATTCAAAATAAGATCTTCCAGATGCTTGGGCATTCCGAGGAAGCGATTCAAGCCAAGTTTGGTCACATGCTCGAAGCATTCGAGTACGGCGCGCCTCCGCACGGAGGGATGGCGCCCGGCGTTGACCGACTCGTAATGTTGTTGGCAGACGAGCCCAACATCCGCGAAGTGATCGCCTTCCCGAAAAACCAGGCGGGGCGCGACGTGATGGCGGATGCGCCGTCGGAAGTGGAAGCGAAGCAGTTGAAAGAACTGCATATTAAGTTTAGTTAGTTTTCACCACAAAGGGTCACCAAGGTACACAAAGGTTTTCCTTCGTGACCCTTTGTGACACTTCGTGGTAAAGAGGTTTTATGCCCCAAACTATAGACACCCAAACCGTCAAGCACGTCGCCTTCCTCGTCCGCCTCGGAATCTCCGAAGAGGAAGCGCAAAAATTCAGCGGGCAGTTCTCCTCCATCATTGACTACTTCAACATGCTCAACGAAGTGGATACAACGAACGTCCCGCCCGCCTCGGACATTGCCAATGCCGAAAACGTCCTGCGCGAAGACGTAGTCAAACCGTCCATGAGCCGTGAAGAATTTCTCAAAAATGCGCCGAACTCAGAGCGCGGGTATGTGAAAGTGCCGACTGTTTTGGGAGATGAGTGAGATTGGTAATTGGTAAATAGTAATTAGGCGTTATCTAATATATTACCGACCCATAACCCAATCTTTCAAACTCAATCTCCAATTACCAATTACTAATTACCCTCCGCCATGCAACTACACTCACTAACCATTCAACAAGCCCATCAATTACTTGTTACCAAGCAGGTTTCCTCCGTCGAGTTGACCCAAGCCATGCTCGACCGCATCCATGATGTAGACAAGAAGGTCAAGTCCTATGTCACGGTTACGGATGACCTCGCACTGGAACAAGCGAAGAAAGCCGATGAGCGCATTGCCAAAGGCGAAAACGTCACACCGCTGACGGGCATTCCTTTTTCAATGAAAGACTGCATCTCCACGCGTGACGTCCGCACCACTTGTTCTTCCAAGATTCTCGAAAATTATTATCCCCAGTACAACGCCACTGTCACCGACAAACTCGCGGACTCTGGCGCGGTTCTCGTCGGCAAAACCAACATGGACGAGTTCGGCATGGGGTCTTCGTGTGAAAATTCCGCGCTCTTCCCCACGCACAACCCGTGGGATTTGGAGCGCGTCCCTGGTGGTTCAAGCGGCGGCGCGGCGGCGAGCATGTCTGCCAGTCTTGCAACATTCGCCATCGGTGAAGATACAGGCGGTTCTGTGCGCATGCCTGCAGGCTTCACCAACGTCACAGGCATCAAGCCAACGTATGGTCGTGTCTCGCGTTACGGTCTCATCGCGCTCGTCTCATCCTTTGATTCCATTGGACCCATGACTCGCGACGCCTATGATTGCGCGACCGTTCTCGAAGCCATCGCAGGTCACGATCCCAACGACAGCACCACGTACCAATCCCCAGTTCCCAATTACACCGCCAACATCAACAAGCCCGTCAAGGGAATGAAGCTCGGCATCCCGAAAGAATATTTTGTGGCAGGCATGGAAGCGGGCGTTGAGTCCGCCATGCAAGAAGCCATTCGCACCTACGAAAAACTTGGCATGGAGATTCACGAAGTCTCACTGCCCCACACCAAATACGGCTTGCCCGTTTATTATCTGCTGCTCTTCGCCGAAGCCAGCGCCAACCTCGCCCGCATGGACGGCACGCGCTTCGGTCTCTCGGTTTCAGACGGCGCGAAGGATGTCATCGACATCTATCTCAAGACTCGCCATGAAGGTTTCGGGGATGAAGTCAAGCGCAGGATTATGCTTGGCGCATACGCCCTCTCAGCCGGATACTATGACGCGTATTACTTGAAGGCGCAAAAAGTGCGCACGCTTCTTCGTCGGGACTTTGAAACTGCTTTTTCCAAAGTGGACATTCTCCTCGCCCCGACCTGTCCCACCACCGCCTTCAAACTCGGCGAGAAGACCAGCGACCCACTCGAAATGTACCTCTCGGATATTTACGTCGTCGCCACCAACCCCGCTGGCGTCCCTGCCATTGCGCTCCCCGCTGGCTTCTCCAACAACATGCCCGTCGGGATGCAGCTCATCGGCAAACACTTGGATGAGTCTACCCTCTTCCAAGTTGCGCACGCCTACCAGCAGGTCACCGATTGGCATAAGCAACAGCCTCCGCTGTGACGATAGACGACAGACCATCGACCATAGACGTTCCCCATCGTCCATTGTCAATTGTCCATGGTTATTGGTTCTCGTACACGTAAAAAATATAATCCTGCGATTTCGTGTCTACGCCCAGATCATGTAAGGCACGCAGAAGTTGAGCGCGGTGATCGGTGGAATGATTAACAATATGAAGCAAGACCTGCCAGACGATCAACTCCTTGTCCTCTTCGGGATCGGTGATCGGCTTGGAGAACAGCTGGTCATCTTGTAAGCCTGCCAGATAAGTGCGAGTGTTCTGCTCGACCACATCCCACAACGAGCGGATGGCATCACGGTCGTCAACCTCAGTCGTCTCAGGCAAAGGCTCAGACGGTTGAACGCCACGCAACTCGCTGATCCATACATCCTCCACATCAACAAGGTGGACGAGTTGCTCCCGAATCGAGCCGCGAGAGTAATCCACTTTTTGAGTGAACTGCTCAAAGGTCAACGCAGCGACTTGCTCCAAGATCTTGCGGTTCTCGATAAAGTGATAGTTGTAAAAATGACGAAAGGCATCTGCATTCATAAAGTTGCTCCTTTAAAAGCATAATACCATCTTACAGAATATGACCACAAACCGAATTCTAACTTGGGAAGGCTGCAACAACGTCCGTGACTTGGGCGGGCTGGATGCTTCCAATGGAGACAAGACCCGTTGGGGAGCCGTTGTGCGCGGTGACCATCCAAGCAAACTTACTGCGGAGGGTTGGGCAGCTTTATATGAACATGGCATCCGCACCATCGTCTCTTTGCGTACTCACGGCTTCCATGAAAAGGATCATCCGATCGTTACGCCACCCTTCTCCGATATCAATGTGGTGTCGGTCGAGATCGAAGATGTGACGAATAAAGAATTCGTCGAAAAATGGGCAACCTCCGATCTTTGGGGCACGCCGCTCTATTGGACAGACGCCTTGAATCTGTGGGCACACCGCCATGCCGCCGCGCTCCAAGCCATTGCCCAAGCCCAGCCCGGCGGAGTCTACTTCCACTGCATCCGCGGATATGATCGCACAGGTATCATCAGCTTCCTTACCCTGGCCCTGGCTGGCGTATCATTGCACGACATCGCCGCCGATTACGAACTCAGCGTAGACCCCGTACGCGATCAGCTTTTAGCAGAACGAAATACCACCGCCTACGAAGTTCTGGAAAAAACTTTGGAAGGCATAGACCTTGAAAACTATCTCATCAACGGCGGCATGACCCAAACCGACATCACCGCCCTCCGCGCAAGGCTACTGACGTCTGAAAACTGATCACTGCCCACTTTCTACTTTCCAATCACCACTACTCGACTACCAAACTACGAAACTGCGAGACTGCCCAACTATGAAATACGAACCCGTCATCGGACTTGAAATTCACGGCGAGTTACTCACCAACTCCAAAATGTTCTGCAGTTGCTCCGCAGACTATGGCTCCGCGCCCGAGCCGAACTCGAACATTTGCCCGGTCTGCACGGGGTTGCCGGGCGCCATGCCGGTCGTCAACAAAAAGGCGACCGAACTTGCCGCCTTGGTCGGTCTCGCGTTGAACTGCTCCATCAACAAGCACAACACCTTTGCGCGCAAAAATTATTATTATCCCGACCTGCCCAAGGGCTATCAGATCTCGCAGTATGAGTTGCCAATTACAGAGAAGGGTTGGATGGAAGTCAATGCACCCTCACCCCTAACCCCTCTCCCAAAGGGAGAGGGGGACTCTGGCTCCCTTCTCCCCGCGGGAGAAGGGCTGGGGATGAGGGTTCGCGTTCGCCGCGTTCACATTGAAGAAGATACCGCCAAACTATCCCACGAAAAAAATTATGCGCTCGTGGATTTCAATCGCGCTGGCGTGCCGCTTCTTGAAATCGTTTCCGAGCCCGATATTCGCACCGTCGAAGCCGCGCTTGATTACGCCACGAAAGTCCGCGCGATTTTGCGTTACCTCGGCGTCAATTCCGGCGATATGGAAAAAGGTGTGCTGCGTTTTGAGGCGAACATTTCTGTGCGCCCCGTTGGCAGTGATGAGTTCCGCACGCGCACCGAAATAAAAAATCTCAACAGTTTTCGCGCACTCGTCCGCGCTTCGCAATATGAGATCGAACGCCAAATTCAAATTTATGAAGCAGGCGGCACGGTCGTGCAAGAAACTCTCGGCTGGGACGATGTTCGGGGCG
>CAZGSB010000079.1:0-12088 GCA_964528275.1 uncultured Anaerolinea sp. | reverse complement strand
CATTCAAATGCGGTTTACTGCGATCATACTTTTCCTTCGCCATTTCATGCTCCTTAAGTATAAAAACGGGTTACGCTTTCAAAATTTCTTCCGCCACTGATCTCGCAACAGGCGCGTAGTGGTCAAATTCCATATTAAAGACGCCGCGTCCCTGCGTAGCCGAACGCAGCTGGGTTGCATAGCCGAACATTTCTGCCAGAGGGACCATGGCGCGAACTGCCTGCGCGTTACCCAAGCGGACTTCCATGCCTTGAATCAACCCGCGGCGGCTGTTGATCTGCCCCATAACGTCGCCCAGATATTCCTCCGGCACAACAACTTCGACCTTCATCATCGGCTCGAGCAGGATCGGATTCCCTTTATGCACACCTTCTTTGAAACCGAGGATGGCCGCCATCTTGAATGCCATTTCGCTTGAATCCACTTCATGGAAGGATCCATCGAACAGGGTGACTTTAATATCCACAACAGGATACCCGGCAAGAACACCGCTGTCTGCGGCTTCCTTAATCCCTTTTTCGATGGGATTGATGTATTCCTTGGGAATCGCTCCACCGACAATTTTATTCTCGAAAACTATACCGCTCCCGCGTTCGCCAGGTTCGAGGGAAAAAACAACATGCCCATATTGTCCTTTACCGCCGGATTGTTTTGCGTACTTGTAATCCACTTCTTTAACGGGTCTGGTTATCGATTCGCGAAACGCAACGCGCGGGGCGCCAACATTCGCCTGAACCCTAAACTCACGCAACAGACGATCCACGATGATATCGAGGTGGAGTTCGCCCATCCCCCTCAGGATCGTTTGACCGGAGTCACTATCGGAGTTAACGTGCAGTGTAGGATCTTCCTCCGCCAGTTTACGGAGGGCTTCACCCATCTTTTCCTGGTCGGCAGAGCTTTTCGGCTCCACCGCAATCGAAATGACTGGTTCCGGGAAAGAAATCGTCTCGAGAACAAGGGCTTTCGTATCACAAAGCGTATCGCCGGTAAAACTTTCCTTGAAACCCAATACCGCACCGATATCGCCGGCGCGAATTTCATTCACATCTTCCCGGTGATCGGCATGCATGCGGATCAAGCGTCCGATGCGTTCTTTTTTGCCACGCTTGGTGGTATTTTGTACCGTTTGCCCCTGACTGAGCACCCCCGAGTAAATTCGAACATACGCGAGGCGACCTACATACGGATCTGTGACGATCTTAAACACCAACGCGCTCAACGGACTGCCATCCTGCGCAGGAATTTCGAACGTGTTTTCCGGCTCTTCAGGAACAGATACAGTAATGATCGGTTTGTCCGCCGGAGACGGAAGATAGTCAATGACCGCATCCAGCAATACCTGAACGCCTTTGTTCTTCAACGACGAACCGCAGAAAACAGGAGCTGCCTTAACAGCAATCACGCCTTTCCGCAGCGCTTTCTTTAGTTCATCGATGCTGATTTCGCTGCCCTCGAGGAACTTCACAGTCAACTCATCGTCAAGTTCCGCAATTTTTTCAACCATTTTTGCGCGAGCCGCTTTGGCACCTTCCAACATATCCGCTGGGATATCCGTGGTTATCGGTTCCTTGCCAAGATCATCTTCCCAGACAACGGCTTTCATCGAAAGAAGATCCACCGCCCCTTTGAAGGTAGCCTCAAACCCGATCGGGATTTGCATAGGGATCGGGTTGGCGCCCAGTCGGTCAATGATCGTCTCGATCGTCCGGTCATAAGACGCGCCTACACGATCCATTTTGTTCACAAAGCAAATACGCGGGACGCCGTAACGATCTGCCTGACGCCAGACCGTTTCACTCTGCGGCTCCACGCCCTGAACGGCATCAAAGACCACCACGCCGCCATCCAACACGCGCAGGGAGCGCTGGACTTCGGCGGTGAAATCGATGTGTCCCGGGGTATCGATCAAGTTGAACTGGTAACCCTTCCACTCGGCGGAAACGGCGGCGGACACGATCGTGATGCCGCGTTCGCGTTCCTGGACCATCCAGTCGGTCACCGTGGTTCCGTCATCAACGGAACCGATTCGGTGGGTCTTGCCTGTATAGAACATGATCCGCTCGGTCGTGGTGGTTTTCCCGGCGTCAATGTGGGCAATGATCCCGATATTTCGATATTTCTCAAGCGGAAACTCGCGTGCCATTCTTTATTAAGTACCTTCTGTGTATGGTATGAAATTAAATACGATAGTGTGAAAAGGCGCGGTTGGCTTCTGCCATCTTATGGGTTTCATCGCGCTTGCGGATCGCCGCACCGGTCTCGTTGAAAGCGTCGATCAATTCACCGGCGAGTTTATCCGGGAAAGATTTGCCCCCGCGCTCGCGTGCGGCGGCGAGAATCCAGCGGATCGCCAGCGTGGTGCGGCGGTCAGTGGAAACCTCCATCGGGACCTGGTAGGTGGCGCCACCCACACGCCGCGGGCGGACTTCCATGGCGGGGGAAACATTTTTAAGAGCGCCGTCGAAGACATCCATTGGATTCTTCTCTGTGCGCTCTTTGATCAAGTCCATCGCACCGTAGATCAAGCCGACAGCCACGCTTTTCTTGCCGCGTTTTAAGACGTGTTGAACCATCGTCTGCACATTGACGCTGTTATAACGAATGTCCGGAAGGATTTCTCTACTTTCAGGTTTTGCTCTGCGCATCTTTCATCACTCCATCAATTTACTTGGGGCGCTTGGCGCCGTATTTCGAACGACCTTGCTTGCGGTTGGCGACACCGGTCGTATCAAGCGACCCGCGCACGATATGATAACGGACGCCCGGCAAATCCTTTACACGCCCGCCGCGAACGAGCACAACCGAGTGTTCCTGCAACTGGTGGCCCTCACCGGGAATGTATGCGGTCACTTCGATGCCGTTGGTCAGGCGCACACGGGCGATCTTGCGAAGCGCCGAATTCGGTTTCTTCGGCGTCATCGTGCGGACGACCGTACAAACTCCGCGTTTTTGCGGAGCGCCTTTATCCTGGCGGACACGACGTTGTTTATAGGAATTCAACGTAAACTGCAAGGCAGGTGCCTTGCTTTTTACTTTCTTGCTGTTGCGGCCCTTGCGGACCATTTGATTGATTGTCGGCACGATCAGCCTCCGATAATAAAATTCTTCACAAAGTTTTTTGCACAAAATGAGGCCATCCATGACGAACGTGATGGCCTCACAAGGTAATGCCATGCCCGGCGGGGGTATTTGCCGCCTTTTTCAATTGGCAACGGAGCGAGATTTTATCATGCTCTTAACATAATCGTCAAGATTTTCGCTTCGCTGAGAGGTTGTCTCCAATACCAAGGAGACCGGTGTCCATCCGCGGGGGATGCTGTTTTTCCTCATCCTTGCCGAACCTGACGACATCGCCGCCTTCATTGACCGCTTCGACTGCCAATCCCAACGATTGCAACTCCTTGACCAACACGCGGAAGGAGGCTGGGATGCTCGGTTCTTCGATCGGCTCACCTTTGACGATCGCTTCATACGCATTCACACGTCCTTGCACATCATCGGACTTCACTGTCAACATTTCCTGCAACGTGTACGCGGCGCCATATGCTTCAAGCGCCCACACTTCCATTTCGCCGAAGCGTTGACCGCCGAACTGCGCCTTACCGCCGAGCGGTTGTTGGGTCACCAAACTGTATGGGCCAGTCGAACGCGCGTGAACTTTATCTTCCACCAAGTGATGAAGCTTTAACACAGTCATCACACCGACAGTTACAGGCTGATCGTACGGAATGCCAGTCTTGCCATCGCGCAAGATTTGCTTGCCAAGGATCGGTAGCGGTTGACCCGTTGCCGCAACCATTTCCTGCGCCACTTCCATCAAGCGCGCTTCAGCCACGCGGCCGGTGTGTCCTTGCGTTTCGATCCACAAACGCAAACAGGCATTGACCGCCGCATCGTTATATTCGGTACGGTCCTTCGGGTTGATCTCGTCCGGATAAAAGATCGTATCCGGATCATAACCACGCTCACGCAACCATTCGGTTGCCGTGGCGACACGGGCATAATCCACATCGTTCAAGTCATAGGCATCGTACTTGCGTTTGCCGAGCCATTCCTCGAGGTATAGGCGGCGGACTTCGTCATCGTCTTGAATGGACTCAGGATCATATTCTTGCTCTTTGATCCACTCCCACGCCTTAATGGCGACTTCCTTCCACGCCTCGTCAATGATCCAAGCGCGCGCGAGTTCGGATTCGATCTCTTCCTCCGATGCGCCATCGAACACAGGCGTCACCGCGCGGTAGCCGAGCCGCTTCGCCGCCCAGCCCAGATGCACTTCCAGCACTTGACCGATGTTCATACGACCGGGCACACCAAGCGGATTCAAGATCAAATCAACCGGGGTCCCATCGTCCAGGTATGGCATATCTTCGACAGGCACAACTTTTGAAACCACGCCTTTGTTGCCGTGACGCCCCGCCATCTTGTCGCCTGCCGTCAACTTGCGGCGCTGTGCCACCGAGACGCGCACCATCATATCCACGCCCGCGGACAGGTCGGAATTTTCTTCTCGCGTGAACACTTTCACATCGACAACTTTCCCGCGTTCACCGTGCGGCATCCGCAGGGATGTATCTTTCACATCGCGCGATTTTTCACCGAAAATCGCGCGTAACAAGCGCTCCTCGGGTGTGAGTTCTTTTTCACCCTTCGGCGTGATCTTGCCGACGAGAATATCGTTCGGACCAACTTCCGCGCCGATGCGAATGATACCGTTCTCGTCCAAATCTTTGATTGCGTCTTCACCTACGTTGGGAATATCACGGGTGATTTCTTCCGGCCCCAATTTGGTGTCGCGCGCTTCCACTTCATATTTTTCGATGTGCACCGACGTGAAGCGGTCCTCCTGCACCAGTCGTTCCGAAATCAAGATCGCGTCTTCGAAATTGCCGCCCTCCCACGAAAGGAATGCGATCACCACATTTTGTCCGAGCGCGAGCTGCCCGCTTTCGGTTGACGACGAGTCGGCGATGATATCGCCCTTCTTGATCTTCTGCCCCTTGACAACTGCCGGACGCTGGTCGATGCAGGTGCTTTGATTGGAACGTTGATACTTGCGGAGCTGATACGTGTGCTGGCTCCCGCCTCTTTCGCGGACAGTGATCGTGTTCCCCGTCACCGACGTGACCTCCCCGTCGGCATCAGCGACCACCACCTGACCCGAATCCAACGCGGCATGATATTCCATGCCCGTCGAAACCAGGGGGATTTCCGGGCGCACCAGCGGAACAGCCTGCGCCTGCATGTTCGAACCCATCAAGGCGCGGTTGGCGTCATCGTGTTCAAGGAAAGGGATCAATGCCGCGCTGATACCCACCACCTGGTGAGGCGCGACATCCATGTAATCGATCGAGTCGGGGACTGAGAAAATGAACCCGGAGTGGTACCGGCAGGAAACACGTTCACGAACAAATTCCTTGGTGTCGGTAAGCGGCGCGTTCGCCTGCGCTATCACGTACTTGTCCTCCGCATCGGCGGACAGGTAATCGAACTGGTCAGACACAAACGGAATGATCTCCACCGGCTGACCGAATTTGGCGAGCTTCTTCATCATCTTCGAATCGATGATCTCACCTGCTTCGAAGGCAAGCTCCTCCGTTTTTGGGTCAACCACTTTTTCACGCAATGTGCGTCCTTCGAGGCGCTCGTCTTCTGCTTCCATTACACGATACACCTTACGATAGGGGGTTTCGATGAACCCGTACTCATTAACCCGCGCAAACGAAGCTAAACGACCGATCAAACCGATGTTCGGACCTTCAGGCGTTTCGATCGGGCAGATGCGCCCATAGTGCGAATGGTGCACATCTCGGACATCGAAGCCCGCGCGTTCGCGCCGCAGACCGCCTGGCCCCAACGCGGACAGCGTCCGTTTGTGACGCAGTTCTGCCAGCGGGTTGGTTTGATCCATGAATTGGGAAAGCTGGGACGAACCAAAGAACTCCCGTAACGCCGCCACCACCGGGCGAATGTTCACCAGCGTCACCGGCGACAACTGCTCCTGATCGCGGATCGACATGCGTTCTTTGATCACGCGCTCCATGCGGCGAAGACCGATGCGGAGTTTGTTCTGAATCAACTCACCCACCGTCTTTACGCGGCGGTTGCCAAGGTGGTCGATATCATCGGGCTTCTCGACGCTATTATTGATCTGGATCATGCGGCGGATCAGCCGGATTACATCACCCTTGGTTACGGTGCGATGCGGAACGGGAATGTTGAGATCGAGCTTTTGATTCAACTTGTACCGACCCACGCGTTCGAGGTCGTAATGTCTTTGATCGAACAATTGCTCTTCAAGGAACTGGCGCGCATTATCCAGGGTGGCAGGGTCGCCGGGGCGCATCTTCTTAAAGAACTCGATGAGGGCGGCTTCGGCGATGGTCAGACCGCCTGAAAGGTCCCATTCCGGTTCCTGTTTCAACGTGGAAGCGATGAACAGGCGCTCCGGGTTATTATCAACATCCTGGAAGAGGGAGAGCAATTCTTCGTCGGTGCCGGTTTTAAGCGGTGAATCTTTGATCCCATCGTTGACTGCCGCCATTGCGCGCAGGAACACGGTGATGGGCACCGTGCGCTTGCGATTGAACTTCAAAATGATGTAATCCGATTTACGGGTCTCGAACTCCATCCAGGCGCCGCGGTCGGGAATCAGTTTGGACATGGCGAGCAGGCGTCCCGTGGCGCGATCCGTTGGCGCTTCGAAGTACACGCCAGGGGAGCGAATCAATTGTGAGACAACGACGCGCTCCGTCCCGTTGATGATGAACGTACCTTTATCGGTCATCTCGGGGAAATCGCCGAGGAAGATATCCTGCTTGATCGGCTCCGGCACATCCGCGCCTGCCAGCAATACGGAAACGTACAACGGGCTGGCGTAGGTCAGGTCTCGCTCGACGCACTCTTCAATGGTGTGTTTTGGTTCGCCAAACCAGTACTTCAAGCCCCACTGCTTGGCTTCCGGTCCGCGCCCTGGGAAGAACAACTTCATCCCCTTGTTATACGATTCGATCGGCGATACCTCATGGAACAGGTCTCCCAGCCCCTCCTTTTTGAGACGCTCAAAAGAGTCCAATTGGACTTCGATGAGATTGGGGAGTTTGATATTGACGGGGATACGGGCGTAGGTTTTTCGAGGTAAAGATGAAGACATTCGGTTCGCTCCTGGCAATATGTCTGTGCGCCGTTACGAAGTACTATCTCACAGCCCTGAATTTTGTGCTTGCCGGGTAACAGTTGCAATTCAAATTCGAGGGCAGGTGCGCGAGAAAGTAAACACACGAAGCCATCCCGCGTGCAAGGCGGGATAGCAAAACTTGATTATATATGAGGGATTATATATTCGCAAGGGAATTTGAGATCAATTTTCACCCACATCCCAGCTCACGATTTCGGCGATTCTATCACACCCGGGATATTTCGCAACTACCCGAGGTTACGCGGGGTTTAGATAAACGAGTCACACAAACCCAAACTTGCGGGAGGAACCATGGCAACAGTACAACCAATGGTCAATGACCGACGGGAAATTTTCGGGTGGGCAATGTACGACTGGGCAAATTCAGCGTTCAGTACGACGGTGGGGACTGTTTTTCTCGGACCGTACATCGCCGCCCTCGCAGCAGCGGCGGCAGGATCAGATGGCTTGGCAAGGTTTTTTGGCATCCCTGTCGCGCCGGATTCCTTCCTCCCATACTGCATCTCATTCTCCGTCGGCTTACAAGTCCTCTTCCTCCCCATTCTCGGCGCCATCGCGGATTACTCACACCTGCGTAAACGGATGATGCAGATCTTTGCGTTCATCGGCGCAATCTGCACGATAGCGATGTTTTTTGTCGTGGGTGACCTCTGGTGGCTTGGGGGCGTGCTGTTCATCATTGCCAACCTTTCCTTCGGTGCCGCGATCGTTTTTTATAATGCCTATTTGCCCGATATTGCCAACGAAGATGAACGAGACCGGGTCTCCTCCTACGGCTGGTCCATGGGATTTCTAGGCGGCGGCATCCTCCTCGCTTTGAACCTGGCGTTCTTCATCTTCAGTGAGGACATCGGAGTGCCCGGCGATCTTGCCGTGCGGATCAACCTGGCATCTGCCGGCATCTGGTGGATTGGATTCTCCTTCTTCACCTGGAGGCGGTTACGTCCTCGCCATGCCGCGCGCGCCCTGCCTGCCGGTGAAAATTATGTCAGCATCGGTTTCAAGCAACTACGGAACACCTTCCGTGATATCAAACACTTCCCTGAAACGCTCAAGTTCCTGTTTGCCTATTTCCTTTACAACGACGGAATCCAAACCGTCATCGCCATCTCGTCCACCTTCGCCGCGGCGCCAATTGCGCGCGGCGGGATCGAACTATCACAGGATACATTGATCGCGGTCATCCTTATGATTCAATTCGTGGCGTTTGGCGGAGCGCTCTTTTGGGGTAAACTCGCAAAATGGATCGGGGCAAAGCAATCCATCGTGGTCAGCCTCGTGATCTGGGCGGGAGTGGTCATTTACGCCTATGGCGGACTGAAAGGCGAGACGCGTGTCACCGAGTTCTTCATCCTTGGCATTTTCATCGCCCTCGTGCTCGGCGGCTCGCAAGCGATCAGCCGCAGCCTGTTTGCGCAAATGATCCCGAAGGGACGCGAAGCGGAGTTCTACTCGTTTTACGAAGTGAGCGAACGCGGTACCTCCTGGACAGGTCCGTTGATCTTCGGTCTGGCAAACCAGCTTTTTGGCAGTTTGCGGTATGGCATCCTCGCCTTGATCTTCTATTTCATTGCCGGTTTGATCGTTCTGCCTTTCGTCAATGTACGAAAAGCCATGGACGATGCCAAAGCCTATGGAGCAAAGGAATAAATCAAAAAGCCGTGAGTATCAAACTCACGGCTTTTTGTCACAACTTTGGCAGGACGATGGATTGCTGTTTCTGGTACTTCCCCTTTTTATCCGCATATGAAATTTCACATTCCTCGTCGGCTTCGAAGAATAACACTTGCGCCAGACCCTCGTTCGCGTAAATTTTCGCAGGGAGCGGTGTGGTGTTCGAAATTTCGAGCGTGACGTAACCCTCCCACTCCGGCTCGAAGGGCGTCACGTTGACGATCAGTCCGCAGCGCGCATACGTGGATTTTCCAAGGCACACCGTCAACACCTTGCGCGGGATGCGGAAATATTCGATTGTGCGCGCCAACGCAAACGAATTCGGCGGGATGATGCACACCTCTCCCTTGAACTCGAACATGGATTTGCGGTCGAAATTCTTGGGGTCAACAATGGCGGAGTGAACATTCGTAAAGATCATAAATTCATCCGCCACGCGAATGTCGTAGCCATACGAAGACACTCCGTAGGAGATGACACCCTGCCGAACCTGCCTATCCACGAACGGTTCGATCATTTTTTGTTCGATAGCCATCTTGCGAATCCAGCGGTCGGGTTTGAGTCCCATGGTTACTCCAATTTAATTTGCTCAAGCCGCCGTCCTCGGCGGCGAGACGCCGCCGAGAGCAACTTAGTTCACAACAATCACAACCTGCGTGAGTTTTCCCGATTGTACTTCAACCTGCCGCTCATAAATCTGTCCATTGAATATTAATGTGATACGATATCTCCCGGCTGGCAAATCGCCGAGCGCGGCGTTTTCATCGCCCAACGCAAGCGAGGAGTGATACGTATTCACATAAAACGCACCGATCACCTCGTTAATGTCATTCACGCGTTGGATGGTCAGGCTTGCTTTTTGAAGATTTGATTCAGAATCGACAACGGCGATCTGCATCGCTCCAAAATCTGGCTCGGAAGAGACAAGCCACAATTCAGGATTCACCGCCGAATAATAATTTTCCACATCCCCGTGACGGACTTCAAAATGGAGATGACTCCCAATAGCGACCCCGCTTCGCCCCACTTCTCCGATCGGCTCCCCCGCCTCGACAGAATCGCCAGCCCTGACGGTGATCAACGAAAGGTGCGCGTACAGCGTAGACAAATCATCCGCATGCTGGATGACGACCAGGTTGCCGTAATAAATTCTCCAGGGGGAATACACCGCGACATCATCAGCCCCGGCAAAAATGACCGTCCCATCCCCCACAGCGTAGACGGGCGTTCCCGCGTCGTTCACAAACTCCACCCCATGGTGGGGATCGCGTGTGCCGCGGTCAGTGGAAGCAAAGGGATAGATGCGGTCCACGAAGATATTGGCGGGAGCGAGGATCGGTCGCTGAAAGATGAAGTGCCCATCTGTGATGCAATAATCAACTTCACGCGGATCGCACGGAGTCGGGGTGCTCGTTGGCGTAAAAGTGGACGTGGGTGTTATTGTCGGCGGTGCAAACGTAGATGTCGGTTCGAGGGTTCGAGGGATGCTGGTTTCTGTCGGTCGAGGCGATGGTGTTGCGGTTTGAACCGGCATGCAGGAGGCGAGAAAAGCCACGGCAAACAGGAAACAACATGATTTCATCCAGTGATTTGGACTCAGCCAGCTTGCTGGCGCATTTTTAGAGCGGTTATACTTGTATATATGGAAGAAATTTATAAGGTGTATCTTCATACGCCACCGCATTATTTTGTTTCCAATGCAATGTACATGGTTACAGGGTCAATCTATCAAAAACGGCATCTCATGGGCGAAAACCGACGAAAAGAATTATTTCTTAAAACGTTGTTTGATAAAGCAAATCACTTTGGTTGGACAATGGAAGCGTGGGCAGTGCTCGACAATCACTATCATTTTGTATCCAAATCGCCCGACGATTCATCCACTTTAAGGAGATTTGTCCAAAAACTCCACTCCATCACCGCAATTCAGTTTAATCGTTGGGATAATACTCCGGGCAGGCAAGTCTGGCAAAATTATTGGGATACGTGCATCACACACGAGAAATCATACCTCGCGCGTCTGCATTATGTTCACACAAATCCAGTCAAACATGGACTTGTCGAAGACGCGATGGATTATCCGTTTTGTAGTTATAGATGGTTTATCGAACAGAGTGATGATAACTTGAAATTGCAAGTCGCCAGCCAACCAATAGACAGAATAAATGTGTTTGATGTGTTTTAATCGGCTTACCGTCGCAGAACGGGAGCAAGCTCCCCGAATCCATATTAAATCCCGCCTCGCTCCTTCATCACGGCGCGGATCTCCGTCTCGAGCGCATTGGCTTTCTTCTCGAATTCGGCAAGTTCCTTGAGCATCTTATCGCCCAGCGATTTATCGGCAAGCGAGTTGATGTTGATGCGGACGTTGTATCCAGCCGCGGTGAGCGAGGCGCGCGCCATGGCAAACCCGGACATGGCATCGCTGATCGCGGACTGCAACCCGTGTTTGGCGCATTTGAGGGCGAGGTCCATCACCTTGACGGCGTGCTCGCTGACGTGAAGCGGAATCCGCGCGGCGTTGAGCGTCGCCTGGGTGATGGCGGCATCTCGCGCGGACTTTTGCTCGTCGGTCTCCTTGGGGAGTTTGAATTTTGCCATTAGCACTTCAAACGAAGCGGCGTCGTCGTCCACGGCTTGGGTGAGGTCTTTCCGCAGGTTCTCCGCAACCACGCGGATGGCTTGCATCTCAGCTTCGACCTCGGCGTATTTCTTTTTGCCAATTGTCACGCCTGCGACCATGGCGACGAGCGCCGCGCCCATTGCACCGGCATACGCGCCCGCCGAGCCGCCGCCGGGCGTCGGTGTGGGGGCGGCTAACTCGTCCACGAAGGAGGCAGGCTGAGGGGAAGAAAGACCGCGGACGATTGACGATTGACCATCGTCCATCGTCAATGGTCCATTGTCCGAATAGAGTCTTGATTCTAAAATCTGCGCTTTGTCGAATTGATCCAATTGGGTGTACCAGACCGCCGCATCCACCAACGCCTCTTGCGGAATCAAGCCGACGAGTTCGCTGTGGTGAATGCCAACGCCGTAACGCTGTGCCTCGCGCCGAATGAACTCGACAACGCGCGCGATGGGCGTTTCATGAAAGTTCGTGAGGTTCATCGAAACCTGCGCGCGACCATCCACAAGCAAGCCGAGACCTTTGACGTAACGCAACCCGCCCGTTGAATGGCGCACGGCTTTGGCGATTTTTTTCGCGATGCT
>CAZGSB010000078.1:0-12712 GCA_964528275.1 uncultured Anaerolinea sp. | reverse complement strand
AACTCGTCCCTGAAGCGAATGTGGATGTTGGTCACGGGCAGATGCCTGAGAATCAACTCTCCGAGGTGATGCACCGCTTCAACAACGGCGATACGGACATCCTGCTTTCGACGA
Organism: uncultured Anaerolinea sp.; assembly: GCA_964528275.1. GTDB lineage: Bacteria > Chloroflexota > Anaerolineae > Anaerolineales > Villigracilaceae > Defluviilinea. Next base: position 12,598 of record CAZGSB010000078.1, on the reverse strand, counting down.
CGATCATCGAATCGGGGTTGGACATCCCCAACGCAAATACTCTCATCGTGGACCGCGCCGACACCTTCGGCTTGGCTCAACTCTATCAACTGCGCGGTCGCGTCGGACGTGGAGCGGCGCGCGCCTACTCGTACTTTTTCCGCCACAACAAGATGACTCCCACACAGGAGGGTCAACAGCGGCTCGAAGTCATCGCTGAGAACACGCAACTCGGCGCGGGCTATTCTATTGCCATGCGCGACCTTGAAATCCGCGGCGCAGGCGACCTGCTCGGCACGCGCCAATCGGGACACATTCAAGCCGTTGGGTTTCATCTGTACACGCGCTTGCTGGCGGATGCTGTTCGTCGCTTGCGCTATGTTGACAAGTTGACAGGTTCGCAAATTAACCTGCAACCTGTTAACTTGGAAACTTTCCAACCATTGTCAATGCCTGTGAATGTTGATTTGCCCCTCGCCGTCGGAATACCCGCCGCGTACATCCCTGATCAGGATTTGCGTTTGCGTCTGTATCGCCGCATCGCGGACTTGCGCGACGAGATGGAAATAGACGCGCTCGCATCCGAGTTCAAGGATCGTTTCGGTGAACTGCCCGAAATGACCGCGAACCTGTTTTACCAAATGCGAGTCAAGTTGCGGGCAGAGAAGGCGGGATTATCGTCCATCAACTGGGAAAGCGGACAGATCGTCCTGCGCTATCCCGCCTCGGCGAATGGAAGCGAACCCAAGCGGCTGGCAGATCTGGGCGCGGGCATACGCGGAGGCAAGAACGCGTATTGGTGCTCGTTTGGCGATCAGTGGGAGGCGAAGTTGTTGGAGGTGTTGGGGATGTTGGTTAGGAGCTAATATCCTTCCACGCCATTTCCTCGAAAGACTAGCCCGAAAAGTAAGCCAAGAAATGTACCCACAAAGAATCCTGTAAGTACGTATGACCCCTCGAAAATTCTTCCAATCGCCAAGTAAAAGAGCACAACGCTACTTCCTAAATAGGCACCTATCGTAGCGCCAATAATTGCGCTACTTACGAAAGGTATCATTATTAATGATACGGAAAAACTTCCTATTAGAAAACCCCATAGTACGCCCAATCCACCCCAAATTTGCGTGCATATCAAAATGCTCAACAGAATGCAGATAAAAATAAAAGGCCAAGGGGGATCAACGTCATAACTAGATTGATCTGGTATATTGAATAACAAAATCATGCCGATTGAGAACACAAGTAGCCCTATGGTGCCGATTAACCAAAACCAAGTCTCCCTTGGCATTCCATTTAGGAAATTGCTAAACCATACTAATAATGGTACGTGTTGTGCTATGCCTGACGAGCTGGCGATAGAGGTGACAACCTGTATGTCCGATGTAGGTATAGGGGTGGCATTATTTGAGGTTTGGGAAGTTACAAGAGTTGATGGTTGTCTTGTTGAATAGTAGGCAGATGCAGTAGCTGTTAGAAGAGTAATTGCGTCTGAAAGTTTAAGTTTTCTTTCTTTTGCAACATGATAAATTACATAAACCAGAAGCACTATTGTTATTAAAGCGAATATGTTCATATAACATCCATTTTGGTGTTATTAGATCAGCCTTGTTATAAATTAAATATAGTACCCTGTCATTATATCTTCACCGCCCGCGCGGCGATTCAATGCTCTAATTCATTCACACCTCTCCCATCTTTCATCACAAACACAATATTATCATTCTTCTCCAACGAGCGGATATCCTGCAAGGGGTTCGTCTTCACGATAACCACGTCCGCAGGGGTGAACCCTGCCGAGGGGTGCGGGGTGCCTCCGCGGGGCTGGCAGGTTGAGGTCCGCATGCGAGGCGGCTGGGCGCATTGCGACCTGTTTTGGCGGGCGGCATGTCGTCCGTTATCATGCCTGTAACCTTTTCATAAACTGACCATAACACGGGATATTGATTATTTTGTATAATTCGAGTAGTTGGACTTTAGTACTGGAGGTGACCGGTTCAAATATCTGTACGATGCCTGTAGTGTCATGACAAAAACTGCATAATCCAGAGGAGATTTGTATGAAAAAGTCAGTCCGTATATTTTCAGTTATCCTGATTCTTGGGTTGCTCTTCGCGTCTGCCCCAGCCGCCCAGGCGTCTAACCTCGCGGGCGTGGGGTTGCTCGATGACTTCAACCGCCCCAACGGAACGCTGGCGGGGAATTGGTCCGGCTTCCGAACCGCTTATCGCATTGTGGACAACCAGCTCAAGGTGAATAATAACGGCACGAACACTGCCATTTTCTGGAAAACCGCCCTCGGCGCCGAACAGGAAGCCTACTTCACCTTCGTGGATGTGAAAGACACCGCCACCGAACAAAACCTCCTGCTCAAATCGCAGAGCAACCGTACCTGGGGTGACGGCGTCATCGAAGTGTTGTACGACGCGCCGCATCACGTGGTAGAGGTGTGGACGTGGCAGTGGCCCGGAGGATGGGTCAAGTACGGCGCCGGCATGCCCGCCACTTTCGTGGATGGCGACCAGTTCAGCGCGCGCGCGTATGCCAACGGCTTCGTCGAAGTCTATCAGAACGATACCCTGTTGGGCACGCGCGACATCACCGCCTGGCCCCATTATGACAAGGGCGGCTATGTTGGCATGTGGTTCATCGGTGGACGCAACGCCATCGTGGACGATTTCGGGGGCGGGACGATCATCGATCCCCCCTACCAGTTGGTCGACCTCCAATTGCTCGCCTTCAACGATTATCACGGGTATCTCGAAACGACCGGGACCCCGGGACCGGGGAATGTAGGTAGCGACCCCGCCGGCGGTGGTGAATTCCTCTCGGCAAAACTGGCTCAACTCCGCACGGGTCACGCGAACAGCCTGACCGTGGCGGCGGGCGACTTAATCGGCGGTTCGCCCTTCCTTTCCGGCTTGTTCCACGATGAGCCGTCGGTCGAAACCCTCAACGCGATGGGTCTCGATGTTTCCGGTGTGGGCAATCACGAGTTCGATGAAGGTGTGATCGAACTGCTCCGCATGCAAAACGGCGGATGTCACCCCGTGGACGGTTGCTACTTCCCCAGTGACCCGTACCCCGGCGCAGACTTCCAGTGGCTTGCCGCGAACGTCGTCAACGATGTAACCGGTGATACCCCGCTCCCGCCGTACTGGATCGACGATATCGATGGCGTGAAGGTCGGCTTCATCGGCATGACCCTCGAAGCCACCGACACGCTGGTCGCGCAAGTGGGCATCAACGGCTGGTCCTTCCTCGATGAAGCGGATACCGCAAACGCGCTCGTGCCCGAACTGCAAGCGCAGGGCGTGGAAGCCATCATCGTGCTCCTGCACGAAGGCGGCTCACAAACGCCTCCTCCGGGCGCGATCAACGCCTGCGTCGGCATCAGCGGTCCGATCGTCCAGATTAACAACCTGCTCGATCCCGCCATCGATGCGGTGGTGACCGGGCACACGCACCTGCCGTATAACTGTCTGCTCAACGACCCGAATGGCAACCCCAGAATGGTCACGAGCGCCTACTCGTTTGGGCGTGTGGTTTCCGAGTTCAACCTCGTCCTTGACCGCCGCACGAACGATGTTCGCCGCGACTTGAGCACGGCGGTCAACCACGCCGTCATCCGCGCGACCTTGACGCCGGATGCCGCCATCACCGCCATCATCAACAAGTGGAAGGTGATCGGCGACCCGATCGGCAAAGAGCCAGTCGGTAATATCACCGCGGATATCCGCCGCGCGTTCATCGGCACTGCGGAAGATCGTGGTTCTGAATCGAATGCCGGCAACATGATCGCCGATGCCCAACTCTGGGCGACCCAGGCGAATGGCGCGCAAATCGCGTTCATGAACCCGGGCGGCATTCGCTCCGACCTGATCTTTGCCAAGTCCGGCGCTGAAGCCGTGGATGGCATCGTCACCTACGCCGAATCGTTCACCTTCCAGCCCTTTAGCAACATCCTGATGACCTTGCCGATGACCGGCGCTCAGGTGGTGTCGGTGCTTGAAGACCAGTGTCAGCCGGCGGGTTCCAGCCGACCGTTCTTGCACCTCGGCGTTTCCACAGGCCTCACCTACGATCTTTCCAAAACGTTCGGCTTGGTGGACCATGACAGCAACCCCGTAACCGCGCCGGTCAACTCCTGCACCTCCATCACGGTCGCGAACGTGGTGCTCAACGGCGTTCCGCTCGACCTGAATGCGACGTACTGGGTGACGGTCAACAACTTCCTCGCCGACGGCGGCGATAACTTCGTCACCTTTCGCGATATCGACCCGTCCCTGCGCATCGGCGGCGGCATCGACCTCGATGAGCTCAACAACTACTTCGCAGCGAACAGCCCGATCGCTCCTCCGGGAACCAACCGGGTGAACGAACTGCCGTAAGTACAGTATTGCTTCAAAAAATCGGGGTCGCAGTCATGCGACCCCGATTTTTTTACTCCTTCACTGCGCGGGTGGCGATGTAATTGGGGTGGTACTGTGCCAGCGGCGATTCGGGCATCACATCTTCATATAGATCGGTGACGACGAACCCCGCGGCGCATTGACCGCCGAGCAGGTCGGTCAGCGAGTGACCAAATTCGAGCGGCCAACCTTTCGTGAGATATTCGTCCAATTCCTCTTTCGAGAGACTGGTTACATCCGAATACGGGATCGAGTGGGCGACCTCCAAGATACCCTCATCCGCTTTGAAAAGGTCGAAAATATAGTGAACGGGGTTCATCGCGCCGGTCATCAAAATCCCGCCGTGGCGCAGCACGCGATAACTCTCTTTCCATACCACGCGAACATCCTGCATAAACACAGTCGATACGGGGTTGAAGATCAAATCAAACGATTCATCCGCAAATGCAGACAAATCCGCCGCGTCGCCTTCGACTGTTTTCAGAGTCAATCTTTCGCGTTCTGCCACGAGTTGATCCTGCTTCAACTGCGCGGGGGAGTTGTCGAACACGGTCACGTTCGCGCCGAGCGCGGCGAGGATGGGTCCCTGTTGACCGCCGCCGCTGGCGAGGCATAACACATCCATACCGTTCAACGGGGGAAACCAGCGACGAGGCACCGGGATGTTTTCCGTGAGAAGGATTTCAAACTCGCCTCGTTTCGCCCTTTCGACCTCCTCATGACTCACGGGCTGGGTCCAGCGATTATTTGATTCGACTTCACGGTTCCATGCTTCGCGGTTGTAGGAACGGATATCCATCTTGTCTCCATCATTACTGGGATGATGCTGATTGTACGATAAAAAAACCTGCTGAATATTTTCAACAGGTTTTCGTCTTTTTGATTTCAACTTACGGATTTGGGGTGCCCTGCACCGCGACGCCCACCCACGTGAAGCCGCGCTTTTCGCTGACTTCACCCGCAGGCACCCAGACCGGCTGTCCCTGTTCGTCCACCCCGTTCTGGCGCACGGTAGTCACCCACCATTGGATCAGGTGCGCGAGGTTATCGTTCGGGCGGAAGGAGGTGGGCACGATGTATTTCGTGTCGGTCACGTAGTCGGTGATGCGCAGTTCGCCCGTGGTCACATCTTCGATGATGACCTGGTAGGCTTCGTTATCGCGAAGAGTCCCAACAGATGACCATTGCAAGGTTACAACGTCGTTTGCCAACGTGAACGCCGCGCCGTTGGCAGGGAGGAGCAGAGGCGGGGCGGGGTAGGGAGGCGGTAATGTCGCGGTGGGGGTTGGGCCGGGTGTGGCAAACCGCGCGCACAGGGGAATCAATAAGTTTTGCCCGATGAATACGTTGTCGGTGGAGAGTCCGTTCCAGAATTTGATCGCATCCTGCGGGACGTTGTAGTTGAGCGAGATCGTCGAAAGCGTATCGTTTGCCTGCACGGTGTAGGGCGCTGTTTCGCACGCTTGGAAGGTCTGCGTGGCTGCGTTGGGAATATCCGTGGGCGGCGGTGCGGGGGTGGCGGTGGGGTAGGGAATCTTCAAGACCTGTCCGACGGAAACAAAACACTCGGACGATAATTGATTTAGGATGATGATGCTCTGCACCGAGATCTTAAACGAGGCGGCGATCACCCCACAGGTTTCCCCATCGCGCACAGTGTAATCGAACGGCGGCAGCGGCGTTTCGGTGGGAATCGCGGTGCCAGTCGGCAACTCCGTTACGGTCGGCGTGATCGTGGCGGTGGCGGTAATCGTCCCTTCGGCGGTCGGGGTGACGAGCGATGCGCCGGTTGCACCGGAGGACAAGAGAAAATAGACGGCACCCGCCGCGATCAACAGTATGACCACGATCGCGCCCAGCGCGGCTGGCAGGCTGAGCGTCACCTCCGGCATGCGGCTGGCTTGCACGACCGTTTCGGTCTTTTTGGCTTTTGTCGCGGCTTTGGAGGTGAGTTCCGTTCCGCACACGAGACAGCGCGTCGCGTTTTCGCTCAAGCGCGTCCCGCAGGTGGGGCAGACTTGTGATTTTTGTGATGAAGGTTCCTGAAGCATAACGGCGGAGATTATACCATCTAACGATTCACGGGATTTGGTGGCGTATTTACTTAATTTAGTGACGCTCTCGCCGCCGGGCTTGATAAAGTTACAATATCGCGCCTTGCATATTATTTATGCCTTTGCGTAGGTGTCGGTCACAGCGATTGTAACTCCAGTGTGGGTGTGTAAAAATGACGTATCGTTATCAACCTGTTTACCAGAAGGATCGTAAAGCGATGAAGAAAATATTCATGATTGTGATGGCTATGGCAGTATTCGCGATTGCGCTGGGCGTCAGTGTTGGCACTGCCAGCGCAGCCAGTTCGTCGGTCGTGCTGTATCTGCCGGGCGTTACCCAGCAGGATCTGAAGGACGCCAGCGTGTTTGTCAACTCCGAGCACCATGATGTTGAATGCACACTCAAAGACGCTGAAACCGGCAAAGTAGTCTGCCGCGTGCCAGGCAAGTACGCCGGTCAGGACGTGACGCTGTATGTTGCAGGGCAGGTGTTCTTCGCCACCGTGCAAGTGCCAAACACGCCTGATGCACTTCCCGAAAATGAACCTCTAACCTGCGGTGACGGAGAGGTTCTTTGGTATTCGGTTATCTGGCACGGCGCGAACTGGGGTACGACAATACATCCGGTTTGGGTCTGGGAAGTGATGGAAGCTAGGGGATCCTTAGAACACTTGGCAGAGTATGGCATTACTCCGGAGATCATCGGAACATTTTGTGCTCCGAATTAGGAATCTATCTTTGATTTAGCGTGCACCGGATTCAAAACGGGACGAAGGCAAAACCTTGCCCCGTTTTGATATTAAGTACGGTGCGAATGCCTACCTCAACCCCTGTTCCTTCTCAGCCATCGTCACGGCTTCCTCGAAGATTTCGAGACCTTCATCCACTTCCTTCTTCGTGATGCACAACGGCGGCGCGAGGCGGATGGTAGACTTGCCGCAACCGAGCATAAGCAGTCCGTGTTCGAAGCCGATGTGCTCGATCTTCTCGCGGATCTCCTCGTTGGGTTCCTTGGTGTTCTTGTCCTTGACGAACTCCACACCGATCATCAACCCCTTGCCGCGGACGTGACCGATCGAAGTGTGACGCGCCTGGATCTCCTCCAGCGCATCGAGCGTGTACTGCCCGACCTCCGCCGCGTTGGCGAGGTATTTTTCTTCGAGCAGTTCAATCGTCGCCAGCGCCGCGGCGCACGCGATCGGGTTGCCGCCGTAGGTGTTGCCGTGCGTCCCTTTGGGCCACGTCATCACCGACTCGCGCGCGATGCACGCCCCTAGTGGGAGCCCGGAGGCGATCCCCTTCGCCGAAGCGACGATATCCGGCTCGACGCCGAAGTGTTCGATCGCCCACCACTTGCCGGTGCGCCCCATGCCGCTTTGCACTTCATCCACGATCAGCATGATGCCGTATTTGTCGCACAACTTGCGCAAGGCGGGGAAGAACCCGGCGGGCGGCACGACATATCCGCCTTCGCCCTGGATCGGCTCCACTAACACGCCGGCAATTTCATCGCCGGGCACGTTGTGGTCGAAAATTTCTTCCTCGATGAAGCGCACGCACGTTTCGCCATAATCCTCGCCGAGTTTACGGTGGATGATCGGACGATATTCATCGGGGAACGGGACGTGCGTGACGCCGGGCATGAGCGGGTAAAACCCGCGATGGTAATGCGGCTTACTGGCGGTGAACGACACCGACCCCATCGTGCGCCCGTGGAATGCGCCGAAGAAGCCGATGAAGTTATGCCGCTTGGTGTGGTACTTCGCCAGTTTGATCGCGGTCTCGACGGCTTCGGTGCCTGAGTTGGTGAGGAACGTCTTTGCGCCCTCTTCGAACGGGGCGATCTCATCGAGTTTTTCGCTCAGGCGCACCCAGCCTTCGTGATAAAAATCGGAAGAGATGTGCAGAAAATTATCGGCGGCATCCTTCACCGCCTTGACGACTTTCGGATGCGAGTGACCTGTGGACAGCACGGCAATGCCCGCCATAAAATCGATGAAGCGGTTGCCGTCGGCATCCCACACTTCCACGCCTTTGCCGTGGTCCATCACCAGCGGGTAGGCGCGGGGGTAGGAGGAGGAAACGACTTTTTTATCGCGTTCGAGCAACGCCCGGGATTTCGGTCCGGGCACGGTTAATTTTTTCATGGGAACTCCGTTCGTATGTTGTGTCATTCTGAGCGAAGCGAAGAATCTCCGATTTGTGCGCAGAGACCCTTCGCCTTCGGCTCAGGGTGACACGTTGAGAGGTGAAATTGAAATTATTATTGGATGAAGAACGACGCGTCATACCCAGAGTTAGTCTGGGTCGCCAATGGACAGTATTTCCCCATCCCTCTCGGCAGTCCACCATTTCGTGGCTAGCCAATCGGGCGGCATGGGGTTGACGTGCGTACACCGGATCATTCAGCCCCTCTCTGGCTCAGAGGTGGTCTGCGACCACCGTTTTTACAAGTATAAACCGCAGGGTCGCAGACCCTGCTGGAGCATAGTGAACAAATCACATCGCCCCCGTTCTCATGCGTGCCAGCGCCAGCGCGCCGAGCAGACCCGCGTCGTCACCGAGCGCGGCTGTGGCGATGACGAGATTGTCGAGATAGTGCGGGTGAAACGTGTGCTTGTGCAAACTTTCCTCGAACGGCTTGAATAACAATTCACCGACTTGCGATACGCCGCCGCCGAAGATCACGATCGACGGGTCGAAGATGGCGAGAAAATTCGCCACTGCGATGCCGAGGTAATGCCCGGCGCGTGCAAACGCCGAAAGAGCGAGCGCATCGCCCGCACGCGCCGCATCCGCCACCTGCGTGGCAGACAGCCCTCCCTGAGATTGAAGCGTTGAACTCGCAACGCGTCCCGCTTGAATCTGTTCGCTGACGTAGCGTGCAATCGCAGGTCCCGAGCAAAACGATTCTACGTGTCCGTTTTTGCCGCACCCGCACGGAGGACCGCTCGGGTCGATGATCATGTGACCGAGCTCCGCTCCCAAGCCGTGAAAACCTTGCAGTAACTGATCGCGGACGATCACACCGCCGCCGATGCCGGTGCTCACGGTGAGGTACACCACATCGTGATGACCCTTGCCCGCGCCATATTTCCACTCGGCAAGCCCTGCCATGTTGGCGTCGTTGTCAATGTGGACGGGGACGCCGAAATGTTTTGCGAGGTTCGACGCAAGCGGAAAATTTCGCCACTCGGGAATGTTCGGAGTGGCGAGAATGGTTCCGGTGTGCGGGTCGAGCGGACCCGGCGAGGCAATGCCGATCGCCTCCAACCCGCCAGCCGGCCGCGTGGACTCGATCGCCTGCACGAGGCGATCGTACACGCCCGGCTGGTCGGCATGCGACCGCGTGCGGTGATGCGCGAGGGGTGTGATGCTTTCCGGGCTATATGCGGCAACACGGATGTGCGTGCCGCCGATATCCACGGCAATAGTAAAACTCATAGGCGGCAATTATAACCGAGTGCCTCCACTGCCCGGCCCTGCGAAGCAATCGCTGTCATTGGGTTGGGGATTGCTTCGGGCGAAAAACATCGCCCCCGCAACGACGAAAACCTTGATTGACTTGCATTAATATCCCTGCTACACTCATTTTATGAAGAACAGCAGATGGTTCCAACGTTTTCGCTTCATGGAAGACCTGCGCGAAGCGGCGCGCTGGTTTGCGCCGGGGTTGGGAGTCAAACGCTGGTTCCTGTTCGTGTTCGCCGGTGTGACGATGCTGAGCGTGGGCTTTGCAATTTTCCTGCTGGATCTGTACCGAACCAATTCGACCAACGAATTTTTGTTGACGTTCCTTTCGTATGCCTCGCTTCGCTTCCTCCCGCGCGAGTTCAGGGTATTGCTGTTTGGCGGACTTGGCGTATGGCTCGTCGCTTACGGAATTGTGCGACTCAATCGCTCGCTTCTTCGTCCGTACCTTCGGTCTGGTCGCATATTGCTCGACGATCTCACCGACTTCCGCCGGCGCGATCGCGGACCGCGCATCGTCGCCATCGGCGGCGGGCACGGGCTGGCGACTCTGCTCCGCGGCGTGAAATCGCAAACGCGGAACCTCACCGCGGTCGTCACTGTGGCGGACGATGGCGGCTCGTCGGGACGCCTGCGCGAGGATTTCGGCATCCTGCCGCCGGGCGACATCCGTAACTGCCTTGCCGCGCTATCGAACGACGAGCAGATGCTCACGCAGTTGTTCCAATATCGCTTCAGCGGCGCAGGCGACCTGAGCGGACACTCCTTCGGCAATCTCTTTATCACTGCCTTGGCAGACATTACCGGGAGTTTCGAAGGCGCGGTCGCTGAATCCGGCAAAGTGTTGTCGGTGAGCGGACGCGTGCTTCCGTCCACGCTTCACGATGTGCGCCTCGTCGCGGACGTGCAGGTGCCGAACGCTGTGAATCAGGTGCGGGTGGAGGGGGAGAGCCGCATCCCACAGATGGTGGGGAGAGTCCGACGCATCTGGCTGGAGCCGAACGACGCGCCGGCATTTCCGCCTGTTCTCAAAGCCATCCTCAATGCCGACATGATTGTGATCGGACCGGGCAGTTTGTACACCAGCATATTGCCCAACCTGCTCGTGCAGGATTTGCTCGGCGCGATCCGCGCCAGCCGCGCGACGAAAATCTATGTGTGCAACATTGCCACCCAAAGCGGTGAAACGGATTTGTTCACGTGCTATGACCACGTCCGTGCGCTGGAGGAACACGTGGGCGACAATCTTTTCGATGTGGTGTTGTGCAACAGCAATTACGAAGGCAAACTCAACGACGATTCGCAATGGGTGAAAGCGGACGAGAAGACCCTTGCCGACTCGCGCGCGTTCTGCACCGATCTCGTGGACGAATCCCAGCCATGGCGGCATGACTCAGCAAAACTGGCAATCGCGTTGAACGATGTGCTGGAAGAGTACACAGGTCCGTTGGAATAGATTACATTCGTCTCGTATTTTCAGGTGACTGTCACTTTTGAAGCGACAGCCACCTTTATCGTTACTCCCTATGATAAAATCCCACTGAAAAATTCAAAAATTATCATCCTCGGAGGAATGAAATGACAGTAAAAATCGGCATCAACGGATTTGGGCGCATTGGGCGGCTTGTATTCCGCACCATCAAACAGAGGCACCCGGGCGAGATCGAAGTCGTCGCCGTCAACGATTTGTTCGACGCGGCGACCAATGCACACCTGCTGAAATACGACTCAACCTACGGGCAATATCCCGGCACCATCGCAGTCAAGGACGGAGACCTTGTCATTGATGGCAAGACCGTCAAAGTGAGCGCAGAAAAAGACCCAGCGAACATCAAATGGAAAGACCTCGGCGTCGATATCGTCATTGAATCTACGGGTTTCTTCACCGACGCGACCAAGGCGAAAGCGCACATCGAATCTGGCGGCGCGAAGAAGGTCATCATCTCTGCACCCGCGAAGAACGAAGACATCACCATCGTGCTCGGCGTTAACGACGAAAAATACGACTCGTCCAAACACAACATTGTTTCCAACGCGTCCTGCACCACGAATGGTCTCGCGCCAGTGGCAAAAGTGCTCAACGATAAATTTGGAATTGACAAGGGCTTCCTCACTACTATCCACGCCTACACCAACTCGCAGAAGCTACAAGACCTCGGCGCAAAAGATCCGCGTGATGCGCGCGCTGCCGGGCAAAACATTGTTCCATCTGCAACGGGCGCGGCAAAGGCAGTTGGCTTGGTGATCCCTGAACTCAAGGGAAAATTCACAGGCATGGCGTTTCGCGTGCCAACCCCCACAGTCTCTGTGGTTGATTTCACTGCGATCTTGAACAAAGAAGCCAGCGTAGAAGAAATCCGTACGGCGATGGTCGAATACGCCAGCGGTTCGATGAAAGGCATTCTGGATGTTACCGACGAACCACTCGTCTCCACAGATTTGCGTGGCACCACCTTCTCCACCGTATTCAGCGCAATGGACACAATCGTCCTCGGCAACATGGTCAAGGTCGTGGCGTGGTACGACAATGAATGGGGCTATGCCTGCCGCACCGCCGACCTCACCGCGAAGATGGCGAAATCTCTTTAATTACGTGTAGGGGCGGGGTCACCCCGCCCCTACATTTTTGCCCATGAACAAAAAAACCGTAAAAGATATTGACCTCAAAAACAAACGCGTGCTCAT
>CAZGSB010000077.1:0-13061 GCA_964528275.1 uncultured Anaerolinea sp. | reverse complement strand
GAAGACAAGGACTTTCTTTTCGAGGGCGTCGAGGTAGCGGCGGTTGGTGTATTTGCGATTGGTCATTAAGTTCTCCTAGTCATGGTAGCCAGTAAACTTCTCCAACACGTTTTGTTTCTGCGTCTGGAATCAGCCTGGTACTAAAATCATCCGAAAGATTCAGCGTTTCTAAGTTCAGTGTATGGACATCCGATGCATAAAAATTTGTAAATTTATTCCATTGGATAAATAACAACAATTTTGCATCAGGGGAGAATCTAAAAGAAGTAAAACTCTCAGATCGAATTGGATTTGTATTGGATCCTGGCTTGCTGAGTTGTTTGTTGAAAACAACCTTTAACAACGCGAGGTTTGGATTTGGATTATTTACATCAATTTCATAGAGAGCAAGCGGATAATGATCGATAAACCCGCTCAGATATCTTGTTACATCCCCATCGTCATAAGCAAGAATTTGTGAATTGTCAGGCGACCATGTCAACTTGTATTCATTGTGATAGTAAAAATCATCTTTATTAGGATCATATGGAGGAATAAGCGGGATTCTTGTGTTATTGTCCATATCGGAAAGAGGAGCAATATGCATCACGAAACATTGGCTCACATAATTTTCAATGTAGGTAATATCTATTGTTTTTCCAAAATGCGGAGAGTTTTCATGAAAAAACATATCTGTCTTTTGTGCGTTCCTGGTCATTGAACCATTTCTAACAAATGGAGCCCAAATTGCTAGACCACCCAGAAGAGAACAACCCGGTTCTAACCCGGTAGTGATCCAAGCAACCCTTTTCCCATCTGGCGAGAAGGCAAATTTGTCGGTTATTATATGCTCGCCATCTGATTCAAGCTTGCCCTGTCCAGAACCATCCAAATTTGTCCACCATAATCCCCCATAGTCACCATACATATATAAAACTCCAGATGCGTCTTTGAAATTCACTTTCTGTGATGTTCTCCAGTAAACACGGTTCTTATCTAACCCGACAAGCCTTGCAGGTTGCCCCGTTGGTATTCCGATCCTTGTTTGGTTGGTACCGTCCGTGTTCATCGTGTAAATTCCAAATCCTTTGGAACCCTGCCCTATATAAACTATTCGAGCATTATCTAAAAATATCGCCTCTCCATCCAGCCCATTGGCAAGTTTTAGTGGGGCATTGTTAGTTGAATTCAAATCGATCAAGTACAAAGCGCTTTTTCCAAGATAGGTCGAACGAGACGCGACAAGTATGGCCTTGCTGTCAGGAGAAATATCAACTATTCGATTAATTCCATCGATTCCATTTGTTATTGGCGTGAGATCACTGCCATCTATGTTTGATGTGAATATATTTACTTCACCCTTTAAATCGGGAAATTCTTTTTCATAAGCAACTTTGTAATATTCAAAGATAAGCTTTCCTGATCCACCTCCAATTTGTGTGGGAACTGGAGTGGTAGTTGGGTTTGGAGTTTGTGTTGTGGTAGGTTCAGGTGTAAGAGTTGATGTTGGCAAGATTGCTTGTGGCGCGTTTGTAGAGGCTGTAGTTGCGGCAGGCGCGCAGGATGACAAAAGAAAGGCTATGAGCAAAAATATGTTGATGTTTTTCATGACGTTATCCTTGTTGAAGGTTCAAACTTCCAATCCTTGCGCATCTTCCAGCGCGGGATGGCATTGGTCGGTCATGCCCGCTCGACGATAAACCGTCGGGCTATTCTCACGAAGCCGACTGCGTCCTTCGGACGTGATTCGCGAAAGTCGGCTGGGCGCGAGTCCGCTTTAGCGGGCTTCGGCTGACTAGCACGGGGATTAATCCCCGTGCGGGCATTGGCGGAGAACATGCGCGCATGGCGAGACGGAGATTGCTTCGCTCGCGGAAGAACGCCCGCTCGCAATGACGATGTGCCGCACAACAAAAACGCCTCTCGCAATGAGAGGCGACATAAAATTCATATCCTCTCTCATCTCCCAGTTGGGCGACATACCGTCGCCCCTACTGCCGAAATTGGCACCGTAATTAGTCATGTAGTCGTTTGGTCTCGTAGTCTCATGGTCTTTGACCATCAGACTAGTCGACTATCGAACTATTCGACTACCATCGGTTGCCGAGGCTTCATCGGGTCGGTCCCTCAGCCTCTCTGGATGAGTAAATCCGTAAATTGTTTGGGTTTTATAACATGGCAGACGGTGAATGTCAATTCAATTTTCGGTATAATCTCCCCGCCATGACGTCTGAACAAAAAAGACTCTCGCTCATTCCTCTTGCGATCTTTGTCGTTGGGTTGGGCATATACGCCTACCTCGGCGTTTCCTTCCGCTATTGGGCGGACGATTGGTGTTACAACGCGGACTTCCGCAATTTGGGTTTCCTCGAAACCCTGCGCGGCTATGCCTACAACGTGACGTATACTCCCAGCCGATACTCGGTGACGATCCTCGCGGGACTCTTCTATCCGCTTGGCGTGTTCGGACTGCAACTCCTCATCCCGCTCTCGCTTCTTCTCTGGACGTGGGGCTTGGTTCGCCTCTTCAAAAAGATTTCCTCCCTTTCGGGTTTTTCGCTTCCCACTCCCCAAGCGACTCTGCTCTCCGTCGTCATTGTCTACTTCACGATCTACCTCGCGCCGCATTTGTATCAATCGCTGTATTGGAACACTGGATTCTTCACCTATACTTTTCCGCTCGTGTTGATTCCCTGGGTGCTGGTATTAATTCTGGAGTCAGCCAGCTCGCTGGTGTCGTTGCCAAAGCAAATCATCCTCATCGCCCTGCTTGCTCTCCTCACAGGCGGATTCTCCGAAGCGAGCAACACCGTACTGGTTTCGATACTTGCTCTGTACACGGTGGTTGCCTTCATTGGTTCCCGTTACAAAAAAACCTGGGCGCAAAAGACACTCCCCAGCGCAAGCATCGCGCTCCTCTTCGCCCTCATCGCCATGGCATTGCTCGTCTTCGCGCCGACGACGCAAATCCGCGCGGAGCGATATGGCGAGCCAGCCAGCCTGCCCGAACTGGTGACGTTGGTGTTCAACTTCACGCGCGCGTTTGTCACGCTCTCAGTCAAGGATTATCAACATCTACTCATTTTGATTCTTGCTAGCTCCTTTGGGTTTGCGCTAAGCGCCAACGATGGGAAACCAGCCACACTTCCGAAAACGATCGCGCTTGAGGCGGGGATATTCATCACGGCGAGTCTGCTCGTCGCCGCGTCACTCACTCCCAGCGCCTACGTCGAGCGCGGACTGCCCATCGAGCGCACGCTCATCATCCCGGGTCACATCATGGTCTTCGCCTTCGCCGCGCTGGGATGGGTGGGCGGAGATACTCTCCGTCAGTTATACGCGCCGACTTGGTTGCAGACCACAGCGAAAGTCGCTTTATTGGTCACGCTCATTTTTCCAATCCTCACGATGCTCAAATCCTCAAACAACATACCCGTTTTTCAAAACCGCGCCCAGCTTTGGGACGAACGCGAAGCGGCGATTCTCTCTGCCGTTGCGGAAGGTCAGCCTAGCGTGGACGTGCTCGCCATAGACGGCGCGCCCGTCGGCGGCATCCGCGATTTCGACCCGCCCGGCAAACGCGGCTACTGGATCTCGGTCTGCGCGATGGACTACTACGGAATCAAATTTCAGGTGAACCTCCCATGAAGATCGTTGCGCTCGTACCGATGCGGCATCACAGCCAGCGCGTGCCCGGTAAAAATTATCGCTCGCTGGCTGGCAAGCCTCTGTTCCATCACATCATCGAGACGTTGCTCGCCGTACCCGAGATTCAACAGGTTGTTGTCGATACCGATTCGGAGCCGGTGATGGACGGCTTGCGGAAGAATTTCCCCAGCGTGGAGATCGTCAACCGCCCTGAATCCCTCCGCGCCGATGATGTGCCGATGAACGAGATTTTGATCCACGACACCGGGCTTTACCAGGCAGACTTTTACCTGCAAACCCATAGCACAAACCCGTTGCTCAAACCCGAAACCATTTCTAAAGCCATCCAATTACTACTTACCAATTACCCCTCGAAAGATTCCCTCTTTTCCGTCACCCGCCTGCAAACCCGTCTCTACGACAAAGACGGCAACGCGCTGAACCACAACCCGGTGGAGTTGATCCAAACGCAGGACTTGCCGCCCGTGTACGAGGAAAACTCGTGCATTTATATTTTCAAGCGTGAGAACCTGTTGGCGAAGCGCCACCGCATCAGCGATAAGCCGCTCATGTTCGAGATCGACGCCGACGAAGCCTGGGACATCGACGAAGAACTGGATTTTGCAATCTGTGATTTCCTATTGAAGAGAAAATCTTCTGAATAAGTCATTCCCCCAATCTTCTTTCATGTAAACCTAATCCCGAAGGGATGGTAGGCTTGTAGAAGATAATCGATAGAACATCAAATCCCGAAGGGATGACATGATATCCTGTTTTATGACACCCCTTCGGGATTTTGCTATAACTATTCACGACCTATAATCATTTGACCCCTTCGGGGTCTCGAGCAATTACTCACAGGTATTTGATGAATCGACTCCGACAAATAAGAAGATCATTAGGCAGGTGGTTCTCCATCCCCTGGTATCCCATCGCGTTCGGAGCGTACCCGGTGATGGCATTGCTGGCGCAAAACGTTGGGCAGGTCAAAACTGAAGCCGCATGGCGTCCGTTGGGGGTGAGCCTGGCGTTCGCCGTCACCCTCTTCCTAGTGTTGCGGTTGTTCCTCGGCGCCTGGGACCGTGCCGCCTTCCTCACCGGCTTATGGATCGCGTTATTTTTTTCATACGGGCACGTTCACATCCTTCTCACCAAAGAGTTGGAAGGCGTTGACGTCACGCCATGGTTGTTGGGCGCGTGGGGAGTGCTGGCGGTTCTCACAGTGATTTGGGCGGTCAAACGCCCGCCGTACGCCGAGTCGCTGAACGTGATCGCGCTCGGGCTGTTGCTCGTGCTGGGGTGGCAGATCAGCACCGACGTCGAAAAAGGAGACGCGCATCGCGTCGCCGCGCAGAACGCTCCCATCGTGGAAAACCTGTCGCTCCCCGAAAATCCGCCGGACGTGTATTACATCATCCTCGATTCCTATGGGCGTGATGATCTATTGCAAGAGGCATACGGCTACGATAACACCGACTTCCTCGAGGGCTTGCGCGCGCGCGGCTTTTATGTAGCGGAGTGCAGTCAGAGCAACTACATTCGCACCGAGATTTCGATGGCATCCTCGCTGAACATGATGTATTTGCAGGACCTCGATGAAGCCTTCGACCCTGAAAGCATAAAGCGCGGAAAATTATGGGACTCCTACAAACACAGCGCGGTGCGATACAACTTTGAAGCCATGGGCTATAAAACCGTCGCCTTCGCCACCGGCTTCGCCTGGAACGAACTCGATGATGCTGATGTGTTCTACACGCCGCCGCCTTTCTCAGCCGGGTTGAGCGAATTTGAAACCCTGTTCATCGAAACCACCCTCGCCCGCCACGCCCAGGATCTGGGGTGGGTCGACCCGGATGAGATCATGGGGCAAACCTTCCGCGATCGGACACTGCTTGTCTTCGATAAACTCGACGACATCGCCCGCATGCCCGAGCCGACGTACGCGTACGTCCACGTGATCTCGCCTCATCCTCCCTTTGTGTTTGGTCCGAACGGTGAGCCGACCTACCCCCCCGACTTTTGGAACGAGAACCGCGAGTATCCCGCGAAGTTATACGCGCAGGGCTATCAGAATCAATTGACCTTCCTGAATCATAAAATTCTGGAGGCGTTGGATGTCATCCTTGCCGAATCCGATACGCCGCCGGTCATCATCATTCAAGGCGACCACGGTCCGTGGCTTCAACCGCGCAACAAACGCATGTGGATCCTGAATGCCTATTACCTGCCCGGACATCAGGAAGAATTATTCCAGAAAATTTCGCCGGTCAATTCATTCCGCGTGGTCTTCAACGAATATTTCGGCGGCTCCTACGAGATGTTGCCGAACATCAGTTATTTTTCCCCGGTCCCCAACCTGTATGAATTTTCAGAGATCAAAAACGAGTGCGACCGCGGCGAAGACCCTCCGCCTTCGGGCGAATGAGCGACGGGGAAAAGGATATAATCTTCAACCATGCACACCGTTCTCTTCACCGCCCCGTACATGATTCCCTTCGTGGAGCGCTTCAAGCCGGTCTTCGACAAATACAATATCGAACTGATCGTCCCTGAAGTGCGCGAGCGTATGGAAGAGGCAGATTTGCTGAGGTACGCCGGTCAATTCGACGGGGCGATCTGCGGCGACGACCGTTACACCGCGCGCGTCATCGAAGCGTGCGCGCCGCGCCTCAAGGTCATCTCCAAGTGGGGGACGGGCATCGACTCGATTGACGCTTCCGCCTGTGCCCGCCATGGCGTGAAGATCGGTCGCACCCCGAACGCGTTCACCACTCCCGTAGCGGATACCGTCCTCGGCTACATGCTCGCCTTCGCCCGCCGCCAACCGTGGATGGACAGCGAAATGAAAAGCGGCAAATGGGAGAAGATACCGGGCAAATCGTTGAGCGAATGCGCGCTCGGCGTGGTCGGCGTGGGCAACATCGGCAAAGCTATCACGCGCCGCGCGCAGGCGTTCGGCATGAAAGTCTATGGCGCTGACATCGTCGAAATTGATCATGTCTTCGTCACCGAGACGGGGATCGAGATGACCACTCTCGAATATCTATTATCGAATTCCGATTTCGTCTCCATCAATTGCGATCTTAACCCAACCTCCCACCACCTCATGAACTCCGACACATTCGCGCTCATGAAACCAACGGCTGTGCTCATCAACACCGCGCGCGGACCCATCGTCGAGGAGCAGGCGCTGACCGATGCGTTGCAGTCAAAACGTCTGGCGGGAGCCGCGTTGGATGTCTTCGAGGTGGAACCGCTTCCGTTGGAGAGTCCGTTAATGAAAATGGAAAATGTTATGCTCGCCCCGCACAACTCCAACTCCAGCCCCGCTGCGTGGGAACGCGTGCATTGGAACACGATCAAAAATCTGGTCGAGGGGCTGGGGATGAAATACGAAGGATGAAAGAGGAGAGATGAAAGATGTGAGAACGATTTTGATTACGGGTGCGGGCGGAGGGATTGGTCGCGCGTGCGTGAATCAATTTGCAAATAAAGGCTGGCGCGTGATCGGCGTGGATCGCGCGTACTTTGGCGAGGGTTTCCCTGCCGATGGGCATTTTATCAAAGCGGATATCTCCCATCCCGATTCGGTCGAAGCAATCTTTCAACAGGTGAAAGATTTTCATCCTACGTTGGACGCACTGGTCAACAACGCGGCGGTGCAGGTTGCCAAGCCTCTCGTCGAAACAACCGTCGAAGAATGGGATGCGGTCATGGCATCGAATTTGCGTTCGGTGTTTTTGTTCGTGAAGTTGGCGCACTCATTGATGAAGGTGTCAGGAGGCGGCGCGGTGGTGAATGTTTCATCCGTCCATGCGATTCAAACTTCGGCGAACATCGCCGCGTATGCCGCCTCGAAAGGCGGGTTGCTCGCTCTCACGCGCGCCATGGCGATCGAGTTCGCGCCCGATAACATCCGCGTCAACGCCATCCTGCCCGGCGCGGTTGATACGCCCATGCTCCGCGCGGGGCTGGGACGCGGGCATGCCGGTCACGGCGATGTGCAGGAACGGCTCGATAACCTTGCGCGCAAAACCGTCAGCGGCAAAGTGGGCACGCCCGAAGAGATCGCCAGCGCGATCTATTTCCTTGCCGATAACGAGCAATCCTCGTTCATGACCGGTCAAGCGCTGGTGGTGGATGGGGGAGCGACGGCGAGATTGAGTACGGAATAGCATGAAACTCTCCGAATATCAAGTGACACGATATTTGTTCGTCGTCACAATTGCGGTTCTCACCGTATTTGGGATTGGTTCGCTCTTGCGAATCGGCTCTAACCCCGAAAGGGCAGGTTTATACATCTTCTATGCCCTTGCCATGTTCGTAGACGCGGCGCTCATGGTTGTCTGCTTTACGATGTTGGGTAAAAGAACAAGTTGGGCGTTTTACATTTCGCTGACAGTGCTTGCGTTCAATATTCTCCCCACGATCTTTGATCAGTTCGGCTTGGCAGACTTACTCTTTGTTCTGTTGAATTTCGCCACCTTGATTTTCCTCCTCCGTGCTCGTTGGGAATTCCTCCCCGCATGAAACAGACTCTCAAATCTGCCATTCCTCAACCGCTCTGGCGTTTCACACGCGACGCGTATGATTTCCTCCGACGCCTGCCTGATTTGCCCTTTGCATATCTTCACCCGTGGCGACGGGAGAGCATTCGCCGCCTCGCCGCTTTGAAGGATGTTCATAAGGGCAAACGCGCGTTCATCATCGGCAACGGCCCCAGTTTGAAGCACACCGACACGAGTAAATTGAAGAACGAGATCACCTTCGGGATGAACCGAATCTATCTCGCCTTTCCCGTGTGGGGATTTACCACCACTTACCTCTGCGTGACGAACGACCTCGTCGTCGAGCAATTCGTGGAGGACATCAACGCGCTGGCGATTCCCAAATTCATCGCGTGGCGTTCACATCGTCATTTCTCGGCAACTTTCCAACCTTCCAACCTTCCAACTTTTATTTACACCACCTACACCGGTCCCCGCTTTGCCACGGATGTCCGCGGACGAGTGTGGGAAGGCGCGACCGTCACCAACCTCGCGCTTCAACTGGCATTTCACATGGGAATCGAGCAAGCCATCCTCATCGGCGTGGATCACAACTTTGCAGACAAGGGCGATGCGAACAAGACCATCATCTCACAGGGCGACGATCCGAATCACTTCATGCCGAATTATTTCGGCAAAGGCGTGAAGTGGCAACTGCCCGATCTGGACACATCTGAGATTGGGTATGTATTCGCACGAGACGCCTATCGCAATGCGGGGCGCGAAGTGGTGGACGCCACCGTCGGCGGGAAGTTAACCATATTCCCCAAAGTTGAATATGAATCATTGTTTCGGTGAGACGCTTTAAGCAATACGAAATGCGCAGTAGATCATGACCCTCGTCTCCATCATCACCCCTTCCTTCAATCAGGCGCGCTACCTCGAACAGACAATTCGATCTGTGCTGGAGCAGGATTATCCGCGCATCGAGTATATCGTCGTGGATGGAGCGTCCACGGATGGGTCGGTGGAGGTCATCAAGAAATTCGCTTTGGAATCAGGCGGCTTGCCGCCGAAGCCCCAGAAGCAAGCTTCTGGATTCCATAAAATCAATTGGTGGGTAAGCGAGAAGGATTCAGGTCAAGCAGACGCCATCAACAAAGGACTGGCACGTGCAACCGGGGAGATCGTCGCATGGCTGAACTCGGACGATTATTACCTGCCCGGCGCGGTTTCGTCGGCGGTAAAAATTTTCAAAGCAAATCCAGACGTTGCCTTGGTGTACGGAAACATGCTCGCCGTGGACGAAGATGGCAAGCCGTTCAACACGTTGAAGTATCGGCAACTCACCTTGCAGGACTTGCTGTGTTTTCAGATCATCGGTCAGCCCGCAGTGTTCTTTCGGCGAGAAATGTTGGAAAAAGCGGGCCTGCTCGACCCCACGTTCCACTTTCTGCTCGACCACCACTTGTGGATTCGCATTGCCCAGCACGGAAAAATTTTGCACGTCCCTCAAACCTGGGCGGCGGCACGCTATCACGCCGAGGCGAAGAATCGCGCCAAAGCCGCCGAGTTCGGGCGCGAAGCCTTCCGCATTTTGGATTGGGCGAGGAGTCAGCCGGGGTTGGGCGAGGCAGTCTCACTTGTGGAACGACGCGCCCGCGCCTCGGCATATCGCGTTGATGCGCGGTACTTGCTCGATGCGGGGCAATCCGCCTCCGCGTTGAAGTCCTGGATGCGCGCGTTGTCCATCCATCCGCCGACCGCGCTGGCGCGCTTGAATATTTTGGGTTCGGCGGTATTGAACTTGCTTGGGTTGGGGAAATTAAGATCCGCAGTACTTTCACGCAGGTCCGATCGAGTCAGTCGAGGATCATCCCGATGAACGCGGCGCTCGCGCCGGTTATGTTATACTGATTCTAAAATTCACAGAGGATCTTGAATGGATTTGAAGAGTGACATGAGACAAGGCAACCCGCAGTCTCGCCGCTGGGTTTCCTTGTTGTTTTTTCTTGGGGCGTTGGCTTCGATTGCTCCGCTGGCGGTGTATGCGTATCTGGGCACGTTCTCGCGATACCTCGCCGATGACTACTGCGCTTCGACCTATTTATATACGTCGGATAATATTTTCGAAGCCACGTATCGCGCCTACTTTTTGTGGGCGAACAGTTACTCGCGCTTGATGTTCGGGCAGTTGATCGATCTCGGCGGCGTGAACGGGATGCGCGTGATGGCGGGCGTGGAATTGCTGATCTGGGTGATTTTGTTGGTGTGGATGTTCTCGGAGCTTGCCAAACTTCTGCGCGTCGAGATTCCCCGCGCAGGGTATGTATGGTTTGCCTGTAGCGCCATTGCCCTGAGTCTGTATCAAACCACGGCGTTGTACCAGGTGTTGTTCTGGCGGACCGGGTTGATCCCCTATTCCCTGCCGTTGTTGTGGTTCGTGGGCATCGCGGCATATTTTCTGCGCTATGTTCAAAAACCGTATGGTACAGCGCGAGCCCGTTGGGCGGGCATCCTTTTCGTCGTTCTTGTGTTCATCGCGGGCGGGCTGAGCGAAACGACCTCGGGGATGCAGGTCGGCATGATGTTCACGGCGGTGATCCTCGTCTGGTGGACGAAGCCGCTTCATCAAAGTGGTGATGTTCTGAACATACTTATCGCAGGTTTGATTACCGCCGTGACCGCCATTTCGATCATGGCTGTTTCGCCGGGGACGGGTAATCGCCTCGACCGCATCATGCGCAGTTCCCCGATCTACAACCCTGTTGCGTTGGCTGGCGATGTCATCCTTTACACGTCGCAATTCGTACTAGATATTTTCAAATCGTTCCCCCTGCTCATCGTCGTTGCGGTCGCGGTTTCTTCGGGCGTCATGTTCCTCGCGCTTTCGACCAGGGATCAAAACGGGACCCACCTTCCGACGTCGCGGTTGCGTTGGGCACTGTTGATCGTGCCTGTTGTGGTGTTCATCGTCATCGGTTTCAGTTACGCGCCCAGCGCGTTCGTGCGGACGTTCCCCGCGGCGCGCGCGCGTTATGCCTCTCACTTCATTTTGATGCTGGGGCTGATTCTCGAAGGCGGCATACTCGGCATCCTCACGGCTCGTATGGGATTATTTATTAAACAAAGCTGGGCGCGGGTTGGAGCCGCGCTGTTGCTCGCCGCGCTCATCCTGCATCCGTTGCGCTCAGCGCCGCGCGTGCACTTGCTTCACTACGAGTATGAAACGTTTGCAACGCAATGGGATGCGCGTCATGCCCTGATTCAGGAGGCGGTTGCAAACGGTGAGACCGACCTCGTCGTTGTGCAATTGGATGCGCCCGGCGGCGTTGGCGAATATAAAGAAAACCCCAAAGATTGGATCAACCGTTGCGTGGCGCGATTCTACGGCTTGAACTCGATCGTCGCGCCGTGATGCGGTTCACCCTTCCATGACGCCTGATTCGCCAACTCAACCCATCCTCGTCACCGGTGCGCACCGCAGCGGTACCACCTGGGTCGGACGGATGCTCACGCTTGATCCGCGCCTCGCGTACATCAGCGAGCCGCTGAACGTGTTGCATCGCCCCGGTATTTTCCGCGCAACAACAAAACACTGGTATCAGTACGTCTGCGAGGAAAACGAAGCGGACTTCCTGCCCGCCTTCCGCGAACTTCTCGATTATCGTTATCATCTCTTCCATGAACTCCGGGCATTGCGCTCGGTGAGGGACTTCCTTCGCATGGGGCGCGATTTCACCGCCTTCAGTAATGCCCTCCTGCGCGGACAGCGCGCCCTGCTCAAGGACCCGTTCGCTGTGTTTTCCATGCCGTGGTTCGCGAAACGCCTGAACTTCAAGGTTGTCGTCACGGTGCGACATCCCGCCGCGTTTGCGAGCAGTCTCAAACGCCTCGGCTGGCATTTCGACTTCAACGATTTGCTCGCCCAGCCCCTGCTGATGCGCGACCATCTCGAACCATTTCGTAAGCAGATGCAATCCATCCAGGCGGACGATGTCATCGGGCAAGCCAGCCTGCTGTGGACGATGATCTACGGGGCGGTTCATGCGGCTTGCGAGCGAAATCCCGAGTTTATCGTCGTCCGCCACGAAGACCTCTCACGCGACCCAGCGGCGGGGTTTCGCGAGTTGTATGCCCGCCTTGGGCTTGCGTTCACCTCGAAGGTTGAGAGCAGTATTTTGAACTCGAGCAGTTCCGAAAACCCGACTGAACTGAAACGCGGCAAGACCCACTCGGTCAAACTCGATAGCCGCGCCAACATCGAAAATTGGAAGAAGCGCCTGACGGAGGAAGAAATTTCCCGCATTCATAAGATCACTCATGATACGATTCGCCTGTTCTACCCAGATGCCTACTGATAAC
This sequence comes from uncultured Anaerolinea sp., assembly GCA_964528275.1. Classification (GTDB taxonomy): domain Bacteria; phylum Chloroflexota; class Anaerolineae; order Anaerolineales; family Villigracilaceae; genus Defluviilinea. Next base: position 582 of record CAZGSB010000077.1, on the reverse strand, counting down.
TCATGACTAACCATCCTCTCGTCTCCATCATCACACCGTCGTTCAATCAAGCGCGCTACCTCGAAGCGACGATACAATCCGTGCTGGCGCAGGACTATCCGCGCATCGAGTATGGCATCGTGGACGGCGGCTCGACGGATGGAACAATTGACATCATAAAAAAATACGAGGGGCGAATCGGCTGGTGGGTGAGCGAGCAGGATAAGGGTCAGACCGATGCGATCAACAAAGGGTTCGCACGCGCGCAGGGCGACATCCTTGCGTGGATCAACTCCGACGATACGTACGAGCCGGGCGCGGTTGCGTCGGCGGTGAAGTTTTTGCAGGAGCATCCCGACGTGGGGATGGTCTACGGCGATTGCAATTTCATCAACGAAAGCGGACGCGTGATCGGCAAATTCAACTCGGCTCAAACCGACTTGCGCCTGCTTCGCCGTGGGTACGCCCACATCCCCCAGCAGACGATGTTCTTCCGCGCGGACTTGTGGCGGCAGGTCGGTCCGCTCGACCCGTCGTTTTACTTCGCGATGGATTATGATCTGTGGACGCGCCTCGCCGCGCGCGCGCCGTTGAAATATGTGC
>CAZGSB010000076.1:0-13971 GCA_964528275.1 uncultured Anaerolinea sp. | reverse complement strand
AACCAAATGGCAATTGCTTTGAAGCGGCTGGATGAAGGACTATATGGGATTTGCGAAAAATGCGGCGATGTTATCAACCCCGCGCGGCTAGAAGCCATACCACACGCCATCCGATGTGCGACATGTCAGGAACGCCTCGAGCGCGCTAGGTAACCCGGATGCGCCTTTCCGTGTCCGCTTTCAAATGATGAGAGGACATTCAAGAAAGGAGTTTAACTTTCCCGTTGGTGAGTGTGCAACCTTACCTTCTTTCGAATAATGTTTGGCTCTTTGGATATGAGCTACCGCTTGTAGTAAACGAGGAAAGCAGTCTGGATTTAGACCAGCGTCCCCGCACATCCATCCGACCTTATATCACTCCCCGCGCACAGCACGCCAGATTCTGCATCCCGAAGAATCACCTGCCCCCTGCCGAACAAGGCGCGCTCGTATCCGCCAACGGAATACACGGGATGACCCATTTTTTTCAAGCCAGTGAAGGTTTTCTCAGGCATTCCCTCTTCCATAGCTACGCGCCCGCCTGCTTCATCGATATCGATGCAGAAGCGCGGCTGGTCGAGCGCGGCTTGCGGATCGAGTCCATCATCTACCAACGCGGATAATACTTGTACGTGACCCTGCGGTTGCATGAAACCGCCCATCACGCCGTAGGAGGCGTAGAGGAATTCTCCCTCACCCTGTCCTTCGGACGTCCCTCTCCCCAAGGGAGAGGGGGGACGCGTGACCATCGCGGGAATGATGGTGTGATACGGTCGTTTGTGCGGGGCGAGCGCGTTCGGATGATTCGGGTCGAGGCTGAAGTTGTGTCCGCGATTTTGCAATGTGAAACCCCAGCCTTTCGGAACGATGCCAGTACCAAAACCCATGTAGTTGCTGTTGATGAAGGAGCAGGCATTTCCGAACTTATCCACCACGCTCAAATATACAGTATCAGAGGATGAAACCGGTGAGCCGCGTTTTTGGTCAACGGTGGCGCGCTGCAGGTCAATCAACTTGCGGCGTTGACCTGCATACTCTTTCGACAACAATTCCTTTACCGGGATATTCGAAAACCTCGGGTCAGCCACGTACCAACTCGCATCGGCAAAGGCGAGCCGCATCGCTTCGATCATCAAATGCAATCGTTCAACAGAGAGCAACTCAAGTGATGCCAGATCAAACCCCTCGAGCAGGTTCAACGCGATGAGCGCCGTGATACCCTGCCCATTCGGCGGACACTCATACACGCGCAACCCGCGATAGTCCACCGAAATCGGTTCCTCCCACGTGGAGGTATGCTCGGCGAGATCGTCCATCGACATGCACCCCCCTGCCTCTTTCAGCACTGCAATGATGGCCTCAGCAATTTTTCCCTGATAGAAAGCCGAAGCGCCACCCTCTGCAATTTCATGGAACGTGCGAGCGAGTCCCGGGTTGCGGAAAATTTCGCCGGGATTTGGTCCGCGCCCTCCTATGGTCAACTCATGTCCGTTCGGCGCGGAGGCAAGTTGTCTTTGCGCTCCGCGCCCCCAGAAATACGATGTGACCGGAGCAACAGGAAAGCCCTCGCTCGCCAGTCGAATCGCGGGCGCGAGGATCTCGCCCATCGAAAGCGAGCCGTGTTTTTCGATCAGATCAAACCAGCCGGCGCACGCGCCGGGGACGGTCACGGTGTACGCGTGAAAAGGCTCAAGAGTGGAAAACCCCTCCCGCTTTAGCCGATCAAGTGTAAGGGCGGCAGGAGCGCGCCCCGATCCGTTGAGGGCGGTGACGCGTTTCGTATCCGCAGAAAAATATAGTGCAAACATATCGCCGCCGATTCCGGTAGACGTTGGCTCGGTCACGTTGAGCGCCGCGCCGGCCGCAACCGCGGCATCGGCCGCGTTGCCTCCCTTTGCAAGAATTTCAAGCCCCGCCGCGGTAGCTAACGGTTGGGATGTGGCGACAATTCCGTTCGTTGAATACACAGGAGAACGACGGGAGTTGAACGTAAGACTGTTCATCGATTCATTCCTCTTCGGGATATTTAATTAACTCAAGTTGCGACCTAGAAATTGAAAGAAGCGGCCAAAACGAAGAGGGCGACTTTCAGTTCAAAACCACGAGCCGTCACGGCGTGGATGTGTTTTGGCAGCAAGCGCTCGATTAAACTACCTGTCGTTTCAATCATCTTGCGGCAGTAGGATAGCAGGTATGTCATCCAAGACGGCAAGGTGCGGTGAGAGTTTTTCTTTCGTAACGGTAGAAGGTTGAGATTGGCTTCTACCATCATATCTTCCAAGTTGTAGTCATTGTAGGCTTTGTCGCCAGTGATCAAAGCCTCTTCTGGCAGGTCAAACTGGTACATTTTCAAGGCTCTGGTATCGCTCCAAGAACCCGGTGTCAGGAAGAACTCAACCGGTTCCCCGCGGCCGGTGACCATGAGATGGAGTTTCAAACCATAAAAATAGCGTTTCTTGCTGGCTTGATAGCCACGCCAGGCTTCTCCGCGATACCGCCGTGAACGTGGAATCCGATAGTTATCACAAGCTGCCACTGGAAAACTATCCAACACGTAGATACTTTGCTCATTGAGATCCTTCCAGAGCGTCGCCAGGAGATTGAACACGGTCAGGAACAACTCGGCGATCCGATGTTGGCGGCGGTTGAAACGGCTCTTTTCCAGCATACTTGGAATATAGCCTTGCTCTTTCAAAAACGTTCGCGCCCGTTCCATATTGCCGCCAAAGAAGGCGGCTGCCACAATCGAAGTCGTCATGACTTCCGCGTCGCTCATCTGGCATTGCCGATCTTCGTGATGATGTAATCCTTTCAAAATATCGTCACACAGGCAAAATATGGCTACAATTTGGCTGTCCATGAGGGCCTCGGCTCCGTTTTGGTGTGGTAACCGCAACTGTAGCAGAGACCTCATGGACCTTCAAGACAAGGTAGCAACTTGAGTTAATTAAAGCCCCGATACATAAGCCCGCGTCCGTTTCGGACGCGGGCTTTGGCTTGCATTTGAATTCTTGCTGATCGTTAGGGCTTCACGAACACATCATATTCCAGTACGTAATCACCTGCCGGGTAGTCCGACGTTCCGTCGTTGATGGAGCGTGTGAACGTGGCGGTGATGCTCAGGCTGTGTTCCCCTGCAGGCCAGTCGCTCAAGGCGGTGTAATACAAGCGACATTGCTGTCCGCCGTTTGCGAGGTCTTCGTTCGCGAGTTGGTCGAGCGGAACTTCCCTGCCGTTCATCATGAAATTCACCTCGATGTTCTGGAAATTCTGATTGAGGATCTCCGTGGTGGTCGTACACCACGCGTACATCCACAACAATGATTCGTCCTTGAGGAGTGGAATAGTAAATGTGAGTATGCCGGGTTTCGAGTAATCAGCCGACTGATATTCCTCGCGCGCCAGTTCTTCAAGGAAGCGGTCGCCGTTGGCGAATGCACTGCTGGCATCCGCAGGGCTTGCGAGCTTCGGCGGTCCGGACGGGACCACTCCCGCGCCTGCAGGCTGGCTCACCACCTTCTCAGCAACCTCAAGCACCACGTCTTCGCCGTTGGCAAGTCGCTGCAATGTTTCCAACGTCACCGGCACGGTGACATCCGGCACCACGCCTTTGCCCTCGAGATGAATGTCACCTTCCTCGTCGACCGCCCTGCCGATCGTCATTTGGACGGTTACATCTTCCGGCATGATGAATTGCTCCACGCTCCCACCGGCACCATCGGAGGGATAGAATCCCACTATGGTCGCGCGGTCGTCGATGGTCATGTTGTACGAGAAGAATTCGCACGCGCTGGCGCACGCCGGTCCCACCATCACGACCACGTTGCCGTTGTATTGAAGGTCTTCACGCGGGGGGATCATATACGTTTCATCCCCAGGATCCATGTAGAAATCGCCGGTGGAATCATCATAGTAGGCAGTGTTGCCGACCAGCGTTTCTTCGTTGAAGAAGTATGCCGCCATCTGGTCCGCCAGCCAGCCGCTGCCGCCGCCGTTGATGCGCAGATCGAGGATCACGCCGGGCACGCTGTTATCGTTGAAGAATTGTATGGCGCGTTCCCAAACCTGGATCGAGAGCACGTCGTTATCCAGAAAACTATTGATCTTGATATACCCATAGCCGCTCGGTAACAGGTCGAATTCCACAGGCAGTTCGGTGGGCGAGACACCTGCGTAGAACGACGAGGATGTAAAGCTGTCGCGTTCGCTCACCACGGCGAGGGTCGCGGTCTTTTCTGCACCGCCGGGGTTGACGAACACAACCGCCACTTCTCCTTTTTCGAGTTTAAACCGCGTGGCATAACGTAATTGCTGCAGGCGTTTGTTGGTCGGATTACTGAACGGAGACGACCACGGGACGGTGGCGTCGACCACGTCGGCAACGGGCGTCCCGTCGAGTGAAACGATCTCCGCGCCCCATTCCATGCCGGCTTGATCGGCTGGTCCGCCTTCAAGGATGAAGTTGGCAACGATTCTCCCGTCATCCAGTTCGCGCATCGCAAATCCAAGTCCGCCGGCTGTATCGATCTGAAAATCTTCGTTGATCAGCGTCTGGTCAAAGCCAACGTGCGTATCCGGAATGGACCAGAGAAAATCGCGCAGGGCGAGCGCGTACGCGTGTGGATCGTTGGCTTGTTCGGCGGCTTCGAATGCCGGTCGAAACTCGTCGGCTTTCGCATCCCAATCGATCTCCTTCAATTCAGTGAACGCGTATTCATTCTTGAATTTCTCGACCATCTTATCGAACGCTTCAGTGTAGGACAGGTCTGAGAAATCAACCAAGGCAGTGCCCTCCGGCTCGTATAACTCGATCGTCGGATTCCGGGAGCGGTCGACCGCAAAGGGAGTTTGATCCAGATCGATCACCGACCAGCCCGCGGGCAAATCCATGACCGGATCGTCGTCGGTGAACAGTTTTCCATCGTCGCCAAAGCCCGAGGGGAATTGCTGTTCCGCATCTGGCGCAAAGACCAGATATTTTCCGCCGTACACTTCCAGATAGGAATCGCGGTCGTCGCTCACCTTGGTCGAGGCATACGCCGAAGACCATCCGCCGCCGCCCTGGTCGCGCTTCTCCAGGAATGGGTCACCCCACGTATTCGTCCAGTAAGCAACGGCAAACACCATCACGCCGGTTTCTTCCACACTGTCATGATCCACGTCGTGCAACGTCCCATTGGGTTCTTCGGGAAGTGAAAGACTGTATGTGAAGGGTGAGGTGTAAAAATCGGAAGTGATGGTGGCGATCACCTGTGATTCGACCGGTATGATGAAATTACGGTCGCGTGTGACAAAGCCGCCCTGATCCTCTAAAATGACGATCGGCTGGGCAACTCCCTCCGTAAAGAAGGGATTGGTATACGTTACGGTGCCGGTGACGATCTTTGCCCCGCCATCTTCCTTGTCAGGCTCTTCGGTCAGGATCGGCGTCGGTGTGGCAGTCGCCTGCGGTGCGCAAGCCGAAAGAAGCATACTCAACGCAACGATGAACGCAATGCCTTTAACGATTCGGGTTTTCATACAATCTCCTTGATGGATTTTTTTGATTATAAACCCGAAGTAGATTCGACACTGGAAGCAAAAGAAAAAGCCCGCGTCTTTTCTTTTAACGCGGGCTGGATGCCACCCAATGACTTAATCGTCTCCCCCTCCGCCTTCGCCGCCTCCTCCACCCTCGCCATCCGGGTTATTGCTGTCGTGGCACGCCAGACATGTGGCAGACTGCAACGTCTGCGTATGGCATGTTCGGCAGGAGGTATTGCCGTGGTTCACGCCGCTACCGCCTTCGTCCGCGATGGAGGGATGGGATCCGCGGTACACAGCGAACCAATTATCCGTCGAGTGACATGAGGCGCAATCTGTACCGAACATTCCGGCATGATAGACCGGGTCGCCGTGGCAACTTACACACGCGGTGGACAAGCCTGCAAACTGCGAATTGACATGGCATTGCTCACACGCCAGACCTGCGTGACGCCCAGTAAGCGGAAAATTCGAGCGGTTGTGATCGAACGTGGCATTCTCCCAACTGTCTGGAGTGTGGCAGGCGGCGCAATCGGTTCCAAACCGCCCGCCGTGTTCATCGTCGTCTGCATGGCAGGCGTAACAATTTGTAGGTGTGCCTTTGAAAACATTATTGACGTGACATTCTTCGCATCGAACTTCGGCATGCTCACCCTCCAGTTTGAATGTCGCAAGGTTGTGATCGAAGGTGGCATCTTCCCAGTTGCCTGGGTTGTGACATGCGGCGCAGTCGGTGCCGAAACTTCCTGCGTGCGCATCATCGCGGAGATGGCACGATTGGCAATCAGACGGCGTGTTTTCAAAATCGACGAGGACTCGCGCACCCGTGTGACACTTCGAGCAAGCCGCCTCTGTGTGCCCTCCATCCAGAACAAAATCGAAGTCGTGCTTGAAACTCTTTCCAAACCGATCCACGCCATCGTGGCAATCGAGGCAGGCACTGCCGTATTCGATGGAATGCGCAAGGACGAAAACAGAGTCGAGGTTCGAGTGGCAGGTGGAACAGGTATCTGAAGCGAAGGTGGTTATATCCCCGTTATGGCAATCATCGCATGTGAAGGGTTGCCTTGTTGCTGTGATTGCATGTCCTCGAAGCGAATAACCTACAACTTCATGAGGAAACTCGGCATAATCCATCTCTGTCAATGGAGCGCTCACACCGCGATGCTCAGGATGGCAATGACGACAGGTGATATCCTGCAAAGGGTGCATCATCCTTCCATGCAGGGAGGCGACATTTTGCATTTCTCCCGCGATCTCTGCATGGCAATTCATACAACGCTCTGCCATAGTGGTGCGCTCCCACGGCGCGGTGTGACAAGCCTGGCAATCTCCATTAGTTTCTGCGTGCGAGGTCACGCCACCCAGCATTTGTCCACTTTGCGCATTCAATGGACCGGGGTTGTATAACAAGCCTCCGCTCGCATACACATAACCAGCAATGACCAGCAATGTGACGATCGCGGCAAAGATACCTGTTCCGGTAAAACAACCCAAACGAGTGTTTCGCATTCTGCCTCCCGTCTTCTCACTTCAGGAAGGTTGCGTAGTACAACGCCGCGCCGATATGAACAAACGCGGAAACAAATAACGCCATGCCGATCGGGATGTGAATGGTATGCCACAGCGCCATCAGCCGCCGCGCTTGTTTGAGGGCTTCCTGTGAAAGTGTGCCCTCAATCTCCAGACCATCCATCGTACGAGGGATGCGGGTGAAGATGTAACGTCCGATGAATCCGCTGATGACTATTATGACGGTCAACAACGTTGTCGCACCGGCGATGCCATTGAATTTCCACGATGTATGGAGCAGAACCATGAACGATCCCACCAGCCCGGTAAAAATATGGAGTTGAAGCCATACCGACATCCTCCCCCACTTCACACTGCGGCTTCGTTTGCGAAGGCTGTATAACGTTTCTGTCATAAGCATGAAGATAAACCCGACGATCCCCAAGCCATGACCAAACAACTCGCTGGCAGGTGGAATTTCCCGCGTGAATACAATAACCAACGCGTACAATCCTGTGATCAGGATCATTGTCAAAAATGCCAGCCATAACTCTCGATTGCCGCGCAGCATAAACTCTCCAAAATCTCAATTTTTCAGGCTTGCCCAAAATTCGGTGATCACATCACCGATCTGCGCTTTGGGCGAAATCAACTCATCACGAATCGGTGAAATATCCACATTCTCAGAAACGATCTTTTCGAGCGGAAAGGAAAGTTTCTGGTCGCCCATCACGATGGCGCCCAATAACCGTTTTTCACCGATAAGCAGACGAATGCGATTCACCTCGAAACCGGTTTGCGCCACCATGGCATCCGTCAATCCGCGCCATGTTTCGCTGTCACCGCGCGCAATGCCAACCAGGTCGTGATCGCGTCCATTCCCGACCGTGCCGATGATCGTCGTTGTCAGACCCGCCAAACGGGTCACGTTAAGCGGAGGTGCTTTGATGTGGGCGGTCTTGTTCCCAGCCATGTTCAACCCTGCCGTCTTCCCTTGTTGACGAGCGGGTGTCCATAAACTATCCAGAACGGATCGCCCCGCAGCTGGATCGTAAGCTTGCGCCACATCGCCCGCCGCAAAAATATCTGGGTCGTTCGTTTGCAAATATTCATTGACAAGAATTCCCCGGTCAACCGCCAGCCCAGCTTGCTTCGCCAATTCCAAGCGTGGACGAATCCCGATCGCGTACGCGACTACATCACACTTTAATGTCCGTCCGTCTAGCAAACGGACACCGGTCACGCGCTTGTTCTTTCCCAACACCTCGATCACTTCAGCGCGGTGATGTAAAGTCACGCCTTCTTCTTGAAGACGCCGCTCGACGATCTTCGATTCTTGATCATCAAGTACGTTGCTCCAGTATCTTTCACCGCGCAGTAAATAATGCACCTTCATACCCCGCGACAGCAGACCCTCCGCCAGTTCCAGCGCGGTGATTCCGCCGCCCACCACTATAGCCGTCTTGCCACGACGCGCTTGTTTCAAAATACGTTTCGCGTCTTCCATGTTGTCCAGTTTGAGAACTCCCTCAAGATTCGCGCCGGGCACTTCCAGCGGCAGGGCTTGTGCACCCACCGCGATCAACAATCGGTCATATGAAATGGACGCATGATTCTCCAACTCCAACGTATGCGTAGCGCGCAGAATATTCTGCACCCTCCCTTTCACATACTGAAAGTTCATCTTGCGATAATCGTCCGCTGTGCGCGGATAAAGGGCTTTATCGTGCAGTTCGCCGGTCAAATAATAGGCAAGCCCGGGACGCGAATAGAATCCGTGCGGGTCGTCACCGATCATCACGATCTCCGCTCCACCCTCACCCTGCCCTCTCCCATGGGGAAAAGGGAAAACAGAACGTATCGCTTCGATCGCCGCAATGCCTGCTACGCCTGTACCGACAATTACATATTTCATGATCTCCCCTTGGCGAACAAGTCGGTCTTCTCGAATCGCAACACCCCGCGCGGGCAACGCGCTACACATTCGCCGCACGTCAGGCACTGACTATGAACCACCGGTTCGCCGCGCCACGCGTACGCACGCACATCGATCCCGATCGGGCAGTTAAAGGTGCAAATTCCACACTGCACACAACGCGCAGGGTCAGGCACCACCTGTCCCGACGAGAGAACCGTGTGTTTGTTTGCGTCGCTCTGAAAGAGTCCCAAAATCGCCATACTAGAAGATGTCGTCCAATCAAAAAAATAGTTACGGCTGGCAGAGCGATTATAGGCTGGGAAATCACGACAAATGTCACGAATAAGTCATAAAATAAAAACAGAGTTACCATAAGGTAACTCTGTTCGGTTCGCAAAACTTACGTCGGCAAGCCGACCGCCCGGAAAGGCAGGCGTCAGTCTTACGAGATGGGCACCACGTTGGCGGCTTGCAGCCCCTTGGGACCTTCCTCCACGGAAAATTCCACTTTCTGTTCGGCTTCCAACTTGCGGTATCCATCGGACTGGATGGCGCTGAAGTGCACGAACACATCCTCGCCATTCTCGCGGCCGATGAAGCCGTAGCCCTTGGTGGCATTGAACCACTTGACCGTACCAACATATCGTTCTGACATCTTGCAACTCTCCTACTGAAAAAAATGTATGCCCAGAAGCCTCCACGCTTTCAAGGCGAACCGGGCACGTGAGCGCAAGATTATCACGCCTGATTTTGCGTGTCAAGACCGAGCCTGATCTTCTTTCGGATTGCGGCATAACGCGACGATAAATGAAACCAGGGGGGCGACCACCGGACCTGCGGAATTGCATCTCGGATGACGTTTCGCATCCCCTCCAGACCGTCGAACTGTTCCACCAATAGGACACTTCTCCCCAATTCGAACGCCGCGTGCGCGTCCGAACCGACCGTCCCTGCCAGATTGTGTTTTTCCGCAAAGCGTTTCGCTTCACGATTGAAACTCGGCAACATACAGCGCGAGTTGTAAACCTCAATGGCATCCACAAGCGGCAGAATTTCGAGCAAGTCTTCCTCTCTCCAGCCGCCTTCGCGAAATCGATCGAACGGATGCGACACACTGATGAACGCGCCCTGCTCTTTCAGCCTCCGAATCGTCTCTTGCGGAGTCAAACCGGCTGGAATCTCCTCGATCACGAACGCGGCAAGGATCTCCCCGCGCATAGTGAGAATCTCCTCCCCCACGATGACCCGCTCCGGGTCCAGCGCCTGAGCCGCACGCGCGCCCGCGATCGTGTTGTGATCGGTAACGATGATACGGTCAATGCCTTTGCGGCGGCACGCGTCCACCAGATCGCGCGGGCGAGTCAACGAATCCTTCGAGGCAACGGTGTGACAGTGAAATTCTACGCGGAGCATAAGTGAAATTTTACCGCCATTGGTCGTGGCGCATTGCACGGTTTTGTTATAAAATTCAACGAAATGGGCGACACTCCGTTTTATAAAAGGCCGTGGTTCTATATCGCCGGATGGCTGGCTGTTCTTTTGACTGCCTATTTTTGGGATATTTTCAGCCTTGGGGGGTTACGCATCAACGAAGTCCGCATCTTCTTCGACCTTGCCTGCCTCTTCCCTCTCCTGCTCATCCTATGGATGGCATTCTTCTCGCAATTCATCCTGCCGGTCCACACGTTCTCAGACCGATTGCAAATCTTCAACCGCTTGATCGCACGACTGTTTGGCTCCCGCGGACCGGCAATTTTCATCAAGAACGGGATCGAAGAAAAAGAACCCGGAGAGGAAAAAAGAAAGGGACCTGGCGTCCTATGGTTGGACTCCGCCAGCGCAGCAGTGACAAGGACCGCCACAAAGATCAGGCAAACCCTGGGACCCGGTGTACATTTCATCGACGCGAAAGAAACCATTGCCGGCACTGTGGACCTACATACCCAGACACACACCGTTGGACCGACACGCGAGGGCGAAAATCCGTTCGCAGAAAAAAAGGACGAACAATCGCAGGAGGAATACGATCGGATCCAAGACAGGCGCAAACTGGTCAGCGGGTTGACGCGCGACGGCATCGAAGTGGTGCCAACCATCAATGTGGTTTTCCGCGTGGATACGGGGTTCCCGAACAAAGGACAATCCGGTTCGCGCTTCGGATATCGAACCGGCGTCACACCAAAGGACAAGAGGGACGAAAAAGAGGATCAGGAAGCCATCCGCAAGGCGATTTTGAGCGAGGGCATCAACCCGTATTACAAACCCGAGAATGCGCGGCACCGTTTGGCGTGGAATCAATTGCCCGCCGCACTCGCAGTGGATGTGTGGCGCGAATACGCTTCCAAATTCAAACTCGATGAATTCTTCACGCCGGGGCAAAAAGTCCCGCCGGCTCAGCCGCCGACGATCGAACCCACCGAGGAGGAGATCGACCCGCTCACGCAGGCGATTCAGATCGGCGCAGGAAGAGATTCGTTCCAAACCGCGATCGCCAGAATTTTACGCGTGATCAACCGATGGATGGCAAGCCGTACCGCGCAGATGGAGAAAAAGGAACCTGTCCCGACCTCTGCCGAAGAGTCGCAACCGTACAGTCCGCCCCTGCCGAAAAAAGAAAAATGGGAAATGAAGACCGCCTTCGAGGTTATCAACGAACTGGTCAAGGCGAGACTCACCCAACAATTTGTGGATCATCTTGATGAAATCGGACAGCGAATTGAGCACCACCCTCCGGTTCTAAGTCGTGAATTTGAACTACTGAAAGAGCGCGGGCTTAAGGTTTTGAGTGTGAGCATCAGCAACCCGAGGTTGAATCCAACGGTTGACGAAGAAATCATCAGCAAATGGGAAGCGAATTGGCTGAAACATGCCAAAGCGGAAAAAGATCAAGTTCAACGACGGAGAAGCATTTTTGAAACGGCGAGCCAGGAACGAGCCGTCAAGCAATATGCAGAATGGCTGAGTGAAGCCGTCGTACGCGCCAGCCCAAAGCCTGGCGAGTTCAAATCAGCATTGAAATCACTACTCATGCGCACGCGCGCGATCATTGTCCGTAACGACCAGTTGCGACGCAACATGGGAACAGAACTACAGGAAGTGGAAGAGATCCTCCGCTGGATCGAGGTTAACGGGCAATGAACACCACACTAAAGCCCGAAACAGTACTACAAAAGGAATGGCGCCTTTTCAAGGAGAGGTTCGTCCGCCTTGTGAACGCTTACCTGAACATGATGTTCGACCTTTCACCAAAAGCCTCCAGCGGCCGCTTTTGGGCGTTCGTGATCTTGTTCTTCATCAGCGGTTTCCTTCTCAGCCTCATCAATTATCCGTTGTCACTCTGGCTGGCACGCATCCAGGACATTTTTTTCTATATCGCTTACTCGGCTTACAGAGAAACTTATGTTGGTAACCCAATCACGAATCTAATCAACTTCGCCTGGCAGGTTTTCATCGACCCCAAAAACCTGCGTTTCCTGCCGTTGCTCCTCGCACCGTATTTCATCTCCCTGCAATCGGCAGCAATCTACCTTGCGGATATTTTCAATCTCGCTGATGTTTCCATCGCCCGCCGGCACATTTTGGAAGTGGCACTTGGGGGAAGCGATGAAACCATTCGCATCGCGAAAGGTGAAATCATCGAGGAAGATAAAAAATCTGCCAATTATTTGATTGGCGGACCAGGCAAAGTGATCGTGGAGTTGGACTCAGCGGCTCTGTTCGAGAAGCCGGATGGTACTCCGCATGTGATCGGACCGACCAGCAGGGAACCCGGCGGCAAAGCGACTATCGAGGGCTTCGAACGATTCCGTGAAGCGATTGATCTACGCGACCATTTCGTCGAACTTCGCGATTTGGATGAAAAGGCGCGTTCGGTCCCCAGCCGAAGCAAGGACGGGATTCCCATCTCTGCGACCGATGTGCGCTTTATGTTCAGCATAAGCCGCGGCGAAGAACAAACCTCGAATCCTGAAGTCCTCCCCTACCCATTTAGCAGACGAGCCGTCGAGGATATTGTCTATAAATCCATCTCCGTTGTAACGCCTGAACAGGATACTCCATCCAAATATACTTTTCTCTGGATCAACAATATGATCAGCCTCATCCGAGGCGAGCTCGCTAAATTCATGAACCGCAACGAGTTGAACAAATATTTTGCCAGCATTGGTCAACCCGAAGTGGACACAACCGCACAACGCGAGAATATGTTGACGGACGAAGCGCGAAACCTGCTTCCGTTAGGTGTGACACCGCAAGAGATGAAGGATCCGCCTAAAAAGCCGGAGTTCGTTCCGCGACCTCAGATCAAGGCCGATCTGTTCAGTGAATTCGCTGAAGGCTTCAATAAGACCGCCCGCGAGCGCGGCGTCAAACTTCAGTGGATCGGTATCGGTACGTGGAAGAGTCCCATTGAAAAAGTGTTCAGCAAGCACATCGAGGCATGGAAGGTCAGCCGGGAGAACGCCGGAATGGATGGCAACGATGCCCTGAAGGGCTTTAGCGTCGAAACCGTTCTGCACAAAATGACGGAGTTAATACAGGATATTCCTCTTGGGTCGTACCATCAGGCAAGTCAATCTGCAACAGGACATCAAGACACCATACAACGTGTCATTATTGATTATCGAAAACAACTGATCCAGGCAAAGGAATTTTGGACACACAAGGGCGAACTGGTTCCGGTCGATGTGGAAGACGCCATCAAACTCCTGTTTGATGTGTTTGGGCATCCCATTGGCGGCGGATCATCCGGGTCTTCATCTGCACAGAATCATCCTGCCCCTGACAACGGCTTCGATCCAGACAAGCATCCCCCATCATCAGAAGAAAATCTCAATCCGGACGAGAATCTCAGTCCCGATGATAGCGATGACAGTTCGCCCATGCCGGGTTTCTCCTATGCAGACTTGATTCGTTTGGTCAATGGAGACGGAGCCACGGCGAATCGATTGATCGAGCATGAAAGAGCGGAATTCCCGAATGAGCCGCAGGATAATCTCGTCGCGCGCGCCATTGACCGATTGATTCACGACAGGCGATAA
>CAZGSB010000075.1:0-14341 GCA_964528275.1 uncultured Anaerolinea sp. | reverse complement strand
CGGTGGCGTATGCGCGCTCGCAAGTGGAGATCGAACTCAACGGCGTGGGCGATAACCCGATCTTCATTCCCGAAGAAAAATTGACTCTCACCGGCGCGAACTTTCAGGGAAGCCCTGTTTCATTGCCGATGGATATGGCAGGCGCGGCGATCACGATGGTGTGCGTGCTCTCTGAACGGCGGATGAACCGCTTGACCAACCCGGCTCTTTCGCAGGGTCTGCCTGATTTCCTCGCCCACGAGCCGGGCTTCTACTCCGGCATGATGCTCAGCCAGTACACCGCCGACCATTTGATCGTGGAGCAAAGAATCTTATCTGCGCCCGCGTCGATTCAATCCATCCCTGCCGCAGCGGATCAGGAGGATTTCGTTTCGATGGGCATGAACACCGCGTTGAAAAATGGACAAATTTTAGATAACGCGTACGGTGTGTTGGGAATCGAATTCATGGCGGCGGCGCAAGCCATGGATTTCCGTCAGTTCCTGCCGGGGCGCGGCACCAACCGCGCGCGCGAGGTCATCCGCAAATACGTGGAGCATTTGCACGTGGATCGTCCGCTGTATAATGATCACAACGCAATGAAAGAACTGGTCAAGCGTGGGGAAATTTTGGATGAGGTGGAGAAACTCGTGGGAAAACTGGCATAAAGCCAGAAAGGTTGATAAGAGATGAAGAAAACGATCAATCGCCGGGATTTCTTGAAATTCGCCGGGGCAACTGCATTAGGCGCAGTGAGCGCTTGTTCTCCATCTCCGGTGGCAGAGACTGCGCCTCCTCAGTTGGGAAAAAAGCGAGTATTGCGAATTGCTCATTTGACCGATTTCCACGTTGAGCCTCAAGGCGTTGCACCTGCTGGTATGGCGCGTGCCTTGCATCACTCCCAAAATCAGGAAGACCCGCCTGATATGATCTTGAATACCGGCGATTCGATCATGGATGCGTTGGAAACAAGTAAATCGAAGGCGGTGGGGCAGTGGCTTGCCTATAACAGCATCATGAAAAAAGAGAACAGCCTGCCAGTTGTCCATGCCATTGGAAACCACGATGTATGGGGCTGGGGACTGACTGATTCATCACTGCAAGGCGATTCAATATACGGCAAGGAAATGGCTTTGGAGAGACTGGGTCTTGCCAATCGTTATTACAGTTTTGATCAGGCTGGGTGGCACTTCGTCGTTCTGGACAGCATACACACTAGAAATGAAGCTTCCCCCGAACCTTACATCGGGAAACTCGATGAGGAGCAATTCGAATGGCTCAAAGCGGATATCGTTTCTGTTCCTAAAACTGTGCCGATTTGCATTGTGTCTCACATTCCCTTCATCGCGGCTTGCGAATACTTTGACGGACCGACGGAGGAAACTGGCAATTGGGTGGTGCCAGCCTGTTGGATGCATATCGACGCGCGAGAACTCAGGCGACTTTTTCTCTATCACCCCAACGTACGTCTCTGCTTAAGCGGTCATACACATCAATACGAAGTGTTGGATTATTTGGGCGTCCGCTATCAGACGAACGGAGCGATCTGCGGAAATTGGTGGTATGGCTGGTATATGTCTTTCCCGCCCGCGTATGTGATGGTGAATCTCTACGATGACGGCTCGTCTGATACTGAGTTTGTACCTTACGAGAAAGCAGACCGGGAGTATCCACTAGGATTTTGGTTGAAGTAATAAATGCTGTGGGAGCGTTGCCCCTCTCGCTTCT
Source organism: uncultured Anaerolinea sp. (assembly GCA_964528275.1). Lineage (GTDB taxonomy): Bacteria > Chloroflexota > Anaerolineae > Anaerolineales > Villigracilaceae > Defluviilinea. Next base: position 12,634 of record CAZGSB010000075.1, on the reverse strand, counting down.
TACGGCTCCACGCTCAGTACGCCCCCAGCGAGGTTCATGTTCAACGTCCAGGTGCTACCGATGGTGAACTGCTGAAACTCGGAGAGCGAGCTGGCGGTATAGGTCTCCTGCGAGCCGTCTTCGGTGATGAATACCACGGTCAGCGTTTCGGAAGTACCGCCAATACGCTGGTCGCTGCGCAGGCTGGGGTCATCGTAGACCGGGCGCAAGTCGTTCCCTTCGAGGTTGTAGGTTTGAATGGTCGTCCACTCGTCCACGGTGTAGGAACAGTACGTGGTCGTTTCCGTGTGACATTCCTCCACAACCTCCGAGAAGCCATTCCCTTTGTCTATCGTCCGTTGTTCGCACACATCCTGGCTTTCATCGCGGCAGGAGACGTTGTACGCATCCGAGGGCGGGTTGCCGCGTTCGTTCGAATAATTCACCGATTGGATCTCCTGCACCGGCACAGAGGTCTGCCAATGCACATCGGTCACTGTGGCTTGCACCGAAGAGGTCGGGAACACGAAGAACACCAGCGCGGCAATACAGGCGATGGCAAGACACCCAAACAACGCGCCGAGAATCAACAAGTTTCTGCGGTTGTTTGTTTTGGTTTTGATCGGCGCGGCGGGGGTGAGTCCTCCCGCCGCGGGTTTGGCGGCGGCAAAGGCTTGCTGGGGTTGGGCAGGCGTCAATTTGGGAAGAGGCGATCCGCAATTCGAACACAGCGAATTACTGCTGGGGTTTTCCACGCCGCAGTTATCGCATTTCACGATCTTCGGCGCGGGTGCCGGCGCTTGCATCACGCGTCCTGCCTCGCGCGCCTTGCCCTCTTTCAAATCTCCGCCGCACTGCGAGCACGTCTCGGCGGTGGCGGGGTTGCGCGTCCCGCAGAAACCGCAGTGGATGTCCGCGCCCGCCTTGGCGGAGTCCACTTGTTTGGCATCCGTCACAAATTTTTGTTCGGACGGCAACTCGAAGTTCACATTCTCCGGTTGCGGCGCGCCGCAGTTTTCACACGTCTTCTCGCCGCCCTTGTTGCGCGTGTTGCAGTTCGGGCAAGTCCATTCGTTTTGAACATATCCAAGCGTTCGCCTGCGTGCCATGATTGCTCCTTTTTCTTAGCCACAGAGATCACAGAGTTCATTGAGTTTTTTCTCAAAGTCTCTGTGAACTCTGTGGCAGATTATAAATTACGACTCACGAAAATCCATGCCACTTTCGTATCTCTTCGATGAGTGACCCGCACTCCGGTTCCCGGTGCGGACTCGCATCCCCCGCATCGCTCCGACGGGGAGATTTGGTCAGCGCGTGGAAAGTTGACTCTACCCCGTTCGCCACGTTGACCGGGTCGTAGCCGCCTTCCAGCACGAAAACGATCTTTCCGCCGCAGACTTCCTCCGCCAGCGCAATGTTCTTTTGCGCCACCGTGAAGTATCCCGCTGACGATAACCCCAGCGACGTGATCGGGTCGTTCCAGTGCGCATCGAACCCAACGGAGACAAAAATCATCTGCGGCTTGAACGATTCGACAAACGGTTTGAAAATTCGATCAGCGACTTGTTCGTAGACGGTATCGCCCGCCCGCGCCGGCAACGGCACGTTGACAATGCGTTTTTTCGCGTGCGGCGCATCCTTCATCGCGCCGGTACCGGGATAAAACCCCGGCTGGAACTGATGCGCCGACAAAAACGCCACGCGCTCGTCGTGGAGGAACGCGGCTTGCGTCCCGTTGCCGTGATGCGCGTCGTAATCAAGAATTGCCACGCGTTGCAATCCGTTTTCGAGGGCGAGGCGTGCGCCGATGGCGACGTTGTTGAACAGGCAGAATCCCATGGCTCGGTCGGGTTCGGCGTGATGTCCCGGTGGGCGGACGGTGGCGAAGGCGTTACTCGCGTCACCGTTCAACACTGCGCGCGTGCAGGTGAGTACGCCTCCTGTCGCGAGCAACGCATCCTCGAACGAGGAGGAGGTCACGTAGGTCGGCGCGTAGTCGATGATTCCGGGCGCGTCCTCGCGGCAGACCTTTTCGAGCGCGGAAACAAGTTGAGGGTGGTGGACCAGCCGCACTTCGTCGCGCGAAGCGGGTGTTACATCCAGCAGTTGGGCGTTAAATGAATCAAGTTTGGGTTTCAGAACATCCAACCGCCCCGGTCGTTCGGGGTGATCGGGGTAAACGTGATTCGGCGATGCGACGAAGGTGTAGGCGGTGGGCATGCGCAAATTATATCGCCCAATCCCCAGTCGCTACTCTCTTTTGCTTTTGAACACGTTCATCCACTCCTCGACTTCGTTCTCTGAGATTGCACGCTCGCTCTTTGAGATGCGCGGTGAATTCATCACGTGCTTCAACGTCTTCGCAAATTCATCGGAGGAGAGAATCTCGGCGCGCGCATTGCGGGCTTCGGTTTGTACCTGCCGATCGGAGGATACGATGGTCCAATTTTTTGCGGCATTGCCGAGTTTTCGCAACCGACTGTGGATGGCATGGTCGGCGGTTGTGGATTTTGAAACAAAATGCGCGGTGACGATTCCGATTTTTCTCGTGCCTGCTTGCTCGGCAGGGGCGCCGTCGAAGTACACCTCCACCTGGCGGCGTTCGAGGCGGCAAAATTCCTGAAGGATGGTGACCAACTCCAACTCGTCGTCCAGCGAATCGAGGCGCAGTCCGAGTTTGGGGATCAGGTTGTGACCGTCGATCAGATACGGCATGAGGTTCGCGTGGAGGGAAAATAACAATCACGGAGTGCGCAGAGATAAGGAGTTTTTAGATTCCCTGCGCCCTCCGTGATGATGGCGGATAGGTTATTGACTCAAATCGATGGTTTCGCCGCCGTAATCGCCGGTGAGCGTGAGCGAGCCGGTGTTGTAGTCGTTGGTGTAGGTGAGGGCGCCGGACTTGTCGCCGCTAACCTGGGTTTCAAGCGAGAAGATGCCGGTCTCGTAATTGAAACTGCCCGTGCCGGTGATCGCAAAGCCCGCTGTAAACTCGCAATCGGTGAAATTGTACGATTCGCCGACCTCGCTGGGAGCGAAGGTGAACGACCCGCCGTACGGGCAGGCAAAGGTGGTCTCTTCGGTGAAGCTGTTGTAATAATATTCCGGGGAGAGGTAGAGTTCGAGGTCGATGGCGGAGAACACTTCGAGCGGGTTATCAAACCCGCTCACGTCGGCGGGCATCAACGGTTCGTACGCGTTGACCACAGACGGGTCCCACTCGCACACGATCTCGCGCTGGGCGGGAAGTTCCCCGTTCACCAGGAAGTCTGTGATGTAATCGTCGGGGCATTCGTTGCCGAAGCCGTAGACGGAGTGACGCCCGCCATCGACGTACAGGTGATACCCGTTGTCGAGACGTTCGTAGACGGTCTTGCCCTGCTGGAATGGGGTTGCGGGGTCGAGGATCGCATTCAAGATAAACGTGGGGACGCCGGGCGCGATGAGTGGATCGCGTTCCACAACTCCTTGCGGAGCGCTGGGCCACAGGGAGCAGTACAAGCCGGTGTACACAAAGCCATCGAGGCGCGGGACGGTTCCGTTGGAGGCTTGCCCGGCGGCGATGGTCTGCGCGATCCGTTCATCGGCTGTGCCTTTGAAATATGAGTCGTCGGTGCAGTTGACGCCGTAGAACATCGTATCGGAAAAGGTCGAGTCGCCGAGATATTCGCCGGTGGCGGGGTCGACCGTTCCCTGCTGGTGCAGTAAACGCGCCATCGGCAGGATGTCTCCGTTATTTGCAGCGGCAAGCGCGCGCAGGTATAACATCCGCCCGCCGAGGGAATACAACTGGTAGATGGTTACGAATTCCAGTTGGTTGAAGGTGAAGGTCTTTTTCACGCGCTCACCGCTCGGGAGCGGGTATTCGTACGCGATGGGAGTTTGCGCGAGCTTCGTGGCAAGCGAATCGTAGACAGCCACAGCGTCACCGCCCATTTCCTCCGCGCAGTCCGCGTTTTCGTTGCAGGCTCCGAGCACGGCGAGCAGGACTTCTTCGAAGGCTTTTTCCTGCGCGATCGCGCCTTCTTCACCGGTCAGTGTCAGGTCGATGGTGCCGTCGAGGATGAGTCCAGCCAGCCGATCGGGGTGAGCCGCCGCGAAGGTTTGCGCGACCGCCGTGCCGTAGCTGACGCCGTACAGCCAGAATTGATCGTCGCCCACGATCTGGCGGAACGACTCGATATCTTCCGCTACCTGGGCGGTGCTGTAGAACCTCAACCGCGCCGGGTCGATGCCAATCTCGGCGACACATCCATCCACGAACGCGCGCGCCGCGTCGATGGCGGCTTGTTGCTCGGCGGGCGTGTCGGCGCCCTCCAGCCCGGCGGTATCGTCCGTGTTGAGATAACTGAGAAAATCCGCCGCATATGCCGTGGGGCAGGCTAACTCGCCCGAAAGCCCGAGACCGCGCTGGTCGAAATAGACGATATCGAAATGTTCGAGGATTTCATCCGAGAACCAGTTCAGCCCCCCGGTGCTGACTCCCTCGCCGCCGGGTCCGCCGGGAAACGCCTGCACGTACATGCCATAGCGTTCACCGCTTGCCTGTGAAACGGCGAAGATAACATTCAGGGTTTCCGTGTTCGCGGCATCGAAGTGATCGAGCGGGACTTGAACGGTAACGCAGGTGAAATCGGGATTTTCGTCACAGTCCGTGCCGCCGAGTCGTTCCAATGCGCCAGCCATGTCGCCGCCCTGCCCGCTGGTAGACTCGGTGGCTTGGGGCGGAGGAGGAACGGTGGGTGTGGGCGTGTTGAGAATCCCGCCAAAATTGCACGCCAGCACGAAAACGGACAGGCTTACGAGAAACAAAAACAGTTTATTTCGGGTCATTCGATTTCACCTCGGTTTCGTTGGGTTGGTATTGAAGGATTTTATACGCGCCGAGGCTTCCATGCAAGAACCAAAAGTAAGCCTGAACGATGAAATGAAAAACATGATTTCCCCTGGACTTAAGAACTCAACTTACGCAGATAATGAATCGGCACACCCGCACGGGGATGAATCCCCGTGCTAACTTACAAAGCCCCGCGTAGCGGGGCTTAAGCCTCCAAAGGCGGCTTCGTATGATTAGCCCGACGATTCATCGTCGGGCGGGTAGAATGATATTGGCACTCAAGGTTATATCCACCCTCCTGCGTGAGGTGAGTTTAAACCCTGCCACGGATTTCACCGATGATCACGGATGCTATTATTATTTACCTAAGATCGTTTGTGTAAATCCGTGTAATCCGTAAGAACTCTCAAGCAAACTCGACCTCTTTTGCAAACACCTCGAATTTGGGCGGGTTCTCCAGCGTCTTTTTCACTTTGCACAATTCCGCAGAGCGGATCAACGCGCTGTAGTATTGCTTCGGGAACGTGGGCGGGACTTGAATTTCCACTTCGATCCGGTCCATCATGCCGCTCTGTGGGTTGGAGTGATGACGCTGGACGATGCGGATGCCCTCGGTGGGCAGGTTGCGCTGGCGGCAAAAGCCGAGGACGTAGATCCCCGCGCACGTGCCGAGAGAAGCGAGGAACAATTCAAACGGGGACGGCGCAGAATCCATCCCTCCGCCGCCCGACGGTTGGTCGGTTTGGACGATATGATTCCGAACATGCGCATCCACGCGCGCGCCGCCGGGGAAGTCGATGGTGATGTCCATGATGCTACTCCTGAATGAGTTTTTCGTAAGTCTTGACAGTTCACGAAGCGCGGCGCATACATGTGTTTTATAATGTGTCGCGCACGATAAATGTCACAAACTCAGGAGATTCATCATGGCTGACAAACGACCCTCCAAGATCATGGTCCCTGCGCAAGGAGGCATGTTGCGCGATGTGGTTGCGCGCATCAAGCTGATCGGGCGTCTGATGGCGGACCGCCGCGTGAATATTTTCATCAAACTCGTGCCCCTGGCGACGCTTGCCTACCTGATCTGGCCCCTCGATGCCATCGCCCTGCCGGTCATCGGGGTATTGGATGACATGGGCATCCTGTTGATCGGCTCGAATCTTTTCATCGAACTCTGCCCGCCGGCTGTGGTGAAGGAACACATGAACGATCTCCTCAGCAACATGGAGGACGATTCGACAGGCGATATCGTGGATGCCGATTCGACCGACGTGGACGGCAAATGAAACGTCTGCTGATCCTGTTGATGCTCCCCATGCTCGCCTGCGGGACGATCAGCACGCCTCCACCCTCCGGGACGCCTGATTCGCCCACCTCGACCACGCTCCCGCCCACACAACCTCCCACGCCCACAGCCATACCCCCGACGGACACGCCCCCCAGCGCCTCCACGTTTCCCGACTCGAACGCGTACACGTGGCAGCCGGTCACAGCCGGACTCGAACGCCCCGTAGACCTGCAACCCGATCATCTTGGTCGTTTGTGGCTGGTCGAAAAACTTGGGCACATCCACCTCCTCGAAAATGGAGGACTGACCTCCGCGCCGTTCCTGAACATCGAAGACCGCGTCAATAGCACAGCCAACGAGATGGGCTTGCTCGGGCTTGCGCTTCACCCGAACTTCGCGCAGAACGGATTCTTCTACGTCAACTACACCGGCGCGGGCGGCGATACGTTCATTTCGCGCTTTACCGCCAGCGGCGATTCCGCCGACCCGAACAGTGAAGTTATCCTGTTGCGCGTGGCACAACCCTACCCGAACCACAACGGCGGGACGCTGAACTTCGGTCCCGATGGATTTCTATACATCGGTCTCGGCGATGGGGGCTCCGGCGGCGACCCGCACGGCAATGGTCAATCGCTGGATACATTCCTGGGGAAGATTCTCCGCATCGATGTGGATTCCGGTGAGCCGTATGCCATCCCCGCCGATAATCCGTTTGGCGATGAAATCTGGGCATACGGTTTGCGCAACCCGTGGCGCATGTCGTTCGATTCTGCAACAGACGACCTGTACATCGGCGATGTGGGGCAGGGCACCTGGGAGGAGATCGACTTCATCCTCGCCGGCGCACCGACCGGACAAAATTTCGGCTGGGATCATCGCGAAGGCGCGCACGATTTCGAAGGCGGCGGTCCTGCTGGGATGGTCGACCCGATCGCGGAGTACAGCCACGCCGAGGGCGGATGTTCCGTCACCGGCGGATATGTCTACCGAGGTTCGATGACCGAGTGGAACGGCATCTACCTCTATGGCGATTACTGTACGGGCTTTATCTGGGGGTTGATCCGCTCCGGGGAGGCGTGGCAGAAGCAATTGCTGTTCGACACGGATGTCAACATCACCTCCTTTGGGCAGGATGCCAACGGGGAGCTTTACATCCTCGCGGACAGCGGCGGGGTGTACGTGCTGACGCGCAAATAGAGTAAGCCAGTCGCATATATGCGATTTGTCACATCAACGGAGGATGCGTGTCACTGTCGCGCAGCCTCCGTTTTTTCTATAATCCGGGCGTAATCGTGGAACGGAGGTGCCGATGGCTCAGAAAAAATGGCAGGTTCGCAAGACGATCCGCTGTGAGCACGCCGGGCGCGAGGTGATCCTCGAAACGCAGATCGTCGTCCCGTCTGATGTGCTCCCCGACCAGCCTCCGCGTGTCCTTGCGCATCGCTGCTCGAACATGGTCGAGTGCAACAAAGTCGAAAAGATGACCTGCACCTTGTGCGGCACTAATCCGAATTACAACCCAGTGTAGATACACGCGCGTTTCTCCCGCGCGTTGTCACTCTCTCCTCCCTCTACGTTGGTCAAAGGCAACCCCGCCTGCGAAGGCGGGGTTTGCCGTTTAACCAGTGTGCATTGTGTCATTCTGAGGGAGCGAAGCGACCGAAGAATCCCGCCGCGAAGCGGCGAGACCCTTCGCTACGCTCAGGGTGACACATTTTATTCACGGCAAACTTCTGAAATTATTCAACACCTTCATGTAATTCGCGCGTTCGAACGCTTGCGGCTCGCGCACGGACTTTTGACTCATACTCCCTTGCATCTGCCGAATGGACTCGTACTCCCGTGCCTGCATCCACGCTTCGAGTTCGCTCAGAATCGGACCGACTGCCTGCTCGCCGTTATGCAACAGATTCGACGCCATCATCGCGACCTTCGCGCCTGCCATCATCGCCTTCAGCACATCGGTGTGGGTATGCACGCCGCTCGTGAGCGCGAAGTCAACATTCAGTTTGCCGTGCAGGATCGAAATCCAACGCAGGGGCAAGCGCAAATCGGAGGATGTGCTCAAATCGAGGCTGTGGAGGATCGCCAATTCCTCCAGGTCGAAATCGGGTTGATAGAAGCGGTTGAATAGCACGAGTCCGTCCGCGCCTGCTTCGACGAGTCGCTTGGCGAAATTCGGCAGGGACGTGACGAATGGGCTGATCTTCACCGCCAGCGGAATCCGAATCGCTGATTTGACCTCCGCCACCAGTTCCACTTGGGTGTCTTCGATATCGTTGGAGGTCATGTCCATATCGGTGGGGATGTAGTACATGTTGAGTTCGAGCGCGTCCGCGCCTGCCTCTTCGATGCGGCGGGCATAATCGGTCCAGCCGCCTTTCGAAACGCCGTTCAAACTCCCAATGACGGGAATCTTGACCGCTTTCTTCAACCCCGCCAGGCGACTCAAATACTTTTCCGGGCTGATGGCATACAATCCGCCGTCAGGCAGGTAGGATAACGCCTCCGCATGCGATTCACTGCCACGGTTGAGGTAATGGTCCAACTCAAGGCTTTCGTGGATGACCTGCTCCTCGAAGAGTGAGTACATCACGATCGCCGCGATGCCCGCCTCCTCCAATTTCTTCGCGCGGTCGATCTTTCGCGAGAGCGGAGACGCCGAGGCGACGAGCGGGTTCCTTAATGGCAGACCAAGATAGGTTGTAGAAAGATCCGTCATGGTGTTCTCCAATAATTTTCAGATGGTGGTTGAGTAGCCCGAAGCGACAGAGGAGGGCGTATCGAAACCACACTTTCGAATTTCAAGTTTCCTTGTTATTGGTGGTTTCGATACGGCGACAAAGAACCCGTCGCCTACTCAACCACCGAGCCTGCATGTCTACCTGTTTTCTTGTGTACCGTTATTGCCATAATGCATCGCCGCCATCTGCTGATACAGCGCCCAGCGACTCTTGGCATCCTTCTGCGCGTCGCGCATCAATTCCTCGGCGCGTTCCTCGTCGAGTTGTGTGAGCATCTTATAGCGGCTTTCGTTGTAGGCATACTGTGAAAAGGAAATGCTGGGTTCCTTCGAATCGATGGACAGCGGGTTTTGCCCATACAACACCATGCGTGGATTGTAGCGATACATGGGCCAGTGACCCGACTGCACGGCGAGTTTGGTCTGGTCGAGACTGCGCGCCATCTCGTAGCCGTGCGCAATGCAGGGGCTGTACGCGATGATGAGCGATGGACCGTCGTATGCCTCGGCTTCGAGGAAGGCGTGTAGTGTCTGCTGGTCGCTTGCGCCCATGGCAACGTGCGCCACGTAGACGTATCCATACGACATGGCGATCAAGCCCAAATCCTTTTTCGGCATTCCCTTGCCGCCCATCGCGAATTTCGCCACCGCCGCCCTCGGCGTGGACTTGCTCGCCTGCCCGCCCGTGTTCGAATACACTTCGGTATCGAGCACGAGGATGTTCACGTTGCGTCCGCTTGCCATCACGTGGTCGAGACCGCCGTAGCCGATGTCGTATGCCCAGCCGTCGCCGCCGATGATCCACACCGATTTTTTCACGAGCGAGTCGGCGACGCTGACTAAATCTTTCGCCTGCGGGTCATTTGAGTGAGCGAGTTTATTTTTCAACACAGCCACACGCTCGCGCTGTGCCTCAATGCCCGCTTCAGTTTCCTGGTCGGCGTCGAGAGTCGCATCGACAAATTCACTGCCCAATTCCTTCTCCATGATGCGGAGAATCTCGCGGGCATATTCGTTTTGTTTGTCGAGCGTGAGCCGCATACCCAGACCGAACTCGGCGTTATCCTCGAACAACGAGTTGGACCATGCGGGACCGCGTCCCTTCGTATCCACTGCCCATGGCGTGGTGGGGAGGTTGCCGCCGTAAATGGACGAGCATCCCGTGGCGTTGGCGATGATCGCGCGGTCGCCGAACAACTGCGAGACCAATTTTACATACGGCGTCTCACCGCATCCCGCGCACGCACCGCTAAACTCGAACAATGGACGCAACAACTGCGAATTCTTGATCGTCGAAGGGTTGATCAACTTTCTATCGAGATCGGGAATCGTCATGAAGAAATCCCAATTCTTTGCTTCGGCTTCCCGCAGAGGCGGTTGCGGCTCCATGTTGATGGCGCGCCGCCCCACCTGCGTTTTATCTTTCACGGGGCACGCCTCCACACACAACGTACAACCCGTGCAATCCTCGGGCGCGACCTGCACGGTGTACGCGTAGCCCGGCGAAAACTCCTTGAACTTCGACGGCACATGTTTGAACGTCTCGGGCGCGCCGGCCAGCGCGACCTCGCTGTAGACTTTATGACGTATCACCGCGTGCGGGCACACGATCACACACTTGCCGCACTGGATGCACAACGACTCATCCCACACGGGGATCTCCAGCGCGATGTTGCGTTTCTCCCATTGCGAAGTCGCCAGCGGATACGTGCCGTCATTCGGAAGCGCGGACACGGGGACATCATCGCCCTCAAACTGGATCAGCCTCCCCAGCACGTTCTTCACAAACTCAGGCGCCTCATTCGGGACGGGAGACCGCCTCGCCGCCTCAGACGTGACCTCCGCCGGGACGCTGACTTCGCGCAGGTTTGCGATCGTTGCATCCACCGCTTCGAAGTTTTTCTTCACCACCGCTTCGCCGCGTTTGCCGTAGGTCTTCTCGATGGCGTGTTTGATTTCCGCAATCGCCGCCTCGCGTGGAAGCACACCACTGATGGCAAAGAACGCCGTCTGCATGATGGTGTTGACGCGTTGACCCATGCCCGTCTTCAAAGCGACATCGTACCCGTTGATAACGTAGAACTTGAGGTGCTTCTCGATGATGTCCTTTTGGACTTCACTCGGCAGGTTCTCCCAGATCGTATCGGGATCATACATGCTGTTGAGCAAAAAGACTGCGCCTGCTTTGGCGTATTTCAACATGTCGAACCGTTCGAGAAAGTTGAATTGATGACACGCCACAAAATTCGCCTGGTTCGCTTCGATCAAATACGGAGCCAGAATCGGCTTGGGACCAAACCGCAAATGCGACGTGGTCATCTGACCCGACTTTTTCGAGTCGTAGACGAAGTAACCTTGCGCAAAATTCTCGGTCTCTTCGCCGATGATCTTGATCGAGTTCTTGTTTGCCCCCACCGTGCCATCCGACCCCAGTCCAAAAAACACACAGCGTACGGTCTGTGCGTCTTCAATCGAGAAGGATGCGTCGTAGTCAAGACTCGTGTGACTCACGTCGTCGTTGATACCCACCGTGAAATGATTCTTCGGCTCAGGTTTGGATAACTCATCGAGCGTTGCTTTGACCATCGCTGGCGTAAATTCTTTGGAGGAAAGTCCATACCGTCCGCCAATGACTTTGATGCTTTCACGTTTGCCTTCGACGAGTGCATTCACAATATCCAGATACAACGGCTCGCCTAACGCACCGGGCTCTTTGGTTCTGTCGAGAACCGCGATCTCTTTCACAGAGGCAGGCAATGCCTTGATGAATTGCTCCATCGAAAACGGACGATACAAGCGCACGCGCAATGCGCCGACCTTTTCGCCTTTTGCAACGAGATGTTTTACTGTCGCTTCGGCGGTCTCGCCGCCCGAACCCATGATAACGACGACACGTTCCGCTTCGGGGTGACCGACATAATCGAACAGATGATATTGCCTGCCAGTGACCTGCGCGAATTTGTCCATCATCTCTTGCACGATGGCGGGTGTCGCGGCGTAGAGCGGATTCACCGTCTCACGAGCCTGGAAGTAGACATCGGGGTTCTGCGCGGTGCCGCGTAGGACGGGTCGCTCGGGGGTGAGGGCACGCGCTCGATGGGCACGAATCAGGTCCCCGTCGAGAAGGAGGCGGAGTTCGTCATCCGTAAGATAAAATATTTTAGCAACTTCGTGCGAGGTGCGGAATCCATCGAAGAAATGCAAGAACGGAACGCGCGTTTTGAGCGTGGACATCTGCGCGATGGCGGCGAAGTCGTGCGCCTCCTGCACGGACCCGCTCGAAAGCAGCGACCAACCCGTCTGGCGGACAGCCATCACGTCCTGATGATCGCCGAAGATCGAAAGCCCCTGCGCTGCGATGGAACGCGCCGCCACGTGAAAGACCGCGCTGGTGAGTTCGCCCGCGATCTTGTACATGTTGGGGATCATGAGCAGGAGACCCTGCGAGGCGGTGAAGGTGGTGGTGAGCGCGCCCGTCTGCAACGCGCCGTGGACGGTTCCCGCCGCGCCGCCCTCGGATTGCATCTCGATCACGAGGGGAACCGTGCCCCATAGATTCGGTTTGCCTTTTGCCGACCACTCGTCGGCAAATTCGCCCATGGCGGAGGAAGGTGTGATCGGGTAAATGGCAATGACCTCGCTCAGCCGATGCGCGACCGAGGCGGCGGCTTCGTTGCCGTCCATCATCATGACTGGTTTTTTTTCCATGCTTGCTCCTTTGAAGTTTCTCCATGAGCAAGTGTAGTCCCCGTGGGTGGGAGGGGTTAGTTATGAATGACTTAATTCT
>CAZGSB010000074.1:0-14378 GCA_964528275.1 uncultured Anaerolinea sp. | reverse complement strand
CGCCGCGCCCACAGCCGCGACAGACTCGCTACGCTGCTCTGGGGCGAGATGTCCGATACCGACGCAAAAAATAATCTTCGCCAAGCCCTTGCCAATCTAAAAAAATTTTTTGAAGACGAACTGACCATCACCCGCGAATCGGTTGAATTTACGGGGGAGGGATTTATCGACTCGGTGGAATTTGACTCTGCCCTCCGTTCCGCCTCTTCGCTTGATCCTCAGCCTGCTTCGGTTATCCTGACAGACTCCCTGCGCCTGTACCGCGGCGACTTCCTCGAAGGATTCCACGTCCGCGACGCGCCTGAGTTTGAGGACTGGATGCTTGCCGAGCGTTCTCGCCTGCGCGAACTCGCTCTGGGAGCCTTGCACGCCCTCACTCAATTCCACGCCTCACGCGGAAGCTACACCGAAGCCATCTCCTTCGCCTCCCGCCTTTTATCGTTCGACCCTTGGCGCGAGGAGGCGCACCGTCAACTCATGCTCCTGCAAGCACGGACAGGACAAGTCAGCGCGGCTCTATCCCAATATGAAACCTGCAAAAAGATTCTGGAAAAGGAACTCGGCGTCGAGCCGTCTCTCGAAACGACAAATCTCTACGAACGAATTCGCTCGGCGCGGCAAGGGGCAAGACATAACATTCCCGCTTCATCCACCCAATTTATTGGAAGAGAAAGAGAATTGGAGAATTTGCGTCGGCAATTGGCTGACCCCGCTTGCAGGCTCGTCACGCTGACAGGACTCGGCGGCGCGGGCAAGACTCGTCTCGCGCAGGAGGTTGCGCGTTCGTGCGCGGACATGTTCATCAACGGCGCATGGATGGTTCAACTTGCGGCGGTGGACTCACAGGGATTGCTTCCTGCCATTGGCAATGTCTTCGATTTTCCATTCACCAAAGGCGACGCGAAGAAGCAGTTGCTCAATTACTTGCGCCAAAAAGAACTCCTGCTTGTGATGGATAACTTCGAGCATTTGCTGGAGTCGTCCGCTTTGGTCGCGGAAATTTTGGAAGCCGCGCCCGATGTCAAGATTCTGGTCACATCACGCGAGCGATTGGACGTGCACGGCGAGTGGGTGGTGGAACTGCCTGGGCTGGGACTCGGCTCTTCGGAGGCGGATCAACTCTTCGTCCAGAGTGCGAAGCGTGCGCGGGCGGAGATAAAGTTTGAGGAGGCGGAACAGGCTCGGGTATCCGAAATCTGCCGTTTGGTCGGAGGTCTCCCACTTGGGATTGAAATCGCGGCGGCGTGGATCCGCTCGATGACGATAGAGTCGATTCTAGATGAAATTCAAAAGAGTTTGGATTTTCTGGCGTCGTCGCGCAGGGATATTCCAGAGCGGCAACGCAGTTTGCGGGCGGTGTTCGAGTCGTCGTGGGCGCGGTTGAATGAAGCGGAGCAAAAAACCTTTGCGGCGCTATCGGCCTTTCGCGGCGGATTCACGCGTGAGGCGGCGGAGCAGGTGGCGGGGAGTTTTGATTCGCTTGTGGATAAGTCACTCGTGGGACGAAATGGCGAGCGGTTCGAATTGCACGAAGTGACGAGGCAATTCGCCGAAGAAAAATTAAGCGCGAAGAAAAAAGCGCGGAATGCTCATGCCGCGTATTTTGCGAAGTGGGCGGGCGAACGCGCGCAATGGAACGAGCGCGCGTCGTTTGCAGTGATGCGCGATGATTTTGAAAACGTCCGTGCGGCGTGGATGTGGGCAAGTGAGCAAAAAGATTTCGCGTCGCTTTCGGGCTTGGTACATTTCACCAAACGCTATCTCGATATTCAGGGGCGCTACCGCGAAGGTCACGATTTGATGGAGCGTGCGTTGTCGCAATTCGGCGCGGTGGAAAATGTGAATGACCTGCCGCTGAATGAGCAAGGACAGACGATTGCGAAATTGATTTTGTATCGAGCGTTGTTTTTGGCAGACATGGGCAAGCCTGATGAAGCCGTTTCTGTGCTGGAAGCGTGTCATGAATATTTCAAACGCGCGGGCGATAAAAAGCAGGTCATGGCGTGCCTGAACGCGCTGGGGATTGCATCGCGCTTTTTGGGGCACGAAGACAAAGGGGAAACATATTTCCGCGGGCAATTGGAACTTGCTCGTGAGTTGGGCAACCGCCACGAAGAGGCGACCGCGTTGAACAATATTTCCACGGCGTTGACTACACTGGGAAAATTCAAAGAGTCGGAAGATGTATTGCGCGAGAGCCTTGTGTTGCGGCGCGAGTTGAACGACGAGGCGGGCGTCTCTTCCACGCTGATCAATCTGGCGGTGACGCTTTTCAATCAGGGACGTTACGAGGAAGAGAAGCCGCTCTTGCGAGAAGCCATCGAGATTTCGCGGCGCATCCACCAACCGCGGAACCTGGCGGGCGCGCTGGGAAATCTCGGCACGATTTTGTTGAAGGAAAAAAATTACGCAGGCGCTTTGGAGTTTTTCTTGCAAGGACTCGAAACCCATCGCAACACGGGCTATCGCTACGGCATCGCCATCGCGCTGGATAACGTCGGCACGGCGCATTTTTATCTGGGAAACGACCGTGAGTCCTTGCACTATCTCAAACAGTCCATCCGCGAGGCGCGCGATATCAAGGCGGATTTCATCGCGCTGGATGCGCTGGTCTGGGTGGCGGGAATCCATGCAAGGCGCGGGGAGTTGGAGAGGGCGTTCGAGTTGTGGGACCTAATTCGAAATCATCCGAAGACGGATCCTGAGACGATTCAGAGTTTGGAGGGGGCGAGGAAAGAGTACGCGCAAGATGCAGGGAAATTCCGCGCGGCAGAGAAGCAAGGAAGGAGTCGGGAACTTGCCCAGACGCTGGACGAAGTTCTGAATTAAACGAACTCAATGTTGTTGCTGACTTAGGTTTGTACCTGCCTCACCCTGCCAACAAACGCCAGCGCAGTCAAAGCCAACGATGCCACAAAAAAGAACAGCGGATTGCCATCGCTTTGCGCCGAGAGAAAATCTACAGCGGGGACGTTGTTGAGCGGACCGACGTACCACAGGCACATGTACAGCACTTCAAAGAGTTTGTGACTGTTACTCCACACACCAAGTGCGAGCGCAAAAGAGGGGATGAAAATGGCGGCGGTGACCCAGCCAAGCAGACCTGCCGTATCACCCGCAAGGATGAGATTGAGAAATACGCCGATGCCCGTCAGAGCGGTGACGATGAATCCAGCCGCCCACTGTGCAGGGAGTTGGCGCAGGAGCGGCGCGGCGGAGGAGAATATCATTTGCTGGGTGTTGTGCGTCATCTCACGGTTTCCCAAGCCAGACCAGATGAGGATGGGGAAGATCCATGTGAAGGGCAGGATGTATTGGCGGGCAACTTCGGGCGAGTTGAGCAAGCCTGCAAGAACAAATCCGAGCATGATGACGTACCACCACCATCGTTGTCCCTTGAGGAGCAGTTTGAGTTCAGAGATCAAGACTCTGCCGAATGCAAAATGATTTTTGTTTGCCATTAGAGGAGTCAAATGCACGGGCTGAGATGCGGCTTGAGTGGCTGAAGCAATTTCAGATGTAGGAAGCGAAGCGGATTTTTTCATCCGTCTAGGTTTGGAGCGGGATGGGTCAAATCTATCGAAGAGGAGGGCGGCGAGTAAAGTCAATCCGATGGCGAGTGCGAAGTAGGCAAAGCGAATCAAAACGATGTCGCTTGTCCAGTGAACGCCTGACCAGAGAAAGGTTTGCTCTGCCGATTCAAAGTCTATGCCGAGGCTGGGATCTTGGGCGGAACCGAGCACAAAGCCGCCGCCATAATCGGGATGCACGGCAAGGAGGGCGCGACTCATGCTCGATTGCATGAGCGTCAGACCTATGGGTTCGACGGCGGGATGAATGTTGGAATTGCCGATGAGCGGCATGAACATGATGAAGCCAAAGAACCAGACGATGTTGCCAAAGCCGCCGTTGAGGAAACCGATGCTTTCAAATAGAACCGCAACCGCCGAAACGAACACCATGAGCGGCAGGGTGACAAAGAGAAACGGCGCAAGCATCGCGGCGAGATTGATCTGATGATTTTCGCCCGCCAGCAATTGAATGACGACGCTGGCAACGATGAGAACGAGGTTCATCGCCAACAACACCGCGAGGTTGCTGGTAAATTTGCCCAGCATGTATCGCGCACGCGTGAGTGGCGTGGTCGCCATGATTTGCCCAACGCCTGTTTCACGGTCGCGGGCAACCGAACCTTTGATGAGATAAAAACCGAACCAGCCCAAAAAGAAATTGCTGATGAGCGCCATCATACTGCCGACCCACGCCGAGTTGAACTCACCGCGATATTGGTCGAGACGTAGGGTCATGTTGCCGATGGCGGTTTGATAACCGAGAAAGACCGCCGCGCCGAGCATGATGAGGAAACTATAGCGGCGCACGCGCTCTAAAAAATCGGCGCGGGCGATGTGATAGATGATGCGCCCGTTCATGCATGACCGCCGATGAAATAGAGATACGCATCTTCGAGATTGGGACTCACGCTTCGCGACTCCGCCTGAGGTTGGTTCTCACTCACGACCCTGACCTGCACCCCATCGCTTTTGCGAATCGTCCCACTGACGATGTGTTTCTGTTTCAGCGCAGGCAAGTCGTCGCTGGAGACTGTCCACTCCCAGACCTTGCCTTCGATTTCATTGAGCAAATTTTCAGGCGTGGATTCGCGCAACAATTGACCTTTGTTGACCAGCGCAATATGCGTGGCGGTCGCTTCGACATCTGAAACAATGTGCGTGGATAAAATGACGATTCGTTCGCCCGATAAATCCGAGAGCAAATTTCGGAAACGCACGCGCTCTTCGGGGTCGAGTCCCACGGTCGGTTCATCCACGATGAGCAATTGCGGGTCGTTGAGCAAAGCTTGGGCGATTCCAACTCTCTGCTTCATCCCGCCCGAATACCCGCCGAGCGGACGCTTCGCCGCCTGTGCGAGATTCGTCAGTTGCAGAAGTTCGTCAATGCGCTTGCGCGCCGAAGCGGAGTCGAGTCCTTTAATCGCCGCCATGTATTCGAGAAATTCGATGGCGTTGAGATTCGGGTACACACCGAAGTCCTGCGGCAGATATCCAAGCACAGCGCGGAGGGCGTCAGGGTTTTTAGCAACATCAATATCGTTCCACAAAATTTTTCCCTCGGTGGGTTTAGTGATGGTCGCAAGCATCCGCATGAATGTGGATTTGCCCGCACCGTTCGGTCCGAGCAAACCAAGAATGCCAGGCTTGATGGTGAGCGAAAAATCTTTGAGCCCCCAAAAGTCACGGCGGTATTGCTTGCCGAGGTTGGTGATAGTCAGTTGCATTAATGTCTCCAAATCAAGGTTATCTTTCTCTACGGCAAAACGCCAAGCGGGTTGCATATTACGCCGCTTTCCCCGTTCGGGCATCGGGCTTCAGAAGTATTTCCCTTCCACCGTTTGGCATACTCTCCGACCGATCAGGTGTTCTCCAGCCACAACCCCTGCATGTGACGTACGCAAATAATTTCGGCAGTGTGATAACTGTTATGCGCGATGATACTTTGAATGCCGCGATGCTTTTCCCCGCCCCAGGCTTCGAGTTTTTCCTCGAGTTGGGCATCGGTTAATTTTTCCACAACTTCGAACAAATCAAGATTTACATTCAGCGCCCGTTGTCGCGCCGCGTACCATGCCGCCTCATCCTCTGGTGAACCCGCAGGCGCCCAGCCGCCCTCGTCAGGCGCGCCAAGCGCAGCATGGGAATACGTTTCACCAATCAGCAACAGGCGCAACGCCTCCTGCCAGTACCACACGTGATTGACGATTGCCCACACACTGTTGAATTTCTCAGCAGGAATATTTGCCGACTGCGCCGCGGTCAACCCATCGGTGGCGGCTTCGAACGGGGCGAACACGCCCACCTTGTCCCCATGGAATAATCGTTTCAGTGATTTTGCAAGATGTTGCGATTCAGACATTGAATATTTCTCCTCGAATTTTTAGCTGGCGAAGCCCGACCCGCTCACCTGACCTTCTCCTCCGCCGCCCGCTTCAACAAATCATAGCCGCGCTCGATCAACCGCTTCAGGCTGTGGCTTGAGCCTGCCTCGCCCTTCTCCAACTTGTCCAACGCCCGCAGCATCGCCCCGCGCACTCCACTGGCGCGGTGCGCCGTCCCGCTGTCGGCGGAGATGCGCTCGAGGCGGGGGAGCAGGAAGCGAAGGATCCGAAGCGCTTCGTCGTCTGTCACCTGCGCTCCGATCTGCGAATCACCAACTTCAACCCCGACCATACTTCGCTCACCGCGCAGACTTTCACATCCACAAAACCAAGCGGCAAGGCAATTTCACGAATAACATCTTCGGTGATGTCGGTCTGCTTCTTTGCAGACTTCTTGTACCATGAGACCCACACGAAGCCATCTGGCTTGAGTTCGTTGCGGAGTTTCGAGAGCAGGGCGTTCATCTCCAACTTTTCTGTGACGAAGATGTGCGCCGCATCGATGGGTGGTTTGGATCGGGTAATCAGCCTCACGCCATCCGGCACGTCGCCCAGCCATTCGGCATATTCTTTCGGCGCATGGACGGTCAGCAAGTTCATTGGCGCTTTAAGCCCGAGTTTTTTCGCGAGCGGCGTGCCTGAGTAACCGATATCTACCATGGTTCAATTATACATTTCAACTTGACACCAACCTCCCGAAACTGAAACCCGCGCCACTTGACACCTCGAACTTGAAACCTGATACTTGGCGCATGACTCGCTGGCTTGACCCTCCTCTCGTAAACGTAACGTCTCTTTCCACTCTGAGCCTGCCTCCGCTCCTCAAACAGACCCTCATCCGACGCGGGATTCAAACACCCGCCGCCGCGCAAGCTTTCCTCTACCCCGAAACGACGCCTTCTACGCCGTTCCCGAATATCGAACCCGCTGTTGACATCATCCATGCCGCCATACAGCGTGGTGACCGTATCTGCGTCTGGGGCGATTTCGATGTGGACGGACAAACCTCCACAGCGTTGCTCGTGCAAACTCTCCAAGCCCTCGGCGCGGATATCGTTTACTACATTCCCATTCGCGGCAAAGAGAGTCACGGAGTCCACGTGGGAACTTTGACTCCGATCCTCGATGGCGGAGTGAAACTCGTCATCACCTGCGACACAGGCATCACCGCCCACGATGCGATTGACTTTTGCAACTCACGAGGCGTGGAAGTTATTATCACCGACCATCATGATTTGGGCGAAACGCTCCCCAACGCAAAAGCCATCATCAACCCGAAACTCTTGCCCGACGATCATCCCCTGAAAACTTTGGCGGGTGTGGGTGTTGCGTATAAACTCGCTGAAGCATTGCTGGGTAGTGACGACTTTAGTCGTCCTAATGCAGCGACTGAAGTCGCCACTACGTGTGATGATTTGTTGGACTTGGTTGTGTTAGGTCTCATCGCAGACGTTGCCCTGCTACATGGTGAAACGCGTTCCCTCGCCCAAGAAGGAATTCAGCAACTTCGCCAAACCAAACGCCTTGGTTTACGCGTAATGGCGGAACTGTCGAACACCAACCTCGAATCGCTCACCGAGGAAACCATCGGCTTCACCTTTGCGCCGCGCCTGAATGCGTTAGGCAGATTAAGCGATGCCAACCCTGCTGTCGAATTGCTCACAACCAACGACCCTGCCCGTGCGAGAGTCCTTGCCGCGCAGATCGAGGGACTCAACGCGCAACGCCGACTCTTGACGAGTCAAGTTACGGAAGCGGCGGAGGCGCAGTTGCGCGAACGTCCTGAATTATTGACCGAGCCTGCCATTGTATTGTCTCATCCCAGCTGGCCCGGCGGTGTGGTTGGTATTGTCGCAAATCGCCTCGTGGACCGCTACCGCAAGCCCGCGCTTTTACTCACAGAATCGGAGGATGGAATCCTGCGCGGGTCGGCGCGTTCCATTGAAGGACTGCACATCACTGAGGCGATCTCGTCGCAAAAAGAATTGTTACTCAACTTCGGCGGTCACCCCATGGCGGCGGGAATGTCATTGCAAAAAGAAAATCTGACGGGGTTTCGACGCGGTCTTGGCAAAGCCATCGAAAAGCAACTTGGCAATGTCGCCCGCGAAGAACCAACGTTGCAACTCGATGCGTGGCTGGGGTTGGGTGAACTCAACCTCGAACTTGCCGAAGCGTTGGAAATGCTGGCTCCGTTCGGGGCGGGGAATCCAAAATTAACGTTCGCAACACGCGGCGTGAAGTTGAAGTCTGCGGTGGAGATCGGCAAGACGAAGGAACATCTTCGGCTGACGGTGGAGGATCAGGCGGGGGGCACGCAAAATATTTTATGGTGGGGTGGTGCGGGCGAGACCCTGCCCGACTCTGAAACGAAGTTCGATATTGCGTACTCGTTGCGCGCATCCACGTTTCGAGGGGAGAGGCGGGTCAGTCTTACATTCGAGGAATTTCGAGTCGCGGAGGAGAAAGTCGTCGAGGTACAGCCTGCAAAACTCATCGTTCGAGACATGCGGGGACAGACGTCGCTGTTGAACCTTCAACCCTCGACGTTGATCTGGGCGGAAGGCGCTGACCGCTCCGTCGGGATGCCGCGGTCTGAACTTCATCAAGCCGATGAGTTCTCGATTTACACATCGCCCCCGTCACACGCTGAATTGCGTCAGGCTCTGAGTATCGTGAAGCCAAAAGTGATTTATGTGTTTGGCGTATCTCCCGCCCCTGAGAAACCCGATGAGTTTCTTTCCCATCTCGCGGGGTTGTGTAAATTTGTCTTGAACCAGCGTCGCGGGCGCGTGACATACCCTGAACTTGCTTCTGCCATGGCGGCGCGCGAATCCGCGGTGCGGATTGGCTTGGAGTGGCTGGCGGCTGGGGGGCACGTGGCAATCGTCCCTGAGGAGGAAGCGGTGGTTCTATCCAAGGGGAATGACGAGGCGAATCAATATCTGCAAAAGGAATTGTTCATCGCCGTGAGAGGCATCCTGGAGGAGACCGCCGCATTCCGGGCGTATTTTTCGAATGCCGATCTCGATCCATTGTTTTTGTCGCTGTGATCATTGCGTGGCGGTGGGTGTGGCGGTGGAGAGCGGGTCGGGCACGATGACCGAATCGAGGTTGACCGACCCTCCAGAGAGGTGAATAATTTCGACGGTGTGCGTGCCGTTGACCAGTAACGGGGATACCCATTCCGCGCTGCCGGTCACACTGGCAGATTGGTCGAGGTCGAATTCCAGCCCGTCCATCGTGATGCGAACCGTGCCAAAGCCGGGTCCTTCCTGGAAAAAGATCCGCACCTGTTCCCCGATGAAGCGGAAGGTCAGCGAATCGCCGACCGTTGCCGAAACTGTCAACGTGTTTTCGTATACGTCAGGAACGTCTACTTGTTCGACCCAGTTGCCTTCGTAGGCAATGTGCGCGTCGAACTGATCGTACGTGCCGGGGTTTAGCGGGGCATCGGATGGGGAGGTAGTGGGCTTGGATGACGCCGGGCTCGTGAGCACATCGGAGGGTTTTGTCGGCGCCTCGGTTTCTTCGCCATTCAGAAACTCTTCGGTGGCTGATGGAATCAATAAATCAATTGCCAGTGCGGTTTCAGTTGGTTCTGGCGTAGCGTTTTCGTCGGGGGTCAGCGTGGTGTTGCCGGGTTCTGTTCCCAGAAAGATGAATTTGAAGGGGGTCGGCGTTTCAATTGTCTCAGCAGAAGAACGGGATGAATTCAACTGGCTGAGCAGTATGACCAGGCAAATGCCAAAGACGGCGAATACTCCGAGGATCAACGGGATGAGGGTGGCTCGGTCGAAAGGGGGTTTGTTATCCATGCGATTCTTTATCGGTGATCTCCAGCGCCTTACCCAGCACCGCAAAACCTTCCTCGAGTTGCGCTTCGGTAATGATCAATGGCGGGATGATCAGTACGGTGTGCCAGTGTGTGTACAAGAACAAGCCGTGATCCAAACAATATTTTTTCAATGCATTCATCGCCGGCGATGAACTATTCCACGGCGCCATCGGTTCTTTCGTCTTGCGGTCTTTGACCAATTCCAGAATGCCGAACAGCCCGATCGAGCGGACTTCGCCCACCGAGGGATGCGCCTCGCCGAGGTCGGTCAACATACGCTTCAGCACTGGACCCATGCCTGCCGCGCGTTGGACAATTTGATCGTCCTTCATCGCCTGAATGTTGGCAAGCGCCGCCGCGAGCGAGACCGGATGCGAGGTGTAGGTCAACCCGCTCTCGAAGGGCGTATCGTTGAACGCGGCGGCGATCTCCGGCTTCATGGCGACCGCCCCGAGCGGTGCGTATGCCGAGGTCAAACCTTTTGCCATGGTGATGATGTCCGGCACGACGTTCCAATGTTCGATGGCAAACCATTTGCCTGTGCGACCGAAGCCGCTCATTACCTCATCGCAGATCATCACGATACCGTATTTGTCGCACAGCGCGCGCACGCCTTGCATGTATCCCTGCGGGGGGATGATCACCCCGTTCGTGCCGGTCACCGATTCCATGAGGACGGCGGCGATGGTCTCCGGTCCCTCGTAGCGGATGATCTCTTCGAGGTGATTTAAATAATCCTGGGCGAACTCAGCTTCTGAAATATCCGGGTTGTTTTTATGGAATGTGGACCGATAGCGATAGGGGTCGAGGAAATGCACGACGCCGGTCATCAGGTTCGGTTCCCAGCCAACGCGGCGGGGGTCGCCGGTCGCCGCCATGGCGCCGGCAGTCGCCCCGTGGTACGACCGGTAGCGCGACAAAATCTTATGACGCCCGGTGTATCCGCGCGCGAGTTTGATCGCGTTCTCGTTCGCATCGGCACCGCTGAGAGTAAAGAGGATCTTTGTCAGCGCCTGATTCGGTGTGACCTCCGCCACGGCTTTCGCCGCCAACGCGCGGACTTTTGTCGTCATGCCCGGCGCGGCGTAGGGGAGTTCTGCCGCCTGCTCCTGCATGGCTTTAATGATGCGCTCGTCGCCGTGCCCGATGTTGACGCACATGGTCATCGAGTTGAAATCGAGGTAACGTTTGTCGTCCGCGTCCCAAAAGTACACGCCTTTGGCGCGCGTCACCGGGATGGGGTTCACATTTGCCTGCGCCGACCAGGTGTAGAAAACGTGCTCTTTCGACAGGGTTAATATCTCGTCATTGGGAAGGTCGAACATTCCATACCTCGCGTGTCATTTGATCGTCTCGAATTATAACCCTCCACATTCCAGGGTTCCTGTGATAAACTTCCGCCCGCTTAACTGGTACGTCAACGTACGTGCCTTTCCGCTCCCGGCGGACCTGCGGTTCGAACGGGAGCAATCCCATGGAAAGGAGGAAACCCCTCATGCGTAAATATGAATTGGTTTGCATTATCCAGCCCGAACTGGATGAAACCGCGTTTAAAGGCGCGGTCGAAAAGATCCAGGGCTGGGTCACCGAAGCCGGTGGCACCGTGGAAAAAGTGGATGTGTGGGGACGCCGACGCCTGGCGTACACTATCCACAAACAGCGCGAAGGTCAGTATGTTCTGCTGAACGTGACCCTCGACCCCGCATCAACAACCGAACTGGAACGCAACATTCGCTACCTCGAGCCAGTGATGCGTCACATGTTGACGACGGCATAATCGTTTTGGAAGATCTGCCCTGAAGCAAAAGGAGTTGCCATGAGTCGCGGATTGAACAAAGTTCAGATCATTGGTCATTTGGGACGGGACCCCGAGATGCGCTACACGCCTTCCGGGAAACCCGTCACCACCTTCACGGTGGCGGTCAGTCGTTCGTGGAATACCACGGATGGCGAACGTCATAACGAAACGGAATGGTTCAATATCGTTGCCTTCGGAAGCCTGGCGGAAACCTGCAAGCAATACCTTTCGAAAGGCAAGCAGGTGTACATCGACGGGCGATTGCAAACCCGCCGCTGGGACGACAAGGAAGGCGTCAAACATACCAGTGTGGAGATCGTCGCCAATGAGATGATCATGCTGGGCGACCGCCGCGACCACAACCAACACGGGCACGCTCCAGCGGAACCCGAGCCTCACGAAGCAGACGGCTCCGCCCAGGAAGACGAATTTCCCTTTTAATAAAAAGGCGATCCACGCAAGACATGGATTGCCGATAGAGAGAACGGAGTACAACAATGGCTGAAGAAAGAGAACAACGAAGACCGCAGGAAGGCGGCGAAGGCGGGGGCGGCGAGCGCCGCTTTTTCGCCAAACCCAAGTTTTGCCAGTTCTGCGCCGACAAAACGCTGGTGATCGATTACAAGAAAACCGACCTGCTCAGGAAATACGTCGGCGATGATGGGCGCATCCGCCCGCGCCGCCAGACCGGCGCCTGCGCGCGTCATCAGCGCGTGGTGGCGGCGGCGATCAAGCAGGCGCGGCACATCGCCCTGCTCCCGTTTACGGGCGCGCACGCCGACGCGAGCCGGTAAGCATATGACCAACCAAAGCCACCCACCTCGAGTAGCAACAAAAAAACACATTGCCCGGCTGGAACGAGACCGCCAACAGGCGCGCCTCGTCCGATGGATCGCGTTCGGCGGCATTTTGATCGTGGCGTTGATCATCGGGTATGGCTACCTCGACCTGAACTACCTGCAATTGAACGACCCGGTCATGGAGGTCAACGGCCAGGTAGTTACGACACAAGAATTCCAGGAACGGGTGCAAGTCCAGCGCTTGATCCTGCTGAATGAATATCAGAACCTCCAGTTCCAGCAAAGTTTTGGGTTGGATACCACCCAGCAATTGCAGACTGTGGTGTTTACCCTGCAAAGCCCCGTCCTGTTGGGGCAACAGACCCTCGAGAGCTTGAAGGAAGAGATCCTCGTGAGGCAGGAAGCCGAGAAACTTGGCATTGTCGTCACCGAGGCGGAGCTTGAAGAGGCGATCCAATCCGCCTACGGGTTTTATCCGAACGGGACCAAAACTCCCACGGTGACACCGACCGCGGTTCTTTTCCCGACCCTATCCTCCCAGCAGTTGACGTTGTATCCGTCCACGCTCACGCCGTCGCCGGCGCCGACCTCCACAACCGCCCCGACGGGAACTCCGGATCCCGCCATGACTGCAACTGCCACGCCTACCCAGGCGAAGCCGACACCGACATTCGTCCCGTTACCTGCGACGGCGACAGCCACTCCCTACACCATCGAAGGGTTCAGCACGCAATACGCCACGGCGGTCGAGAATTTCGAAGTCAACAGCGGATTCAGCGAAGAGACGTTGCGCGCCGTGTACGAATACGGATTGATCCGCCAGAAAGTGTTCGATGCTGTCACTGCCGATGTCCCTCGCACAGAAGAACAAGTCTGGGCGCGTCACATCCTTGTGGATGACCTGACCGGCGTGAGCAATGCCCAGGCATATTTTGACCTTGGCTATGGTTTCGCAGAGGTTGCGCTGAAAGTATCGAAGGATACCGGCTCTGCGATCAACGGAGGCGACCTCGGCTGGTTCGGACGGGGAATGATGGTCCCTGAATTCGAGAACGCCGCGTTCAGCCAGGAGGTCGGGGTGATTGGTGAACCGGTCCAGAGTCAGTTCGGGTACCACATCATTCAGGTGCTCGGTCATGCCGAAGTCCCGTTGAATGCGAGTCAATACCGTCAGCAACAGGAAACCGCCTTCGCCGAATGGCTGGTAAAGATCGAAGGTGAAGCCGCCATCCTGACCCACGAAATTTGGACGGAACGCGTCCCGCCTGCGCCGGAAGGTTTCGGGCAGTAAAACAGTTAGAACAGAATAGTGTTTGGTAAAAAGTTGTTTAAAAACACACACTCAAGATGCTCAAAGGCGGTCTATGACCGCCGTTGTTGCAAGCATAATGCCGCAGGGTCGCAGACCCTGCGGGAGCAGAAGTGAGGTTTGTTTTTAGAGCACATAACGGTACTTGCTTAAGCGAAACGCCCTGCTATGCACGAGCAGGGCGTTTTGTGTATGTAGCGCAACGAGCATCAGCCCCGCTTCAACATATCCTCAGTGACCTGGTCAAGCCGCAGGCTGATCATCTGACTGGCGGAATCGCGCCCCATGGTGATGCCGTAGATCACGTCTGCCGCCTGCACGGTGTTGCGGTTGTGCGTGATGATGATGAACTGCGTCTCCTTGCTCAATTCCTGCAACAGGTCGCGGAAGCGACCGACGTTTGCCTCATCCAGCATGGCGTCCACTTCGTCCATCACGCAGACCGGGGTGGGCGAGACTTTAAGCAAGGCGAACACCAGCGCGACGGCGGTCAGACTCCGCTCACCGCCGGAAAGCAACGCCAGTCCCTGCTCGCGGCGACCGGGCAACTTTGCCTCGATCTCGATGCCCGTCTCGACCAAATTATCCGGGTCGGTGAGGGCGAGCCGCGCCGAACCGCCGCCGAACAACCGCGTGAACATCGCGCGGAATTGTTTATCCACCGCGTCGAAGGTTTTCGA
>CAZGSB010000073.1:0-14615 GCA_964528275.1 uncultured Anaerolinea sp. | reverse complement strand
TCGATCTCGTGGTCACCGTCTGCGATTCGGCGGCGGAGGAATGTCCCATCTGGCTGGGAGAGGGGAAGCGCGTGCATCACAGTTTCCCTGACCCTGCCAAAGCAGAAGGCACAGATAAAGAGATCATGCAAGTTTTTCGCTCTGTGCGTGACGACATCGAAAAAGAGATGACTCAATTGCTCAAGACGCATTCGTGAAATGGAGGCTGTGATGTCTCAGGAAAAAAACACAACCAAAAAACTTTCCACCCTTGATCGCTACCTGACCTTGTGGATCTTTCTTGCAATGGCACTGGGCGTGGGAATCGGTTTTCTCTTTCCTCAATCCGTCACGGATTTGAATACAGCGGTTTCAATTGGCACTACGAACATCCCCATTGCCATCGGCTTGATCCTGATGATGTATCCGCCGCTGGCAAAAGTCCATTACGACGAGTTGGGCGATGTATTCCGCAACTGGAAAATTCTCGGGCTTTCGCTGGCGCAAAACTGGGTGATCGGTCCCATTTTGATGTTCGCGCTGGCGATCATCTTTTTGCGCGGCTACCCCGAATACATGACAGGGCTCATTCTCATCGGTCTTGCGCGTTGTATCGCGATGGTCATCGTGTGGAATGAATTGGCAAAAGGCGACAACGAATATGCGGCAGGACTGGTTGCCTTCAATAGCATCTTCCAGGTTCTTTTCTACAGTGTCTATGCCTACGTGTTCATCACCGTCCTGCCCACATGGTTCGGCATGACAGGCAACATTGTGGATATCACCATCGGCGAGATCGCAAAAAGCGTATTTATCTATTTGGGAATTCCTTTCATTGCGGGTTTTCTAACGCGCTACTTCCTCGTCCGCGCCAAGGGCAAGAATTGGTATCACAAGGTCTTTGTACCAAAGATCAGCCCGATCACATTGATCGCTCTGCTCTTCACCATCGTGGTCATGTTCTCGCTCAAGGGAGATGTAATCGTTGAATTGCCGCTGGATGTAGTGCGAATCGCCGTACCCCTTCTCATCTACTTTGTCGTAATGTTCCTTGTCTCATTTTGGATGGGCAGGGTGGTTGGCGCGGATTATTCCAAAACCACTACACTTTCATTTACAGCCGCAAGCAACAACTTCGAACTGGCAATTGCCGTTGCCGTCGCAGTATTTGGCATCAACTCTGGCGCGGCGTTCGCGGCGGTCATCGGTCCGTTGATCGAGGTGCCTGTGATGATCGGGTTGGTCAATGTTTCCATTCTATTTCGAAAACGCTTTTATAACAAAGTTCGGTCATCTCCCGAAATGCTGTCAAAGCCATAAGATGTATCCCCTCCCAAGCAGACATTCGTCAAATAATTCAGTCCCCGTCTACGACGGGGACTGATCATTACGTCACTTGCGCTTCGGCGGCTTTTTCGCCCCTTCCGGCATCGCGTCTGCGCTGTTCAAGAACTTGAACACACCCACCGCCGCCGCGGACCCCAACAACGGACCGGCAAAATACACCACGTAAAAAATCCAGTTGGTCAAGTCGGGTTTGGCGGGGTCGATCGATGCCGAGAACAATGCGGGACCGAACGAACGCGCCGGGTTGAGCGATGCGCCGCTCATCGGTCCGCCGGTGAGGATGGCGAAGGTGAGTGTGAGACCGATCGCCAGACCGGCGAATTGCCCCGCCCTGCCCGCCACCGCCGCGTGCAAGATCGTGTTGACGAGGAAAAACGTCAACACCGCCTCCACAGCCATGGCAATGAACGGCGAGGGGCTGGTCAACAAACCGATCGTCGCGCCTTCCTGAATGCCGTTGACGCCGATATCGCCGACAAAAAGATTCAGCGAAAACGCCGCGATTGCCGCGCCGAGGAGTTGCGCCGCCCAGTAATACACCGCATCACCCCATTTCACTGTACCGTTGAGCGCCAGCCCGAACGTCACCGCCGGGTTGACATGCGCCCCGGAGATGTGCCCATACGAATACACCATCACTGCCAGGACCAAGCCGTGCGCCAACGCCACTCCCACCAGACCCCCAAACCCGGAAATCGCCGCGCCTGCGCCGATGAATACCAGCGCAAACGTGCCGATCAACTCGGCGACGAACACTTTTGAATTGAACATGTATCCTCCAAAGATTGATTTGAACATAAAACCCCGCGCGGGAGGATGCGTCACGCCCAATGACGCGCACCCACGAGAAACGACTTCCCGCTCATGGACTTTTTCCCGGCGGGTTGCACTTCATCGAGGACGAGCAAGCCGCCTCCCGCGCCGATTGCGGGCTGATTCGCCAGCGTGAGCCTCTCCCCCACGGACGCGTTCCCCTCCTCCACGTGCGCGCGATGGATTTTGAGGGTCTCGCCGTCAAAGTCCATGAATGCGCCGGGCCACGGGTTCATGGCGCGGACTTGCCGTTCCAACTCGTGCGCATTGCGCGTGAAGTCGAGCCGCCCTTCGTCTTTTTTCAACATCGGCGCGTACGTCGAGAGTGAATCGTCTTGCGGCTCCGGCGTGATTGCACCCGCAAGCCAGCGCGGCAGGGATTCGATCAGCAGGTCTGCCCCAAGGTGGGCTAGCGCGTCGGTGACGGAACCAGCCGTCCCGTCGGTAGGGATGCGCATGGATCGTTTCGCCAGCATCGCGCCGGTGTCGAGTCCCACGTCCATTTTCATAATGGTGACACCGGTCTCTTCATCCCCGTGCAGGATCGCGGCGTTGATCGGCGCCGCCCCTCGCCAGCGCGGCAGGAGTGAGGCGTGGACGTTGAGACATCCGTAGCGTGGCAAATCCAGCACCTCGGGTTTGAGGATCTGCCCGAATGCCGCCACGACGATGAGGTCGGGTTGCCATGCGCGGAGTTGCTCCATGGCTTCGGGCGCGCGCAATTTTTCAGGTTGCATGACCGGGATGCCCAACTCGAGCGCGAGCCTCTTGACCGGCGGCGGTTTGAGTTCGCGCCCGCGCCCCGAGGCGCGGTCGGGCTGGGTGATCACGCCTGCCATGTTATACGAGCCCGCCAGCGCGCGCAGGCTCGGCAGGGCAAACTCCGGCGACCCCATGAAAACGATTCTGGTCATGGGGAAATTTTAGCATAGTAACATTTTCATAAAAAAACCCGGTTGCGCTTTGCCTGTAAAGGTTGTACAATTGTCGAAATTCAACCCTAACGTCGTTTCGGAGGATCTCATGTCTCAAGCACCTATGTCTGATGTTACAAGCGATGACAAACTGTGGGCGGCTCTCGGCTACGTCATCCCGCTCATTGCCCTGGTCGTACTTTTTATGGAGGACAAAAAGGCACGTCCATATATCAAGTTCAACGCCGTCCAATCTCTGGTAGCCACGGTTGTGCTCACTGTACTTGCCACGGTTACCGTTGGAATTTGCAGCATTTTGTACCTGATCATGTTCTACTGGGCATACCAGGCATACATGGGCCAGGACGTGAAGATCCCGATGATCAGCGACTTCATCCGGAATCAAGGCTGGGCATAACCGTCCCGTTTCAACCACAGGCTCACTGCGTTCGCGCAGTGAGCCTTTTTGATTGAACAATGATAGACTGTCCGCGTCGCGCTTCGAGTTTCAAGGAGTCCTGATGAACAACGATTCCATACCGTCCATGCCGGGCCCGAACCAACCTCCGCTTTCTGCAAACGATGAACGCCAGTTTGCCATGATCGCGCACCTCGGCGTATTGCTCAACCTGCTCTCGGGCTTTCTCGGTGTGTTCGTCCCGCTCGTCATCTACATGATGTACAAAGACCGCTCGAGGTATGTTGGCTATCAAGCCTTGCAGGCGTTTGTCTTCCAGCTGATCTGGTGGGTCGGCGGCGGACTGCTCTCCGGCGCGGCATGGTTCCTCACCGGGGTCCTTTCGGCATTTGTGATCGGCATCTTATGCATCCCCATCGCGTGCGTCTTCGGCGCCATGCCGTTCGTCGCCCTCGGATATGGGATTTACGGCGGCATCCAGACCAGCCAGGGACAGGATTTCAAATACTGGCTCGTCGGCGATTGGGTCCGCAAAACCTTCACAGGGTGAACTCACAAAAAGCCTGCGCATGCGCAGGCTTTTTGTTTGCAACCAACTTCCCGAACGCGCGTATGAGTGGTAGAAAATCATTCAGGAGCTTGATATGAACATCCAAAAACCCACCCTCATCAACGTCATCGCGTGGACGACCCTCGCCAGCGGCATCGTCAACCTCGTCTGGGGATTCGCCGCATCGGGCACTGCGCTCAGCACCATCATCGGTATCTTCTGCGTGCCGTTCACCATCCTGCCGACCATCCTTGGCGTGTTCGAGTTGATCTATGCGGCAAAACTGTTCAGCAACCCGCCGCAAGCGATCAAACCATCCACCAACATCGCGGTCTTTGAAATTGCGTGCGCCTTGCTTGGCAACGTTTTCTCGATGGCGGTCGGCATCCTCTCGCTGGTCTTTTACAACGACTCACTGGTCAGCGATTACTTCGCCCGCCTCAATAACGGGACTCTCTCTCCCGTGCCGGTGACCCCATCCGCGCCCGCTTCGACCCCCGAAGTGATGCCCGCCCCGGCTGTGCAGGCGTTGCCCGAGCCTGTCGAGGAATCCCCCGCCCCAGCCGTGGACGAACCTTCCGCCAAAGCCCCCAAGCCCAAGCGGACTCCGCGCAAGGTGGCGAAGAAGTAAAAAGCACAGACCTCACAGGTCTCGGAGACCTGTGAGGTCTTTTTGTTTAACTCTTGACTCTCCCTCCCCTCAACCGTACAATCAAAACACA
The DNA here is from genome assembly GCA_964528275.1 of uncultured Anaerolinea sp. GTDB lineage: Bacteria > Chloroflexota > Anaerolineae > Anaerolineales > Villigracilaceae > Defluviilinea. Next base: position 9,872 of record CAZGSB010000073.1, on the reverse strand, counting down.
ATCGAACGGGCAACAGGGAAGAGTCTCGCGGCGTAGTGACGACTTCAGTCGTCCGAATGAGCGACTAAAGTCGCTACTACGCAACGGGCGCCGAAGGTGCAAATCTGGATTTGGCGAAACCAGATGAATCTCTCAGGCAAAAGGACCCTGCCCCGCATATCATCTTCTGGAAAATCCCGCGAGGGATACCGACGGTGTAACTTTAGTCGAATAGTCAGATAGTCGAATAGTCAAGTAGTCAAACTCCCAAGACTACATGACCATGCGACTAACAGACGAAGTGACTAAACAATCTCTCAGGTCACAGTACAGAGGCGCGCGAAACTATTCGTGCGCCTTTTTGATTCGCCAAACTCTGGAGTCAGCCAGTTTGCTGGCGGCATGTCAAGTAGCAAACTTCCTGACTCCAAAACCTCAAAGGAGACCCACCCATGAGCAACACCCCCTCCCACCTCAAGTACGCGCAATCCGACGAATGGTTCGACCCTGCCTCGGGCAAAGTCGGCATCACCGATTACGCCCAGAACCAACTCTCGGATATCGTCTTCATCGAAATCTTTGTCGAAGCAGGCGAGACGGTCGAAGCAGGCAAGGCAATCGCCTCCGTCGAGTCGGTCAAAGCCTCGTCGGAGATCTATTCCCCCGCTGGCGGAAAAGTCGCCGCTGTGAACAAGGATTTGGCGAACAAACCCGAAACCCTCAACACCGACCCTTTCGGCGAAGCGTGGATGATCCAACTCGAAGGCGCCACAGAAGGGGATTTGATGGACGCGGCGGCGTATGAGAAGCATTGTGAGGGTAGAAGCCACTAACATGTGTCATTGCGAGGAGCCCGAAGGGCGACGTGGCAATCTCATGTTAGCGCGAAAGATTTTGATTGCATGTTAGCTGAGATTGCCATGAACCGCTTCGCGGGTCTCGCAATGACACAAGGAAATTAATCATGACCTACATCCCTATCTCACCCAAAGAGCGCGATGCCATGCTCGCGACCATCGGCGTGAAAACGCTCGATGACCTGTTCGATGCCGTGCCAGCCAAGCATCGCTTTCCAAAATTGAATCTACCCCAAGCGCTCACCGAAATGGAAGCGCAAGCCGAACTCGCCGACGTTGCCAACGCCAACGAAAATGTGCGCGGCGATCTGGTGTGTTTCCTCGGCGCGGGCATGTACCATCACTACATCCCCTCGGTGATCGACCACATGCTCAGGCGCGGCGAGTTTTACACGGCATACACCCCGTACCAGCCTGAAATCTCACAAGGCACCCTGCAAGCCATCTTCGAATATCAATCGTTGATGTCGGCGCTCACAGGCATGGACGTGTCGAACGCCTCCCACTACGATGGCGCCACTGCCACCGCCGAAGCCGTCAGCTTGGCGTATGCACAGTTCCGTGGCAAACGAAACAAAGTCGTTGTCTCCCCCACCGTCCACCCGCAATACCGCGCCGTGATTCGAACGTACACTCAGGGCATGGGTATCGAAGTCCTCGGCGACGAGAACCAATTACCAATTATGAATTACGAATTTTCCAATCTCGAATCTCTAGTCTCTGAAGAAACCTGCCTCGTCATCGTCCAGTATCCCGACTTCTTCGGGCGCGTATACGATTATACAAAATTCATCGAGGGTGTTCACGCAAAGGGTGCGCTCGTCTGTGTAGTTGCAAACCCGACCGTATTGGCAATGTTCAAAACGCCAGGCGAGATGGGCGCGGACATCGTCGTCGGTGACGGGCAACCGCTTGGCATCCCCATGTGGTTTGGCGGACCGAGCGTCGGCTTTTTCACGACGCGCAAAAGTTATGTGCATAAAATGGCGGGGCGGCTCATCGGCGAAACCGTGGACAACAAAGGTCAACGCGCCTATGTGCTTACGCTCACGTCACGCGAGCAACACATCAAACGTGAACGCGCCACGTCGAACATCTGCACCAACCAGGGTCTGCTGGCGTTGGCATCCGCAATTTATTTGAGCGTGCTCGGCAAAACGGGCTTGCAAGATGTTGCAAATCTTTGTTATCAAAAGGCGCACTACGCCGCGAACACGCTCGGCAAACTCGACGGCTACAAACTGACCTTCAACGACACGTTCTTCCACGAGTTTGTGTTGGAGTGCCCGCAACCCGCCGCCGACGTGAACGAGCATTTGCTCGAACACGGCATCCTCGGCGGATATGATCTCGGTCGTGATTATCCCTCGCTCAAGAATCATCTGTTGATCGCTGTGACCGAGATGAACACCAAAGAAGAAATTGATACGCTTGCTGAAATTTTGGCGGAGGTGAATCATGACTGAGATTAAGATTGTCGAGCCGACGATTTTCGACTTATCCTCCCCAGGTAGAGTCGGTGTACGGATGCCCGCATCAGACGTCCCTGAGGCTGATGCGCCGCCCCAACATCTCCTACGCTCAGACCTGCCCCTCCCCGAACTCGCCGAAGTGGACGTGGTGCGTCATTACATGCGGTTGTCCAAATTCAACTACAGCGTGGACAGTGGTTACTATCCGCTTGGCTCATGCACGATGAAGTACAACCCGAAGATCAACGAAGACACGTGCCGCCTGCCTGGGTTCTTGTTCACGCATCCACTGCAACCGACCGAGACCGTGCAAGGCAATTTGGCGTTGATGTATCAACTGCAGGAATGGTTGAAAGAGATCGCTGGTTTTGCGGGCGTGACGTTGCAACCCGCGGCGGGCGCGCACGGTGAATTTACGGGCGTGTTGATGATGCGGGCATATCACTTGTCGCGTGGCGACACCAAGCGTACGAAGATGCTCATCCCTGATGCGGCGCATGGCACGAACCCTGCGTCGGTTGGGATGATGGGCATGACCGTTGTCACCATCCCATCCGACTCACGCGGCAACGTGGACTTGCAGAAACTCGAAGCCGCGTGCGATGACACCGTGGTTGGCATGATGCTCACCAACCCGAACACGCTTGGCATGTTCGATGAAAACATCGAGAAGGTCGTTGCGCTGGTGCATGGATGCGGCGGCTTGATGTACGGTGACGGCGCAAACCTCAACGCCCTGCTTGGCATCGTCCGCCCTGGCGACTTGGGCTTTGACGTGATGCACTTCAACCTGCACAAGACCTTTGCCGTCCCGCACGGCGGCGGCGGACCTGGCGTCGGTCCTGTCGGCGTCTCGCAACGCCTCGTGGACTTTTTGCCTGAGCCACTCGTCGGCATCGTTGAAGACGCGCAAGCGGATGGCGATATGGCGCCGCTCTACGACTTCATCAAGCCTCCCAAGACTATCGGTCGCATGAAAGCCTTCCACGGGCATTTCGGCGGCGGATTCGTCCGTTCGTTCACCTACATCGCCATGCACGGACCCGATGGACTCAAGGACATCTCGCAATATGCGGTGCTGAACGCCAACTACTTGCAGGCTCGCTTGCGAGATACATACACGATTCCGTATGACCGCATCTGCATGCATGAGTTTGTGGCAGAGGGACGTTTTGAGGGCAGTGACGTGCGTGCCCTGGATATCGCCAAACGCCTGATGGATTACAACTTCCACCCGCCCACAAACTACTTCCCGCTCATCGTCCCTGAAGCGTTGATGATCGAACCGACCGAGACCGAGAACAAAGACACCCTCGATGCCTTCGCCGATGCACTCATCAAGATCGCCGAAGAAGCGAAGACGGATCCCGACCTGCTCCACAACGCCCCAAGCACCACGCAGTTCGGAAGGATGGATGAGGTCAAGGCGGCGCGAGAGTTGGTGTTATGTTGTTGGTTGCCTGAGGGATATGATACGAGTGCGTAACATCTTTTGTAGGGGCGGAGCAATGCTCTGCCCCTACGGTTTACAATGGGAAAATCATGGCGAATGAAAAATTATCCTTCCTAAGAGCGCCATTAAAACTACTGGGGCTATCAGATGAAGCCATTAACAGAACAATTGATTTTATTTCTGATTTACTCTTCGAGAAGGATGAGAAGTCGTCAAATATTGAATATCCATATCATCAGATGGATGAATTTGTACCCCCTGCGGAACTCAACTTCTTTTTCAATCTCAAATCTGCGGTCGGAGACTCGGTTCAAATATTCTCAAAAGTAAAACTCAGCGACTTGTTTTACGCCAAGACTGGTGACTTTGGAAAGACTCGTTCGTACACAAATAAAATTGACCGCAAACACGTTGATTTTCTATTGTGCAACCCCAAAACACTAAAACCCATTCTAGGAATTGAATTGGACGACAAGAGTCACCAACGCGCTGACCGACAAGAGCGCGACGAATTCGTAAATCATGTCTTTGAGGCGGCAAAGTTGCCATTGATTCATATTCCCGTTCAAAGAGAATATTCTCAAAGCGAACTGAAATTAAGGCTATCAACCTATTTATCAGGAACCCAAGTTAACAATAATCAACATAGGTATGATGAAGAATCGTCACCGCGTTGCCCAAAGTGCGGGAGCGAAATGATATTGCGCACCGCAAAACGCGGAGATAATCAAGGCGAAAAGTTTTGGGGTTGTTCAAGATACCCCGAGTGTCGCGGAATCGTAAACATTGAAGCAAACCGAACTCCTTGAAATTTCCACTACCGCCCATCCTCCTTCTTCCCTCTCCTCGAGGGGACACAGACAAGCGAAAGTCCCGAACCGCACATCCTCGCATTCCCCAGTCTCCAATCTCCAGTCTCTAATCTCTAATTCTCCACTTACCACTTACTCCCTCCTCCCCTTCGTCACGATCCGAATTGGGGTTCCGAGGAACCCGTACTCCTCGCGGATCTGATTCTCCAAATAGCGTAAATACGTAAAGTGCATCAACTTTGGTTCGTTGACGTAGATCATGAACGTCGGCGGGTCGGAGCGGACCTGCGTGCCGTAGAACATCTTCAAGGCTCGCCCCGCATGCGTGGGGTGCGGATGCGCATCCTGCGCCTTGTGGATGACGCTGTTGATCTTCGACGTGGTCAGGCGGGCGAGACGTTCCTCCTGCACACGCAGCGCCATCGGCAGGACGGAGTCCACGCGTTGACCGGTCTTCGCCGAGATGAACAACAACGGAACGTAATCCATAAAATTTAAATCCGAGCGGATCTTGCGGGTGTAGTCTTCCATGGTGAACGAATCTTTTTCGATCGCGTCCCACTTGTTGACGATCACCACGCACGACTTCCACTGTTCGAGGATGAACCCTGCGATGTGCGCATCCTGCGCGGTAATGCCGGTCGTCGCATCGATCATCAACAGCGCCACGTCCGCGCGCTCGATGGCTTTGAACGACCGCAACACGCTGAACTGCTCCACCCCGCGCTCGATCTTGCCGCGCTTGCGGATGCCCGCCGTGTCGATCAGCGTGACATCCAAACCCTCCACTTCGATCTTTGTATCGGTCGCATCGCGCGTCGTGCCGGGGATGGGGCTGACGATCGCCCGCTCCACGCCGACGAGTTTGTTGAGCAGGCTGGACTTCCCCGCGTTCGGCTTGCCGACGATGGCGATCTTGACGCTTTCATCGTCCTCCGCCGCTTCCTCCGACGGGAAGGCGGATACCAGCACGTCGAGCAGGTCGCCGGTGTCGCTTCCATGCACGGCAGAGACCGGGTGAGGGTCACCCAGCCCCAACTCGTAGAATTGACCGGCCGCGTCCCGCGTCTCACGCGCTTCGCATTTGTTCACCACCACCAGGATCGGCGGGAAGAACGAACCGTCGGGGAGTTTCTTTTGCGAGCGGCGCAGGATATCCGCCACCTCGAGGTCCGCGCCGGTGACGCCCGCCTGCCCGTCGTTGACGAACAGCACCACGTCCGCTTCGTCGATGGCGGCTTGCGCCTGCGCGCGGATATCCTCGATGAAATCGGCGGAACCAATGGAGAGCGGAGTTTTCCCGCCGTGAGATGGGTCGATGCCGCCGGTGTCCACCACGAGGAAGGCGCGCCCGTTCCACTCGGCTTCGCCGAACAGGCGGTCGCGCGTGGTGCCGGGCGTATCGTCCACGATCGCCATGCGTTCGCCGACGAGGCGGTTGAAGAGGGTTGATTTTCCGACGTTGGGTCTGCCAACGAGAGCGACGATTGGTTTGGGCATGTATGATTTCCGATTTACGATTTACGATTTACGATTGATGCTGGTGGTCGAGTAGTTCCGCGATGCTCGTCGCGGGACGTATCGAGACCACACACCTAATTTCATTTTCACTTGTTATTGATGGTCTCGGTACGCGCCTTCGGCGCACTCGACCATCAGGGCTTGATTGCTCACGGGCTTGGCGTACCTGTCACGGGTACGGATATTACCACTTCGATCGTTCCGGGCAAAATGGATTCGACCAGCACGTTCTCGACGAGGATTTCGATGGTCGGCGTGAGTTGATAGGTGCCTGCCTCCAGCCCGGTCACATCGATGTTGACGGTGATGTCCTGCGGGGTAAGCGCATCGAGCACCGGCAACGGACCGGAGATGATGACATCCACCGTTTGCGGGGAAACGTGCGCGGCAAGCCCTTCGCCCAACCCAGTCACGTTGATGGCTTGGTTCAACAACGTCACACTGGTCTGGATCGGCGAAACCCCGACGGTCACCTGCACCGTCTGCGCCCCCACAATGCTGATGTTCTCCGGCAAGGTCAGCGCAAGCCGCGTGGAGATATTCTCTTTTGCATCCTGCAGGTCGAGCGCTTCGGTCTCGATCACGCCGGGCAGGGCGTTCACCAGTTCAGGGTCGGAGGCAAACACGGTGATGACCGGCGGGAACACCGAAATATTTTCGAGCCGATACCCCGCCGCCACCTGTCCGCTCACCACCACCTTCACCGCCACATCGCGGAACCCGCCCTGCTGGCTGACCGGGATGGTCAGGTGAATGGTCGCCGGGCTGACGGTCACGCCTTCCACCTGTCCGTTCTGCGAATCAAGCGGCAGGACCGGCACCGCCTGGTCGATGCTTTCGCGTGTGCTGGCAAAGCTCATCAGGATGCGCGCCCGCTCGACCTGTTCGACAAGCGACTCGGGACCGGAGATGACCACCGTCTCCGCGTCGATCTCCGGATCTCCAGCCTGATACCCCACCGCCGGCTGTCCGCTCAGGGACAGGTCGACGGGCAGGGTGCGGGTGGCGAGTCGTTCGAGGGTAAGCGGAACAGAAGCAGGGTTCGAAAGAACGAGTTGCGTCGGGCGCACCGCGATCTGAATCACGATGTCCGTTGTATGCTCGCCCGCTTCGAGAGTCGAAATATCCAACACCGCGCGAATGGAATTCTCCTGCGCGGTGATCTGTTCCCAGACCGAGCGCGGCGCGCGCAAGGTGACCTCCACCGTGGAGGGAAGTTCGCTGGTGATGATCAACGACGGGTCCTGCCCGACGATTTCAAGCGGCACGGCAATGGGCGAGCGGATCTCATCCGGGTCGGCGGCGGTGACCGCTGAGATCCAGACCGCCACGGAAAGCACGAGCGCGAGGATGATTGTGCGAATGTTCGAGGCAAGCCAGCGCATGTTAGTTATCCCTGCGGAAGAAGCGTTGGAACCAGACCCTGCGCGGCATGGAGGCGTCGGTCTGGTAAAACGCAATCAGGATGTTTTCGAGGCGCTCCGGGTCGATGCGCCGGATCATGCGCCCGGCGTGCGCGATGGAAATGGAGCCGCTTTGTTCCGACACCACGACGGCGATCGCATCGCTGACCTCGGAGGAGCCGAGCGCGGCGCGATGTCGCAAGCCCATCTGGCGCTCCGGGTTGCGGGTGAGGATTCCGCTGGCAGAGAGCGGCATGACGCACGCCCCCGCAACGACCTTCCCGTCGGCGATGATGACGCCGCCATCGTGCAGGGGCGTATCGGGGTAAAAGATCTGCAGGAGCAGTTCCGGGGTTACCTGGGCATGCAATTGCACGCCGGTTTCGGCGAACTGGGCGAGGCTGTCGGTGCGTTGCAGGACGATAAGCGCTCCGTGTTGCCGCGCCGAGAGGCGCCGCGCCGCCTCCACCACGGCATGGATGACTTTCACGATATCGGCTGGTTGCGAGGTCCCCGGACCGGTGACAAATGCGCCCGCCCGCCCCAGCCGTTCGAGCGCGCGGCGGATCTCCGGGGCGAAGATGACCGGGATGGCGAGCAATAACGCCGGCAACGTGTTTTGCACCAGCCAGGAGAAAGCTGGCAGGTCGAACAGCGACGTGAGCAGGATCAAGACCACGACAAGGAAGATCGCGCCGCGCAGCAACACCATGGCTTGCGTGTCGCGCAGGGTGTAGAGCAACGCAAAGAAGATGAGCGCGACCAGCGAAATATCGAGCAGGCTGAGCCAGTTGAGACGCTCGAAGATGAAAAAGACGTTATCGAAGAAATTCGCCATCGGTGGAAGTGTAATTCGTAATTGGGGATTGGTAAATAGACGACCGGCGCGAAAGCGCGGCTCTCTCAAGGTTGAGAAAACCCTTAACGCGAATCGCGCGAAGAGGCGAATAGCGCGAACGAACCGATAAAAATTCGTGAAATTCCACCCACAAATTTACAAATTACAGCTGTTAAATGGGTCGCAGGACGCGGTCGGCGCGCAGTTGTTTGAAGAACAACGCCGCCCCAGCCGGCATCGATTCGACGGCGGCTTCCGTCCACACTTGCGAGCCCAGCGATTCCGGCGTGCGGCGGGAGTAGGCAAGATGTTTCCAGATCGCGTCGAAGCCGACCAGGTCCATGGGTGGGAAGACCAGCGAGGCTTCGCACTGCAAAGCGTTCGAGGCTTCCTCCACTTCGTTGAGCAGGAGCGGCAGGGCTTTATCCGCTGAAACGGTGGGGGCGATGAACAGATCGTCGGTGCGCGCCACCAGATTTTCCACCTGCCAGCCTGCCACGCCCACCAGTTCGCTTCCGCTGAACAGCATGAGGAAGGCTTTTTCGCCGAAGGCTTCCATCACATCGTCGGCGTGCATGGCGCGGCGTCCCTTGCTCGTGCGCGAGATGAACTCGGCGATCCTTTGCGCGTCGCGCGGGCGGCCGCGCAGGAGTAAAAACGTTCCAGGCTGGGTATCGGACGAGGGAAGCGGACCCGTTTCCGGCTTCGGCGCGAAGCGTTTCCACTCCGCGGTCACCTGCTTCCATAGTTCGTCGTATGATCCGGTGTTCCGAACGATGACCGATGCCGAGGCGAGTTTCTCTTTTTGCGGCGCCTGGGCGTTGATCCGTTGTAGCGCCTCGTCGCGGGTGAGATTGCGCTTGCGCATCAGCCGTTCGATTTGAACTTCCTGCGGCGCGTCGGTGACCCAGATGGCATCACACTGCGCGCGCATGCCCGACTCGATCAACTTGATCGCTTCCACCACGATCACCGGTTGGTTTGCCCTGCGGATGAGCAGGTCCACCGCTTGAAGCACGTACGGGTGGACGATGGCTTCAAGTTGCGCGAGCGCTTCAGCATCCGAGAACACCAGTTTGCCGAGTTTGCCCCGGTCGATCTGTCCGTCTTTATCCAACAGCCAGGTCCCGAATCGGTCGAGCACCGGCTGGTAGCCTGGTGCGTTTTTTGCAACGACGCGATGCGCCAGCGCGTCGGCATCGATGGTGTATGCCCCCAGGTGCTCCATCATGCGCCGAACCACGCTTTTGCCGGTGGCGATGTTTCCGGTCAATCCGATGATCGTTTTACCAGGCCGCTTGCTCACTCAGACTCCTCAAAGAGAAACTACGTGCCCCTATTTTAATGTCTTTTGAAAAATTATCCAGTGAAGTTATTCCCGTTTTCAAATTTGTCAGTTATTCCGCGCCGTTGACGCCCTCCTCCCTTGCGTGTATGATGACCGTGCCTCAGGTCGGTTGGGCGATCGCGGTGGCGCGTTGTCGCCATCGAGGAAAGTCCGCACTCCATAGAGCACGGCGTCGGATAGTCCCCGGGG
>CAZGSB010000072.1:0-14812 GCA_964528275.1 uncultured Anaerolinea sp. | reverse complement strand
CGAATATCAAATCCCTTCTTTTGCAAATCATTTGCAAAAGAAGGGATTTCTGCATGCCGTCCTTCGATCACCAGTAGTGTTGTCTTTTTCATTATGACGAAACGGATGATAAATTGAATTTTATCCGCGCAGGATTACAAAGTCATTATACCTTAATCTTAACGAAAGTCATACTTCGTCTTTTAAGGTAGCGTCGATTAGACTACAACTTTGGAATATTATCAAGATGTAATTTGTTGATGATGTACAAATGGACCATCCACTCGATGGAATTCATGTTGCTTGACGTTGACTGGTGCCTGTGGTACTATCGGCGGGCTTTACTAACCGATGCGGGGTGGAGCAGTGGCAGCTCGTCGGGCTCATAACCCGAAGGTCGCAGGTTCAAGTCCTGCCCCCGCTACTAAACATCATCAAAGACCGCCAAGCTCAACCATTTGGCTAGCCTGGCGGTCTTTGATTGGGAAGGATTCTTCGATAGGGAGGTTTCCGATTTTGTGGACTAATTTTTATTACACGAGAAATTGACGCTCAGCGTATTGCTCATGTGACCCGCGGCATCGAGAATGGTCACGCCGAGCGCAATGTCGTATTGTTTCGTGCCGCAAGCCCATTGACTCGTCACGACGCTGCCCCTGCGTTGGTTGGGGGAGGGGTTGATCGGGCTGTCCTTGATCGTGCCCGACACGTTCTGCGAGGTGCTGATCAATTGCCAGTCGAGGTAGTTTGCGTCGCCCTCGCCGTCGTAGAAGTAAACATCGAGGTACGCGATCTGGCTCCCTGTGGAGGCATCGAAGCGCACGACGACGCTTTGGATCACGGGAGCAAGCACCGCCAACGGCGTGACGGTCGGTGGAATGGCGACCTCCTGCAATCCCCCCGTATCCCCGTTGATGGTGGCGTGCTCGCCCCACAGCCAGCACGTCCCCGCGGCGAGCGGGTTATCGATGATCCAGTAATTGGTGGTCGAGCTTTTCCCAACCACATCTGCCTGCTGACCGATGGTCAACGCGCCGACGATGTCATAATCCAAACCGGGACCGGAGCGGCAGTTCGTATCCGCGCTCACGGTGATGATGACGCGGGAAGGCGTGGAGGTGAAAACAGGTGCGGATGTGAACGTGGGTTGCGGTGTGGAGGTGGGTGCGAGGGCGGTTTGCGTCAGCGCTTGAAGAAGGTTCGCCTGGGCGGTGATGGTCAGCGCGAGGTCGGGTCCGCTGGTGGGTTCAGTGTCCGGTGTGCTCGTTGCGCCGCACGCTGAGAGAATCAATGCGAGGAGGGAAAGGATGCTTGTAACATTCGTTCTGTTCATTTTTCTCCTTGAACTATGTGGCTTCCTGCCGAAGCGACATCGGTGCTTATAACATACAACGATAAATGCTTTTTAACGATAGCGATGGTTTCGCGGTGGAAATGAGACTTTCGTACCATACGAGGATGTTTCGTCCAGCCGTCAAGACGCTCCTTTGAGATAGATTCCCGTCGGGTCGAGTTGTTCGCGCAAGATGCGGAGTTCGTTTGGGGTGACTGGATCCGTCGTCCCGACGCGGGAAGCGGATTTCAGTTCCCAGCCGGTATTCGCCTGCGCTTCCTCCGCCGTTTTGCCGGGGTGCAGTTGCGTGAGAATCATCTCGCCCGTTTCGTCGGGTTCCATGATCCCGATGTCGGTGACAACAGCCAACATGCCGCCACCGCGCAGTCCCGCTTTTTCGCGGTCACCCTTGCCGCCGATGAATCCAGCCGAAGTCATGAATTCCACTTTTTCCGGGAAGCGGCGTTTTTGGTGCGGGGTCATGATGTAACAACGGTTTGCCCATGCCGCGATCTCCTGTGAGCCGCCCGAGCCGGGCAAACGGACTTTCGGCGAATCGTACCCGCCGATGACGGTGGCATTGATGTTTCCGAATTTATCAATTTGCGCGCCGCCCATGAAACCCACATCCACGTTGCCGCGCTGGAGGTAATTGGAAAAAATATCGTACATGCTGACCACTGAAAGCGATCCGCTCACGAGCGTGGGGTCGCCGATGGACAGCGGCAATCGCGCCGGTTCCGCGCCGATCACGCCCGCTTCGTAGATCATCACGAGGTTCGGCGCGTGCGTCCGCTTGGCGAGATTGCACGCTAGGTTGGGCTGACCGACTCCCACGAAGACCACATCGCCATCGCGTAACAACCGCGCGGCGTTGATGATCATCAACTCGGCGGCGGAATATTTGATTTCGCTCATAACACCTCTTTCAAAAAATCCTGCAGGATGTCGAATACTTCTTTCGGACGTTCCAGGGACAGCAGGTGCGTGGACTTCGGCAACGCTTCGATCCTCACGTTTGGCTGTTTCCGCTTCACTAGCCTTGCCGCACTTTCAAGGAACGTATCCGTCTCAGCGCCGCGCAGGATGAGAGTGGGCACCGTGAGGTTGGGCAATCCGCGCCAGAGGTCAAAATCCTGCAAGCCTGTGCGGTAGATCTGCGTCTCCCATTCCGGTGAATAAACCAGTTCATAGCCTGTGTGTGTTTCCCGTGTGATACTTTCGATGTATAACCTCAAATACTCATCGCTGAAATACCGGAACACACTGCGCCTACGATACCTCTCGAAAACGGATTCGAGATCGTCGAAGTTCCGTCGCCTTTTTTTCGCGCCCACAATCAGCGGATGTACCCTGTCGCCCAGCCCCAGCGATTTGATAATTCTCCACAGGACCAGCCTAAGCGGTGTGAACAACACGGGGTCGATCAGCACCAGAGCCTTGAACCTGCCGGGCTCCCGCAACGCCGCTCGCAGGGTGACGATCGCGCCGATCGAGTGACCGACGCCAATCACCTGTTCCTTGCTGTGCGTGGCGAGAAAACGAACCAGGTCGTCGGAGAGTGGATGCCAGCTTTGCAACTCGCCCGGCTGTGCCCCCTCCCACAGCGGGCGGAGGAGCATCCCGAAGACGTGGTATTCCGTTTGCATCAACTCAAGCAATGGCTTGTAGCATTCAGGTGGGTAACCATTCGCGTGAAGGAAATGCAACGACTGCCCAGTGCCGCCGAAGTCAAAATGATTCATCCGCTAATCTTCGCCAAGTGTATACAAAGATAGATGCATACATGTTATTAACCTGTTGACCTGTTTACGCGTCCACATGTTTCCGTATGTGCTAATACTTCCCGTAATTGATCGGCTCGCTCATCAGGTCGGGCACTTCAAGTCGCTTGTGAGTCTCGGCTCCAAGTTTCTGCCAGTACTCGTTTCGATCTTTCACTCCATACACCCACTCCTCCAGGTATTGCTTCGTCGCATCCGCCGATTCGCTGACCTTATCCCACGCGAGATAAAACTCGTTATCGCGATCATAATATCCCTGCGCGTAACTGGGATGACAGGCGAAAGGCACATGACACACCGCGCTAACCACGATGCCCGGAATCATCGTGCGGTTCGGGTCCGAGCGGATGACGGATTCGTCCACGATCTCTTCGGCGGTGAGGATGACTTTCTTTGCGGCGAACGCGGCTTCTTTCTGCTCGCCAATGATGCCCCACAAATGCGCGTTGCCATTCGCGTCTGCACGTTGTACATGGACGATGGCTACGTCTGGGTTGAGCGCGGGAACAACGATGACGTCTTTGCCGCCATACGGGTCGGGAATCCGCTTGATATTCGGGTTCACCCTTTCAAGGTCGATTGCTCCCGTCTGATTCATTGGAAGGAAAGGCAAACCAGATGCCCCCGCCTGAAGACGCGTGATCATCCCGAAGTGGGAATATTCCTCCCACTCGAGTTTTCCCTGCTCGATGGCAGAGCGGACGATGCGCAGTGATCCCACGCCGGGGTTGCCCATGTACGAAAAGATGACTTTCTTCGCGCATCCCGCCGCCACCAGCTGGTCGTAGAGTAGATCGGGTGTGGCGCGCGCGAGGGTGAGATTCTTTTTCCCCTGGCGGATGATCTCATGCCCGCCGGCAAATGGGATGAGATGGGTGAACCCTGCCGCGTAGACCACATCTCCATCGGAGACGAGGGTTGCAACGGCTTCTTTGAGCGTGGTTAATTTCGACATTACGGTTCTTTCTTTCTGAAAAAGCTTTTTGTCCATCCGAAACGCCCGCTTGATGGGGAGGGGCGTTTGAGTTGTGAGCGGAGGAAGAACCCCAACCCTGCAACGATCACACCCAGGCAAAACAGGTCGAACCGCGGCTGGCCCACGCTATCGGAGAGTAAAAAGTAGACCAGCATTCCCACAGCGATCAACAGGAAGAACGTGCCGATGCGGTGGATGAGTTCCTTGCGGTTGTAATTCTCAGGCTCGCCCATAATAATTAATTCCCCTCTCCCAACGGGAGAGGGGATGAAGGTGAAGGATTACCGTCGCGCCTTTTTCTTTGCGGGCTTCTTCGCAACTTTCTTTTTCACGGTCGCTTTTGCCTTCTTGACTGCGGCGGGTTTCACCAAGGTTTGAATCTGCTCGTGCATGTACAGTTGCACGTAGTAATATCCGCCTCCGTTCTTGCCGCTTGCGCCGGAGCCTTTCCAGCCGCCAAAGGGTTGGAAGCCGGGCCACGCGCCGGTCGTTGCGCCCTGCGGACGGTTGGCGTAGGTGACGCCCGCTTCGATGTTATCGAAGAACCATGCGGTCTCTTTCGGTGAGCCATAGAACCCGGCAGTGAGACCGTAATTGACATCGTTGGCGATTTTCATCGCTTCGTCAAGGTTGCTCACCTTACCGATGGTGCTGATCGGCAGGAACATTTCGTACTTCCACAAGCGGTGGTCGTAGGGCAGGTCGGTGACGAAAGTTGGCTCGCAGTAAAAACCGTGATCGTACATGCCGCCGGTCTTTACGTGGCCGCCCGTGAGGAATTTTCCGCCTGCCTGGTTGATCTCCTCGGTGAAGTTCTTGAAATCGTTGTACGAACCCTGGTTAACGACCGGTCCAATGTACGTGGCGCGTTCGGTCGGGTCGCCGATGACGAGCGCATCCACTTTGGCTTTGAGCTTGGCGACCAGCTCATCGTAGACCGGTTCTTCCACGAGCACACGCGAAGCCGCCGAGCATTTCTGTCCCTGTAACCCAAACGCAGAGCGGTAGATACCGGTTGCCGCATCTTCAAGGTTGGCGTTGCGCGAAACAATGGCGGGATTTTTGCCGCCGAGTTCCAGCACGATCGGGCGGACATAATTGCGGTTCGCAAAATCGCGATACATCTTCATGCCCACATCGAACGAGCCGGTGAAGGTCGCGCCGTCGATCTCCGGGCTATCCACCAGCGCCTGCCCGAGCGTGGAGCCGGGACCGGTCACGAAGTTGAACACACCGGGCGGGAAGCCGGCATCGCGCAGGCATTCGGCGTACAAGCGGACGATCCATGCCGTGTCGGTGGCGGGTTTGATCACGACGGTGTTGCCGGCAACGAGCGCCGCGCCGGTCGGTCCGCCGGTCAGCGCGAAGGGGAAGTTGAACGGTGACACGATCAGCCAGACGCCGTACGGTCGGAGCACGGAAACGTTCGTCGAATCGTAGCCGGTGAGCGGGTCTTTGCCCATGGGTTTGATGAAGCCGTTGTTCACTTCCATCATGTGCGCGGGCCAATACATCAGGTCGGCGGTCTCCTGCACGTCGCCGAGCGATTCCATGCGGTTCTTGCCGACTTCGAGCGCCATTGCCGCGCCGAGTTCGAAGATCCGTTTTTCGATCAACGAGGCGGCTTTGCGCACCAATTTGACGCGCGTCTGCCAGGGTGTGCGGCTCCACGCCGGAAACGCCTTGCGCGCCGCAGCAATCGCCATCTGGGCGTGAGAGGCATTCCCTTTTTGCATGCGCGCCAGCACCCAATCGGTGTTGACGGGGGAGCGGTCGTCGAGCTTCTCGTCGGCGAACACATCCTTGCCGTCGATGATCATCCCGTATTCCCTGCCGAGGTTTTGCTTGAGATTCGCAACCGCTTTATCGAAACCCTTGTGCAGGTCTTCGGGTGGGTTGAACATATTGCCATACGTGAGTTTGAAACCAGCCATGCGTCCTCCAGTGGTAGTTGAATAGTTTTATAGTTTGATAGTTCAGCGTGCCAAATGGGGTAACTATGGAACAACCTAACTATCGAACTACTGAACTCATCGAAGTATAGCGTAGGAGTTTATAGCCGTCAAAGATGGCATTTGTAACATTTATGTAAGGACTTTTTGGTACAACGTGTCAGTAGTTCAACAAACCGGAAAAGGAATTTATGAATGAATCATGATTTTATGAGACCCCGCATCGTTTCCGCTGTGCTTTTGGTTGCGTTGACCCTGGCGGCGTGTGCCCCCGCCCCGGCGACCGAACCGCCCGCCGCGCTTCCCCCTGTGGTTCTGCCCTCCGCCACCCCGGCAATTTCTACCGAAGGTGGGGCGACCCAGCCTCCCGTCGCGGTTGAGGCGCCGACGCAGGCGGTGTTGCCGGTCGCCACCTCGCGCGGATCGGAACTCGAAGCCACCGACCCAACCACTGTCAGCCTGGTTTCCGGGCAACTCCAGCTCGTCGAATTTTTCCGCTTTACCTGAAGCACCTGCCGCGCCATGGCGCCCATGGTTCATGGGCTCGAAGCAGAATATGTTGGCCGTATCAAATTCACCTATCTCGATGCTGACGATCCCCGCACGTTCGATTTTCAACAGACGCTCGGGTTTTATTACCAGCCTGAGATCTATCTACTGGACGGGAACGGGAACGTCCTGCAGAAGTGGGTCGGTTTCACCAGTGAGGAAGAGCTCCGGCAAGTGTTTGGTCAATACGTGCAGTGAATAAAAGATCAGAATAAAAGAACAGGCTGGCGAATTCTCGCCAGCCTGTTGCATTTACGGGTATGCCACATCCCCGATGCCGATGATCGGGGCAAAATCATACTTCATCGCCACGATTCCAAAGGTTGTCATGCCGATCACGAAGTTTTCTTGTGTGTACGGATCTCGGAAATAGAACATGGTATACCCGCCTTCGTAAAAGACAATATCTCCCGGTTCCGGGGACGATATGGAAGGCAGGGTATTCAATAGTTTGTAATGCAGGTCTTCGGCGCTGCCGCTTAACAAGCCTTTCTGTGTAAGGATGTACGAGGCGAACCCGGGCGAATCGAATTCGAAGGGACCGACCCCGCCAGCCAGCCAAACACTGCCGGATGATTGCTGGGTTAGGATTTCTTCGAGTAATTCGGTTTGCGCAGGAAAATCCGCAGACATGTCTTTCAACACCACCAGGATATCCCCTTCGAAAAATTTATTTCGCAGCACCCCAGACTCTTCCACCTGGTTGGATAACAACTCAACTTGTGAAACCAATTCCTGTTTTTGGTTTTCGAGTCTTTCCTGTTCCGCCTGTAGATTTTGAATTTCGGCGTTGTACGTTGATATTTTCGCTTCCAGGTCTATCACCTGGGCTTGCAATGTATCCAGTTTAGTTGTGGTGTCTGCTAAACTCGTTTGCAATTCGGCATTCCTGGCTTCCGACTCAGTCAGCGAAGACTGTGCGTTCACGAGCCTTGCTTCGGTCGCATTTAATTCCTGCGTGGCTCTGAGCACCTGTTGCCCGGTGATGTAGATCAGCACCAGCCCGATCGCAATCGGAATCAGGGTGAAAATATACGCGCGTTTTTGCGCGGCTTGCGCCCGCTGGTTGACGTCCTCCAAAATGGTTTCGAGTTCGCGTTCTTCCGTGGACATAAGCGATTATCCTAACGCCGCCTTTTCGACGATTTGAGACATGAGTTGGTCCAACCGCTTGCGTTCTTCCCGGGTTGCCGCGTTTTTCGACTTGCTGACGGATCGATAACGCGAGCGGATGGTTTGAAACACCCCTGTTTTTTCCGAACGGGCGAGAATTTCCTTGATGGGGAAAGCGCTCAGGGAGGAAGTGAACACCCCTGCCACACTGGTGACCACAGTGGGGATGTCTTTGAATTCCCCGCCTGACTTGAACGTGTACACGAGAACGCCTGCGCCCACGATGAACAAAAGGAGCGCAACAACAGACTGAACGAGGATGGCTCTTCGGTTGTTGGCGATCAACTGCTCAAGAATTTTCTCGTTGGTGTCCATGCTTGTCTGTCGGTGACCAGAGTATACGACAAACTCTACAATCAGGGCATTAAAATTACCTCCAAAACCACCGGGTGTCTTATAATTGACAAAATTCCTCTGAGGAGCGCGCGTTGACCGTAATCAGCCTGATGACCGATTTTGGGATCAAAGATGGAACCGTGGGGGTGATGAAGGGTGTGATCTGGGGAATCTGCCCCTCGGCGCAAATCTCGGATTTGAGCCACATGATCCAGCCGCAAAATATCCGCGAAGCCGCGCAGATTTTTGCGCGTTCGATTCCCTACTTCCCGAAAGGGTCGGTTCACGTGGTGGTGGTGGACCCGGGCGTCGGTACGGCGCGTCGCCCCGTGGCGGCAAGAATTGGGGAGTGGTACTACGTTGGACCCGACAACGGGACCACTACGGGGTTGTTGGAGCGCGCCGAAGAATTAGGGTGGCAGACCAAATTCGTGGAATTGAACCGTCCTACTTACTGGCTCCCGGATATCAGTCATGTATTTCATGGGCGTGATATTTTCTCACCCGTTGCCGCCCACCTCGCGAATGGAGTTGCGCTGACGGAGGTGGGATCCCCGATTACCGACCCGGTGCGTATCACCCTTCCGAAACCGGTTCGGACCGCAAGCGGCTGGCAGGGCGAAGTGATTCACATCGATCACTTTGGGAACATTACATCCAATATCCGCTCCGAGCATTTGGATTCCGCGCTCGAGGACAAAGAAAAAATTTCTGTAATAATTCGCAACAACCAGATCAACGGCATGGTCAACACCTTCGGCGAGCGGCCCGTGGGGCAGGTGATCGCCTTGCTGGGGAGCACGGGGAACCTGGGTGTTTCTGTGGTGAACGGGAATGCGGAGCGCGCCCTTGGCGTAAAAGTTGGCGATGAGATCGTGGTTACGATTCAGGTGGCGCAATGAATAAAATCCCGCTGGTGATCGAGAATTTATCCTTTCAATATCGCACCCGCCCAGAAAAAGCAATCGAGAATATTTCGTTCGAACTCAAGCCCGGTGAAATGCTGTTGATCGCCGGCTCCAGCGGATGCGGCAAGACCACGCTGGCGCGTTGCATCAACGGGCTGATTCCCCGTTCTTACAAAGGGGAGCGCACGGGGAAGGTCCTGTTGGGGGGGCGTGATGTTTCGGAAATGCAGATCGCCGATGTGTCTCAAACCGTGGGCACTTTGTTGCAGGATCCGGAGCGTCAGATCGTGGCGAGCAATGTGTTCAACGAGATCGCTTTTGGACCAGAAAACCTTGGCTTGCCGCGCGCCGAAATTTTCGCCCGGGTGGATGCCGCGATGAAACGGTTGCGGATCGAATATCTGCGCGAACGCGAGACATTCAACCTTTCGGGCGGCGAAAAGCAGAAAGTTGCGCTGGCAGGACTGCTGGCGATGAACCCTTCCATCTTGATGTTGGATGAGCCTCTGGCTTCGCTCGACCCCGAATCCGCGCACGAAGCGCTGGAGGTTTTTCGCAGTCTTGCCGATGAGGGGAAGACCGTCGTGTTGATCGAGCACCGCGTAGAGGATGCAATTTTTGCGAAGCCGGACCGATTACTATACATGGAAACGGGGCAGGTGAAGTATCTCGGGTCCATCACCAGTTTGCCGACGGCGATCGATCACCGCGAGGTGAAACTCCCGGCGGAATGGGTGGTGAAGCGCGTGCGTCAGGCTGAGAAAAAGCCGGAGAAAGCTGTAACAACTCCACCGGAGAGACGAAGCGAGTCGGATCGAAGCGAACCGCTCGTTACGTTCGAGCATGTGGACTTCCGTTACAGCGACGAGACGCCTCTCATCCTCGAAAACGTCAACCTCACGATCCATCGCGGCGACTTGATCGCGGTGTTGGGACCGAACGGGGCGGGCAAGTCCACGATGGTGAAGCATGCCATCGGGCTGTTGAAACCGACAAACGGGCGCGTGCTGGTGGAGGGGCAGGACACGCGCGAGATGAGCGTTGCCCAGATCGCGCACTCGCTTGGGTTCGTGTTCCAAAGCCCCACGCACATGTTGTACGCGCCGACCGTGCGGGAGGAGCTGGAATTTGGACCAAAGAATTTGGGAACGGACCCTCTCGCGATTCCCCGTTTGGTGTCTGCAAGCATCGCCACCGTGAATTTAAAGGGATTCGAGGAATATCCTCCGCTCGGGCTTTCGTTCGGGCAACAAAAGCGCACGACCATCGCCGCCGTGCTGGCGATGCAATCGAAGATCATGATCATGGACGAGCCGACCGCCGGGCAGGACTACTCGAACTACACCCACTTCATGGATGCGATGTGCCGCCCGCTCCATGGCGCAAAATCGCTGGTCGCTGAAAATTTTGCCGCCACCTTGTTTATCACGCACGATCTCGATCTCGCAGTGACGTATGCCAACCGCATTTTGTTGTTCGGCGATAAGCATATCGTCGCCGATGGAAAACCCGAAGAGGTCTTGAAGGACTTCGACCTGCTGACGCGCTATCGAGTGCGACCCACGTCGCTTCTGCGCATGAACTTGAGCCTGCTTCCCAAGACCAAACGTTTTCTCACCGCCGAGGCGCTCGCCGCCTACGCTTAATGCGCCATCCCTGCAACGATTGGCGTGTTGTGGGGTTAATGTCCATGGGTCAGCGTGTTTTCAACCTATTCATATTTCAAAAGGAGAGAGCAATGAACAACAATTCAACTTGGGAGTTCGGCACACGGCAGGTGGTGTACGGCGCGATCGGCGCCGCGCTCTACGGCGGGTTATCGTGGTTCACGAACTACCTGCAGCTTCCCGCAGCGGGAAATATCTCATTTCGACCAGCGGTCGCCGTGCTGATATTTTTCGGCGTGGCATATGGACCCATCGTCGGTTTGCTCGCCGGGTTTATAGGCAATACCCTTGGCGATCTGGCTTCGGGTTACGGGTTTTATTGGAATTGGAGCCTTGGTAATGGCTTAATGGGTATGGTGCCCGGGCTGATTATGGCTTCAATCACCGATTTCAAAGCCCAGTCTCAAATTATCAAAGCAGTTGGCTGGGGTGTGCTTGGCGTTGCAGTGGGCATGCTATTTGCCTCGCTGACAGAAATGTTCACCAGCGGCATAGACTTTAACACTGCTTTGGTTGGTTATTTTGTCCCCGTCCTCGTTGGCAACGCCGTCAATGTCGTGGTTTTATTGCCAATCTTGATGATTGCTTTTGCAGGCGTTGCCGCTCGTAGAGGCAGATAACCAATATGCTCGTAACGTGGAAGTACCGCCCGCGTAATACCTTCATCCAGCGATTAGATACGCGTACCAGAATAATTCTGTTGCTCTGTACCATATTCGCATTGACGATACCGGAGATTTGGGATTACCGAATCATCGTTTCGCTCTTTCTGCTTTCGCTGACCCTGTTTTTGATGGCGCGGGTTGAGTGGAAAGATATCCGACGATCGTTATTCTTTATCTCCATTCTGGTATTCTTCATCATCGGATTGAATGCCTTGTTATCCGGGCGCGGCGGTCCTTCCGCGGCAATCGATCCCAATTCGCCCATCCTCTATCAGGCGCTGGTTCCTGGGACGGCAATTGGGATCACCATCACGATTTCTAAGTTGTGGTTTTCCATCATTCAGGTGATGCGCATTCTTGCCATGGCGCTACCCGCCATTCTCATTCCATATACATTTGACCCAAATATTTACGGGACAACGTTCCGGCGGATGGGGGCATCGGATAAGGTCGCTTTCACCATGGATTTGTCTTTTCGCTTTCTGCCTACATTTGCACGCGACCTCACCATTACATTGGATGCCCAGCGCGCTCGCGGATTTGAAGTGGATAAGGTGAAGGGTGGAGTGTTCGAGAAGATTCGCAAACTCGCTCCTCTTGTTGTTCCTGTCACCATGCAATCCACCGTCACGGGTGAGGAAGTAATCGATGCGATGGACTTGCGCGCTTTCGGCACCGCTCCACGCACGTGGCTCAAGGAATTAAAGTATGCGCCGCGCGATTATTTCATGATCGGCTTGGGGCTGGTCATCTTTCTGGCGTGTTGTATTTTCAAATGGGGGTTTGGGATCGGTGGGTTCTTCGTCCCGGACTTTTTCACGAATTTTATTTTGGGGTGATTCTTAGCAGTGTCATTGCGCGGCAATCTCGTATTAGATTCACGACCGCGAGATTGCCACAGCGGCTTCGCTGCTTCGCAATGACACTTGATTCCGGGAAACAATTTACCCTCGGTAGATCTCTCCCGCCTCCACGCGGAAGGGGAGGGTATTCTGCGGCGAGGCGAATACGCAGGTGGCATACGGCGTGAATGCGCAGGGAGGGCTGTAGGCGCGGTTGAAGTCCACGGTCACTCTGCCGCTTTTTGGAGGATCGGTGTACAGGTACCGGCTCGGGGGATAGGATTCTTTACTGCTCGTCCCATCACGGAATTTGATGAATAATTTTTTCGACGCGGTTTCGGTCGCGTCGAGTTTGTAGGTCTTGCCCTCGAAACGGAACGATACGAACCCATCGAGCTGGTCTTCGACGACATCGCCGATGGAATTATCCTGCGGGGAGGCTTTCGGCGCGGGGTAGCGCGTGTATTCAGCGTTGAGCTTGAACTTCTTGTCCACCGGGAACCATTTCAACGGCGGGAGTTTGAAGCGTTCTTCGCGGGCGTTATCCCAGATGCGCATCGAGAATTTATCCCCGTGCTGATGCACCACCATGCGGAGCTGGTTCCAGGTGATGAAACTCGGCTTCGGGTCCTGCGCGGGTTTGAGGATCGCCTTTTGCACGGCGCGCCCGTTGACCTTGACCGGCACCCCGTTCGCAGGCTGAAAGCGGATGGCTTTGTCGGCAACATCTACCACGCCGAGGTAGGTGGGGGCATGCTCAGGCAGGACGACCTCGCACATCGAGGTCGAACCGATCAGGTTTCTGCCTTTCTTCAGTTCGAACAGACCCGCCAGCGCCACCCAGCCGTTTTCGCCGGTCAGTGCGGCGTATTTCTCCGCCCGCCACGCAAGGATTTCGTTTTCGTATTCTTTTTGTGTAGTCATGAATTGAATTCTCTATTCCTCTAACGTGGAAACATCACCCTCCGGCAACCCCTGCGCCCGCGCTTTCAACACGCGGCGCATGATCTTGCCGGAACGCGTCTTGGGGAGTTTATCCACAAAGCGGACTTCCTCGGGGCGGGCGATGGGTCCCATGTGGGTGGCGACGTGTTGCCGCAATTCTTCGGCGAGTTCAGCGGAGGCAACTTTCCCTGCGCGGAGCAATACGAATGTGAAGATCGCCTGACCTTTGATGTCGTGTGGAAGTCCAATCGCCGCGGCTTCCGCGACGGCGGGGTGACTCACCAGCGCGGACTCGACCTCCGCTGTGCCGAGGCGGTGACCGGAGACTTTGATCACATCGTCCACGCGGCCGATGATCCAGAAGTAACCGTCGCGGTCGCGCTTGGCGGAGTCGCCGGTGGTGTATTTGCCGGGATATTTGCTCCAGTATTGATTGACATATCGTTCGTCATCTTTGTAGATCGTGCGCAGCATCGAGGGCCACGGGTTCTTCAACACGAGATAACCTTCGGTGTCGTCGGCGACGGGTTTGCCTTGCTCGTCCACAATCTCGGCTTCCTGCCCGAAGAACGGACGAGTCCCTGAGCCGGGTTTGAGCGGCACGACCGGCGTCGGCGTGATCATGAACGCGCCGGTCTCGGTCTGCCACCACGTGTCGATGATCGGGAGTTTGCCTTTGCCGATGACGCGGTGATACCACTTCCACGCTTCGGGGTTGATGGGTTCGCCGACGGTGCCGAGCAGACGCAAGGAGGAAAGATCGTGTTTGTCGGGCCACGAGTCGCCGAAGCGCATCAATCCACGGATGGCGGTGGGCGCGGTGTAGAAAATCGTAATCCCGTAACGCTCGACGCATTGCCACCAGCGATTCGGTTCGGGGTAGGAGGGTCCGCCTTCGAATAAAAATGATGTCACGCCGTTGAGCATGGGACCGTACACGATGTACGAGTGACCCGTGATCCAGCCGGGGTCGGCGGTGCACCACCAGCGGTCGTCGTCGCGCACGTCGAAACAATATTTCAACGTGGCGTACGTGCCGACCATGTAACCGCCGTGCGTGTGCAGGATGGCTTTGGGTTTGCCTGTGGAGCCGCTGGTGTACAGGATGAAGAGCGGGTCTTCGGCGTCCATTTTTTCTGTTTCGCACTTCCCTTCGGCGACCGGCTGTTCGAGCAGTTCGTGATACCAGTGATCGCGCCCGGTTTCCATGTTCACATCGTTGCCCACGCGCCTGACCACGATGACATTTTCAACGGACGGACAGCGCTTCAACGATTCATCCACGATTGATTTGAGTTGCACGACTTTGCCGTTCTGGAACGAACCGTCGCACGTGACAACGAGTTTCGACTGGCTGTCTTCGATGCGCCCTTGCAGTGAATCCACGCTGAAGCCGCCGAACACCACCGAATGGATCGCGCCGATCTTGGCGCACGCCAGCATGGCGAAGACGATCTCCGGCACACGCCCCATGTAGATCGTCACGCGGTCGCCTTTTTTCACGCCCATGGCTTTGATGATGTTTGCCATGCGCGTCACTTCGCGGTTCATGGCGTAGTACGAATACGTGCGGTGATCCTTGCCGTCTTCGCTCTCCCAGATCAGGGCAAGTTTGTTTTTGTAGTGGTTTTTCAGGTGACGATCGATCGCGTTGTGGACGATGTTGACCTTCGCCCCCGTGAACCATTTGAAGAACGGCTTTT
>CAZGSB010000071.1:0-15456 GCA_964528275.1 uncultured Anaerolinea sp. | reverse complement strand
CATGGTTTACCTTTTCGGAACTGTAGAGTGGGATTTACTATTTTGTGAGTATAGCATGTTATGAGATTGATTTGCCACAACCATGGGCGGGTGATACAATCCTTACGTTCTCCTTAACTTGCCTGAAAGGGACATCGAAGATCGCCGCCCATGCCAAAGTCGGATTTGATTCTGCTCGCGCTGGATGATTCGCCCGTTTTGAGTTTGCTGGAACGTGCCCTGCGTGTTAAATACGATACGGCGATCGCGAAGGATACCAAGTCGCTGGCGATGATCCTGCAGGAGAGCAACCCAGCCCTTCTGCTGGTGGGGGAGAAGTTCAACACGAGGGACGGTTTCCGGATCTCGCGCGAACTGCACGAACGCTTCCCGACCCTGCCCATCCTGTTGTATCTCGAAAAAGTAAAACTCGAACACATCAAGGACCTCTTCCGGCTTGGGTTGAGCGGTTACCTGGCTCCGCCTTTAAAGACCACCGAGATCACCGAGATGGTCGAAGCGAGCCTGTTGAACGCCCACCACGTGGGAGATTGGATGCGGCGTGAAGTGCGGCGCACCACCGCCTCGCTCAAAAAGCGCGCGCAGATCTCCGAATCGGAGCGCACGAGGCTCGAGTCGGTCTTCAATAACATTCACGATAGCGTGATGCTCCTCGATGGGGAAAAGAAAATATTGTTGATCAACCCAGCCATGTGCCGCACGTTCGGGTTGGACCTCAAGCTAGCGCTGGGCAGGCCGGTGCTGGAGGTGATCACGCATCCCGACCTGCTGGCGCTCCTCATGCGCAAGAACGGCAATGACCCGCTGAACTATTACGAGGTGGGGTTCCCGGATGGACGCGTCGGTAACGCGCAAATCACCGCCATTCAGGATGTGGGTTACGCTGTCACCATGCAGGATATCACCTACCTGAAGGAAATGGACCGCGTGCGCAGTGAATTCGTCCACACGGTTTCGCACGACCTGCGCTCGCCGTTGACTTCGGTCATCGGGTACACCGAACTGGTCGAACGCGCCGGCGAACTCAACGAGAGTCAGCGCGATTTTCTCAAACGCATCCAGGATAGCGTCCAGCACATCACCGCGCTGATCAACGACCTGCTCGATCTCGGCAGCGTGGAGGCGGGCATGGATACGCGGCGGGAATTCGTGCAACTCGAACCCATCCTGCGCTACACCCTGAACATGTTGCAAGGGACGATCAAAACCAAACGCATCAAAGTGCAGACTGAGGTTGCCCCCGCCCTGCCAGCCATCCGCGCCAACCCCATTCGTCTGCGCCAACTGCTGGATAATGTGGTGGGGAACGCGATCAAATACTCACACCAGGGCGGCGAGGTGGGAATTTCCATCCTTGCCGAAGGCAGTCAGATCATCCTGAAGGTTTCAGATAACGGTCCGGGTATCCCGGTCGATGACCAGCCGCATATCTTCGATAAGTTTTATCGCGGGAGTAACATCACCGATCACGTCTCCGGTTCGGGGCTTGGGCTTGCCATCGTAAAATCCATCGTGGACAGCCATCAGGGGCGCATTTGGGTGGAGTCGGCGCCGGGCGCGGGCACATCGTTCTTCATCGTGTTGCCGGTGAAATCGGATACGCAGCCCCTTCGAAAGTCTGGATGAAAAAATCTCCGCCCGTGGACGGAGATTTTTTTACTCACCTTACGCAAACTTGCTCGAAGGCGGTCTACCCTGAAGGGCATGATATGCGACCGCCGTGTTTTTCAGGTTACACCGCAGGGTCGCAGACTCTGCGGGAGCATAAACTGCGTAAGGTGAGTTTTTTATACTGGAATGGAATGATTACTTCTGCGGCAAGCGGGAGAGGATGGAGTTCTTCGGCTTGCGTGGTTCGTCCGTAGGTTCGGTACCGGTGCGCATGCTTTCCATCTCGGAACTGAACCGCAGCCAGTCCTCCACGAGGATGACGAGATGCGGGGTTTTATCCTTGAAGAAAAAACGCGAGAGGAACAGGCGCAGGATGGCGGGGGAGATCGGGTAGGCGTTCAGGTCCAGCACCAGCGCGGTCTTCGAGGCAAGCGGGGAGAGGATATCCTGCAACCAGCCGGACATGCCTTTGATCGGGAAGAGCATGCGCATTTCAGTAGTGGTGGTGCGGCGGATGCGGCGGTAGGAGATGTTCATGCGCAGGAACGGGGTGACGAATTTCAGGTGCGTGGGAAAAGGCTGGATGTATGCCATGAAGCGGATGGTGAAAAAGAAGATACCCGTAACAATGGCAAGCACGCCGATTCCAGACAGCGCCTGCCAGCGCAGGGGCGTGATTCCCGCGGCAGGCTTGATATATTCGCTGTAGGCAAGCGCGAACAGACCCAACCCCATGAAGATCATGGCGAACCACCAGCGGCTGACGATGTGACGATAGACGATGAGAGGGTATTTTTTTCCGGGGCGGCGAGCCATGCTCTTAATCGTCCTGGTTCATGTTGATGGACATGCCGCTTTCACCTGTTTCGTCCAGCCCGCCGTTGAGTTGACTGCTGAGTTTGCGGATGGCTTGGGAAAGGTTTTCACCGCGCAGGGAGAAGGTGACATCGCCGCGCGTCTTTTCGATGATGCCGCGGGCGTTGTCGGTTTGGCGGCGCAGACCGTTGGTGATGGCGTCGGGATAGTCGATGGTCACAAGCACGGAGTAGATCTCGTCCATGTAGTTGAGCAGGCGTTCGGCTTCCTGCGAGTAACCGGAGCGCAGAATGTCGAGAGTGCGGCGGCGCAGCTCCCCGACCACCTCCGCCAGCCCGTTGAGATAGGTCGAATATTCGACGCCCAGCTCGCCCGGCGTGTGAAGCGACTGGTTTTGGATCAGCGCGCAGGTGACGTTGGCTTCCACAAATTCCTTGAGCGCATCCTGGGTGTATCCGGCGTAGTACATATCCGAGTGGGTGGAAAGGTCGGCGCGCAAGCGGTTCGCGAGGCTGTGCGCCTCGGCGAGGTGTTCCTCCATCTCTTCGCGCGCATTGCGGTGCACGGCACGGATGGCAAGCGAACATTCGCGGGTCAACTGACGGGTGAGGGCGAGCGCCTGCTCGCGGGTGGCGTTGCGGATATCGAAACTTTTGCGGATTTCTTCTGCGATGTTGGATAGTTTGTGCATGGCTACTCCTTGGGCGGTTCGGGCGGGTGCAGGTTGCGGAAGAGGTTGTCGGCGAGCGAGTTTCCCGGCACCTTGATCTCTCCGAAGGCGGCTTCATAGCGGGCAAGGTTTTCAGCGAGGGCGCGTTGGAGTAACTTTGCGCTGAGCGGGGTCATGACGACGCGCGCTTGGATCTTTGCGGTGGTTTCGCCGGGGAGCATGTGGGCAAAATCCACCACGATGTCGGCGGGGGAATGCGAGATGCGCGCCAGGTTGGCGTATACCGGTTCCATACCCTCGGGGAGGATGATCTTTGGTCCCGGCAACGGCTGGGTGTTCTGAGCGGGCTTGGCAGGTTCAGGGGAGGGCGTGGTCATGGATACTCAGTCCCCTCTCCCACTGGGAGAGGGGTAGGGGGAGGGAGAAATCGCCTCAGAACGGGATTTCGTCCTCGGATGGGATTTCGGCATGCTCCATGCCGCCGGCCATAGGTCCGTCTCCGCCGCCTTCCCCGCGGGAGGAGAGGAAGCGGACGGTGCCAGCCGTCACTTCGTAGGATGCGCCGGCGGAGCCATCCTGCTTTTGCCAGATGCGCGGACCACCGGTCGCTTTATCGGGTGTGAGGCGACCTTCGATGAGTACCTTCATTCCTTTTTTGACGTACTGGTTGCAGACCTCTGCCTGTTTGCCCCACGTGGTAACGCGAAACCAAACGGTCTCTTTGACCTGTTCGCCGTTGCCGGTGGTGTACTGGCGGTTGGTGGCGACCGAAAAGGATGTGACCGCCTGACCCGACGGGGTGTAGCGCATTTCGGGATCCTTGCCTACGTTGCCGACGATGATGAGGGTGTGATACATGGGGAAGTTCTCCTTGGGTTGAGGTACCCGCCGTTTTGCCGGCGGGGAAAATTGACAGTTCGTATTTTACTCCAACCTGTTGGGTTCACCTAGAGAATGGAGGTCAGGAAATCACATGAGAACCAATCTCGTAAGGAGGGATCGGCTTGAGTAATCTGAGTTGCAAATCCATTTCGAGGAGTGTTTATGTCCAAAGAATTTGCGCCTGCCCGTTACCACCCGATTCACGTGACCTTGCATTGGTTGATCGCCCTGCTGGTGGTCATGATGTTGGGAGTTGGGAAATTAATCCTGCCCGGCGTCCCAGCCGATGACCCGCAAAAGGTCTTAATGCTCCGCTCTCACGCGTTCATCGGTGGAGCAATCGCCATCCTGCTCGTGATCCGTTTGGTGTTAAGCTTCACATCAAAACGCCCGGCCCCTGCGGATGCCGGCAATGCGTTCTTGAATTTTCTTTCCAAAGCCGTTCACTTCCTGTTGTATTTTTTCCTGATCGGCATGGCGGTGAGCGGTTTGGGTTTGTTCCAACTGGCGAACCTGCCGGCTGTTTTCAGCGGCGCGGCGCCTTACCCGCAGGACTTCTTCCAATTCCTGCCGCGCATGGGGCACGGAATCACCTCGTGGCTGTTGCTCGGGTTGATCGCCCTGCACGTTGCGGCGGCGGTGTATCACCAGTTCATCCGCCGGGATCATCTGCTCGGCAGGATGTGGTACGGGAAGTAAAATTTCAAAAAGTTCCGAAGCCGGCAAGGTTTCGGAACTTTTTGATGCGCGATACGGAACAAAACCGACCTCGTGATATAAACAATATCACGATTGACAGGTTCGAGCATAGACTGTGCCTCAGCCCGATATTTTCATGTGATAAATATTGCGGCTTGTAACCAACGGAAACTTGTCGTATATTGACTCCATCGTACCCACCCTTTTCCCATGGAGACACAATGAAATCGAATCGATCCGTAGTTGTTGCACTGGTCCTCGTCGCTTCACTGCTGGCAGGGTGCGGGGGCTCACTGGCATCGTCCGCGCCCACCGCCACGCCGACCGAAAAACCCAAACCGACCGTCACGTCCACGCGCACGCCGCAGGCTTTGGCGGCGAATGCGACGGCAACCACCGCCGCGCCGTTGCCGGTCCCCTCGCCGTTCGAAATCGCCATGTTGTTTACGAACGGCTCCTGCGGAACCGGCACGCCTACCTGGTATTACACCTTCACCATCGACGGCACATCCATCACCCAGGTTCAAACGGATGGGTTCGGCGGCGCGGAAGTTGTATCCCTGTCAGGTACGTATGATCCAGCCAGCGGCGCATTCAGCACCTCGGCAGATGTAGGCACCGGCATCGAAGATCACGCCGGCACCATCAGTTTCGATGGAACCACCATTACAGTAACGGAAAGCTACGCATACACTCCCACGGGAGGCACGCCGTGCACCTTCGCTGGTGAAGGAACGACAACGCCATAATTCACAACGCCCTCTCGCTCACGAGAGGGCGTTCTTCTAATCTTGCATCAACCTCGCCGCGCGACGTCCGATCTCCACCGCGAAGTTCGTGCCGCGGTCCCACGGGTAGACCTGGCTCATCGAAGCGAAATACAGTCCCTCGATGGGTGTTTGGATCGCGGGGATATTTTTGGAATGATTCACCAGCGGCACAGGCTGGGCATAGTTCGTTTTGTTCACCCAAACTTTTTTCACCCAATCTTTTTCAAAGGCGGGGTTGATCCGCTTGAACGCGGGGGTGAACCGCTCCAGCAATTGATCGTCGCTCAACGAAAAGTATTCGTGCCCCATTTCGAGATAATCGCCCGCGTATACAATGCGGTCGCCGCCGAAATGTTCCGGCGAGACAAAATTCGTGTGCTCCACCAACGCCAGCATCGGGAAGCCCACGTCCTTGGGCAGGTTGAACCAGTAATATCCTTCTTCTGATAACCGATGTTTCAACGACAACGTCATCACCGCCGCGCCCATGGACTGCAACTCGAGCAATCCCTTCAAATAATTTTCAGGCAGACTTGGGCACATCTTTGCCATCAAATTCGGTGACGTGGTGACCAGAACCTTGTCGAACGATTCAGATATGCCCTCGCTTCGCACCACAATTTTCGCTTGTTCCCGCTCCAGCGCATCGACTCGCACCTCCAGCCGAATCTCCACGCCCATGCCGCGCAGTTTCTCGGCAAACACATCGGCGAACCTCTGAAAGCCGCCTTCGAACGTGCCGAGACGCGTCGTCCGCGCTTTGATGCGCGCCCACATCCACGCCATGTTCACGTCTTTATAAAACGGACCGAACTTCCCGACCAGCAGCGGCTTCCACATCTGCTCGTAGACTTGCCTGCCCGCCCACTTCAACATCCACGCGTCGGCGGTGACTGTCTCCAGCGCGCGCCAGTTGTTCGTCAGGCGCAGGAACAGCCCCACGAAGCCGAAACGTATCTTGTTGAGACCAAACCCCAATCCCGGAAAGCGAAGCGCGTTGAGGATCGAATCAAAGGGATAAAACCTGCCGTCATGGTACATCACCGTCAACGGACGCGGGAAGATGACTTTGTCCATCAAGCCCAGTTCTTGAATCAATTCCATCATGGAGTTGTCTGACTGGAACCAGTGGTGATAGAACTTCTCGACCGACCAGTCCCAATACGGCTCTTTGAATCCCGATGCCAGCCCGCCGAGGTACTTTGCCGATTCCAAAATGCTGACTTCGTGCCCCGCCTTTTTTAGATCCCACGCGGCAGACATGCCCGCAAATCCCGCTCCGATGATCGCTATTTTCATTCACGCTCCGTGTAAAAGTGACAGCCTCATGGCTGTCACTTGATATTTCTTTGTTCCAGTTTTCCAGCCAGGACTTTGAGCTTGTCCCATTTTTGCCGCACCACGTAGATCATGGCGAGGGTCTGGAGCCAGCGCGGCTCGCACTGCGGATTCGCCGCCAGTTGTTCGAACACATCCATGGCTTGGTCGTCGGTGCGGCGCGTTTTCGAGTATTCCGTGGCGAGTTGCAATAGATATGCCTCGCGCTGTTTACGGACCTGCGTATTTTGCAATATTCTCTGTTGGGCTTCCTGCACGCGCATCCGTACATGCGTGATGGCTTCCTCAAGTTCCTCCGCGGTGAACGGCTTGACCAGGTATTCCTGCACGCCGATCGAGATCGCCGTGCGAAAGGTCGCGGCATCCTTTTCGGCGGAAATGATGATGCATCCGGTTTCGGGGTAACTCTTTGCGATCTCGCGGTAGGCGGTCAGCCCGTCCATTTCGGGCATGTTGATGTCGAGCAGGACGATATCGGGGCGATGCTCCTTCGCAAACTGGACCGCCTGCAACCCGTTCGAGGCAATGGCGACCACCTCCACATCGTCGATGGTGGCAAGCATCAGGCGGGTATTGCGGCGCGTTTCCTGAACATCGTCGGCGATGAGCACACGTAATTTTCGATCGGTTGTATGTTCGGGTTGTGCCATGGTTCCAGCACCTTGCCTTGGGTTACTGGTCGTTCCTCAACCAGTTGAATCCAAGTATAACCCACGCGGCACGGATGGTTTTGTGCCAGATTCCTTGCACAAATTGATGCCCAAGCATTTCTTGATGGATTATGACTGGCTTTCGTTCCCCAACTCACTGCGAATGTCGTCGCTCCATTTAATTCCCTCTTTGGCGAGGTAGTACGCACCCAACAGGGTGATTGGAAGCCATAGCGCTACATGGAGGGTGAGGGTGTAGCCCGCCGCGGTGGCTTGACTCACTCCGTACGCGGTGAGCACAGCGATGCCCGGCGCGTCGAACGTGCCGATGTAGCCCGGCGCGGAGGGGATGGTGGTCGCCAGGTTCACGATCCCGTTCATGAGCATCAACGCAAAGAACGACACGTTGAAGTCGAAGGCGTGCATCACCAACCAATATTTTCCCGTCTCCAATAGCCAGATGATGAACGATGTGACGAAGATCATTAGCGCGTTGAGCGGGGAGCGCAGGGAAGCCAGCCCGTCTAAAAACTTATTCGATATGGCGATCACCCGCGTGTGGAAGCGCTGCGGCAGAAAGCGGATGCCCCACAGGGCAACCTTCATCGCGGTGTGGGGGAACATTGCCGCCAGCAGGAAGAGGATCAACACGCCGATGAAAACACCGGTCCCGATCAACGC
The DNA here is from genome assembly GCA_964528275.1 of uncultured Anaerolinea sp. Classification (GTDB taxonomy): domain Bacteria; phylum Chloroflexota; class Anaerolineae; order Anaerolineales; family Villigracilaceae; genus Defluviilinea. The sequence continues at coordinate 7,339 of CAZGSB010000071.1, read as the reverse complement.
CACTTGCTGGATGTTGCCGACAAACCCGGACGTTGAGGTTAACTTTGCCAATTCGGGCAGGTTGAGGAACACGAACGAGAGCATGACCACGCCGTCGAAGAGGCGTTCCACGATGATGGTGGCGAGCGAGGCGGAGATCGAGACGCCCTCCTTGCGTTTGAGGATGACCGCGCGCAATACTTCGCCCGCCCGCGCCGGGTAGATGTTGTTACCCATATAGCCGATCGCCGCGATCTGGAACATGGTCTGTGTGGGAATCTCCTTGATGGGCTTGAGGAGGTAGTGCCAGCGCCAGGCGCGTATACCCACGCTGATGAAATAGATCCCCACGCCGGGGATCAACCACCAGTAATTCGCTTGTTGAACGGCGCCCCAAAACTCATCCAGTTGCAAGCCGCGCAGGGCGAGCCAGATGAAAAGAACGCTGACGATTACCCCGACCCAGAATTGCCATTTTTTCATGCGGCGGATTGTATCATGCGGGTTAACCCTCCTTGCGCGAGGCGGGCTACAGCGCTTTGCGATGTTGCTCGCGGCGCGCGACTCATCGGCAAAATGGCGAAGACGCGTCCACGGGCGGGCAGATGAAAAGTCGGGAGGAGGCGGGGCGGTTTTCATCCCTGAAATTTGATAGAATCAATCCGTGGCCATCGGACTGTCAGAACGCGTCGCATTCCTCAAGAAGATCCACCTGTTTTTCGGGCTGGATGACGATGCGCTTAAGTCGATGGCGGAGGAGTTGGACGAGTTGCAAGTGGCAAAGGGGGACGTGGTATTCAAACAGGACGGTCCCGCCGAGGGTTTTTACATGATCTATCGCGGCCGGGTGCGCGTGCTCCGCAAGCAGGACGGGAAGGAAATTCAACTTGCCCTGCTGGTGAAGAACGATTATTTCGGCGAGATGGCGATCGTTTCGAACCGACGGCGTTCCGCCACGGTGACCGCGCTGGAGGATACGGCGCTGTTGGTGTTTTCGCGCGCCGATTTCGATAAGCTTTTCAAGGAACACAGGGGCTTGCAGGGCAACCTCGAGATCGCGGTGCGGAGCCGCCAACTGGCGCGGCAATTGCATTTCAAATGGTTGCGACCCGACGAGGTGGTGTATTTTCTGGCGCGCAAGCATGTAGTCGCGATGTACCCGAAGATCCTGCGACCTCTGGCGCTTTTCCTTGTCCCCGTCTTTTTTACGTATGCGTATTTTTTCATCCTTTCGCAAACGATCGTCTGGCTTGCGGCGTTGGTGTCGTTTGTGGCGGCCGCGTTGTGGCTGGGCTGGATCATCCTCGATTGGAGCAACGATTATTATGTGGTCACCAACCAGCGCGTGGTGTGGCTCGAAAAAGTGATCGGCTTGCTGGATAGCCGGCAGGAATCGCCGCTTGCGATGATCGTCTCGGTGGGCGTGGAGGCGAACCAGTTCGGCCGCTGGCTCGATTTTGGGAATGTGATCGTGCGCACGTACGTCGGGCGGATCGACTTTGCCCTGGTGAACCACCCGCACCAGGCGGCAAAAATGGTGGAGGAGTATTGGCAACGGACGAGGGATGTGGCTGTGGCCACCGAGAAGGAAGCAATGAAGGACGCCATCCGCAAGCGACTCGGGATCCCGCCTCCTGCCAAACCTGCGGCTGATTCAAACCAGCCGACCGCGTCGGTATCCAAGCCGCGCGGCGCGTGGCTGATGAAATTGCTCGGCTCGAACACGCTCAAACTGCGGTACGAGACCGGCGAAGGCGTGGTCTATCGCAAGCACTGGGTGGTGTTGGTCATCGACGCGTGGCTGCCGATCGTCGGTTTTTTTGCCGTGTTCGGATTGTTCCTCTCCCGACTCTACCAATTGTTGTTGAATCCTGTGGATGTCTTCCTCTCGCTGGCGGGCGGACTGTCCATCGATGTGTTTGCGTTGTTTTGCCTCGGCGGCATGTTCCTGCTGGCGGTCTGGTTCTGGTATAAACTCATGGACTGGAGCAACGACACGTACGAGGTGACCGCCGACCAGATCATCGACGTGGATCGCAAACCCTTCGGCACGGAATCGCGCAACGCCGCCCAGCTCGAGAACATTCTCGGCACGAAGTATGAACGCGTCGGAATCCTCGGCAATATATTCAACTTCGGGCATGTGTACATCACGGTGGGCGGTAACAAACTCATCTTCGAAGACGTGCTAGACCCCGCCAGCGTGCAATCGGATATCGACCGGCGCCGCGACGCGCGCATCGTGAAAAAGAATCAAGCCATGGTCGCCACCGAACGCGAACGCATGGCGGAATGGCTTGCCACGTACCATTTGAGCGCCGAGGAATTCAAAAAAGACGAAGAAAACAAGAGGAATCAGAATAATGGCTCTGCGTAGGATCGTCACGTTACCCGACCCGGTCTTGAAGCGAAAAGCCCGGGCGGTGACACAATTCGATAAAAACCTGCACACCCTGCTCGATGACATGGTGGAGACCATGCGCGAGGCGCCGGGGGTGGGGCTTGCCGCGCCGCAGATCGGTCTCGCGGACCGCATCGCGGTGATCGAGTATGTCGAAAAAGAAGAGGACGAGGAGAAGGAAGACGCGCCGAAGAAAGTTTGGGCGATCATCAACCCCGAGATCGTGCACGTCTCGGATGAAACCCTGCTGGGCGTGGAGGGCTGTCTCTCCATCCCCGGGCTGGTGGGGGAGGTGGAACGTCACGCGGAAGTGCACGTGAAGGCGATGAACCGTCACGGCAAGCCGGTCAAGATCAAAGCCAAAGGCTGGCTGGCGCGCATCTTCCAGCACGAGATCGACCACCTCAACGGAATCCTGTTCACCGAACGCGCCACACGCGTCTGGCAACCCGAACAGCAGGTGGATGCGGAGCAAGAGGTTTAGAAAATTTCCAATACGCTGTGCCTAATACGAAATACTGCGTACTGTGTAATTCAATCTCTAGTCCCCAATTACCAATTACTATTTACCCACATCAATTCTCCACTCCTCCCATTTCTCTCTGATGCACCTCCGTCACCTCTCCCTTACCAACTTCCGCAACTTTGCCCGGTTGGACCTCGACCTGCCGCAACGGGCGGTATTGCTCACCGGTGCCAACGCGCAGGGCAAGACCAGCGTGCTGGAGGCGATCTACTTCCTCGCGGCATTCACGTCGTTTCAAACGCATGCCGACCGGCAACTCGTCAACTTTCACGAGGCGAAGAATCCGCTGGCGGTTACGCGGCTGGTCGCCGAATATCAAAAAGAGCGGAGCCGGCACAAACTCGAAGTGCGACTGATCCTCGAACCGACGGGCGTCAACGGTCAACGGCTTCGCAAAGAAATTTTGATCGACGGCGTGAAGAAACCCGTCAACGATGCCATCGGTCATTTCAACGCGGTCATCTTTGTGCCGCAGATGTCGCAGATCATCGAAGGCGCGCCGGATGACCGCCGCCGCTACCTCAACCTCGCGCTGGCGCAGTCTACGCCGGCGTATGCGCGCGCGCTGGGCGAATACAACCAGGCGCTCACGCAGCGCAATGCGCTCCTCAAAATGCTGGGGGAGCGCGGGGGGAACGCGGATCAACTCGACGTGTGGGATGACGCGTTGACCCGCCTCGGCTCGCAGATCATCCTGTGGAGGATCGAAGCCGTCCAGCAGATCGAACGCCTCGCCTCGCGCGTCCATTTCGAGTTGACTCACGGACTGGAAGTTCTGCGCCTCGCCTACGACCCCGCCTTCGACCCGCTCCCCAAACCGAACGGACAACTCGGCTTGAAGATCGATACGGCTGTCGACCGCTCGCGCCTTGAACTCGACGAGATCGAAGATGGATTCCGCGCGCGTTTGAAGGCATTGCGCGGCGAAGAGATCGCGCGCGGCGTGACGACGATCGGTCCGCACCGCGACGACCTGCGCTTCCTCGCCAACAACGTGGACCTCAGCGATTACGGTTCGCGCGGGCAGGTGCGCACCGCCTTGCTCGCGTTGAAACTCGCCGAAGTGAGTTGGATGAAGGAGCGCACGCGCGAGTGGCCCGTCATCCTGCTCGATGAAGTGATGGCGGAATTGGATCGGCAACGCCGCGCCGATCTGTTGAAGTACGTGAGCGCGACCGAGCAGGTGTTGTTCACCACGACGGACTTGAAATTGTTCGCGGAAGAATTTGTTGAAAAGGCGGAAGTGTGGAACGTGGAAAGTGGGAGGGTGGGGAGGGCATGAATCTTCTTGCGAAACGCGCGGTAAAAATCCACGAGAAGTTGCTTGAGTTTTACGGCGAACCTGTCTGGCGCAACCCGTTACCCGCGATAGATGAACTGGTCTCGACTATCCTTTCACAGAACACAAACGATATCAATCGCGATCGCGCCTTCGATGCGTTGCGCGCAAAGTTCCCCACGTGGGAATCTGTCCGCGATGCGAAGGAAAAGGATGTGATCGAAGCGATCCGCCCGGCGGGGCTGGCGAATCAAAAAGGTCCGCGCATTCAGCAGGTATTGAAAGCTATCACGAAGGAACGCGGGGATTTGGATTTGTCGTTTCTCAAGAAAATGTCGGTGGATGAAGCGCGAAGTTGGCTGACCAAATTCAATGGCGTGGGACCGAAGACCGCCGCCATTGTGTTGTGTTTTTCACTGGATATGCCCGCCTTCCCCGTGGATACGCACGTCTACCGCGTGACGGGACGCATCGGACTCCGCCCTGAGACGTTGACCGTGGAGCATGCGCATCCGTACTTGGAGAATCTGTTCCCGCCTGAGACGTATTATGCCGCGCATTTGAACATCATCCGCTTGGGGCGCGAGATTTGCACCGCGCGCAAGGCGATGTGCGAGAAGTGCCCGATCAAGAAACTGTGCGATTATGGAAAATCAGTTCTTCACGAAAGGGATTCGTAGTGGCGACTCTGCGAAGCGCCCTGTGGGTCAGTCGCTCTTTAGCCGAACGACTAAAGTCGTAACTATGCTTTCGTGATCTACGGAAAATCCCAATAGATCAACTTTGCCGGGGTTGAGTCCGCGCGAAGGGTTTGGAACAACTGCACAGGCGGGCGAAGCGGTCTCGAATCCCCGCGATCACTCCACCGCGATCAGTCTTCTGTAAAAGAATAAAAATACAACAAACATGACCGCCGCCGCCAGGTAGCCGGGGGTGGACGGTCCGTACCTGCCCAACAGATAACTTGCCGCGGCGGGCATCACCACCCGTGTGGCGCTTTCGAGCCCGGCGCTCAAGCCCAACATACCGCCGACTTCCTCATGCGTGACGGATTTGCTGATGGCGGAATTGATGAGGGCGTTGAACGTCCCTGCGCCAATGGCGAGCGGTATCATAGCCACGAGCAAATACGGGACGCTCGTCGCGGTCGCCCAGCCGAATAGACCCACAGTTGAAAACCCAATGAAGACGAATAGCAGGTGGCGCTCCTTGAACCGGGCGGAGAGCGGACCGATCAGCCCGCCCTGCATGATCACGAGCACCACGCCCACGTAGGCAAGAATGTAGCCGGTTTGTTGCGCGGTGAGGTTGAACTTTTCGAGGGTGTAGAGGGCGAACACGCTTTGAAACGAGTTGAAGGCGATGGCGAAACCGATGCGCACCCAGAGCAACGGTCCCACCGCTGGGTGATTCAACGCGGCGAGCAGTGCGTTTAAAGAAACGTCCGCCTTCTTTTGCGTCGACAGCGCCGAGCGCCGTTCGGGCGTGAGCGATTCGGGAAGCCAGAGGTAGACGGTGATCAAGTTGACGAAACACAGCCCTGCCGATACGAACGCAGGCACATCGAACCCATACACGCTCAACGTGCCGCCCAGCGCCGGTCCGAGAATGAAGCCGATGCCGAACGCCGCCCCCAGCATGCCCATGCCGCGCGCGCGATTCTTTTCATCGGTGATATCGGCGATGTATGCCTGCGCCACGGAAATATTCCCCGCCGTGAGTCCGGAAAGGATGCGGCTGGCGAATAACATCGTCAGGGAGTTGGCGAAGCCCAGGATCAGGAATCCGATCAGGGTTCCCAAAATGCTGATGAGGAACACGGGTCGTCGCCCGAAGCGGTCTGAGATGCGACCGAGGATCGGCGCGCCGACCATTTGCATGGCGGCGTACGAGGCGACGAGTAAGCCCGTTTGGAATGCGGTCGCGCCGAACGAATCGGCGAAGTACGCCAGCAGTGGGACGATCACGGCAAAGCCGAGCATGTCGATCAGCACGATCAGCCCGACGTTCAAGAGACGTTTGTTCATTTGAATTGGGATTCCCGATGAGGAGGCTCGCGTCAGCGATTATCCCCATCCCCGCGAATCGTTCCCCGTTCGAGCCGACTCAACAACTTGGCGATATTCGCCTCGGCGATCTCATCCAGCGACAGTTCCAACTCGGTGGCGACCTGCGCGAGATACCACAACACATCGCCGAGTTCGGCTTTGAGCGCCTCGCGCGTTTCGGCGCTGATCTCGCCGTCCTTGTCGCGGAAGACTTTCTTGATCTTGCCCGCCACTTCCCCCGCCTCGTTGACCAGTCCCAGCGTGGGGTAGATCACTCCATGCCCGATGACGGGGTATTTGGCGGTTGCGCGTGATTTGGTTTGATAGTCGGTAAAGTTCATGGTTTTATACAAACGCCGCAGGTGAGACTTTAAACTTATTTGCCAATGCGCGAACCTGACGAACATTCAACTCGCGCTTGCCGTTTAATACTTCTGAAACCACACCTTGGGAACCCACTTCGGGCAGATCAGATTGAGTCAAGCCTTGCTCTTCCATTAAGAATCGTAACACATCTGCTCCTGTAGATTCGGGAATGGGGAAATGTTCTTCTTCGTAAGCGTGAATAAGTGTGCCGAGTGTGTCGAGCAGGCTATACAGCGGGTGTTTTTCATTTGTGCCGATTTCGTCGAGTAATTTGTTCATCCTTTTTATAGCCGCAACGTACTCCTGCTCATTGCGAATAGTGAGCAGGGGAGCGATTTTCTCCCAATGAACTTGGATATCATGATCAAACACTTTCATGACCCTGATTCTACAGCAATTCAAAGGTAATTGCTAATTGAACCGTTTAGTTAATTTCTTCCACCACTCATCCTTCTCACCAGGCACAAAGGGAGTGTACAACGTCAACCGATCCGCAATCCCATCATAGCGTTTCTTCAATTCCCCAGCCAATTTGCTTTCCTCTGTCACCAGACAAAACTCGCTCAGCATCTCATCGGTGATGAGCATCGGCATCTCAGCCCATTCACCCTTCGCCGCGTGCGCGGACAGTGTCTCCGCGACGCCACTCCAGCCGTGCAACTCCATGACGGGGCGATAGGAGGGCGTGGAGGCGTAGAACGAAATCTGCGCGCGGGCGAAGTTCATCTCTTCGGGAGTCG
>CAZGSB010000070.1:12247-16306 GCA_964528275.1 uncultured Anaerolinea sp. | reverse complement strand
AAAAAATCCGTGTAATCCGTGGCAAAAGAAACCGGAGAACTAATTTGCTTTCCATTCTATTCGGCATCACATCGGCAGTTTCGTGGGGCGCGGGAGATTTTGCGGGCGGGCTTGCCAGCCGCAAAATGAGCGCGTATCGAGGGGTGTTCTACGCCGACCTGTTCGGCTGGTTGCTTCTGTGGGGCGTCGCGCTGTTCTATCGTGAGACTTTCCCGCCGTCGGATGTGATGTGGAATGCGTTCATCGGCGGCGCGCTTGGTTCATTCGGGTTGTTGGTGCTCTACTACAGCCTGAGCATCGGACAAATGAGCATCGCCGCGCCGGTCTCGGCGTTATTCGCGGCGTTGCTCCCGGTAGTGTACGGTGCGTTCACCGAGGGCTTGCCCAGCCTATTCCAGTTCATCGGGTTTGGGCTGGCGTTGCTCGCGGTGTGGCTGATCGCCCAAGGCGAGAGCGGATTTCACGTGGGCAGGCTTGCCGACCTGCGCTTTCCGATCCTCGCGGGCATCGGGTTTGGGTTGTATTTCATTTTCATTCATAACGCCGTCCAGGCGCAGGATGCGTTGCTGTGGCCCCTCATCTCCGCGCGCACAGCGGGGACTGTGATGCTGTTCGTGATCCTGCTGGCGCGGCGCGAATCATTCACGATCCCGAAAGACGCCCGCGTGGTCATCGGGTTTAGCGCCGTGCTCGACCTGCTGGGCAACCTTTTCTACATGCTGGCGAGCCGGGCGGGTCGCATCGACATCGCCGCCGTGCTCAGTTCGTTGTACCCCGGCGCGACTGCGGTCCTTGCCTGGATCATCCTCAAAGAACGCGTCACGCGGACGCAGGTCGTGGGCATTTTGTTTGCATTCCTCGCAATTTACTTTTTCACAGCATAAGGATTCGACATGGGCAAACTCACAGGCAAAACGGCGATCATCACCGGCGCGACATCGGGCATCGGAAAAGCGACCGCGTTACTTTTTGCAGACGAAGGCGCGGATATTGTCATCACGGGACGCCGCGCGGAGTTGGGTGAACGCGTCAGGGACGAGATCAGCCGCAAGGGCGCGCGCTGCGTCTTCGTCCAGGCGGATCATTCCCAACGTGAGTCTGCTTCGCTCATCCTCGAACAGACTCTCGCCTCGTACGCCCGCGTGGACATCCTGTTCAACAACGCGGGCATTGTCACGCACGGGACAGCGGAAACGACATCCGATGAAGTTTGGGATCAGACGCTCGCGATCAACGTGACGGGTGTATGGCGCATGTGCAAAGCGGTTTTGCCTGTGATGAAAACACAGGGCGGAGGCGTGATCGTCAACAACGGCTCCGATTGGTCGGTGGTGGCGGGCAGGGACGCGTTCCCATACGTGGCGAGCAAGGGCGCAGTCGGCATGATGACGAAAGCGATGGCGCTCGATGTTGCGCGCGATAACATCCGCGTGAACGCCGTCTGCCCCGGCGATACGTTCGTGGACCGCTGGATCGAACGGGATTACGCGGGCATCTCAGACCCTGTGAAATTAGAGCAAGCCATCAAAGCGAAGAGTGCATATTTGCCGATGGGGCGCTTCGGCACACCCGAAGAGATCGCCAAAGCCGTGCTGTTTCTCGCTTCGGACGATTCGTCGTTCATGACGGGTCATTTACTGCTGGTGGATGGAGGCAATACGGCGCAGTGAAATTGGGTAATTGGTAAATGGTAATTTTCGTTTATCATTAGGAAAAAGATATGGAAAAGAAATTTGCACCCGTCCACCCTGGTTCGATCCTTCTGGATGAATTCCTCAATCCCATGGAGATCACCCAATACCAGCTGGCGAAGGATATCAATGTACCTCCGCGGCGCATTAATGAAATTGTGCACGGCGAACGCTCCATTTCAGCGGATACCGCCTTGCGCCTCTCCCGTTTCTTCGGAATGTCTGAGAATTTTTGGATGAACCTGCAATCTCACTACGATTTGGAATTGCAAAAGGATAAACTTGGCGCAAGGTTGGAGCGGGAAGTAAGGGCATACACATTTACACGAGCAGGATAATTGAATCCCCTCAAAATGAGGCGATGGTCAGTAGGTATTTCCCGAAGCGAACAAACGAGTTCCTCAAGGAGGTCACCATGTTCCAATATTGTCCGCGAGACAATTCGGGTTTGGCGCAAAAGAACATCGAGGGCGTGGACTTGTTCCAATGCGCGCAGTGCCACGGGGTATGGATTCCCAAAGACAGCCTGCTGACCCTCGCATCGAGCCGAAACGTCTCCCCGCTGACCGACCACCTCGCCGGCGAAAGCCTTCCGCCCCACTTCACGCAGGGGAGTCTTCCCTGCCCGCTCGACAACACCAACATGCACTTTCACTCCATCGGCGCGATTGAAGTGGATTTGTGCTCGACGTGTCACGGCGCGTGGCTGGACAAAGGCGAGTTTGAAGCGTTGCCGAAAGAGAAACAACCCGTGCCCTCCGCCACTTCCAACCTCGTCGGCAACACGCTGGATGTTTTGTATTATCTTCCGCCCATCGACCCCGACGCGGTTCAAGTCGGCTTGGAGGTCGCAGGTGGCGCGGTAAACGTCGCGGCAGAAGCCGCGTCCGGCGCGGGGGAAATTCTTGGCAACCTGCTTGGGGCAATCGCCGAAGCGTTATTTAGTGGGTAACGACATGTGTTCGTGTCGTGGCTGGGAGATGAATCGCCTCAGCCGCCACTCGCTCCTCGCCAACCCCAACAGATTTCTCGGTATCGCCGCCAACCCCCGCGCGGACGGCTTGCGTAACGCCCTCCACGTGCGGAATTCGTAATGCACCCGTCCGTGCAGGATGCGATAGAACTCCGTCGGGAACGGACCGCGATAGAGCATCGCCAGGTCTTCAGAATCCACCCAGTTCTGTTTTTCGCCAAGTTCCAACTTCACACGCTCATAAAACTTCGTGCCCGGCAACGGGTACGAAACCGAAATGCCGATATCGTCAGGCGCACACTCGCGCACCATCTTCAACGTTTTCTGCACGTCGTCCCACGTCTCGCCGGGGTAGCCGAACTGCAAAAAGAATCCCACTTCGATCCCGTTTGCGCGCAACAGACTCGCCGCGCGATAAATATCCTCCACCTTGTCGCCCTTGTCCATCGCATCGAGGATTTTTTGCGAACCCGATTCCGCGCCGAGCCACACGGTCTTGCATCCCGCCTTCGCCAGCGCGGGCGCGGTCTTCTCGTTGACCAGATCCGCGCGTTGCAAACACTTGAACGGAATCACCGCATCCGCTTCACGCAACAGCGTTGCGAACTTTTCTATCCAATTTGGCTTCAACCCCAGAATATCATCCGCGAACCAGATGTGATCGGGCGCGAATGTTTCCTTGATCCATTTTATCTCCGCGACCACATTTTCAGGCGAGCGCGAGTTGTAGCGTTGTCCCCAGATCGGCTTGGCGCACCAATTGCAGTGATACGGACAGCCGCGCGTCGTCACCATGTTCATCGAAAAATATCCGTGACGGTTCAGCCAGATACTTCGATATTTTTCGACATCCACCAAATCCCAGGCGGGAAAAGGAAGTTTGTCTAAATCAGTTATATCGGGTCTTCGTATTGCGTACTGCGTATTGCGTGACACAACGCCGATGATGTTCTCCGCCTCGCCCTTCCCTTCGAGTTGATTCAGCAACTCCAGCAGTGTCTCCTCCCCTTCGCCGAGGATGCAGTAGTCCGCGCCGTTTGCGAGGTAATCTGTGTAATGGTCTGTCGCGTCCGCGCCGCACAGGATGACCGTGCACCCGCGCGACTTCGCCATCTGGATCATCGTGAACGCGGCTTCGCGCATCCGCAAGAGGCACATCTTGGAGAGGTAGTTGAAATTGTCCTCGTAGATGATCGCGTACTTCGGTTTATGCTCATCGAGAGACGTTGCCCACTCCTCCTCCGACTCTGCCAGCATGGCGTCGAACAAGGCGACGTCGTATCCGTGCTGACGGAGCCAACTCGCGGCGTATAACGTCCCCAGCGGCGGGTAGGGTTGCATCGCGTCCCACAGTTTGGGGTCGAAGCGCAGGTAGTACGATTGACCGAGGAGGAT
>CAZGSB010000070.1:8315-12147 GCA_964528275.1 uncultured Anaerolinea sp. | reverse complement strand
TTTTCCTCAAACACTTCCCGCGTCCACTTGCGGTGGTGGTGGAAGTTTCCCTGGCAGACTTCGGCGTTGAAGACCGTCTCTTCGCCAAAGCCGGGGAGTTTGGAGAAGCGGGCGATCTTACGGGTCATTTCCCAGCGTTCGAGTCTGTCGCCGAGTTTGCCGTGCAATACTTGTTCCGTCATTGCGAGGAGAGCAAAGCTCGACGAAGCAATCCCCGTCCCTGTCTTGGAGATTGCTTCGTCGCTCCCGCTGGTCGCTCCTCGCAATGACGAAAATCCATTCGGTAGTAACTCCCCCGCCCAACTATTGACTTCGATCACCCTCCGATACACATCCATCCCTGTAATGGGAATCATCTGCATCAACTCACGAGCGGAGTATAAATCGTGGAGGGGCCATTCGAGTGACGATTCTGAAACGATCAGGTTCGGGCAAAGGGTGTGACCGAGCCCCCGGGCGACGCGGTTCAACACCAATGCAAACGCGCGCGCCGTCCATACCCGTCCCTTTTTGGCGACGAGCATGTAATCGAAATCGGCGTTTTTCGAGACGTTCATCACCGCCAGCGAGCCGGTCAACGCCACCATGCGGATGAACGGCAACTTGCCGAGGATCCGTCCGAAGCGGAGGGCGTGCGGCAATAACTGCTGTGAACGAGCCATGCGGCTGTTGCGAATATCCACGATGTCAGCGCGTCCCGCAAGGAAATAAAAACCATCTTTCGATTCCACCTGCCCATCCAAAGATTTCAACGCGGGCAACAGATCTTCGTTCACGGCGCGGACCGGCAAATAACGATGCAACTCATCGAGCGTGAGCGGATGCTCGAAAATGTCGGAGTAGGCGAGGGTTTCGAGGGTGGCGCGTTCGAGAGGGATGGGCGCGGAGGGCATCATGGGAATGTCGCCTAGGCTGAGTCAGCCGTCACAGAAGGAGGGAAGCGTCTTTGAAGCGCCTGAACGATCGTCAGCACGGAGTTGAAAAATAATCCCGCCGCGAAGATGCCCGCGTACAGCGCGATCAGCCAGTTGGAATTTTGCCACGCCAGCCAGACCGTACCGAGGTTGAACAGCGCGAGGACGATCTCGAAGACCACGAGCCAATCCACGTTGACGTAGTATCGGCGCGATTCCCATTTTTGCGCGCGCGAGGTGATGCCGTATTTTGGCGTGCGTTCGAACGCCCCGCGACGCCCATTCCACACCTGCCATGCGGCGCGTAACGTGTTGAGCATAAGACCCGCGCCGAGCGCGGCTAGGGCGAGGAAAGCGGGCAGGAAGGCGACCCAGCGCTTGCGTAACGAATTTTGCGCGACGGCGGTGAGGGCGATCGGCGCGAGAGCGGTCAGGTTGAAGAAAGCCGCGATGCCGAACAGGCTGATCAAGCCGGGGTAGCGGTCCGAGAGCGCCACGACCAGCGGGTATAAAAATACGCAGGCGAACAACAGCAAATGAATTAAATACCCCGTGAGATGCAGGCTTGCCTGAATTTTGCGCGGGAGATTCGCATCGGATTTCCAAATGAGTGGGATGTAGCGAATCGCGCAATCGAAGCCGCCGTGCGCCCAGCGGTGTTGCTGGCGTCGGAAGGCGGTCATGCTCACCGGTAATTCCGAAGGCACCTCCACCTCACCCGCATAACGCGCGCGCCAGCCCTTGAGATATGCCCGGTACGAAAGGTCGAGGTCTTCGGTGAGGGTTTCGGCTTTCCATCCGCCGGAATCAATGATCGCGGTTTTGCGCCACACGCCCGCCGTGCCGTTGAAGTTGAACCATAAGCCCAGTTGCGAACGCGCCAATTGCTCCACGGCAAAATGCGCATCGAGTGAAAGCGATTGCAAGAACGTGAGCAGGGAATAGCCGCTGTTCAAATGTCCCCAGCGCCCTTGCACGAACGCGACACGTTCATGGTCGAAATACGGCAGAAGTCTTTTGAGGAAATCGGGGTTGGGGACAAAGTCCGCATCGAAAATGGCGACGAATTCGCCCTGCGCGGTTTGCAAGCCATCGGCGAGCGCGCCGGCTTTAAAGCCGTGACGTTCTTTTCGATGCAGATGATGGATGGCGATGCCCCGCGCTTTGACCCGCTCCACGGTTCGTGCCACGAGTGCAACTGTCTCATCCGTGGAATCATCCAACACCTGGATTTCGAACCGCCCGCGTGGATAGTCGAGCGCGGCGGCGGCTTCGATCAACCGTTCCGCCACGTACAACTCGTTGTAGATCGGCAGTTGCACGGTGACGAACGGCAGGGACTCCGCATTTGGAGGCGGCATTTCCACATTCAACGCGTTGCGTCGCTTCCAGGCGTGGTAGGAAAGGAATAAGAAATTCATCCCATACATGAACAGGGTCGTAACGATGAGGAAATAAATCACCGTGACGGGGATGAAGAGGGTGTCGAGGAAGGTCATGATTTTTCCTTCACCCCTAACCCGCCCCTTCGGGGTGCTTCGCGATCTCCTAAAGGAGAGGGGGATTCCATGGAAACAGCAAACAAACCCCACGCGAGCCATTGCCACAGCCTGCCCGGTGTTGAGAACCACGTGTAGTAATCAAAGAAGCCGACAATGGTCAGCGCCAGCAGTAACCCCATCACGCCGATCATGCGCGGGTTCGCGTGTAAGTCGGCGCGGCGCGAGAAGAAGATCCATGGCAGGCTCAGGAGCAGGAAATAAAATATTGCGCCAAAGAATCCAATCTCAAGGGCGACCGCCAGCAAGGCGAAATGCGGCGGCTGGTAAAACGTGGGGAAGTTTCCGTATTCTTTTTTTATACCAACGGGCGATGCGCTCATGCCGACACCGGTCAGCGGATATTTCGTAAAGACCTGGTTCGCAATCCGATTCAGGTAGGCGCGTTCGTCGGTTGCCTGTGCCTCGGCACGGATGCCTTCGAAAGAATTCCCCGCATTCAAGCGCGCTCCGAAATAGTTGAGGTTCGCGGAAACGAATGGAAGCGCAACAAGAATGGCAACGGCGAAGAGAACCGCCGTCAACTTCAGCGACGCCCAGCCGCGCGCTTTCGCTTCGAGCGCGAGGATGAAAACCGTCCCTGCAAAGAACGCCAGCCATGCGGAGCGGGAGAAGGTCATGAGCAGGGCGAGGGAGCAAAGGGCGAATATCAAACTTGATATGAGGAGATGTGGTCTCGATACGGGCTGGGAAAACCGCCCAGCCCTACTCGACCACCAGATGAGAAGACTGAAGGCGAGGCACCCGCCCAAAATGTTGGGGTGATCCGAGAGTCCATAGGCGCGCAGGAAGCGAGTCGCCCCATCCGAGACGATGCTCACGCCCGACCAGGCTGGGTCGAGTTGGTATTCTCCGACGAGTTGAAATCCGATGGAATGTTGAAGCAACGATTGCGGAATCGCAACCACGGCTTGTACGATCCCCTGCAAGCCCACCGCGAGACCGACAGCGAACCATGAAATTTGCATGTTCACAATGAAAAGATAAAACAAATAAAGCAGACACAAGCGAAGCGCATGGTAGAGCGAGAGCGGCGGGTCGACGCTAACGATGCTGGAAATTATTGCAACAGCGGTCAACCCCGCGAGCGGAATCCACACAATGGCTGGACCCAGCCGTAAAGGTTGAGCGTTGAACCGTCTGGAAATTTCCCACGCGATCAACGCGATAAGCATGAAAATGTCCGGAAGAAAGAGCAGGAAGTCGGTATAGTCGCGGTAAATTTCCCCGTTTGGGCGCGAGAGCAATGTCACCCGCCAGCGGACCGGCGCAAGCAGGAGCACGGCAAAGAAGGCAACGTGAGCGATTCGTTCCGCTGGATGTGGTGTCGTGCCCGGGGATGCCGTTTCCATAAGTCGT
>CAZGSB010000070.1:0-8215 GCA_964528275.1 uncultured Anaerolinea sp. | reverse complement strand
CGTGGGAGCAGTTCATCCTGCCGGGCAGGTTGTCGCGCGATTCGGTGCTGTGGTCGCCTGCCAACACGGGTCCGCTCCTCGTCCGCAACCAGGTGTTGACGATTCAAGACCTCAGCACGCTGGAACACCCCGAATGGTTCAAAGCCAGTTTTGCCGCGTGGTATCGCGTTATGCTCCCCCTGCTGGTGAGGCGCGTGCGGACGATCGTTACGCCTTCGGAATATGTGAGGCGAAAAATCACGGAACGATTCCCGGGCGTGAAAGCCATCGCCATTCCTTCGGGGGTAGATGTGGAGTTTTTTCATCCGGGAGCGCGGCAACCCCGCCCCGACCTGCCTCAACGGTATATTTTATTCGTCGGTTCGCTGGAACCAAGAAAGAATCTGCCGGCGATGATCCGCGCGTGGGAGCAGGTGCAAGCCAAACTGCCGGAGGTGGCGCTGGTGATCGTCGGATCAAGCGGTAATGTTTTCCGCCCGGTGAACCTGCCGCAGGGATTGCCGAACCTGCATTTCATCGGTCATGCCGGTGAGGCGTTGCCGTCGATCTACGCCCACGCGGAGTTGTTCGTCCTGCCCTCGCTCGACGAGGGGTTTGGTTTACCCGTGCTCGAAGCCATGGCATGCGGAACACCGGTGATCGTGTCCAACGGCGGCGCGTTGCCCGAAGCGGTTGGTGATGCGGGTTTAATTTTCGATTTAGCCCAGCCTGATAGCCTTGCGTCACTCATGGAACAGTGCATTACCGATTCCACGCTCCGCGCAAGCTTGATCGAAAAAGGACTGGCGCGGGCGAGGGAATTCTCATGGCAAAAAACGGCAGACGAGATTTGGAAAACGCTGAATGAAGACTGACTCCCGCGTTGCCTTCGTGGTTGACCCGCTCGTCCCGCTGGGTGGCGCGGAAAAGGTGCTGTTCGCCGCGCTCGAAGCCTTTCCACAAGCGGATATTTTCACGCCGGTCTATCACCCGCCTGTTTTTGCGCGCACGCCGCTGGCATCGCGCAATGTGCGCACCTCCCCGCTCAACCTCCTCCCGCTCGTCCAGCATTACCATCGCTATTTGCTTCCCCTCCTGCCAGCCGCCATCGAAGGGCTGGACCTGCGCGATTACGAAACCATCGTATCGTTCAATTATGCCGTGGCGAACGGTGTGAAAAATTTCAACGGAGCGCGGCACGTTTCGTACACCCACACGCCGATGCGCTACGCGTGGACCGACTTGAACCTCGACGGAACGCACACGCGAAAGAACCTGGTCATTGACGCCTACCTGAACCGCTTCCGCGTTTGGGATAGAAAAGCCGCTTCGCGCGTCCATGCGATTGCCGCCAATTCCCGCAACGTTTCTCAACGGGTACGCCTCGCCTACGGGCGCGACGCGCAAGTCCTGTACCCGCCCGTCGAAACGGACCGGTTCCACCCAAACCTGCAAAGAGAAAATTATTTCATCACGGTCACACGGCTGATGCGCTACAAGCGCGTCGATATCGCCATCCGCGCCTTCAACCGACTCAACCTGCCCCTCCTCATCATCGGCGAGGGACCCGAACTGCCGCGCTTGCAGGCGATGGCAAAGTCAAACGTCAAGTTGCTTGGGTATCAATCGGATGAAACTGTCGCAGACCTGCTCGGCAAAGCTCGCGCCTTCGTCTGCACCGCGGAGGAGGATTTCGGCATCGCCATCGTGGAGGCACAGGCGGCGGGCTGTCCCGTCCTTGCCTACGGCGCGGGCGGCGCAAAAGAAACGGTGATTGAAAACGTAACGGGTTTGTTTTTTGAAGAGCAGGGTGTGGAGAGTCTGGTCGAAGCCGTGGAACGATTCGAAAAGCGCATCGATGATTTTTCAGTCGCCCCCATCGTGCGGAATGCACAGCAGTTCAATAAACCGCGATTCATTCAAGAGTTCAAGGATTTTGTTGGGTCATAATTCGACAACCAGCAACCTGTCACCCGTAGGCTGTTCGCTTCCGCCGGCGGGTTCGACCGTCACGCCGATGGCGATGAACTCACCCAGCGGCACCGCGGATTGAATCAGCGCGGTGGTGTAGCCTCCGCTTGCGGGTAGGATGAATCCCGCGCCGATCTTATCGCCTTGGGCGTTGATTAACCAGATTTGGTAGGTTTGCGTTGTGTCCAACTCGGGGAGGTTCCACAGGAAGAGCACCGCCAGCGGGCGGTCTTTATCCACCAGGACGCTACCCGTCAACTCCTGCACATCGGGGACGATCATGTGAATTTGCGTGTTCGGGAATGCCAGCATGCCGATCGCGGCTTGTTCGGTGGAGAGTCGTTCCGTCAGCGCGGCTTGTTCATTCCGTAGTTCCCGGATCTGAAGCGCGGCAAACACATTCGAGACGACAAGAACCAGCATGAGCGCCGCGTTGACCAACTGTCCGAGCGACAAACGCGGAAGGAGTGGGAGCAGGCTGACCGTCCGGTTCGAAGCGGAAGGGAGACGAGTCAACAGGTTGCGGCGCAGGCGCGTAGGAGGCGTCTGCGGCGGGAGCGCGTGTAACAGTCCATTCGAGATGGTTCGATACTCCGCCAGTTCTGCCGGGCAATCTCCGCAGGTCCGAAGATGCGATTCAAGCGCGGCGCACTCCTCGGCATCCAACGCGCCGAGGCTGTAGGCGGGAAGATTCTCCTGGTAGGGATGACATTGGTCTCGCAACATGGTTACGACTCTCTACACTTAAGTACGCCGCGAAGCATGACGTTAGATTTACCTTTCGGTTTCATCAAGTAGCCAATCTTTCCGCAGGGCTTGCATGGCGGCGCGCAGGCGCGTCTTGACCGTGCCGAGGGGCAGGTCCAGCGCGTCGGCAATCTCGCTCTGGCTCAAGCCTTTGTAATAGGCAAGGTCGATTAACTGACGCTGTTCGTTGGGGAGGGATTGCACGGCAAAATATAAACTGCGCCAGCGCGCTTCGGACCCCGATGTGTCTTCATCGGCGATGGCTTGCCAAGCCTGGTCGGGATCTTGCGCGTTCGAGGCAGGCACACGGCGATTCTCCAGCCGCCGGCGATCCTGGGCGGTGCGGTGCGCGATGGTCAACAGCCAGGAGGACAGTTCGCCCCTGTTCGGCACGAACTGACGCGCGCGGCTCCACAATTTCAGGAAGGTATCCTGCGTGGCTTCCTCCGCCAGCATTGCATCGCCCAGTACGCGCTTGGTCAGCGCGTAGACGCGGGCGGCGAAGCGGTCGTAGAGCGCGAGGAACGCGCGTTCGTCGCGGCGGACAACCTGTTGTACAAGTTCGGAATCGGTGGAGGAGTTCAACGGTATTTGCTCCGAGCGTTGGATATTGTAACCCAGCGCTGGTACTTTGGTCATCGGACAGGCGCGTATAAAATCCGATGTCGGCTGTCCGGGCGTATTAACGGATGAAGTACACCAACCAAAGAGGAGAGAAACATGAAACACCAGCTCAAAATTCTAATGGCAATCCTGTTGTGCGCCGTAGTGGTATTGTCAGCGTGCGGACCCGCACCGACCGAGGCGGGCGTTATCGAGGAACCCACGCAAGCGGCAACCGAGGCTCCCACCGAAGCCCCGACCGAGGCGCCGCAAGGTCCGCTCACGGTCTTGATCGATAATGACGAGGGACCGATCACGCCCGCCAACTTCAATACCTTCATCGGATTTTGGATGGTCGGCTGGGTGTACGACTCGCTGTACATCCGCACACCGGACCTGGAACCGATTCCTTCGCTGGCGACATCTGCCACGCCAAGTGAAGACGGTCTCACCTGGACGATCACCCTGCGCGAAGGCGTGAAGTGGCACGACGGCGAAGACTTCAACGTGGATGATGTGGTCTTCAGTTATAACTTCCTCATCAATGCGGGGCGCGCCAATAACCTGGCGGCGATCGAATCCATGGAGCCGGTCAGCGACTACGAACTCATCCTCCACCTTTCGGAACCCCAGCCGTTCTTCCTCAACGAGGGTTTGGCGGGTTCGTACATCCTGCCGGAACACATCTGGAACGGACAGACGCCCGTTAGCGGCGAACTCAGCCAGTTCCAGGGCATGGTCGGCACCGGCGCGTACAAACTCGCCGAGGTGGAACCCGGTCAATTCTATCGGTTCGAGGCGAACTCAGACTACTTCCGCGGCGAACCGGTCGTGAAGGAACTCATCGCCAAGATCGTCAAGGACCGCACCCAGCAGTTCAACCAGCTGCAATCCGGTGAAGCCGACGCGGTGATGTCGTCCGTGCCGCCTGCGGTGGTCGGTGAACTCGAAGGCAATGCCGATCTTGACATCGCCAAAGGTTCCGATTTCTTCAATTACATTTTCTACACCAACGGCTCGCGCGAACCATTCGATGATCCCGCCGTGCGTCAAGCCATCGCTAAAGCCATCGACACCAAAACGCTCGTCGATGTCGTCCTGCTTGCGCAGGGTGTGGAACTTCCGTTGAACTGGTATCACCCCGACCTGCCGTGGTCCATCAATACGCCGCACGTGTACGATCCCGAAGCCGCCAAGGCTGATCTCGAAGCCGCCGGTCTCGTTGACTCGGATGGCGACGGCATCCGCGAACTGAACGGCGCAAACACGGACTTTGGCATCCTGTGCGATGTGAACAACCCCGTGGAAGTGCGCGCCACCGAATTGATCGCCGGCATGCTCAACGACGTTGGGTTGGGTTCGCACCAGAATTGTCTCGACATCGATTCCTCGGTTGCGTTGATCTGGCCCAATTTCGTCGCTGTTGCCGAACCCGATTACGACATGGGCATTTGGGGCTGGTCGTCGGGTCCGCAGTTCCAGCGCGGCTTCATCCGCTTCCTCACCAATTGCGAATTCGGCACGGTCGGCTGGGGCAACCTCACGGGCGTCTGCGACCCGACGCTCGATGAACGCGTAGGTCAACTGGTTTCGAATACCGATCCCGCAAAGACGGAAGAGTATTCCACACAATTGCAGGAACGCTTCGTCGAGAACCTGCCGTTCATCCCGTTGATGTCGCCCGGCGGAAACTTCGCCTACAACCCGTCCGCGTATGATGGTTGGGTGTACATGAAAGGCACAGGCATCATGACCGTGTGGTCCTTCCTGCCCGAAGGCGCGGTGGATATTCCGTAACATCAGCCCGTCATTGCGAGCCCGAAGGGCGAAGCAATCTCCAACACGATGACAGAGATTGCTTCGCTCGTTTCACTCGCTCGCAATGACGGGTTAAGTTTTGTGTCCTTTGTGGTAAAAATCCCTCGTGCCTCACTACGAACCCACCCTTGACCTGTTCCGAGAAGCGTTCGGGAACGGGATTCAAGACTGCCATGTGGAACTCATAAAAGTCGCGCTCGGCTGGAGTCGCGTGTATCGAGCGACCTTGACCCGCAACAGTCAGGGTCGCTCAACGCGCGAGACCGTCATCGTCAAAACCATTGACCCGAACGGGACCGCGTCGCCGCTCGAAGCCGAACGCGAGTTGCGTTTCTATCAAACCCTTCATCCGCACCTTTCCATTCCCAAACCTCGAACATATTTCCTCGCCACCGACCCAGCGACAAGCGTTCACATCCTCGTGATGGAAGACCTGTCAACCTCACACCGCATCCCGTCACATCCGTATCAGTGGAAAAGCGAGGAGATCGAATCCGTCCTGCGCGCGTACGCGCAACTGCACACCAGCAAAATTCCCGATCGAAACCATGATTGGCTCGCGCCTCGTCATGAAAGCCTGCTGGATTTTGAAAAGATTCCCGAACAGGTCGCCATCGTCCAGCGTTCGGGAATTTGGGGCGACCTGCCTCATCTCCCGGATTTGATCTCGTACGCGCGCGCGAGTTGCGAGAGATACAATAACGAGCAAGTTTCGCTCCTCCACGGCGACACGACTCCCGCCAATGCGGCGCTTCCTCAACCTTTGGATTCGCAAGCCGCAACGTTGATCGACTGGCAGGACGTGGGGGTCGGCATGCCCGAATTCGACCTCGCCTACATCGACCTGCAACCGTTCGACTCCGCCCGCCTCATCCCCCGTTCAAACCTGCTCGACACATACTGGGGACTCCGCGCCGAAATTAACTCAAACATTCCAACACCCGAAGAACGTCGCGCCCGCCAACTCCACGCGGACGTGGTCACTGCGCTCTGGCTTACCGCTCCCGCCGCGCGCGTCACGTTGCATCCCTTTCCCGAAGGGAGTTATCCGCAAATCCACTGGGTGTCTCAATACGGCATCGTTTACAATCGTCTGAAATCGCTGGCTCAGGAAATTTCCGCTGGTTGAGTAGAGCCGAACCGCCGCGCTGAGCTTGTCGAAGCGGAAGCGAGGCGCGTATCAAAACCATCAGGTTTCAAACGAAATCTTGTTACAAGAATTGCTTAATCGCGTGGTGGTCTCGATACGTCCCGCGAAAACCACGCGGGACTACTCGACCACCAGACTTGAATCAAACATAAATTCTCCAATCCGCTTAATCCTCCAACCCTCAATCTCAAATCTCCAACCTCCTCCAATTACCACTTACCAATTACTTTCCCATGCCCCGCCGCCTGCTCGAATTCGCAATCGTCTTCCTCCTCGCCATCTCGATCAACTTCCTGCTCCCGCGCCTGATGCCCGGCGACCCGCTGAAGTTGATCGCCGGCAATGCCGCGCCGCAACTTGGCGAAGAACGGATCAACGCCCTGCGCGCCCAGTACGGGCTCGACAAACCCCTGCATGAACAATACGCGCTCTACCTGCAACAACTCGCGCGCGGCGACCTCGGCACCTCGTTCCGATACAGCGGGGGCAAAGGCGTCGTCGAAGTTCTCGCCGAAAATTTCCGTTGGACGTTCCTGTTGGTCGGCGTCAGCCTCACCCTGGCTTTACTCATCGGCTCGCTCCTCGGTATTTGGTCTGCGCTCCATCGCGGCGGCGCGATCGACCTCTCACTCCTCAGCAGTATTTATATCCTCCGCTCCATTCCGCCCTTCTGGCTGGCGATGTTGTTCATCCCCATCTTCGCGATCCAACTCAAACTTTTACCCAGCGGCGATTCATATTCCATCCCGCGCCTCGCAGGCTGGGAGAATGTCAAAGATGTGACGCGCCACGCCATCATGCCAGTCGTGATTCTCACGCTGGCGTACATCCCCACCGCGTTCGCCGTCATGCGCGCCGCGATGTTCGGCGTCATGGAATCCGACTTCATCCGCACCGCGCGCGCCAAAGGCTTGCCCAACCACTGGGTCGTGTTCAAACATGGGTTGAGCAACGCGCTTCTGCCCGTGCTCACCTCCTTCATGGTGGATCTCGGTCAACTGCTCGGCGGCGTCACCGTCATCGAAGCGGTGTTCAACTATCGCGGCATCGGCAACATGATGTTCGAAGCCGTCAAATCGCGCGATTATCCGCTTCTGCAAGGCGGCTTCCTGCTCTTCACCGTGACGATTCTGATTCTCAACATCCTCACTGAGATGATCTATCCGTATTTGGATCCGCGCCTGCGGCGAGGGACAGCATGACAACGCGTCGCTTCCTGCCCCGCCGCAGCCTGGTTCGCCTCCCCAGCGGATTCGGCATCGTCATCCTGATTCTGCTCCTCGCCCTCGCGGCATTTCCCTCCGCCTTCGCGCCCTTCGACGCGACCGAGCGAGTCGCGCTCCCCCTGCGCGAACCGAACGACGAAAACATCCTCGGCACCAACGACATCGGACAGGACTTGTTCAGCGAACTCATCGCAGGGACGCGCGCTTCGTTATTCACAGGTCTAATTGTTGCCTTCCTCTCGATCCTCATTGGTACAGTCATCGGCATCACCAGCGGATACCTCGGCGGCTGGACAGATTCACTCCTCATGCGCCTCACCGATTTGATCCTCGTATTACCCTTCCTGCCGCTGGTGATTCTGATCGCGGTGTACCTCGGTCCAAGCCAGAGAAACGTCATCCTGGTGCTGGCAGTTTTCTTTTGGGCAGGACCCGCGCGGTTGATCCGCTCGCAGGTGCTGAGCATGAAATCCGAGCCTTACATCGAAGCCGCGCGCGCGTTGGGCGCGAATCCCATTCGGATCATGGCACACCATTTATGGTCGGGCGTACAACCGCTTGTGCTGGTGCAAATCGTTTTGGTCGCCTCGGCATCCATTCTCGCCGAATCGAGTCTGAGTTTTCTTGGCTTGGGCGACCCGTCCGCCAAGAGTTGGGGCTCGATGCTGTACTTCGCCCGCGCCAGCGGAGCCTTCCTCGGCGACGCATGGAAGTGGTGGGT
>CAZGSB010000069.1:0-17016 GCA_964528275.1 uncultured Anaerolinea sp. | reverse complement strand
ACCTCGTCGAAAACGCGCTCAAGTTCACGTCCGCGAATGATTCGGTGGAGGTGCGGGCAATGGAGGATGGGCGGGCGATCGTCATCGAAGTGGCGGATTCAGGGGCGGGAATCGCATCCGAAGATTTGTCAAAGATTTTCGAGGAACTGTACCGAGGTTCCAATGCGCGGAGCACGGAGGGGAGCGGGTTGGGGCTGGCGTTGGTCAATCGTATAGCCATTTTGCACGGCGGAGGCTGCGGGGTGCGTTCGAGCCAGAACGAACCGCGCGGGACAGTTTTCTCGCTCCGTCTGCCCCGGCGGTGAGAAATCCCTCTCCCCTCGGGAGAGGGTTAGGTTGAGGTCGCTTTAGCAGTGTCACAAAACTGTGACATCTTTGCGACAGGCTTGTAACATCGGGGGACTATGATAAGCGTATGAAAACCCATGCCGATAACGAAACCCTGTTGATCGCCACAGCCCAACGCGGCGACCTGGATGCATTCAACCTGCTCGCGTTGAAATACCAGGATATGCTGTTTCGTATTTCCCTGCGTATCACGCATGATGAATGTGGCGCGCAAGATGCGACACAGAACGCATTGATCCAGGCATTCAATAATCTGCGGTCGTTTCGCGGCGGGTCTTTCAAAAGCTGGCTGGCGCGGGTGGTGGTCAACGCCAGTTACGATGAACTGCGGCGCGAGAAGCGTCACCTGTCCATACCGTTGGAGTCGTTCAACAGCGAGGGCGAAGAGATCGAATCGCCAGCCTGGATGATGGATCCTTCCGCCGGACCGCAAGAATGGGCGGAAACCTCCGAATTGAGAGACGCGCTTCAAGGATGCATCCGCTTCCTTTCCCCCGATTATCGCTTGATGGTCATTCTCGTGGATATCGAAGGGATGTCGTATGAAGAAGCCGCACAGGTGACTCGCGTCCCCGTCGGGACGGTGAAGAGCCGCCTCGCGCGCGCTCGGATGCAACTGCGAACAGCGTTGAAGAAATTCGAAGACATTCTTCCAATCGCCTATCGGGTCGAATTGCCCAACTTTGCCCACGCTTGAACCAGGGTTTGCCGGGGTTTGTTACGCGGAGCATACGCTCCGCGTAATTTTTTATTTTAGACGTACGCAGAACTTTTCTTGTTGCTCGAAGGTGGTCTACCCTGAAGGGTATGATATGCGACCACCGCATTTCATGAGGATATCGCAGGGTCACATTATTCTCCCCGAGAGGGGGGACTCTGCGAGGGCGTACATTTCGTAACTCTTATTATTGCTATAATCCGAACGACAATCACCATCCACTAAAGGAGTTCGCGATGAAACGTTGGCAAGGATCGTGTTTGGGCGCGGTGCTCGTTTTGTTAATCGGAGGCGCATCGTTGGTGTTCTTCGTGCCTGTGGGCGGCGCGATGCTGGTAGGCATCCCGCCAGCGTTCGACGCGCTAACCGAAAGGGTGGTCTGCCCGAACGCTGTTTCGGTCGAGAAAGAGGAATACAACTCTGGTCCGGTGACGACCAGTCCAACGGGGATAACGGGTCATCAAGAGGAGTGGACTTGTACATTCGCGGATGGCACCCAAATGGTGGTTCCCAATGAGGAGATCGCCGCAAAAGGACTCGCTACATCATTCACAGCGGCGGGGATTTGCAGTGGTTCGATCGTGTTGTTCCTCGCCATCCTTGCGGCGATTTTCGGCGGAAGGATGGTAAAGCCACAGAAATAAACGAACATCGGCTTGGGTGCTCAAGCCGATGTTCGTTTGTGACGAAGAAATTATCAGGGAATGACCGGAATATCACATTGGCATGTGGTGTAGTTCCATGTACCGCCGAGTTGGATACACGAGTTGATTTCCGTCATGCTGGGCGTACAACCGGATCCTTCCGCCTTTGGAGGCGCAACCAGAGGACAGATGCCCGGTTCGCTTCCCCTTGGCTCAAACCCAACAGCCATGCGGCAGGAATTGTCCAGTTCAAACACGGATTTGATCGGGTAAAAGTTCGGTAATCCCGGGTCTGCCGCGCCTGCCTGCTCGTGGGTGTAATGATCGCTGAAATCGAACATGGCAGGGTCGAGGTTTCCGTGACCGGTCCACATATCTACGAGGTACAGGAATGGGTTGCCAAGCAGAGAGCGCTTGACGGCGATTTCAACGGTGTTCGGATCGTTTGGCGACACACGAATCCACGCGCTGTCTGGGTCGCTGCCTTTGCCGCTGTCGAACAGGTTCGATTCAAACCCGTCACCGCCCGGCGCATTTTTATCGGAAACCATGGCGGTCAGGTTTCCCACATCGCGATTCGCATCCTGATACACCTGAACCCCGTCGGCGGTCCACTCTGTGGTGACGGGATTCAATGCGATGACCAAATAATCGCCCTTGCCGTTCGCATCGGTATCCAGTTGCATAGCGAAACGATACGGTGAAACATTTACCGCCGACCGGTCGACAACTTTGATCGTGCCGTAGATCCAGGTATCGTCCTGGAAGACGAAGGTGTCTATGATGTCGAGTTCGGGGAAGTAGAGTTCCATGGTGTTGGCGTTGAACGGGCGCTCGAATTTTTCGAACGTAAATCGGTCGCCGCCGTTGGATTTTTTCTGCGAAGCAGTCACCGACGAATCGTAATCGCCCGCATGACTGCTGCGGTTTTCCGGCAGGTTGACCGGGATCAGGGTATGCTGAATCGATATTTCCGTCGGGGGAGGGACCGGTGTATTGGCGGTGAGAACGACCTCCGTAGCGGGCGGTTGTGTGACCGGAAGGGAAGTGGGAGTCGCCTGTCCCGGCACATTGCATGCCAGGATGATGATCACTGCTGAGATCAAGAGCCAAAAGTTTTTTGAATTATTTTTTCGCATGTAATATTTCCTCAGGAAGATGATTCGCTCATTGAAGGCGCGATTATCTCGGCGGTGGGATGGGGGTCGGCGGGGTGCACGTACAGGTGGATGAATTCCACGCGCCTCCATTCAATACGCAGAACGCGATTTGTATTTGTGAGGCTGTACAAGCAACAGGTCCCGGTGCTCCGGGTTTGACGGTGGGCTGTTCACACACCCCCGGCTCATACCCCGATGGTTCGAAGCCGACAGCCATGCGGCAGGTGTTATCGAGTTCGAACACTGCCTTGATCGGGTAAAAATTGGGGAAGCCCGGGTCAGCGGCGCCAGCCTGATCGTGGGTGAAATGATCGCTGAAATCGAATTGGGAGGCGTCCAACAATCCGTGACCTGCCCACATATCGATCATATATTGTCCCGGGGTTCCGATGGCAGTTTTCTTGATGGCGATTTCAACGGTATTGGCATCACCCTCCGAAACACGCACCCACGCCATGCCGGCATCGACGCCGTTGCCCTGGTCGAAGATGATGGATTCGAACCCGTCGCTTTGAGAATTTTCGTCGGTGAACATGGCGCTTATATCGCCGACATCGCTGTTGTTATCGAAATATACCCGCACGCCATTCGTCGTCCATTCGGTGGAGGTGGGGTTCTCGGCAATGACTAGAAAATCGCCTTTGCCATCCACTTCGGTGTCAATTTGCATGGCAAAGCGATAGGGCGATGAATTCGCGGCGGAACGGTCAACCACTTGGACAGTCCCAAAGACCCAGATGTCATCCTCGTAGACGTAGGTGTCCAGGATGTCCAACTCGGGGAAGTAGACATCCATGCTGTTGGCGTTGAAGGGACGTTCGAACTGCTCGAAGGTGAAGCGGTCGCCGCCATTGGATTTATTCTCCTCGGCTGTTTTGGATGAATCATAATCCCCGGCGTGATCGCTCCGGTTGGCGGGCAGGGAAACGGGAATGATCTGGTGTTGAATGAGGGTGGCTGTTGCGGTGGGGGCGGGGGCAGCGGTAACAGCGACAACATCTGTCGCAGGCGGCGCGCCTTCCGGTACTTCAGGTGCGGCTGGTGCTCCGCAGGCGAGGATCGTAACGGTCAGGGCGAAATGTGCAAGCAGGATCTTTTGGCGGCGAATGGTCATGATGTTGCTCCTGAAACGAAGGATGGGTTCGAAGTACAACAGTCATGACACAGCGAGCGGTTCGCGGTTACTCCCCCAATCGGGGTGGGACAAATCTCCCAACCGGACCGCATCGATTCGTACGCAATCCGTTGAAAGTTTTTGGTTGCTTACCGGCAAGCGGACATTTCAGGCACCAGGGTACGGCTGAACTGTTCCAGTTCTGCCTCGCCGGAGACGGGAAATACGATCAGTGTTTCACGCACATGATTCCCGTCAATGGTAGCCACCCAGAAGCGCCCCAGATAATCCGAGCCTTCATCGCTGAAAGCCAATTCGAACAAGCGCAGATCGTCGGTTCGACATTCGTCCAGGAATTCGTACTGGTCGTAATACTGGAAGATGATCTCGAAATTTTCGCGGGAATAATAATCGTCGAGGATGGGATCGGTAACGCCGCAAAAGATGACCGTGTCGAAATTGATGACCGCGTTCATCGATTCACTTCTTCGTGTGACGGTGATCCGATATTCCGCAACGGTGTAATTCAGATCCCAGTCTCCATTTGTGAATTCGGATTCTTGGTAATGCCGGGCTTGCTCTACATCTTTGTCGGCTGGCATGGTGTCGGGGCAATCGGCAGGGTGATTCGATTGTTGCTCCGGTGTTGCCAAAATACTCGATGTGTTGCATGCAAGTGTAAGGAGAGCCATACCGATCAGCAACCAGCGGGTATGTTTCATATCGCCATCCTTCCTGAAGTAGCAAAACAGGGATGCAGTTCGGTTCTGCATCCCTGTTGGAGTTACTTGCCCAACTTCTTTTTGAGCGCCGCGTTCAGCGCAGGGACGACCTCGAACAGGTCGCCGACCACGCCATAACGCGCCACTTTGAAGATCGGAGCATCCGCGTCTTTGTTGATGGCGATCACCATCTTCGCCGAGCGAATGCCTGCCAGATGTTGTATCGCGCCAGAGATGCCGCACGCAATGTATACATCGGGCGCAACGACTTTGCCGGTCTGCCCGACCTGGTTGGAGTAGGGGATGTAGCCCGCATCTACCGCCGCACGGCTTGCGCCGACCGCGCCACCCAACGTGGAAGCGAGTTCGCCGACGAGTTTGAATCCTTGCTGGGCGCGCCAGACCTCCGCTTGCTTGTCGTCGAGTCCGGCGGGCGGTTGCAGGGTTGGATTGTTCGACACGCCGCGCCCGCCAGAGACGATGATGCCCGCGTCGTTCAAGCTCACGCCAACCTCAGCGACGCTGTAGCCCTCGACAGATGACTTTGCATCGGTCTTCGCTTCAACTTTTGTGATAGTGCCAGTTTTGCCTGAAGCCTTTTCAGGTTTAGGGAAGGCGCGTCCGCGCAAGGTGATGAATTGCAATAACGATGAACACGTCACCTTCTCGAACAACTTTGCCTCGTAGATCGGGCGCGTCACCATCACCGAATCGCCGTTCACTTCGACACCTGTCGCATCGGTGATGACGCCGCAGTTCAAATCCACCGCAGACATCGCGGTCAGTTCACGAGTGCGAGTCGTTGTGGGGAACAGAATCAGGTTTGGGCTGAGAGATGAAGCGAGCGCGGACAAGGTTGAGGCATACGTCTCAGCGCGAAAATCCAACAGGGCAGGATCATCCGCAAGCAAAACTTCATCCGCGCCATGATCGAACGCATCCTGGGCGATGGACGAAATACCCGAACCGAATATGATGGCTGACACTGAACCCAAACTTTTTGCGAGTCCCAATGCCTCCCACGACGCGGGCTGAACTTCGCCTTTGAAGTGATCAATGTACACAAACGTTTTCATAACATCTTCTCCGCGATGAGTTTGTCGGCGAGTTTGTCGGCGATATCGGCGGGGCTTTCGCCAGAAATAATTTCAACCGATGTGTCGCGCGCGGGCGGGTTCATCAACTCTGTGCGTTTGATGATCGCGCTCGGCGCGGGGATGCCAAGATCGCCGAGCGACCACACGGGGATTTCCGCTTTCGATGCTTTGCGAATGCCCATGAACGACGGATAGCGCGGCTCGCCAATGCTTTGCACGACGCTGATCACCGCGGGCAGATTCGCTTTGACGGATTGCCTGCCCTCTTCGATCACTCGTTCAACCGAAACGCTTCCTCCCTCCACTTTGATCTGCCCAGCCAACCCCAACATGGGCAATCCCATCAGCCGCGCGGTCTGCGCCGCAGTGAGTCCTGTGCCGCTATCGAGCGTCTGGCGCCCAAACACAACCATGTCCACGTCGCTAATCTTTTGGATTGCCACGGCGAGCACACGCGCCGCGCCTTGCGTATCGAGGTCGTTCAGTGCGGGGTCAGAGACGAGGATGGCGTTATCCACGCCCATGGCGAGCGCGTGCTTGAGCGCCTCCTTCGCGGATTCGGGTCCGATGCACAGCGCGGTGACGGTGGACCCGCTCACGGCTTCGCGTTGCAAAAGCGCGCCTTCGACGGCGTATTCGTCGAACGGGTTGATGACCAGCGGGGCATCTCCCGTATTGACCTGCCCATTCTCGGCTTTCACCTTCGCCTCCGAGTCTGGGACTTGTTTGATACATGCGATGATTTTCAAAGGGGATTCTCCTAAAATAAATTTACAATGTCCGTCATTGCGAGGAGCGACCAGCGGGAGCGACGAAGCAATCCCCCGCACCGTTTGCCTCTCCACGCGATGGCGGAGATTGCTTCGTCGTCGCTATGCTCCTCCTCGCAATGACGGGTTTGTGTTGAGGATTAGACGAGAAATTCTTCATACAAGTCTTTCCATTCAGGATTCATGCCATTAATCAAATCAATCTTCTTCTGCCTCGAACCGCCTTTGATTTGTTTCTCGCGGGCGATGGCTTCGGGCATCGTGCCAAATTCTTCGTAATACACCAGTTTAGTGACATTATATCGGCTTGTGAAGCTGGCAACATTTTTCTCTTTATGTTCGTTTATTCGTTTGGCTAGATTACTTGTCACGCCCGTATAGAGAACCTTGTTGTAGTTATTGGTCATGACATACACACATGGGTGAAGTTCTCGTTTCATAAATTATCCATAAACCCGTCATTGCGAGAAAGCCTGAAGGGCTGACGAAGCAATCTCCGTCATTGTTAGCTATTCCACACCCTGACTGAGATTGCTTCGACTGCTTCGCAGTCTCGCAATGACGAAGGCATGCGGGGGATTGCTTCGGGCGGAGGACCACCGTCCTCGCAATGACGGACAGGGCAATTCATTGTATGCTCGTAAAACTGATCAGTTTTCCGGTTCTCAGATCCAACTCACACGCATGACCATGAACGGTGTATGCTGAAAACGTCTCGCCGTCCTCATTGAGTTTGACCCGCGAAAAATACGTATGACCGTCTGGCGTTTCCGCCTTCCAGAGAACCTTTCCGCTGGGGGCAACCAGATACAGGTTGGACTCGCCGCGCGGGAACCCGCTGGAACTTTCCAGGACGAGCATCCCTGTCGTCAACTGGATGGTCTTGTCAATTTTCGTGTGGAGGGGTTGGATTTCCATGCCTGCCTCGATTGATACCGAGATTATACCTTGTGGCACACCCGCCGAAAAGAAAAGCCCGATGCGGTTTGAATTCGCATCGGGCTAGGGAGTATGGGCATCGATTTTCATGATTTCTTTTCGATGCCCATGTTGCTCAACTCGTCTGAATTGATGTTCGAGACGAGCAGGTCCGCGCTGGCTAAAGCGACGAACAGGAGCAAACAAACGATCACGGCGGCGACGAACATGGCGTTCTCCTTTCTTTGAAGTACATTGAATATAACCATCTTTACGTTGAAACGCTACATCCCCTAACGGTACTGAAATGAAATTGCATTTCAATCCTGCAAGGCATATTGTTATAGACGAAAAACTTTTTATTTTGTTTCAAAAGTTGTCAGGCAACATGGGTAATTCGAACTTAGGTTGACAAAACCATCCTTTGAGATAAAATTCACAGCGCAATCGAGCAAGCCGAAGTGGCGGAATTGGCAGACGCGCCACGTTCAGGGCGTGGTGAGAGCAATCTCTTGAGGGTTCAAATCCCTCCTTCGGCACAAAATCAATTCCAAATCCGCTGAGAGGCGGGTTTTTTGTTTTCATCCTGAAATTACCCGCTAAATTCGCGAAGGGAATCGATCAATTTTAGCATTCTTAGCCTGCTTCGCGGTTCAAAACTCGGGTCGCAGGAGTGGTATAATTGGAGAAAAATAGGCAAATCCTTCATTAGTTAAGACGCGGAGTCACAGCACCTTGTCCCCCGTGTCTTTTTTATGCCGAAACCCCACATACCGAGAGACCCATGGCAGAAGAAACCACCCCGGCTGGAAACATCGAACAAGTTGACATCGACGCGCAGATGCGCTCCGCGTACCTCGATTACGCCATGAGCGTGATCGTGGCGCGCGCCCTCCCCGACGCCCGCGACGGGCTGAAACCCGTCCACCGGCGCATTTTGTATGCCATGCAGGAATTGGGAATCCGCTCGAATTCATCCTATAAAAAATCCGCCCGTATCGTCGGCGAAGTGTTGGGCAAGTTCCACCCGCACGGCGATTCGGCGGTCTACGAAACCATGGCGCGCATGGCTCAGGATTTTTCCATGCGTTACCTGCTCGTGGACGGGCAGGGCAACTTCGGCTCGATCGACGGCGATGCCCCCGCGGCGATGCGTTACACCGAAGCCCGCCTGCAAAAACTGGCGGAGGAATTGCTCGCCGATCTGGACAAAGACACCGTGGACTTCGGTCCAAACTTCGACGATTCTCTCGAAGAGCCGCTTGTTTTGCCCGCCCGTGTGCCGAACATGCTGCTCAATGGGACGTCGGGGATTGCCGTTGGCATGGCGACGAACATTCCCCCGCACAACCTGCGCGAACTTGCGGATGCCATCAACTATTTGATCGACAACCACGACAAAATGGACGACATTCCCGTCGAAGAGTTGATGAAGTTTGTGAAGGGACCCGACTTCCCGACCGGCGGAATCATCGTCGGGCGCGAGGGGATCGAATCCACCTACGGCACAGGCAAGGGGCGCATCGTCGTCCGTGGGTTGGCGCATATCGAAGAGGGGAAGGGCGGCAAACACGAGATCATCATCACCGAGATCCCCTACCAGGTGAACAAGACGACGTTGATCGAACGCATCGCCGAACTCGTGCGCAACGACAAGATCGACCAGATCTCCGACATGCGCGACGAATCGGACCAGCGCGGCATGAGTATCGTGATCGAGCTCAAACGCGGGGCACAGCCGAAGAAGGTCTTGAATCAGCTTTATAAATTCACCTCCCTGCAAACCACGTTTGGGGCGCAAGTGCTCGCGCTGGTGGATGGCGAACCGCGCACCCTGCCATTGAAGCGGTCATTGCAAATCTTCATCGAGCATCGGCAGGTGGTCATCGTGCGCCGCACGAATTTTGAACTGGCGAAAGCCCGCGCACGACAGCACATCCTCGACGGGTATCTGATTGCGCTGAACAACCTCGATGCGGTGATAAAAACCATTCGCGAGTCGCAGGATGCCGATGTGGCAAAACAAAACCTGATCAAGCGGTTCAAGTTGAGCGACTTGCAAGCGCAAGCCATCCTCGATATGCAATTGCGCCGCCTCGCCGCTCTCGAGCGTTGGAAGATCGAAGAGGAACACAAACAGGTCGCTCAACAGATCGCCCACCTCGAGGATCTGCTCGCGCACCCGAAGAAAATTCTTGCGCTCATCCAGGATGACATGCGCGACCTCGCCGAAAAATTCGGTGACGACCGCCGTACGCGCATCGCCGCCGAGGCAAAGGAGGAACTCACCGAAGCGGACCTCGTTCAGGACGAAGCGGTGTTGATCAGCCTCACCGAGCGCGGTTACATCAAACGCGTGGCGGCATCGGCGTTCCGCTCGCAGAGTCGCGGCGGGCGTGGCGTGAAGGGATTTGAAACCAAGGAGGAGGACGAGGTCGTTGCGCTCATCCCCGCGCGCAGTCTCGACACCATGCTGTTTTTCTCGGACCGTGGCAAAGTCTACAGTGAGAAGGTGTATCAAATCCCCGATGCCGACCGCACCGCCAAGGGCATTCCGCTCGTCAACGTGCTGGCGCTGAACGCGGATGAACGCATCACTGCCGCCATCGCCGTATCGGATTTCTCTGCGCATGGATTCTGCGTCCTTGCGACAGCACGCGGCAAAACCAAACGAGTCGTCATGGAAGAATTCGCCTCGGTCCGACCTTCCGGCTTGATCGCCCTCAATTTGGAGGACGGTGACAATTTGGGCTGGGCACGCGTCACCAGCGGCAAGGATGATCTGATCTTCGTCACCCAGAACGGACAGGCTCTGCGCTACAACGAGACCAAGATCCGCTCGATGGGGCGGCAAGCCGCAGGGGTGACGGCAATCAAACTCAAGAAGGGCGACGCGGTTACCAGCATGGATGTGGTTGAAAAGGATGGGTCGCTGTTGGTCGTCACCAGCGGCGGAGTTGGCAAGCAGACCCCGCTGAAAGAATATTCCCCCAAAGGACGCGCGACCGGAGGCATTGCGACCATTGATCAGAAAGCGTTGAAAGAGATCGGGAAAATCGTTTCCGCGCGTGTCGTTCAGAAGGACGATGACCTGACCATCATGACCGCCAACGGACAGACCATCCGCATCAAAAACAAGACCGTGAAAACGGCAGGACGCGCCACGCGAGGAGTTCACCTCATCAAGCCACAGGATGGCGATTACGTCGCGTCGGTGGCGCGTATTTCCGCCGAGGATATGAAGAAGGCTGGCGCTTCGATGATGGAGGATGACAAGTCGGAGCCGCAACCGCAGTTGATGTAGGGATGATGGCCGTTCAACAAATGGGAATGAATAGATTCCCAAAACGGACTGCATAAAAATGCAGTCCGTTTTTTTCAAACACTGGCTTTTAGGGCTTTGCAATGCCCTACTGGATGAAATTCATACCGCTTCATATCGGCAGGGATGACGGCTGTCTGAAACCGATCCAGTTCGATGTGGAGGTCGCCGGCGTGCAATTCGGCGCGACCTTCGATCACGGTGACCGCGTGGAACGATTTCCCTCCTGTGTCCAATTCGATGATTCTTGTTGAGGAGGAAAGCATTTCCAGGGTGAAATATTCGGATTGTACAAGCGCCTCGCTTGTGCCTTCTCCGGCATTTGGCGCGGGGATGACCGGGGCGAGGAAGTCGGCACGTGTGGCGCGGACGGATTTCTCGATGTGCAGGGGGCGTTTTTCGGTGGCGGGTCTTCCCCAGTCGTACACGCGATACGTCCAATCGGAGCTTTGTTGCACCTCGTACACCAGCAGGCCGGGTCCCAGCGCGTGGAGGGTGCCGGCACGCATCAAGATCGTGTCGCCAGCCTCGATATCGACGTACTGCACGAGGTCGATGATCGTGCCATTTCGGATCGACGCGGCCACTGCCTCAGGCGGGGTACCCGGTTGGATGCCGGCGATCAGTTTCGCGTCCGGTTCTGAAGCGAGAACGTGCCACGCTTCCGTCTTGCCGAATTGTCCATCTCCTTCCAATTCTTTTGCCAGTGAATCATCCGGGTGAACTTGCAACGATAGCCACTGGGCGCAGTCGAGCAGTTTGATGAGGAGTGGGAATCGCCTGCCCGTACGAGCGATATTCTCGCTTCCTAACAACGATTCGCCGAATTCCTCCGCAACCTGCCTGAGAGTTTTGCCTGCCAACTCCCCCGATTCGACCAGGTTCTCCTCCCACACGACCCAGGCTTCGGCGGTAGGGTAATGCCCGGGGCGAAGTTTATCGCCTCCCCAAACATAATCTCGATAGGTGGGTGTGAGTTTGAGGAATGTGTTTAACGATTTATTATTCATGGATTGTGAGCGGTGTTTCCGTTCGCCTGTTTTGCCTCATCATACCCCGAATTTGTCGTTCTGTTTGTGCCTCGAGTCTTAACTCAAGTTGCCAGCTTTACAAAGAAATAGGATTGTGTCACCCTCCCGAAGGACATCGGGACGATGTGAGGGAGCGGTTTCCAGCGACCGAAGGGTCTCGCTCGTCGAGTCTGAGATGCTTCGCTACGCTCAGCATGACACGAAATATGGATAGTGGCAACTTGGGTTACTTAACTCTTCTCGTCATGCACCCGGTAGGGGATCGTCATCAGGAACCCGACCGCGATGATGATCTGCCCGATCAAAACACCCGCCGCCTGCCAGGGACCAAAATAGGGAATGTTGGGCAGGGGTTGTGTGCCCAGACCGAAAATATCCGCCATGCCGGAGAAGACGGCGATCACGTAGCCCGTGCCCACCAGCCGCAAACCGAAATCCGCCACGATACTGCGCTGGCTCTTGCCCCACAACGCCATCAGCCCGATGTAGCCGCCTCCGCAGATCATTGCCAGCCCGATCAGAAAAACGGAGATCTGAATGAAACCGACCACGGGACTGCGGTCCCACTCGAACCATTTGGGTTTTGCGCCAACGATAAAGACGAACAACCCCAGCCCGACCAGGACCAGGCTGAAGCGGATTCGCAGGCTCGAGATTCGGAAACCGGGTTCGCCGTTCATTGGGGCAGGTGTTCCTGTAGGAATCTCAGCCAATTGCCGCCCAGGATGTTCGCGGCGTCCGTTTCGGTGTAGCCGCGTTCGAGTAACTTCCCCTTCACCATTTGCAAATCGGCGATGGTGTCCATTTCCATGGGAATGGACTGCCAGCCGAAACCCCCGTCGAAATCGGAGCCGAGACCGGCGTGAAGTGAATTCCCTGCGATCTGGCACACATGATCGATGTGCGCGACGTAGGTGTCGAGATTCACTTCCTCGCGGCGGCTCCCCGTTTTGCGGTTCCAGCCCGGTTTGAGGAAGGTGTTGAACGGGATGAGTCCCTGCACGCCCCCGCGTTCGATCAAGCCTGCGATGACGCGATCAGAAACGTGACGGTTCGAATAGGACCCTTTCATGAGCGCCGCGCAATTGGCATGACTCGCCAGTACAGGACCTTCGTAGGCATCCAGCGCTTCGAGCGCGGCGGCTTCGTCCATGTGGCTGAGGTCGAGCATGAAACGATGATCCGCCATGGCGGAGAGCATGGCTCGTCCGTCATCGGTCAGCCCGCCGGGTTCGCTGGTGCCGCCGCAGTAGCGGGTTCCCATCCACGCGAGGCCGAGGATGCGCAAACCCAGGTCCCACCATTCAGGGAGCTCGTTCACTGAGCGGATACCCTCTGCGCCTTCCATGAGCATGACCAAACCCACCGGGTGACCTTCGCCATCCCGCGCGGGTTGAGACCAATGTTGAAGGATGGAATCCAGTTCGCCCGTCGACGTGATGAGGCGGAATTTATCCGGATGCGAATCGGTCAACCTGCGATAGATGTTTGCCTGGTCGCGGTACAGTTTACGCGCCGTGTCGAAATCGGGGTACCACAGGATATCCCACAGTTCTTTTTTGCGGGCGGGGGTGGCGAACAGGGTCGAGAATACGATCGCAACCCTGCCGCGCTGATACTCGTCCCAGCCCAGAGTGCAATCGCCCAAGCGCTCGGGGATGAGCGTTTGGGCTTCGAGCCGGCGCGTTTCTGCGACGGGACGCGTGTAATCGCGCTTGAAGGTGAGCATGTTCCAGGCGAGGTCCTGGTGAGAGTCAATGATGAGATTCATGCATTCAAAAAAGCGTCCCGCTTGAGCGGGACGCTTGCCAATTATTTTTCCTCGGACGATTCGGCTGGCGGATCGAAAGGCGAATCTCCCGAAGGTTCTTCGTCGCCTTCGGCGCCGAACTCCGCGGCAAGCATCTTGAAATCCTTGTCGGCAAAGGCGGCGGAATCCACTTTGCGCAGGCTCAAGCCGATGCGGTGCTGGTCGGCGTCGATGCGGATGACACGCAGGGTTTTCACATCGCCCTCGTGCAGCGCCTCTTTCGGGTGTTCGATGCGGTGGTCGGAGATCTCCGAGATATGGATCAACCCTTCCACATCGTTGTCGAGGCGGGCAAAGGCGCCGAACTTCGTCAGGCGGGTGATCTTGCCTTCCACCAGCTGACCGACGCTGTATTTTTCGATGCGCGAACGCCATGGATCGTCCTGCAAGGCGCGGACGGACAAACCGATGCGCTTCTTTTCCCGGTCGATGTTGATGACCTTGACTTTGACTTCCTGCCCCACTTCGAGCACTTCACGCGGATGGTCGATGTGATCCCACGAGAGTTCGGAGAGGTGGACCAAGCCGTCCGCGCCGTTCACGTTGATGAACGCGCCGAAGTTGGCGAGGCTGGTGACACGCCCGGTGTACACTTCGCCCTCCGCCAGTTCATCGAGCACGCGTTCCTTCATGGATTGGCGCGACTCGGTGGTCGCCGCCCGTTCCGACACGATGAGGCGGCGGCGTTCGCGATCGACCTCGATCACACGCACCGAGATCGGTTGCCCGACCATTTTCTGGTATTTTTGCTCCGGGGTTTCGCCGCTGATCTGGCTGCGGCGCACGGCGCCGATCTGCGAGGAGGGCACGAACCCGCGCAACCCTTCGACGGCCACGATCAGCCCGCCTTTGTTGAACCCGATGATCTTGCTTTCGATCACCACAGCGTCGGTGATGAGTTTTTCCACGTCGTCCCACGAGATCTGTTCCTGCGCGCGTTTGAGCGAAAGGACCACGTTGCCGTTCGAGTCTTCGGGGTTGACCACGAACACGTGGATCTCCTGCCCGACCTTCAACGCTTCGAGCTCACCCGGGGTGAGTTGATCCAATTCACGACCGGAAACAACGCCTTCGGATTTTGCCCCAATGCTGATGAGGATCTGGCTTGGGCTGATGCTGGCAATCATTCCTTTGCGGATCTCGCCTGACTGGGGCAGGTCGACATTCATTTCCTGCTCGTTGAGCAGGGACTCCATGGTTTGATTGTTCGCATGATTTTGATCTCCCTGCGGATTGCGATCGCTCCCTTGCGCCGGCAGGGCTTGATTCTGATCTGTCACTAGATGCTCCGGTTGATAAAATGTAAGCGGGATTATACAGGCGATTGTACAAGTTGACAACCCGTTGCCTTTGCGCCATCGTAATTACGAATTCACGGTTATAATCACGCTTCGGAGTTGACTGAATGCCACCTATTTTCCCCTTCACAGCCATTGTTGGACAGGAGCGCATGAAGCGCGCGCTCATTCTGAACGCCGTGGACACGCGCATCGGCGGCGTGTTGATCCGCGGCGAGCGCGGCACCGCCAAGTCCACCGCTTCGCGCTCGCTTGCCGCCCTGCTCCCCAGCGTGCACGTGGTGGACGACTGCCGCTTTGGCTGTGACCCCGATAAACCCAACACCTGGTGCACCGAATGCAAGGAACGGTTTGCCGGAAATAAAAAAATACCGTCACACGTGCGGACGACCTCGTTCGTGAACCTACCCGTCTCTGCCACCGAAGACCGCGTGGTCGGCACACTCGATATCGAGCAAGCCATTCAAAAGGGCGAGCGTCATTTCGAGCCGGGTGTGCTCGCCGGCGCAAACCGTGGATTGCTGTACATCGACGAAGTGAACCTGCTCGACGACCACGTTGTGGATGTACTCCTCGACTCCGCCGCGATGGGGACGAATATGGTCGAACGCGAGGGGATTTCATTTTCACACCCCGCCCGCTTCATTCTTGTCGGGACGATGAATCCCGAGGAAGGGGAGCTTCGTCCGCAACTTTTGGATCGGTTCGCCCTCTCCGTGGATATTGTCGGCATCCGCGACGCGCGCGAACGGGTGATGATCATGGAGCGCAACCTCGCCTTCGAGCAGGATGCTGAGTCGTTCCGCCAACAGTGGCAATCCAAAGAGGGTGAGTTATCAAGCCAAATCGAGAAGGGACGCGAGCTGGTCGGGCAGGTGAAACACACCAGCCGCGATCTGTTGTCCATCGCCGCGTTGACCGCCTCCCTCAACGTGGATGGTCACCGCGCGGATCTGGTCATCCTGAAAGCCGCGCGCGCGCAAGCCGCGTTCGAGGGTCGCACGAAGATCAACGATCACGATATCGCGCTGGCGGCGGAATTGGCACTGCCTCATCGCATCAAACGCACCCCCTTCCAGCAAGCCGAGATGACCACCGAACAGTTGCAGGAACGCATCGAGCAACTGGCGGGGCAGTCTGTGCCGGAAGAGTCGGAAGCGGATGAGTCCGAATCCCAGCAGAATAAATCCGAAGAAAAAAAAACTTAAAACTCGAAGATGAGCGCGAGGAGGGTCCGCAGGAGGGCAAACCCGAGCCGATGCCTCAGGATGTGTTCGCCAACACCAACGCGAATTGGTGGGAGGGCGGGCAGAAGGTCAAGGCGGGCGAGAAGTTTCAGCCGCGCAAATTAAACACGCCGCTCGATAAACTCACGCGCAAACAGGCGGGACGGCGCTCGCTCACCAAGACCGAGCGCAAGCATGGACGCTACATCAAGGCGCGCCCCGCCGGTGAAAAGAAGGACGACATCGCCTTCGATGCCACCTTCCGCGCCGCGGCGCCTCACCAGAAAAAACGCACCGAAAAACGAAAACGTTTAGCGTTCGCCATCGAGTCCTCCGACTTGCAACGCAAGATCCGCGTCAAGCGCGTGGCGAATCTTGTGCTGTTTTTGGTGGATGCGTCGTGGTCGATGGCGGTCGCCGAGCGGATGAACGCGACCAAAGGCGCGATCCTGTCTCTGCTCACCGACGCGTATCAACGCCGCGACCGCGTGGGGCTGATCGTCTTCCAAAAAGACCGCGCGACGCTTGTCCTCCCCCCGACCAATTCCGTGCAACTCGCACAACGCGCGCTGATGGACATCCCCGTCGGCGGCAAGACTCCGCTTTCGGCGGGATTGTTCATGGCGGCGGATGTGTTGCGGCAGGAAAAAATCCATCACCCCGATGTGGAACCGCTATTGATCGTCATGACCGACGGCGCGGGGAACGTATCCATCGGCGCTCTGCCCCCGCAGGAAGAATCGTATAAATTTGCCGAGTTGATCGCCAACGAGAAGATCAAAAGCGTGGTCATCAACATGGAACACGCCGCCTTCGACCAGGGACTCGCGCAACAACT
>CAZGSB010000068.1:0-17554 GCA_964528275.1 uncultured Anaerolinea sp. | reverse complement strand
CGCCGTAACGCCCGTCATCGGGGCGGACAGACGGCTCGACGTACGCCACGTTCCACGGCTCGGGTCCGAGCACGCGCAGGAAGGTGGCAGGGTTCATCGTCCCTGCGCCCACCTGGGTGTAGTAGGGCTGGGTGATGAGGCATCCGCGCGATGCCCAGAAGTCTTGGAGTTTGAGGATGATGGATTGGAAGGAGGAAGACATTTTCGATTTACGATTTCAGATTTTGGATTGGTGGTCGAGTAACGAAGTGTATCGAGACCCGATTGTGAGGGGATTATAACTTATGAAAAGACGACATCGTACCTGATTGGGTATGGACGATTGACCGATGACTGTAGACTATTTATTATCCATCACCCTATTTTTTCAACGCCCTCACCAGCCTTGCATACCCTCCCCGCGCGAACAGGTCCACGCGGTGCAGGTGGCGGAGCGATTCGGGCATGTCGCAATCCTCCAGCCGCGCGGGGATGATGAAGACCTCGTCCAGGAGCAGGGAGGCTTTTTCGAGCGCGAGTTTGAGTTCCTCGTGGCGGTAGCCGTGTTGTTTGTTGAACGCGCGCGACAGGCAGACGACAACCGCGTCACAGGTGAGAATCGCCTTGCGGATCTCGGTTTGCCAGTCCTGCCCGGGTTGGAGGTTCGCCACGTCCAGCCATGCATCGATGCCGTCCCGCCTCAATCGTTGGTGGAGTTTGTGTACCGCGCTTCGATCACTGTGCGCGTGGATGAGAAAAACGCGTACTTGTTTTGATTCGTTCATTCACCATAGCCAGTCTCATAGGAAAACAAGGACGGCTATTGTAGTAGAACAAATGTTTCAAGTCAAGAGGCTAGCTTCGTACCCGCATGGCTTTCGCAAGAACCGAAAATGAGGAAATTTGTACACGGATTTCACGGATCAGACGGAGTTTTTTTCCGTTCCCTACGGATGAAACCGTGTCGTCCGTGTGTTCCGTGTACATAAGCGGTTCGATCACGCATTCTTGAGAAGACCATATTCGTACCCGATGTGTTTCACCCCTCCCACGGATTCTCTCCACGCAGAATAGCGCGTCCATGCAGGAGCAGGCTGACCTGCGAAAGACCGAACCACAGGAGGAAGAGCGTGAGTCCAACCGAGGCGAGGTCGATCCACAACGGCAGGCGGGTCTTGATCTCCGTCACCTGTTCGCGCCAGCCCGTCACTTTGACCTGATACGCCTGTACGTCGGCAAGGAATCCTTCGAGGCTCCGGCGCGTTTCTTCGAAATCGCCGCTGAACAGGCTCGAAGCAGAATCGAGCAGAACCGACGCCTGCTCGGCAAGATCGCTCACCTCGCCGATCTCCGCTTCGAGCGCGTCGGCGGAATCGATCAGGTCGGTCAGGGTTTCGTCGGGGATGTTGATACTGATGAACGGGACGATGTTCAACCCAAAGACCACCACGCGCACATTTTCGAGCGTATCGCGCGCGGTGATGAGCCTCTCCTTGGCGGTCTCCAATTCGGGGACGAGGTGATCGTCGAGCGTGGCGCGCACATCTTCGAAGAACGCCTGCGGATCGTTCTGTGTGAAGGCGTTCAACGCGGCTTCGGTGGAATCGAGAATGCTCAAGGCGCGTTCCAATTCGACGCGCGAACGTTCCAACGCTTCCTCGCCCTGACGTAATTCTGATTCGATCTCCCCCAGCCGTGCCACCCCCTCGCGCGTGAGCGGACCGTTCGCCAGCCACACTGTCGGAATCCCGACCACGCTCACCAGCAGAAAAAAACCGCTCAAGACGATCAACGCGCGCGACAAAATGTTTCGAGCCATGGGGTACTCCGATTCTGGTTAACGTGCCGCCGCCAACGGTATGAATTTTCAACAGGCTCAGGTAAACTTACGGAAATTCTCAACAAGACCTGTCGATGCATCGATGATACACAATGGATAAGAATTCCGCCACATCCCAATTTCAACGCCGCTTCGGGCGGTCAGCGGCGCATGTTGTCCGGGCGCCTGGGCGCGTCAACCTGCTGGGCGAACACGTGGACTATAACGATGGATTCGTCCTGCCCGCCGCCATCGACCGCGCCACGTATATCGCATTCTCTCCCGCCGCCGCGGATCATTCCACGATTGTCGCTGTGGACTTCGACCAGCAGGCAGTTTTCTCATCCCACACGGTGCCCGCCAAAACCCAAACCGACGGCTCGCCCCTGCCTGAGTGGGCGCATTACCCCGCCGGTGTGCTGTGGGCGCTTCAAGAGGCAGGGTTGGACACACCCGCCATGGACGCGGTATTCCTTTCGGATGTGCCGCGCGGGTCCGGCTTGAGTTCCTCCGCATCGGTGGAGATGGCGTTCGCGCTGGCGTGGCAGACCCTCGGCGGCTGGAACCGTTCGCCCATGGAGCGCGCCTTGCTCGGTCAGCGCGCCGAAAACCAATACGTGGGCGTGCAATGCGGCATCATGGACCAGTTCGCCTCCGCTTGCGGAGTGGAAAACAACGTGTTGATGCTCGATTGCCGTTCGTTGGAATACCGCGCCTTGCCCCTGCCCGAAAGCATATCGCTTGTGGTGGCGGATACCACGATCCGCCGCAAGTTGACCGGCGGTGAATACAACCTGCGTCGCGCCGCCTGTGAGCAGGCGGTGAAAATTCTACAGAACGACCTGCCCGGCATCCGCTCACTGCGCGATGTGGACGTCGAGGCGTTCAACCGGCTGGCGAAGAATCTCCCGCCGGAGTTGGAGCGCAGGTCGCGTCACGTGGTGGAGGAGATCGAGCGGGCGGAGCAAGCCCAACCGTTGCTCGAAGCGGGCGACGCGCAGAGCTTCGGTCGGTTGATGAATCAATGTCACCTCAGCCTGCGCGACCTGTATGAAGTTTCCATCCCCGAATTGGACTTGATGGTGGAGATCGCGCAAGCGATGCCGGGGTGCCACGGCGCGCGTCTGA
The DNA here is from genome assembly GCA_964528275.1 of uncultured Anaerolinea sp. Classification (GTDB taxonomy): domain Bacteria; phylum Chloroflexota; class Anaerolineae; order Anaerolineales; family Villigracilaceae; genus Defluviilinea. The sequence continues at coordinate 14,628 of CAZGSB010000068.1, read as the reverse complement.
CCGGCGCCGGCTTCGGCGGTTGCACGATCAGCCTTGTCGATCGCGCCCGCGTGCAGGAGTTCGTCGCGCAACTGGCGAAGGGGTATGAATCGAAAACCGGGCTTCGTCCTGAAATCTACGTTTGCCGGGCTTCGGAAGGCGCGAGGTTGGTATGAACGTCCACCACGCCGTTCGCCTTTGAAAAGAGAGTAGAGTCTGCATGGTTCAATCCATTTCCATCGATCGGGAAACAACGCGTTCGCTTCGACGCTTGCTTCCGCGCGTGGAAGCCGCGTTTCAAAACGAAATTATCGCCGACCCGCAAGGCTGGGAGCAATACACCCGCCGGTTGGAGCATCACTTCGCCAACCTGTTCCAACTGTATTTTGACCTATACCACGAACGTTACGATTTCTTTTTTCATCTCGAAGACCTGCTCGTCACCTTGGCGCGTTCATGGTTCGCCCGTTCGGCAAGCCTGCGCGCGCTCGACACGCAACGCGAAGACGACCCGCGCTGGTTTCAATCGAACAAGATGTTGGGCGGCGTGATCTACGTCGACCTCTTCGCGGGCGACCTCGAAGGCGTGCGCGCAAAGATCCCCTACTTCAAAGAACTGGGTTTGACCTACCTGCACCTCATGCCCCTCTTCAAAGCCCCCGAGGGCGAGAACGACGGCGGCTATGCGGTGAGCAGTTATCGCGAGGTCCATCCGCCGCTGGGGACGATGGACCAACTCGCCTCCCTCGCCGCCGACCTGCGCCGCGCCGGCATAAGCCTCGTGCTCGACCTGATCTTCAACCACACCTCCGACGAGCACCTCTGGGCGCAACGCGCCAAAGCCGGCGACCCCGAGTATCTGGACTACTACCGCATCTTCCCGGACCGCGACCTGCCCGACCAGTACGAGCGCACCCTGCGTGAAATTTTCCCCGACGAACATCCCGGCGCGTTCACCCCGCTCTCCCATTTTGGGCGCGGCACCGGCGGCGCCGGCATGGAGAACGGCTGGGTGTGGACGACCTTCCACTCGTATCAATGGGACTTGAATTACGCCAACCCCGCCGTCTTCAACCGCATGACCGAGGAAATGCTCTTCCTCGCCAACCAGGGCGTCGAAGTGATCCGCCTCGATGCCGTCGCCTTCACCTGGAAGGAAATGGGTACCAACTGCGAGAATTTGCCCGGCGCGCATACCCTCATCCGCGCCTTCAACGCCGCCGCGCGCATCGCATCGCCCGCGCTCCTTTTCAAATCGGAAGCCATCGTCCATCCCGATGATGTCGTCAAATACATCCACCCGCAGGAATGCCAGGTTTCCTACAACCCGCTGGTGATGGCGTTGTTGTGGGAATCGCTCGCCACGCGAGAAGTCACTCTGCTTTCGCAGGCGCTCACCACGCACTTCGCCCTGCACCCCGATACCGCCTGGGTCAACTATGTGCGCTGTCACGACGACATCGGCTGGACCTTCGACGATACCGCCGCCGCGCAATTGGGCATTCAGGGGTACGACCACCGCCGCTTCCTCAACGAGTTCTATCGCGGGCGTTTTGCGGGAAGTTTTGCGCGCGGACTTCCATTTCAGGAAAACCCGAAGACCGGCGATTGCCGCATCAGCGGCATGTGCGCCTCGCTGGCAGGATTGGAACAAGCCCTCGACGAATCCAACCCCCTGTGGGTGGACCACGCCATCCGCCGCATCCATCTCCTGCACGGCTTGATCCTCACCCTCGGCGGGATTCCCCTCCTCTACCTCGGCGACGAGATCGGCGCACTCAACGACTACAGCTACAGGGACGACCCCGGCAAAACCCGCGACAGCCGCTGGGTGCACCGCCCCATAGCCGACTGGGAAAAATACGAACGCCGCCGCGACCCCAAAACCATCGAAGGACGGGTGTATGCGGGCTTGCAAACCTTGATCGCACTGCGCCAGCAACAGGAGGTCTTTTCAGGGGGCGAATTAAAGGTCATCGAGACGGGCAACCCGCACGTCCTGGGTGTGATGCGCCTGCACGCCGGCAAACGCGCGTACATCTTCGCCAACTTTTCGGAACGCGAACAACACATTCAAGTCGGCAGTCCCATTCAAAAACAATACCACGGTAATGGATCCGTCGCCCAAAACCGCATCACCCTGCCGCCGCTGGACTTGCAAATCTGGTTGTAGCCTGCCTCCGGCCTCGTCTCTCGCTAAAGCGCCGGCGCTTTGAACCCCGATTTCTTCATCACATAATCGCGCGACTCGAACACAGCCGTCTTCAGCGCATTCCAATCCACGTGCAATAACTCACCATTGCGTTTCATCAGCCGGCCCGCCACAAAGACCGTGTCCACGTTGCTGGTATCCATGCTCCACACCACGGCGCCGACCGGGTCGTTGACCGGGAACACGTTCGGTTTGTCGGTGCGAAGCAGGATGAGGTCGGCATCTTTGCCGGGGGTGAGCGAACCTGTCTTGTCGGCAAGCCCGTTCGCTTTGGCTCCTTCGATCGTGGCATACGATAACACATCGTACGAAGTGATTTTTTTGGGCGCATAGTTCGAGCCAGCGAGTTGTTTCTCATACAACAAGCCGTGTTGCAACGACGCCACCGAGCGCATCTGCGTGAACATATCGCCCGGCACGTTCGTTTCCACATCCACGCTCAGGCTGGGCTTCAAGCCGCGATCGAGGAATTTTTGAATCGGCGGCATGCCATGACCCATCATCATTTCCACCGGCGCGGCAAGCGAGACCGTTCCGCCCGTATCCACGATCATTTGAATTTCAGTTTCGTTCAGCGTAGTGCAATGGATGTAGGTCGTATCCGAGCGCAATAAACCTGCCTCGCCCATTTCCTGCACTTTGCCTTCCATGCCATACGAGCCGACGCCCACGTGCGTGGTGATGCGCGCATCCACTTCGCGCGCCAATTTCCAATGGTCGCGGGCGATGTCGAATTCCACAAATTCGGGACCGGGAGCGGCGAGCGCGTAGGTCAGCATCTGGTCTTTGGAGGAAAAATATTGTTTGGCGGCGCGCACGAACCAACTCGGCTGGCGGTCGTTCCAATCGCCCCACCATGGGAAGCCGTACGCAAACACGGCGCGCATCCCCGAATCTTGCAACGCCTTGATCACCGCATCGGTATGCTCGGGCGAACCTTGAATATGAGACCAATCGAGCAGGGTGGTGATGCCCGCATCCAACGCGCCCAACGCGCTGACGAGATTCCCCGTGTACGCATCCTGCGGACGGTACGCCGGCGCGAACTTGCTCAACACGTAGCGGATGTACCCATCGCGTCCCTCCAACGGGATGTCTGCGTTCACATTCCTGAGCAATCCCTCCCAGATGTGGCGATGCGTATCGATGAACCCCGGCATGACGATCATGTTCGAGGCGTCGATCACTTCCGCGCCGTTCCCGAATAAATTCGGTCCAACCGCCGAAATCTTCGTGCCTTCGATCAACACATCCGCATTGCGCAGGTTGCCGAGCGCGGGATCCATCGTCAACACCGTGCCGCCTTTGATGAGAATCTTGCGGTCCGCCGCGGGAGGCGTGGTCGCATCGCCCACGTACACCTTCGGCAGGTCTTTCAGCGTTGCCAGTTTCGAGCCGCGGATCAGTCGCTGCGCCCGCTTGTAATTGAGTTTGACCAGTTCCTTCAGATCGCCGACCTGATACAAAATTACGCCGAGCAACATCAACACGCCCACCACCACCAAGCCGACAATATTCGTAAGCCCCAGCAGAGGCAGAACATTGATGACCAATGTAAGGAACAACGCCGCCACGACCGCGCCGATGAACGTCCCGCGCCCCCCGGCGAGGCTGGTGCCGCCCAGCACTGCCGCCGTGATGCTCGTGAGCGCATACCCACTGCCCGAGCGCGGGTCGCCGATGCCGACCAGCACCGCCAGGAAGAACGAAGCCAGCGACGCCATCACCGCCGACATCACCATCGCCCCGACGCGAAGGCGTGTGGTTGCCGCGCCGATGCGGCGCGAGGCTTGCGCATCATGCCCCACCGCCCGAAGCGTGAGTCCGCCGGGGGTGGCATACAGCCATACGTCCCAAAGGATCGCGACCACACACAGGAGGATGAACGCGATGGGGACGAATCCCACCGTGCGAGACAAGGCAGAAAGCACATCGAAGTTGATCAAGCCCGCGGCGATGGGGCGCAGTGAAAGTGAAATCCCATCGAGAATGCTGAGCGTGGCGAGCGTCGCGATGATCGAGGGCAGTTTCACCCAGCGGATCAACGTGGCGTTGAACAGACCGATCAATATCCCCGCGCCGAGAATCGCCAGCCCGCCGATCATCACCGTTTCAGGCGGCGCATCATCGGTGATGATGAACGAAGCGATGATCACGCCCATCGTCATGATCGAGCCGACCGAGACATCGAGATACCCCGCCAGCAATGCATTGACCTGCGCCATCGTCACCAGCGCGAGCGGAAGCGCGGCAAGCAACAGACTTTTCAAATTGAAATCGGAAAGGAACGCATCGGAGCGCGACGCGGTGTAGTTGCCGACGATCAGGATCAAAATGATTTGCAAGGCGACCGGCGTCCACATGCGCACGCGGAAAAGGTGTTTGATCTTCTGCCACAGCATCGCGCCGTTACGCACATCGCGGATGGCGTTGCGGATCTTCTGGCGCACGAACACATACAAATTCCACATGCTACTCTCCTTGATACAACTTCGTCGCTTCGGTCTGCGCCTTCTTCAACCCGAACCCGATGCCGCCCACGATCGACTCGATGATGCGCTTCTCGCTCAACTCATCGCGTTGAATCTCGCTGACGATCTGTCCGCGCGACATCACCACGACGCGGTCGCACAAACCCGTCAACTCGATCGGGTCGCTCGATTTGACGATCACCCCCGCGCCGTCCGCCGCTTTGGCGCGCAAGGCTTCATAAATGTCGAGACGCGCGCCCGCGTCCACGCCTTGCGTCGGTTCGTAGGCAAGGATGACGTTCACGGTCTCCCGCAGGTGGGGCCTGGTCAGCGCCACCTTCTGCTGGTTCCCGCCGGAAAGGAACTGCACGGGTTGCTCGAGCGAAGGCGTACGGACTTTCAAGTTCTTCACCATCTCGCTGACAGTGGTCTTCTCGCGGGCGCGATTCACCCAACCCAAACGGCTGAATTTTTCGAGCACCTGGATCGTCGCATTGTTGCGCACGCCCAACACCGGAAACAACGACTCGCGTTTGCGGTCGCCCGCCAGAATTAGGATTCCCGCTTGAATCGCGTCGTTGGGAGTGATGAGGGTCAATTCCCTGCCGTCGCACAACGCCAACCCCGCTTTCGGAGGAATTTGCCCCGACAAACAACGGAAGAACTCGCCTTGCCCGTTGCCTTCCGCGCCAGCCACACCTAAAATTTCACCGCGCCGCACGGTCAGGTTAATCGGCCCGAACTGAGGACCCTGGAAACCCGTCAGCATCAATACACTTTCGGTTTCGGCTTTTTCATCCATCTTCGTGGGGAACGCCGAATGGAACGGTCGCCCGATCATCAACGAGACCAGTTCCTCTTCCGACATGCCCTTCGCTTCGAACGTGCCCTGCCCACGCCCGTCGCGCAAGACGGTGACACGGTCCACCACCGATAACACTTCGGGCAGGCGGTGACTGACGTATACCACGCCCATCCCGCGGTCGGCGCAGGCGCGGATGGTGCGATGCAAAATTTCCACCTCATCGGGACCCAGCGCCGTCGTCGGTTCATCCAACAACAGCACCTTGGGGTCGCCCATCAAGGCTTTGACCACCTCAAATAATTGTCTCTGCGCCTGCGTGAGGAACGCGGTTGGCGCATCGGGGAAAAGATCGAGATCGTGTTCGGCAAGAATTTCACGCGCCCATTTCTTCATCTGCCAATAGACGGGACGCCGCGCGCGGGGCGTGGATAAAAATAAATTCTCTTTCACCGACAACATCGCCACTTGCGAATTATCCTGGTACGCCATGCCCAAACCGAGGCGACGCGCCTCGGCGGGGGAATCTCTCCGCAAACGACGCCCGCCGATCAATACCGTGCCGTGATCGAGTTCCACGAATCCGCTGGCAACCCCAAGGAGGGTCGATTTACCTGAACCGTTCTCGCCCACCACGGCGTGGATCTCGCCGGCGCGGCAATCGAGGCTGACATCGGTCAATGCGTGCACCGTGCCGTATTGCTTGGAGATCTGTTGAAGTTCGAGCACTACATCATGTTCGGGCATGGGTGTATCTGAAATATTCCGTCATTGCGAGTCGCACCGATGCGCCGCTCGCAATGACGGAACATGCTAATTTACTGCCCCATCTGCAGGAAGACCGGGATGGGGATCAAGGAGGAGACGGACGCTTCCTGAGGCACATCGGGGTTGCAGGTGCCTGCAGATAACTGGCGCATCACGGTCGGAAGGATGATGCCATCGGGCGAAAGTTCATAGCCCTTGAGTTGCATCATCGCCGCGGTGAGCGCGACACGGGATTGATAGTTACCGCCGGAAGCATAGAAGACGTTGAAATTCGGGTTGTTGATCCGTTCCCATTCGCAGAACAGGCTCATCTCATCGGTGCGGAGGGTCAACGTGATGTCGAGGGGAAGACCCGCGGCTTCGTAGGCGCGCACGCCGCCGAGGAAGGAATCCGCGGCTTCGTAGCTATAGCCCTTGATGTCGGGGTCAGCGCTGATGAGACCGGAAACAGCTTCAAGGGTGCCTTGTTGCGTCCAGCTGGTGTCGGCGCGTCCCACGAGGGTGAGATCCGCGCTGAGTTCGGGCTCTTCGCAGGATTGCCAGTACGCAGAGAGCGGATTGCCCGGCGTTCCGCCGAGGAAAGCCACTTTGCCCGAGCCGACCTGTTCATTCAAGGTCTGGGCAAACAACTGGCCCAAAAGACAGACATCCTCCGCCACAAAGGTGGGATAGTCGGTGCCGGGTTCGCCGATGCGCCCATAGGAATGGGTAATGGCGATCGTGCCGTTGGCGGTCGCTTCACGCACCGCCGGGAGCAACGCATCGCCGGCATCCGGGAAGAATATGATCACGTCCACATCCTGCGCCACGAGGCTTTTGAAATCCGCAACGGAGCGCGCGGCATCGCCAGTGGAATACATCAGGGATGACACGTAGATGATCTTGCCGATCTCCGGATAGGTGAGCGCCTGCAGGATGAACTCCATGTGGGTCATCTGACGCCAGAAGTTTTCGCCGAAGCCGTCTGCCAGCGCGACGGTGATGGGACCGCCAGTGCCCGTGTCGCAAATTTTATCCTTCCAGCATTGGATAGCCAACGCTTGCATTTCCGCGCTGACGGGCAAGCCCGCGCGATAGAACGCAGCCAGGGCAACTTCGGGTACGCCATCGGTGGTGCCGACCGCCTGCGTGAGAACATCGGCATTGGCGTCGTAGCGTTCACCGAATTCGTTTGCGCCGTCGATGCCGGGTCCCAATTCGGCGGCAGGCGCTTCGGTGGCGGGCGCCGGGGTGGCACCTCCGCCGCAAGCGGCGAGGATCATTGTCAACACAACGATCAGATTGATTTTCAACAGGTGTTTCATTTTTTCTCCTAAATAGTGTAATAACTGGATTCTCTCGGTACCGCTAGACGTCGCATGTCGTTGCTTTTCAATCGATCATAAGCCTCCTTTGCCTATTCCTCCGCGTCACTTTGCAGTCTCGCAGAGTTTTGGATCAGATTTTCGATCAGGGTAATGATGCGGTCACCGGAAATGACCATGCCGCCGATGATGGCTACCCCGAACACGAGGAATTGCAATGCGGTGGGCAAGCCCAACACACGAAGCATCTGGCTCAATAACGTAAGGAAGAACGCCGCCGCCCACGTGGAAGCCGCGTTGGCAAGTCCGCCCGATAGCGACGCGCCGGCGATGACCACGGCGGCGATCGGACCAAGCAAATATGGCACACCCAACACCAGGCTGGGGCTTTGCAAAAACCCCGCCAGCAGCACGCCGCTCAACCCGTACAGGAACGCCGCCGCCATGTACGCAAGGATGACATAGCCGTTCACGCGCAGACCGAGAATCCAGGCGGCGGTGGGGTTCGCGCCTACCGATTGGAATTTGCGCCCCACTTCGGTGTAGCGGAAGATCAGGATCAACAACAGCGATATGCCGATGGCAGTGCTCTCGACATTATTCAACCCAAAAGCAAATGGCTTCGTGATCCACTCGGCAAAGCCAGGCGGCACCCGCGCTTCGTTCGCAACATTGTCTGCATACGCCAGCATCCCGCCGTTGACGATCTGCCCGACTCCCAGCGTGACGATGAGCGGGTTCAGTTTCAATACACCGACCAGGATTCCCGAGCACAAGCCGATCAACAGCGACACGCCCAACGCGGTCGCCAACGCCGCAGGCATATTCTCGTCCGCCCTGCCCGCGATGCCGACCGTCATCAAGGCGGCGAGCGTCATGATACCGGGGGTGGAGAGGTCGATGCCGCCTGTCATCACCACCAGCATCTGACCCAGCGCGGTGAGGGCAAGGAAGGCGGTCAACGGCATCACAGTGGTGAACGAGGTGCGGTTGAGCGTCTCGGGGGCGATCCACAGGCAGGTGAGCAATAACAGCCCGATGGCCACCCAAACCGAAAGGTAGCGCGAGGAAATCACAATGGAGGTGAGAAGCGGGTTTTGAGTCTTCATCTTCATGGATTTCATCCTAGTTCACCGGCAGGTTGAAGCCAGATGTTGCGATCACATGATCGCGTGAGGCATATGCTTTTTGCATCAAGGCGGGCAAGTCCACATGCAAAAGTTTTCCATCGCGTTTGAGCGCCCTGCCCGCGACGAATACCGAATCCACATTGCTGGTGTCCATACCCCACGTCACCGCGCTGACCGGGTCGTTGACGGGCAAAATATTCGCGCGGTCGGTGCGGAGCATGATGAGGTCGGCTTGCTTGCCGGGTGTGAGCGTGCCCGTGACATCGAGCAAGCCGTTGGCGCGCGCGCCTTCGATGGTGGCAAATTCCAATACGTCTCTGGCGGATAAGAAGGAGGGCAAGCCGCCTTTCCGCGCCAAGCGTTTTTCGTGGATGAGCGATTTTTGCAGCGAGTTGACCGTGCGCATCTGCGTGAACATATCGTTAGGCATGTTGGTTTCGGCATCCACGCTCAGGCTGGGACGCAGACCCGCATCGATGAATTTTTGGATCGGCGGCAGACCGTGGCCCATCATCATTTCGGTCGGCGCGGAGATGGAGATCGTGCCGCCTGTGTCGGCGATCATTTTGATCTCCTCGTCGCTCAGTGTGGTGCAATGGACGTAGGTCGTATCATCCCTGAGCAAACCTGCCTTGCCCAGCGCGGCGAGTTTGCCCTGTTTGCCCGCCGCGCCTACGCCCACGTGGACGGTGATACGCGCGCCGAGTTCACGCGCCAACTGCCAATTCGCTTTGGCGACGTCCAGCGATGTGAATTCAGGTCCTTGTGGGGCGAGTGCAAACGTGAGCAATTGTTCTTTCGATGAAAAATATTGTTTCGCAATTTCACGCGCCCATCCATCTTGATTTGCGTCGGGTTCCTTCCACGCGGGGTAGCCATACGCAAACACCGCCCGCATGCCCGACTCTTGCAGAGCCTTGATCACCGCATCGCCATGCTCACGAGTCGCTTGAATGTGCGACCAGTCCAAAATCGTTGTGATGCCCGCATCGATCGCGCCATACAAGCCGACCAGATTACCCACGTACGCATCTTCCGGGCGATAGGCGGGAGCCAGCGTGTTCAGAATCACAGACCGATAGCCTGCCTCTCCTTCCAAGGGCAGGTCTGTGGCGATGTTCCTGAGAATCCCCTCCCAGACGTGGCGATGCGTATCCACGAAGCCAGGCATGACGATCATGTCCGACGCGTCGATGACTTCTGCGCCGTCACCGATTAAATTCGGCGCTACTGCTGAAATCTTCGTCTCTTCGATGAGCACATCGGCGCGATGAAAATTGCCGACTTTCTTATCGAGCGTGAGGACGATGCCGTTTTTTAACAGGGTCTTGTTGGTCATAAGTATTTGGCAGAAAGTTGTTTAAAAACACATACTCAAAATGCTCACAGGCGGTCTGTGACCGCCGTTGTTGCAAGCCTAACGCCGCAGGGTCGCAGACCCTGCGGGAGCAGAAGAGGGGTTTGTTTTTTATAGGACATAACGATACCTACTTAAATATTTTTCAAACACGAAGGACACAAAGGTTTAAGTTCATTCGACCGTTGACGGCAGACCGTGGACGATGATCCATCGTCCGTTGTCGGTGGTCTGCGGTCTCTTTCACTTCATCATCCTTCCGCCGTCCACGCGCAGGTTGACGCCGTTGACGCCTCCGTTTTCGAGCAGGAAGACTGCCGCATCGGTCACTTCTGCGACTGTGACCAAACGTCCCATGGCGGTGCGGGATTTCAGGTTGTCAATGACTTCTTTTGGCTTTGCCGCCCACACGGGAGAATCACCGACCTGCCCGGGATGAATCGCGTTGGCGCGGATGGGGGAAAGCTCAACGGCAAGAGAATTGATCAGTGTGGACATGGCTCCATTGACGGTGGTGATGGTCGTCGAGCCAGGATACGGCTGGTCTTTAGCGAGTCCGCCAAAAAGGAGGATGGAGGCGTCGGGTCGCATCTTCGAGTGGAGGACATGCACCACTTCGGTATATCCGACCAGTTTCAACGTCACCAACTTGATCGCTTCATCCACGTTGTATTCACGGACTTTGTTATCGTCGCGATACAGTCCCATCACAACAACGCGCAGGACATCATCCACACCTGCCAGCGCAGGCGCAATGCTGTGCGGCTCTGCCATGTCAAACGCAACAGGCACACAACCGTCGCCGAGTTCTTTTGCCAACGCTTCGGCGCGATCCATTTGACGACTGCTCACCACAACGCGGTGGCCATGATCCAAATAATGTTTGGCAAGCGCTTTGCCCAACGAGTTGGTTGCGCCCGCAATGACGACTGTTCCCTTAGTCATGATGATGGTCTCCTTTTTCCAATTTATCTTCCAAATATTTCCAATCGCGGCGGAAGCGATACGAATGTCGGCGCGGCGGTTGCGGCGCTTGCGTTTCCAGCCAGCGCACAATGCCATTCGTGGCATTCTTGAACTCATGCACGCAACCCACTCCCGCCCACGCACAATCACCAGGTTTGAGGTGATACTTCACGCCGTCGAACCAGCCGTACACTTCGCCTTCGAGAATCAAATACGTTTCTTCAAGCGGATGATCGTGTGCGCCCGCAACACCTGCGGGTTCATACTGCACCATGAACATCGTGGCAAGTTGTGCGCCGAGATCGCTATCCACCATCATCTTGACCGTGATGCCGCTGTACACAAGCAACGCCGTTCGCATGCTGGCTGATAGAGCAAGTTTGTCCTGCGTTTGTTTGCCCGCTTCCATATTTTCGGGCGAGATGTGACCGAACGAACGCGTGCGTGGATCCCGCGCGTCCACTTTGATCGGCTCGACCTTCGGGAGGGCGGCTACGGCATAGACATCGCCTTCGCCATCCAGACGGGGTTGCGGTGCAAGCATCTCTGCCCAGCGCACACGCGCTTTGCTGTCGTTGCGATACGAGTGTGTCGCGGACACATGGATCACGCCGTAATCTCCAGATTCCAGTGAATATGTCCCATCGCCCGTCTCACAGATCAACTCACCTTCAAGGATATAAATTTGCTCTTCGAAAGTATGCACATGTGCGCCGACCGTCCCGCCGGGGTCGAGCTCGCAAATGCTGAATTCCTGATGTACCGAGCCATTCGGTCCGTCAACAATGCACCAGCGGCGATAACCGTTGCTGATCTTCTCGAACGGCTTCGGTATTTTGAAATCTTCTTCGTCGGCGGTACGGACGATGTGTCTTGATGGCATGTGTTCTCCTCAAGTTCTCTCTATGCTCTCGCAGGGTCTCTGACCCTGCGACGTAATTTGGCAAACGCGGCGGTCAAAGACCGCCTTGGAGCAATGGCAGGTTACTGATATTGAATCCAATCTCTCTCGAAACGAAACACCTCTTTGGCGGGCGGCAACGGCGCTTGCGTCTCGATCCAACGCACGGGTTCATTACCGACATTCTCGAAACTATGGACACAGCCAACGCTTGTCCAAATCACATCGCCTGCGCCAAGGTCATAAACTTTCCCATCGGCAGTCGCTTTCACGCGTCCGCTCACTATGTAATAGGATTCTTCAAACGTATGGTCATGCGGATCGATCTTTGCGCCAGGCATGTATTGGATGAGAAACAACGATTGATGCACCGCGCCAAACGAACGGTCCACAAACATTTTTATGGCGACTCCCGTTGTGGGATTGAAGCCTTCCATTTGAGCGGCACCACCTGGGACGGGAAGAGCCGCCTCATCAAACTGACCGAGTTGACTGGTTCCGTTTTCTGGAGCCTTCCCCTGCGCTGACGCTTCGCCGCCGACGAAGAACGTATCGCGACCATAGTCTGTTGGGCGGGGTTGCGGTGCGTGCATCTCCAACCAACGTACGGATTTGTCACTCACATTGCGAAACGCATGTCTGACGCCCGTGCTGACGAGTCCGTAGTGGCCTGCGCTCAACGCGTACGCATCATCGCCAACTTGCACAGTCACATTACCTTCCAAAATATAGAAGCTCTCCTCAAACGAATGGACATGCGGTTCGACGACTCCGTTCGCATCGAGATAGCAAATGCCCGTACCCATGTGGACGGAACCCATCGCACGGTCCACGTAGGCGGCGCGACGGAAGCCAAAACTGTGTCCTTCGTACAGTTTCGGCGTGCGGGCGGTGGTTGGGTCTATTTTGGATACGTGGTGCATAAAAATTTTTTCCTATAATTGGTGGTCGAGTAGACGGCGGCAGTCGTCATGTCTTTGTAAATCAGTTTTGCTTCCGCCGTCGTATCGAGACCACGAGTGTGTTGCTGCTAAATTATTTTTTATCTTTAACTGTTGGTTTCGATACGCCGCAAAGAACAAGAGCGCGGCTACTCAACCAACGGGTGTGTTTAACTCAACAACTGTAGTGGCTCCTCTATCAAATCGGCTAATGCTTGCAAGAATTGTGCGCCGCGGGCGCCATCTACGGCGCGATGGTCGCAGGATAGGCTTAATGTCATCATTGGCTGGACGGCGGGTTGCCCATTGACAGGCACGACTCTATCCGCGATGCGGCTGACGGCGAGAATGGCGGCTTGTGGCGGGTTAACGATGGCGTTGAACGCATCCACGCCGTACATGCCGAGATTACTGATCGTGAACGTACCTCCGCTCAGGTCATCGAGCGTAAGTTTGTTGGCTTGCGCGCGTTTGACGAGTTCACTGCGGCGGGCGGCGATCTGCAAAAGGCTGAGTTCGTCCGCGCGGCGGATGACGGGGACGAGCAGCCCATCCTCCACGGCGACAGCGAGACCGATGTTGACGTCTTGATTCATCACGATGCTGTCCTTGACCCATGATGAGTTCAAACGTGGATACTGCCTCAACGCGGCGGCGGTGAGTTTGACCAATAAATCAGTGTAAGTAATCTTCTCTGTATTATTCTTCTGGACTTTCTCGCGCCACGAAATCAACCTTGAGGCATTAACTTCTCGCAACAAATAAAAATGAGGGATTGTTGTCCATGCATGCGTGAGGCGTTCGACCATGACGCGCCACATGCGGGAGGTCGGTAATTCGGTAATTGGAGAATTGGAGGATTGGAGGATTGGCTGGGCAGAGATTAGAGATTCGAGATTAGAGACTAGGATAGCTCCATCGGGTCCTGAACCCTTGATGGTGGTTATGTCAATTCCGTGTTCCTTGGCAAGCCGTTTGGCTTTGGGGGAGGCAAGAATCCTGGAAGGATGAACGGTCTGGTCTTCATCCTTCATCCCCCCGCCTTCATCATTGATGTATGCCAGCACATCTTCCTTGCGAATCTGTCCGCTTGTGGATTTGATCTGTGAGATGTCTATGTTGTGTTCGGCGATCAGGCGCGCGGCGACGGGGGTGGCGGAGAGAGCAGGCTGAGGCTTGGAGATTGTTTGGGTCGGCGAAGCCGCTTGAGGTGTGGAAAGAGGCGGCGGAGTTGAGTCTGATTCGCCTGCGGCGAGAATCAGGGCGATCCGCTGACCGACGGGAATCACGTCGCCAGCATTGGCAGTGACAGCGGACAATGTTCCAGAGGCAGGCGCTTCGATCTCGACCGTGGCTTTGTCGGTCTCGATCTCCATGAGCGGCTCGCCTTTGGTGACGGAGTCACCTGCTTTTTTAAGCCACTGGATGAGAGTGCCTGTTTCCTGTGCCATGCCGAGTGCGGGCATGATTACGTCTTTTGCCAAAATACCTCCGAATTTTTTTCACCACGAAGGACACAAAGGTCCCGAAGGTGGGTTGAGCGATGGTAGTGAAACATCCGACTGGAGCTTGGTACTAGAAGATTTTGTAAAAAGTTTCTCGTAATGCAACTCAAAGAAAATCTAAGAGAAATCATTACCTTGAGGTGTACAACAAAACTTCGTGTACTTCGTGTCCTTAGTGTTTAATTTATTACGGCAGACCTGCGCCGCCGTAGTTGACGCCTGTGTAATCAATATTTTTGTGCGATTGGGTTTCACGCGTTTCTGAAAGCGGACCGACCGCGGTGAAATATTT
>CAZGSB010000067.1:0-17573 GCA_964528275.1 uncultured Anaerolinea sp. | reverse complement strand
TGATCCAACGCCTCGCCGCGATGTTTCGCCGCGTCGATGAGAATCGAAAGATTCTCTTTGACTTGATCCTGACCGATGAGGTCGGCAAGTTTTTGCGGACGCAGCGCGTTGTCCACGCGGTCATCGGGTTTGGATTCGGGGTCGAGTGGTCGGTTCTTGGCGGCTGTCATAAAAAGGATTATAAAGGATGAAAGCGGAAGGATGAAGGATGAATTCAAGAAATCGGTACACGGAATACACGGAGCGCACAGAGTTTTTCCGTCGGCGCAAGGAAGAATCCGTGTCCTCCGCGCGATCCGTGTACAGAATAGGTAAAGCCATACTTTTGCACCATATCACAGGCATCAACGGAGACACAATCATGACAACCCTCATGGCGATCGGCGGCGCGGTGGATTTTGAAGAGCCATCCATTTTCAAAGAGTTCATTCAGCGAAGCGGTGGAAAAAACACACGGATTCTAGTGTTGCCGCAGGCTTCGGCTCTCAAGAACACGGGCAGAGACTACGTGCAGGCATTTCATGCGCTGGGCGTGAAATCAAAGCCGGTCTCGCTCGAGTTTCGCGAGCGCAGGCTGGCAGACAAGAAGAATCATCTGGATGCGATGCGGAACGCAACGGGTATCTTCTTCGCGGGCGGGACCCAGATGCGAATCACCGCCCTGATCGGCGGGACGGAATTCGAGCAGGAACTCCTCGCCGCGTTCCGGCGTGGGGCGGTTATCGCAGGGACCTCGGCAGGGACGGCGGTCATGTCCAAAGTGATGATCGCGTACGGCAGAAACGGTTCAACGCCGCGCGAGGGGCTGGCGCGGTTTTCGCCGGGGCTGGGTTTCACAGACAAAATCATCCTCGACCAGCATTTCCGCCAGCGTGACCGACTGGGGCGTCTGGCGTATGCGATCGCGATGCACCCGGGTTCGCTCGGCGTGGGCGTGGACGAAAACACGTGCGCCATCGTCGAGGACGATGCGCGAATTTTAGTCTGCGGGAAAAACGCCGTGACCATCGTAGACGGGAGAGAAATGGTCGCGACCAACGTGGCAGAGGTCGAGAGTTCGCGCCCTGTGGCTGTGAGTGGATTGAAAATCCACGTACTCACCGCTGGCTGTTCGTTCGACATGAAAAAGCGAACGGCAAGAATCCCTCCACTTAAACTGGAATAAAAAGAGGCGGTCACCGTAAAGCGACCGCCTCTATTAAAAGTTCGCAACCGAGAGGCAACTACTCCACAGCCTCGAACACGACCTCCACCGTCATCCCCCACATCACGCGCGGATCAGCTTCATTCACCGCGATGCGCACCGTGTAGATCACATCGCCGCCCTGCAATAACGACGATCCGCTGATCTCGGTGACCACGCCCGTCATCGTGACATCGCTCAACGCATCGGCTGTGATCGTGACATTCTGCCCAAGGGATAATTGCACGACTTCGAGTTCGGTGACGTCGGTCGTCTCGACCACCCATGCGGACGTATCCGCGACGCTCACGATTCGAGTCTCAGGGGAAACCTGCTCACCCGCCTCGACTGCCACCTCGACCACAACGCCATCGAACGGCGCGGTGATGACGTAACCGGAAAGATTCGCCTCCGCCGCGGCGACTTGCGCCTGCGCGTTGTCCAAACGGGCGGACGCCAGCGCGAGTTCTTCGGCGTTGACACCGTTCGCGGAAATCTCGTACTGATATTTTGCTTCGGCTTCGGTGGCAAGCGCGGCATCCAACGCGGCGCGGACGGTATCGCGCTCGCGCGTGATCTCTTCGAGATTACGAACTGCTTCGTTGTAATCTTCCCGCGCTTGTTCAAGTTCATCCTCGGCGGTCACGCGGCGGGCATTATCCTTGTCCAATTCATCGTACTTGTCGAATTCATCCACTGCGTCATCTACGTCAGCCAGCCGGTCTTCCACATCGACTTTGGCATCCTCGATGCGATCCTCGATATTGTCCACGTTCAGGTCCTCCCAATCGCGTTGCGCCTCGGCGCGGACGATCTGCGCGTTCATGTAGTTTGTCCACGCGGCGGAAAGGTTGGCGGAGCCGGTGCGGTTCAACGCGTCCAGCGCTTGCTGTGCGCTGACCAGCTCGAGGTTCGCGGAGGTGAGTTGCGCCAGCGCCACGCTCGCCGTGGAGAGCCGCGCCAGCACATCGCCTGCCTGCACGCTGTCGCCGATCTGCGCGTCAACAGATTCCACCACGCCGCGCCCCTGGAACGTCAAATTCGCCGCACGGACGGGTTCGAGCCTCCCCTCCGCGACGACGGCTTCGGGGGCGAGAACTTCATCCACAGCCGGGGCAGGCGTCCCTGTGGCTTGATTCGCGCAGGCGGTCATTGCGAGGGCGAAGATCATCGTCAAGATGCTGATCGTTTTTGTTGAATTCTTCATTGTGTCCTTCTTTCGTTTTTATCCTACATCGCTGGTCGAGTAGTGGCGCCGTTCGCTGGCGCCACGTATCGAGACCAGAAGTTTCATTCAAACAAAATATTTCTTGAATATCGGTGGTTTCGATACGCCCTTCGCTTTCGCTTCAGGCTACTCAACCACCGGTTCCTCATTCATACGCCAGCACCTCGCGGATCGTCAACCGCGCGGCGTTGCGCGCAGGGACGATGCTTGCCACGGTCGAGAGCACGAACACCAGCCCAAGCCAAATGGCATAGCCGAGATACGTGAACACCACATCAATCGCCGATTGGAAAATCGCAAGGCTGACGATCGTCGAAAGCAAATACGTGAACGGGATCGAGAGAATCACCGCCAGCACAAACGAGATCGAACCGATGACGATTCCCTCGGCGATGACCGTGCGCATCACGGCGCGGTCGTCTGCGCCGATGGCGCGCATGATGCCGATCTCGCGCGTGCGTTCGAGCACGTTCATACCCATCGTGCCGGTGAGTCCCATCGAGCCGACGACCGCGGTGAGGATCGCCATGATGAGCAGGAACACGACCAGCGTGTCGAGACTCTCCACGGCGGTATCGAGCGAGGCACGACCTGCTTCCGCAGAGCGCAGTTTGTACCCTTGCTCGCGGAAAAACATATCCAGTTCTTCGGCTTTGGCGTTTTGATACTCGCGGCTGTGATCCACCGTCACCAGCCTGAACGAGAACGAGCGGTTCGCCAAATTGTTCATCTGCGAAACGTATTCGTACGGCGCGTACGCCAGCACGCCTTCGCGGTCTACAAATTGGAAAATACCGATCACTTCCCAAACTTCCTCGCGCCCTTCGATCTTGATGTTCACCATATCACCGGGTCGGAGGTCGGGGAAATACTCAAGCGCGCCTTCGCTGATGGCAAGTTTTTTCACATCGTCCGCGCGAATCCATCGCCCCGCCACTACGATCGGCTCCACCAGGTCGCTATCGGCGGGCGGACCGAACACGTTGAGGTTTTCCATCACATTGCCGTTCGCATCGAGCAACTCGCCGCTGACGAACTGCCAGCCTTCGACTCGTTGCACGCCCTCCACCTGCATCGCCACTTGTTCGATCTCGCTCAGGCGATAGGCTTGATCGAAATCAATGGACACGTCGGCGACAAAATATTTGCCGATCTGCCCAATGTAATCGTGCAAGGTCACACGCACGTTGAAAACCGCGATGAAGATCGCGCCGCCCATCGTCAGCGTGAACAAGGTCAGCGCGAGGCGGCTCTTGCGGCGGAACGTGTTGCGCAGTGAAATGACGAACGGACGCGGGATGTGGATACCGCGCGCGGCGAGGATGCGCGTCGCTCTGACTTGAATCCGATCGAACCAGGAAAGACGGTTCTCCCCGCCTGCGGAGGCTTGATTCTCATCGTCAGCCACTCCGCCGCTCAGCGCGCGCAAGACCGTGATGCGCGAGCCGTTGACCACCGGCGCAAGCCCCGCGATCAACGGGACGAGAAGCCCGACGAGGATTTGAATCAACAACGCCATCGGCACAATGCGATACCCGAGCAGGTTGAAATTCATTTCACCGGAGATGAACAATGCCAGCCCGTACGCGCCCTGCCCGCCGAGCGGGACGGCGATGAGCAACGCCAGCACACCAAATGCCATGATCAGCGTGATGTACATGCGGAAGACCTGAGCGCGCTGTCCACCCACAAGCTTGATCACGCCGATGTGACGCAGGTGCTGGTTCAACAACGCGTTCAACGTGTTGGCGATCAGCGAACTGGATAGGAACACGATCAAAATTCCCAGCGCCATCAAGATGCCGAGGATCGCGTTCACCGTATCTGCCAATGGATGGGTGCGCGTGGTCGAAAAGCGCGAACGGATGACGATGTGCCCGTTCTTTTCGAGTTTGTCCTTCAACGCCGCGCCCACCTCGCGGATGTAGGCGATGTCGTCGCCGTCGCCCGAAACGGTGACCAGGGCGCGGTTGAACGAATCAGGTTGACCGAGATATGGAAGCGTGTCCATGGCGATGTAGCCGAACGGCTCGGCGAGAAAATCCCCCGCCCCCGAGGCTGTGTCTTGGACGATGCCGACGACGGGCAGGGTTTTTGTCGAACCATCGGGGAGTTGAAATTCGAGTACGTCGCCCACACTCAAGTTCAACTCCTCCAGCGCCTTTTGCTCCAGCAACACCTCGCGCTTCTCAGGGACAGACGCTCCTTCGAGCGGGGTCAACAGGTTAATGCGGTTATCCTCGAAACTCTCGAAGGCGGTCATGTCGAGGGTGGTCCACTTTTCGGTGCCGGGCACGCGCACACGGATGTTGAACACGCGCCGCGCTTCGGCGTCATCCACATTGGGCTGGTTATGGATGGAATCCAGCACATCTTCATCGAAGTTCGTCATCCGCATTTCGATGTTGGCAGGGACGTTCGCCGAGTACGACGCGCTCATGTCCTGCGAGATGATCTGGTACGCGCCCGCGATCACTCCAATGGAAAATACGCCCACCGCGATGGAAAAGACCACCAGCAGTGTGCGGGCTTTGTTGTCGATGAGGTCGTGCAGAACTTTACGCCAGCGAGGTTTCATTTCGATTTACGATTTCAGATTGACGATTGACGATTGACGATTTACGCAGTACGGAGTAGGTACTACGTGTTGCGTATTGCGTACCTATTTTTTGCGAAACAACGAGAACAGCCCGCCTTTGCGGCTATCGGCGGCGCGGTGCGCTTCGAGGCGCTGTTGGACGATCCTGCCAACCGCTTCCGAGGTAATCGGCGACTCGTCCATCACGCGCTTGAAGTCTTCGCGCTTGATCGCCAGCACCTCGACAGATTCACCCGCTCCCGCGCGGATGTTGGCAACCGCCTTGCCTCCGCGAAGCAGTTCGATCTCGCCGAAGAATTCGCCGGGCTTCAGGCGGGAGATGATCGTCTCTTCGTTTTTGCGGTCTTGTAAGACCACCTCCACCTCACCTTTGCGGATCATGAAAAACGAATCCACGTGCTCGTTACGCGATAGGATGGTCTGGTTCGGCGGAAACATCCGCTCTTCGGCAAGTTTGGTGAACTCCATCATGTGGCGGTGCCGAAGCCACGGCAGGGATTTGGCGATCGTCTCGTTGATGAGTTCGCCGTCGGCAATGATGATATTGCGCGTCGTGCGCGCGGTGAGCGAGGGGTCGTGCGTCACCATCAAGACCGTTTTGCCACTGCGCGAAAGTTCCTCAAACAGGTCGATGATGATGTTCGCCGATCTCGTATCGAGGTTCCCTGTCGGCTCGTCGGCGACGAGTAGTGGCGGGTCACATGCCAGCGCGCGGGCAATCGCGGCGAGTTGTTGCTGTCCGGTCGAGACCAGTGCGGGGAGTTTGTTGGCAAACGCTTCCAGCCCGACCAATTTCAACATCTCCATCGCGCGCGCGGGACGCTCGTCAAAGTCGTACATCTCGGCAAAATCCATCGAGAGCATCACATTTTCGAGCAGGGTAAGCATGGGCAATAACTGAAAAAACTGGAAGACGATGCCCAAATTTCGCCCGCGCCACTTCGAGCGCTGGCTCTCGCTCACGTTGGTGTAAATATCTGTGCCGCCGATCACCACGTTGCCGTCGGTGGGATGGTCGATGCCGGTGATCATGTTCAACAGCGTCGACTTTCCGCTCCCCGATTTGCCGACGATCGAAACAAACTCGCCGCGGTTGATGGTCAGGTCCACGCCCTTCAAGACCGTGAATTCACCCGCCGCGTTCTTGAACGTTTTGACCACACCATGCATATCGATCATCGCCTCGGGCGTGGACATGGCGTGATGGTTAGTCGCAGACTTCCCCGTGGTGCGACGCGCGCTCACTTGCGCCTCCACCACGGCAATTTCCGTTTGGGATTGACAACCGCTTCGTCATCCGATTTCGTCTGGTCTGCCAGTGGAAGCGTTTCCAATGTCCCATCCACGATCCGCAGTGTGCGCGAAAAACGCGTGGACAGCGACTCGTCGTGCGTGACCATCACGATGGTCTTTTTCTGCTCGCTAACGAGATGCTCGAAGACCTCGAAGATATGTTCCGCGGTGACCGAATCAAGACTGCCCGTCGGCTCGTCCGCAATGAGGATCGGCGGGTCGTTTGCCAATGCGCGCGCGATCGCCACGCGTTGCTGTTGTCCGCCCGAAATGAACGCGGGGAGTTTATCGGCATGTTCTTCGATTTCCACAAGCCTCAGAAGTTCTAGCGCGCGTTGACGCGACTGCTTCGGGCTGAAGTTGCCGCACAAATCCATGGGCAGGGTAATGTTTTCCACGAGCGTGAGCATCGGCAGAAGTTGAAACGACTGGAACACGACACCCAATGTTTGCCCACGCCACAATGCAATCCTGTCTTCGTTCAACCCATGCACCGAAACCGACTCGCCGTTGTTGACGATCACCTCGCCTTGCGTGAGATGATCGACTCCCGCGATCATATTCAGCAGTGTGGATTTTCCCGCGCCCGATTTACCTACAACGCCAAGGAATTCGCCCATGCCGATCTGCAGGTCGATGCTTTTGAGCGCGGTGAAATCACCCGCCGCGGTGGAGTACGTCTTCACCACGCCGCGTAATTCGATGAGGGGTTGGGTTGAAACTTGAGTCTTCATATGCCGTACGGAAAATTCCCCGGAGGAACTTCCTGTTCATTGTACCCGCTCCCTCCATTTGTGACAATTTTCCTAATCCGTTGCTTAGGAGGGCATACACGAGCAGGAACCCAGTGGGTTGATTCTCCATGCAAGTTCCTGAGAGGAGCCGCTTCGCCCATGCATGATTACAAAATCTGTTATCGGGGCTATAATCGAAATACCTACCATTGAGGAGAGATCACCATGTCCAACGTGTACGCATCCACACACCCGCTGGTTGCTCATAAACTGTCACGCCTGCGCGATAAAAACACCGAGCCGAAAAAGTTCCGCGAGTTCGTGCGCGAGATCGCGGCATTGCTCGCCTACGAAGCCACCGCCGACCTCGCCGTTGCCCCGCGCGAACTGGAGACTCCGCTTGCCAAAATGGAGGGTACAGAACTCAAAGAGAAGATCGGACTCGTCCCGATCCTGCGCGCGGGGCTGGGAATGGTCGAGGGCGTGTGGAGCCTGATGCCCAGCGCGGAAGTCTGGCACATCGGTTTATACCGCGATGAGCACACGTTGAAACCCGTCGAGTACTACAACAAACTCCCCACCGAGCCGCGCGTAGCGGTCTGCCTCATCCTCGACCCAATGCTTGCCACAGGCGGTTCCGCCACCGCAACAGCCGAAGTACTCAAACGCTGGGGGGTGAAGAAGATCAAGTTTGTCGGTCTCATTGCCGCGCCGGAGGGCATCAGAGCCATGCAGACCGCCCACCCCGATATTGACATCCACATTGGTGCGATTGATAGTCATCTCAACGAACGCGCCTACATCGTGCCGGGACTCGGCGATGCGGGCGATCGTCAGTTTGGGACGGGGTAAAGCAGTGAACAAGTGACCAGTCATCCGTTTGGAGATTGAATGGCGTACAACGAAAAACTGGCGGAACGAATCCGCGCGGAGTTTGGAAAAGTTCCATTCGTGGAAAAGAAGATGTTCGGCGGGGTTGGGTTTCTTGTTCACGGGAATATGGCTTGTGGCGTGTATAAAGAAAGCCTGATCGTGAGGGTACACCCTGAGAAACATCCCGCGCTTCTCAAAAAGCCCCATGCCCGTCCGTTTGACATCACAGGCAGACCGATGAAGGGCTGGTTGATGGTGGACGCCGACGGATACAAAACAGCGAAACAACTCAGCGGGTGGGTGCGAGAGGGCATCGAATTCGCCCTGACCCTGCCCGCCAAATAGCGATCCCCCACCAGACCCATCGACCGGAGGCAACCATGGCGAAGGCTGAACTCAAGACCAAAGTGAACGATGCAAGCGTGACGAAATTCCTGAACAGTGTCACCGACGAGCAAAAGCGCAACGATTGCTTCGAGATTCTGAAGATTATGAAGCAGGTCACCAAAGAGGAGCCAAGGATGTGGGGCGCGAGCATCGTCGGCTTCGGCAGTTACCACTACAAGGGCAAGAGCGGGCGCGAAGGCGACTGGATGCTGACCGGCTTCTCGCCGCGCAAACAAAACCTCACGCTCTACCTCATGGGCGGGTTTGACACACACAAAGACCTGCTGAAGAAACTTGGCAAGTTCACCACCAGTGTCGGGTGTTTGTACATCAAGAAACTGGACGATGTGGATAAAAAAGTGTTGAAAGAACTGGTCGCGGCGTCTGTCAAGACGATGAAACAACTCAGCAAATGACACTACAAAAAGACCCGGAAGGTAACGAGAAAAAATACCTTCATCGCTTCGCGAATTTTCAGGGCAAACGCGTCCTCGAAGTCGGGTGCGGCGAAGGGAGATTGACCTGGAAGTACGCCGACCGCGCGCGGTTCGTCGCCGCAGTCGATCTTGATCTCGACTCACTGCGCGTGGCGCGTGTGGACCGCCCGTCCGATCTTGATTCCGTGGTGCGGCTGGCTAGCGCCGATTCGACGAGCCTGCCATTTTCGAAGGAAAAATTCGACATCGCCGTGCTGGCATGGTCGCTCTGATGCATCGATCCCAACGGCATGGTTCATGCTGTAAAAGAAATCCATCGCGTGCTGGCGCCCGGCGGCATCCTGCTCGATGTGCGGCCGTTGGGAGATCGCTGGCGCGTGGAAGTGGTCTCGTCGCGTGAAATCAAACCCACCGGCGCCGTAACAGACCTCCCGCTTCAAACCGAGGGTGATCGGTCTGCCAACGAATCGATGGAACAGGCGCGGGATAATCAATTGTTCGACCGCGAACAGGAGGAATTGTTCCCGTATCATTATTCGTGGGACACTCCGGGCGAACTGGAACAATTCATCGCGGAAGACTGGCAGGAATTCATCGAACTCGACGAGCAAACCAAACGGGACACGCGGTCCGCGTGGGCAGTCGGCGACGCGGACACTCGTGTGCGGATAAAAATGAACGTATTGATCTCACGCTGGAGGAAGAAGAACCCATGAACCCCGATACCATACTCATCCACCGCTCATGGGAGGAATTGCTCGCCGGGCTGGAAGATATTCGCAACTCCCCGGCACGAATCGGAACATTAAACCTGATCGTCGGACGTCCTGCTGTGGATGCGCGGGAAGTTTTAACCGAGGGCACGCTCGACCCTCAAGTGGGGCTGGTCGGCGATTCGTGGCGGCATCGCCCCAGCCGCCACAGGCCCGATAAATCTCCCAACCCGTTGGCGCAACTGACCTTGATGAACTGGCGTTTTGCGTCGTTGATCGCGCAAAGCGAAGACCGCATCCCATTGGCGGGCGATCAACTCTTCGTGGACATGGACCTGAGCGTGAACAACCTGCCGCCTGGTACGCGTCTCGCCATTGGCGCCGCCGTCATCGAGATCACGGAACAACCGCACACGGGCTGTGCGAAATTTTCTGCGCGCTTTGGGGTGGAGGCGCATAAATTCGTGAACTCACCGGAAGGAAAAGCGCTCTGCTTGCGAGGGGTGAATGCCAGGGTTGTGGTTGGCGGCATAGTCAAACCCGGCGATACCGTCACGGTCAGCCCGGCCCGGGAGGCGAATCCGTCGCCATGAAGATACCAGCCGAACTCAAAGCCCTGATCGAGTCCGGGTGTCCCGCGCACCTGGTCACACTCAACAAGGATGGAAGTCCGCACGTGACGCTCGTGTGGGTCGGGCGGGACGGTGACGAGATCGTATCCGCGCATTTGCCGAAGAATCAAAAGGTCAAGAACATCCTGCGCGACCCGCGTGTGGTCATCTCGTTGCAGGCAACCACCAAAAGCGAATTGGAATTGACGGAGTACGCTGTCGTGTACGGCACCGCGCGGATTCAAGAAGGCGGCGCGCCTGAATTATTGCAACGATTGGCGCACGTATACATCCGCCCCGGCGTTAAATTCCCGCCGATGGACAACCCGCCGCCCGGCTATGTGGTGCGAATTCAGGTGGATCGAATTAGCGGGGTCGGTCCATGGACGGGCAAAGCGGTTTAGTTTTTGGGCTCTACCGTTTTTAAGGGGAAAATTTAAAACCTTGCCACGGATTACACGAATTCGCACGGATTGCTTTTATAAATCGGTGAAAATCAGTGAAACTTGTACTGACGGTTCGTCTTTCGCTCACCGTGGCTAAGTACTTGTGAGGTTTCGCTCATCCCGCCAGAAACGGGACACCCTGTTTTTGTTTTACTTGATGTCCAACCCGGTCAATCGGGTGAGAATCAAGTGAAGGAACATGATCGGCAAAACCAATATGCCGTGAATTGCCGCGCTCAAACCAAAGATGACCGCGACAGAACTGAGAAAGGTGCTTACCAGCGGCGCTACATTATTCAGCATCCAGGGACCGACGCCGAGCAATAGGGCAATGGCGAAGATGATGCTCACCGAGACAACCAACTCGAGCCATGCATGCCGGTCCGACTGGGAGGGCATCATCATGCTACTCACCACAAAGGCAAGGTACGACCACCCATAAAAATGGTTAACGGTGGGCAGGGCGTTCATCCCCATCCAAAACATGCTCATCTGACCGTTGCGCAGCGTGTCCCACAACACGCGCATGTCCAGGGCATACACTGCCACGTACGCAACGAACAGCGTCCCTGCGATAAGAGGCGCCGCGCCGATCAGCGAATCGCGCACGATATCCGAACGCGAGATCTCCACATAACCCATTTGCAACCGCCCATCCGGGAGCGGGCGCGGCAGGATCGAAAAACGCCCCGTCGGCACGCGCAGAATCTTCGCCATCAAGAAGTGACTCAATTCATGTAAAAAAACGCCGGGCAGGAAGATCAGCTGGAATACGCCAATCGCAACCTTCGGGCTTCGCGTGCCGATGAGGAACACCGCCTGAAGTTCGCGATGCAAAAGCCGCTGAAGAAAGATCAGCGGCACGAGCATGAGAACGAACCAGAGAAAGCCAGTTAGCTGATTCATGCGTTTCCCCAATTTCATACAATGGATGATTGACAACTGACTATCGTCCATCGTCAATTGTCTATGGGTTCACCGCCGCCTTGGTGATCGCCACGAATTCGTCGGCTTTCAAACTCGCCCCACCGACGAGCGCGCCATCGATCTCCGGTTGTGAGAAAAATTCCTCCGCGTTCGCCGCGGTGACGGAACCTCCGTACAGAATTCGAATAGACTGGGCAATCGCTTCGCTGAACAGCCCGGTCAACGCCGGGCGTATGACCTGCTTCAACACCGCGTTCGCGTTTTCGCCGCTCGAGGCTTTCCCCGTGCCGATCGCCCATACTGGCTCGTAGGCAACCACGATACGGGAGGCGGATGCGGAATCCACACCTGCGAGACCAAGCTTGATCTGCCGGCTGACTACTTCATCCGTGAGCCCCGCTTCGTATTGACCCAAGGTCTCCCCCACACAAACAACGGGAATCAGACCACCCTTCAGCGCGGCGTGTAATTTCCTATTCACCTGTTCGTCTGTTTCGCCGAAATATGCCCGCCGCTCCGAATGCCCGATCAGCACGTATCCGCAAAACTCCCCGACCATGTTTGGGGCAAGTTCGCCGGTGAAAGCACCTTTTTCCTCCCAATGCAGGTTTTGCGCGCCAAGCCCAATATCCGTTCCCCGCACCAGCGGGGCGATGACAGGCAGCGAGGTGGATGGCGGGCATAACACTTTTTCCACGCCTGCAATTGCACCCAGCGCGGCGCTCATCGCAGTGACCAGCTCCCGCGCTTCGACGGTGGTCTTGTTCATCTTCCAATTTCCGGCAACAAATGGTTTTCTCATGATCCTCTTCTCTCAGGGAAGTTCTTTGATGATTTCCTCGGCAAAAGTCCGCACCCACGGCGGCGCGCTGAGATCGGCAAGCAACCCGTTCGCAATGAGGCGGGCTTTTTCGCCCTCACTGGTCACCGAACTCATCTCCGCATCCAGCAGGAATGCCTCGGGCATGTTCGGTAACAAGCGCTTGACCTGGTTCAAGTGGGTTTTGGCATCGTCGATGCGGCCCGCATAAAAAGCGTTGCGCGCCTGAGCCACCAGCGCGATCGGTTGATCCACCTGGGAAATCTTATCGAACGGCAGGACGACCGGCGCTTCCGTCCGTTCCGCGCCTTTGTAATACGATTCGTGGAACGCGTCGAATAATGTGTTGGGCACATTGCCATCCAGCCCGTATGTTTTTCGCGCCTGGAAGTACAGCGCCGCGGCAGGCAGCCAGCCTTCGATCGCGACAAATTGATCGCCCGCATGGATATAAAACGACTCGTTATCAGGTCCAGCCAGGTCGATTACCATCGACAGAGTATCATACGACGCGCCGAACATCTCCGCCTTCCAATACGCAAGCGCAAGGTCAAGTTGCGCATTCGCATCTTTCGGGTTTTCCTTCGCCTTCTGCAGTGCGGCGCGCACGTCGGGCGGTACATTCGGTTCAAACGAGGGCAACGTGGTCGGCGCGGTCGGCGTGTCAACGATGGACGTGCTCACGGAGGTCGGTTCAACGAAGGCAGTGGCGGTCGGGACGATGACTGTGGGTTGTTGTTGCCCGAGGAAGCGCAGGAATAATCGGTTTTGACGCGCGACATACAACCCGGCAGCGCAAACGACGAGAAGCAACATGACTCCCACCCAGACGAACGGCGAACGCTTCTTTTTCACCTGTGGAGTGGGTTCAACGGACTGGGCATTTGCCGCCATTTTCGTCGGCTCAGCTGTCGCTTTCATCCGTGTTTTGTCCGCCGGGGACGGCACAGCCGACTTGGCGATGGTCACCGAGGTGCCCTGCATGGGAACACCAGCCTCATTCCACGCCGACTTGAACGCGGCAACCAAATCGCCAACCGTTTCGTAGCGGTCTGCCCGCTCCTTCGCCAGCGCTTTCAACAATACGCGCTGGACCGGCTCCGGCACGCCTGGGTTGATCGATTGCGGAAGCGGCAAGGGCGTGTAAATATGATCATGAATGATCGAGAACGGCGTATCCGCGCTGAACGGGACCTGCCCCACCACCATTTCGTACAGCATCACCGCAAACGAATAAATATCTGTGCCGGCGTCGAGGTCCTTCTTGCCCATCGCCTGCTCGGGTGAGATATATTGCGGCGTGCCCATGATCATATCGGACGATAGCGTCGATTCGCCGGATTGAGCAATGCGCGCCAAGCCAAAGTCCGCGAGGTACATTTCGCCATCGGGCGTTACCAACACATTCGACGGTTTGATGTCGCGGTGCAGGATGCCCTGTTTGTGGGCATACCCAAGCGCAGACCCCACCGAGTCGACGACTTTTTCGATTTCCGCAGACGATAATGGACCCTTGTTGAGCGTGGCCTTGAGCGTATCTCCCTCGATGTATTTCATCACCAGATACGGGCGTCCCTCATGCTGGGCGTAATCATAGACGGGCACGATATACGGATGTTCGAGCTTCGCCACTACGCGCGCCTCGCGTTGGAAGCGGGTCGCAAACGTAACATCCTCACCGAACGCGGGATGCAGGGCTTTGAGCGCTACATACCGATCCAGCGAGGCATGATACGCTTTATACACGGTCGCCATGCCGCCCTGTCCCAATTGTTCGATGATTTTATAGGGTCCGACGTTATCGCCGACATTGAAAGACATAAAAGACTCCGTTGCGAATTCCCCGATTATAGCCCAGCCATGTTAATTGGGGTTTGCCGTTCTGTAAATTGTTTGAAAATTGAAACGAACCAGTCCCACTATCTTCGAGATTTGGCTATGAAATAGACCAGATAAAACGCCGCGGTCACAAGAACAAGGATGGAAAGCCGAGTCTCATATGAAGCGTTCGGGGCAACTTTGTCCATCAGATACGGCGTTGCCAGCGCCACAAGCACGAACCGCACCATTCGGGCGGGGATGCTGATGAGGAGGAAGTTCACGAACGAAGTCGTCAAATGCGCGTGTGCGGCATAAATCTTGTAGGGGATGCCAAGGAGGGGTCCAACGAGAATCGCACGTACGCCGGTACGGGTCATCGCCAATCGAACCTGTTCGACATCTGCCGGTCGAATCGCGGGAAGCCGATGAAAAATTTCGACGACCATCTTCAGGTTGGAGCGACCCCAATAGTACATAACCGTCCCGCCGAGCAATGCTCCGATCAATGCAAAAACGCTGGCGCGCAGTCCGGCGCTTGTCCCATCCAACGCTAACACGCTGATCGCCACATCGGGGACAATGAAAAACAACGTGGCTTCGGCGAAGCCCCAGAGAAATGCGGTCAGGTCGGTCATCTCACCCTTATGGATACAGCATATTGAAGAAACGGATCATATGAAAAAACAGTGGTGTCGCAAAAATCAGGCTGTCTACTCGATCTAAAATCCCCCCGTGACCGGGGATCAACACGCCCATATCCTTGATCCCTACATCACGCTTGATCATGCTGATCACGAGATCGCCTAATTGCCCACCCACACCGACGATCAACCCTGTGAGAATTAGTTGCATCGTTCCAAACCGGACAAACGTGTCTTTGAACACCCACGGCAGGATGAGGGAAACTACCAATGCTCCGATTGACCCCTCGACGGTTTTGTTCGGGCTGATGTTGCTCCGTAATTTACGTCGTCCGAACAACTTCCCAAAAACATACGCGGAAATATCAGCCATTTCAACAGCAAACACGAGATACAATACGTACGCGTTGGGGTAGAACGAATCCGCCAGAAACCCAAGGTGCATGAACATCCACCCAAAATAGATGAACCCCAACACGCCCAGCGAAATTGCCGTAAGCTGTCCGTGATGCCTGTTTTGAACCACAGGCACGAGCAGAATTAATCCGATGATGTAGACCGGCGTCGCCATGAATTTGCTGTACGCGCCGAAATACTCAGAGAGCGGGTCAGGCATGAGGGCAAATACGGTAACGGTTATGATACCGATGATCACCATATAGCAAATCCAACGGTCTTTGCCTAACTCGGTGGCGCGCGCAAATTCGATGAAACTAAAAATGGACAATGCGAAAATTCCAAGAATGAGCGGCGCTCTCCCCCACCAGACAACCCCGAGAAACAGCGGCGCCATCACCAGCCAGCCGCGATAAATGCGCCAAAGCGATGTCGCGTTTTTATGGAATACGTATTGCAATAACGTCAAGATCACCCCAACCAGCACAAGCAACCCAAAAATCAAATAGGTATAAAGTTTCAAGACTTCGGCGTTATCCATGGGTCGCCTCAATAGCAATCTGACGAAGGCGGCGGACGATGGTCAGAATCGAACCGATCACGATAACCAACAGTCCCCACGTAAGCGCCTGTTGACTTGGAAGGAACTCTTGAAAAAACGCAATGGCTAAACACACCCCAGCCAGCGTGAACATGCGATGCGATTTTGCCATGGGACCGATAAACAACCCGGTCACTCCTATCGAATTCCCCAACGCGCGTACGTAAGCAATGAACAACGAACAGAGGGCGGCGACATATCCTAATATTTCCATACTGCCAGCCGCGTAGCCCGCGCTCACAAAGATGATCACATCGGAAATTCGGTCAGGGACTTCGTTGTACAGATCGCCCAGCGGAGAAGTAACGCCGGTCTCTACCGCGACCATGCCATCGAACATATTGGCAAACAGCCGTAACACAATGAGGATTGCGGCAAGCCCCCACAATACCGGTTGCGAAGATTCCCCGGCGGTTAGCAACAGGCAAATCGCCGCGCCAAGAGAAAGCACGACGCTCGCAATCGAAATGGCGTTTGGCGAAATTCCCAGCCTCACGAGCAAAAGGGTCACGCGCTGCGATAGCGGGTTATCACGAGCTGAAATTGGTCTGCGGTCCGTAACTCGATTTTTCATCCTCACCCATCCG
Source organism: uncultured Anaerolinea sp. (assembly GCA_964528275.1). Lineage (GTDB taxonomy): Bacteria > Chloroflexota > Anaerolineae > Anaerolineales > Villigracilaceae > Defluviilinea. The sequence goes on along the minus strand of CAZGSB010000067.1, from coordinate 1,276 downwards.
ATCTCCACTTACTTAATTCAACACGGAAGTGGAAGAGTCGTTACTCGAGTTTTAGAAACAAAAAGACCTCACAGGTTTCGTAAACCTGTGAGGTCTTGAATTTATTTATCCAATAGCGCCGCGACGCCGGGAAGTTCTTTTCCCTCTAAAAATTCCAGCGATGCGCCGCCGCCCGTCGAGACATGCGTCATCTGTTTGGCGACGCCCGCCTTTTTGACCGCGCTTGCCGAATCGCCGCCGCCAATCACGGTAACCGCCCTGGATTCCGCCAACAGTCGCGCGAGTGCAAACGTCCCTTCGGCGAACTTCGGCATCTCGAACACCCCGACGGGTCCATTCCATACGATCAGTTTGGCTCCGTTTAATGCGGCTTGATACACGCTGACAGTTTTCGGTCCCACGTCGAGCATGCGCCAACCCGCAGGGATGTTACCCACCTCCACAACCTGGGTGTTTGCGTCTTCGGCGAATTTGTCCGCAATGACCGCATCCACGGGGAGGATCAATTTGTCAGCAGACGACGCCAGAATGGATTTCGCCGTTTCCAGCGACGCGGCTTCCACGAGACTATCCTGCATGTTCAGTCCCTGCGCGGCGAGGAAGGTGTTCGCCATGCCGCCGCCGATGATGAGTTTGTCGCATTTGGCAAGCAGTGTTTCGACAACGAGAATCTTGTCGCTAATCTTCGCGCCACCGAGAATCGCAATGTATGGGTGCTCTGGATTCGCGACGGCGCGACCGAGATATTCAAGTTCCTGTTCCATCAAGAAGCCGGAAACAGCGGGAAGAAACCGCGCCACGCCTTCGGTTGAAGAGTGCGCGCGGTGCGCCGACCCGAACGCGTCGTTGACATACACTTCGCCAAGTGAAGCAAGTTGTTTTGCGAGATCAAGATCGTTCTTCTCTTCGCCTGTGTGGAAGCGAGTGTTTTCCAGCATGAGCACGTCGCCGGGTTGGAGGGCTTTCGCCATCGCTTCAACGTCCGCGCCGACACAATCGGGCGCCATCCTGACCGGTCGCGCTAAAAGTGCGGATAAAACTTCCGAGGCGGGGCGCAGGCTGAATTGGGAGTCCGACGCGGATTTTGGTCGTCCGAGATGACTCATCAAAATCAGCGTCGCATTTTGATCCAGTACATATTGAATCGTCGGCAACGCGGCACGGATGCGTTTATCGTCGGTGACTTTGCCATCCGCCATCGGCACGTTGAAATCCACGCGCATGAGCACGCGTTTGTTTTTGAGGTCAATATCTTTTACGGTTTTTTTGTTCATGG
>CAZGSB010000066.1:0-17708 GCA_964528275.1 uncultured Anaerolinea sp. | reverse complement strand
AAATCCCTGCGCGAGATCGGCGGTGAAGCCGCCTTCGCCGCCATGCAGGACGCCGGCATGGACAAGGTCGACGCGCTGTTCATCGGCAACATGCTTTCCTCCACCGTGAGCGGGCAAAACCAACTCGGCGCGTTCTTCGCCGATTGGATCGGCTTGTGGAAGCAGGAAGCGGTGAAGGTGGAAGCCGCGTGCGCTTCCGGCGCGGCGGCGCTTCGTTCCGCCCTTATGGCTGTTTCGGCGGGGGACATCGACTCGGCGCTTGTGGTCGGCGTCGAAAAGATGACCGACAAAGCCGGTCACGATGTCACCTCCGCGCTTGCCACCGCCGCCGACGCGGACTACGAACTGGAGCAGGGCATTTCGTTCGTCGGGTTGAACGCGCTCATCATGCGGCGCTACATGCACGAGTTCGGCTGGAAGCACGAGGACTTTGCGCCGTTCTCGATCAACGCGCACGCCAACGCCATGCATAACCCGTTCGCGCGTTTGCATGAAAAAATTTCGGTGGATAAATTCGAGAAATCGTCGATGATCGCCACGCCGATCAACCTGCTCGATGCCTCACCCATCGGCGACGGCGCGGCGGCGGTGATACTCGTCCCTGCCGAAAAAGTGACGTCCATGCCGGGCAAGCCGAAGATCACCATTGCAGGTTCGGCATCGGCGACAGACACCATTGCAGTGCATTCGCGCAAGGACCCGTTGTTTTTATCCGCGGCGTATGAATCGGCGAAGCGCGCGTATGAAATGGCAGGTGTCACACCGCAGGACATTGATGTGTTCGAATTGCACGATGCGTTTTCGATCATGGCGGCGCTATCGCTCGAAGCCACCGGCTTTGCGGAACGCGGCACAGGCGTGCGACTCGGCTTGGAGGGGCAGATCAGCCCAAAAGGGCGCCTGCCCGTCTGCACGCGGGGAGGACTCAAAGCGCGCGGGCATCCCGTCGGCGCGACGGGAATCTATCAGGTGGTGGAAGTCGCGCAACAATTGCGCGGCGAGTGCGGCGCAACCCAGGTGGATGGCGCAAAAATTGGCATGGCGCAAAACATCGGCGGCTCGGGTGCGACGGTCCTCACGCACATTTTGAAAGCGGAGTAGACTCCCACAGGTCGGGGAGTCGTATCTGTTCCCGCCAGATATGCCCCGGGCAGTGTTGCAATCACATTTTTAATTTTCCTTTCACTTCCCCGCGGATTTATACTGCATACGAAGGAGATCGAATGAGCGACAAACGAAAAATCGACCGGCGCGATTTCACCTACTACATGCAGGTGAAGGATGAAACCACCAAGCAGACCATCGGATATCTTTCGGATATCAGCTCGGGCGGTTTCAAACTCGATGCGCCGAAGAATATCCAACCGGGGCAGGACTTTCACATGTTGATCGACCTGACGCCCGACCTCGCAGAAAAAGAGACCATGGTTTTCATCGCCCGCAGTAAGTGGGCGCGTCCCGATTACGTGGACCCGAACACCTTCAACGTGGGCTTCGAGCTGGTCAACATTGCCCCCAGCGACATGGTGATCTTCCAGCGCATGTTCGAAAAATACGGCGCGGAAAAAGCCGCGCGCAAGAAGAGTTCGAACGATTATCTGTGGCGCTGACCCGCCGCATGTGCACTGTGCCGCAGAACGGGCGACGATGAGTCGCCCGTTTTTTTCACACCACCGCCCCGCTTGCCCACAGGATTGCTCCGCATACTGTAAAATTGGCGCATGACTTTCCGACTCGTCCGTTCCATCATCCGCTTTCTCGTGAAATTGATCGCCGACATCGAGGTGCACGGGCTTGAAAAAATGCCCGCCGGCAACCTGATCGGCGCGTCGAACCACCTCGGCAGGCTCGATACCGCCGCCATGCTCTGCGTGGTGGACCGCGAAGACATCATCATGCCGGTGGCGGAGAAATACAAGAACCACTGGCTGTTCGGTCCCGTCGGGCGCGCCACCAACGCCATCTGGCTCAACCGCTTCGAAGCGGATTTTTCGGCGTTGCGCGAGATCCTGGCACGCATGGAGCAGGGCGGACTGCTCGTCATCGCGCCGGAGGGGACGCGTTCCAAGACCGAAGCCTTGCAAGAGGCAAAGCTCGGCGTGGCGTTCCTCGCCAGCAAAAGCGGATTCCCCGTGTTGCCGGTTGCCGCCACCGGAACGGAGGACCGCGTCATCCTCGAAAATTTGAGGCGGTTTCGCCGGTCGAAGATCGTTGTCAACATTGGCGACCCGATCCGCATCGAAGTTCCCAAGGGCAGGGGGCGCGAGCAAGCCTTGCGCGAGGCGACCGATGAGATCATGTGCCGCATCGGCGCGATGTTGCCGGAGAATTATCGCGGATTTTATGCGGAGCATCCGCGCCTGCAGGAATTATTGAGCCAGCAATGACCCTTCGTATCCTGCGCGTCCTCATCCGTCTCCTCCTCAACCTGATCGGCCGCTACGAGATCCGCGGCAGGGTACATGTCCCTCTCACGGGCGGGATGATCCTCGCGTCGAACCACATCGGCATTTTGGATATTGTCATGGTGTATTTTGGTATCGACCGCACGGACTTGTTTATCCCGGTTGCAGAAAAATGGGAGAAGGTCGGTTGGATCCGCTGGCTGGGAAAACACCTGAATTTTTTATTCGTGGACCGTTATAACCCCGATCTAAAAGCCATGCGGAAAATGATCGCGCTGATGGAACAGGGCAAATGCCTCGCCATCGCCCCCGAAGGGACGCGGTCGCGCATCGGGTCGTTGAACGAGGGCAAGCCCGGCGTCGCCTATCTCGCGGCGCGTTCGGGGTTCCCGATCGTACCGGTCGCCATCACCGGCACGGAGGACAAACTCGTATTGAGCAATCTCAAACACCTGCGCAAATCGAATATCACGCTGACCGGCGGCGAGCCGTTCATCATTCCCCCGCTCCCGAACAAAGACCGCGATGCCGCGCTGAAGAACGCCACAGACGAGATCATGTGCCGCATCGCGGCGCTCCTGCCCGAACGTTATCGCGGCGTGTACGCGGAGCATCCGCGGACGAGGGAGTTAAGTCGTGAGTCGAGGTGATTTGGGTTCGCCTTATATCAACCGCTTTTTGCAACCGGATAGCATCATACCTGACCAGACCAATCCACAGAGTTGGAATAGGTATAGTTATGTGAGGAATAATCCCGTCAAATTCAATGACCCGAGCGGTCATTCAGAAGATTGCAAACAAATCACTAATGAATGTAATGATGAAAAGACCAACCCTGAGGATGTACTAAAAAAATACAATGTAAAGCTGGAAACCGCTAATGGTGGCATTTGGACGGATGCGGCGAAATGGGCAGTTGTTTTTGCAGTAATGAAAGTGGCTTATCGATTGGCACAAGTCCGGAATCAAAGAACAACTGGGCACGAGACAGGCATAAGTGCGTTTCAATCTGTGTTTAAGAGCATTACTCTCACTTGGGATCCAAATTGTGGTGGGTGTAGATCGGGTACAAAAACGAACGGAAAAGCCTGTGGCAGTGATTACGTATCAGCGGGGTGTGTTCCAGGTGGAGGGGTTACTAGCGGTGAGCATAATATTACCTTCGCTTCCTTGACCGGCGGCTCTTCCAATGATCTTGATAGAATGACAAAAAACATAGTGCATGAAATAGGGCATGCATATTTTAATGGTCACTCCATAGGGGGTGCGGCCTTGCCTGGTCTTAGTCGGGATGCCTTGATCCGTAATCAAAATATGGAGATGATGAACGCATAGATTGGGAGCAACACCCGACATCCATGAATGCAGATGGCAAAGATAGAACTAACGAATTGTTCGCTGACTCCTTCATTGCTTGGACGTATGGCGCGTGGAATACGGATCCTAGAAACTCAACGGATGTTACCGCTGCTCAAACAGCAATGAACGGTTTTGTTCCATTGCCTTAGGTGACCATCCCTATGAAAACGCAAAGGATTCAACGCTGGCTGGGTATGTTGTTAAGTATGATCGTTGCTGTAGGCTGCACGCAATCAACTGAACGCGTACCAATCACCCTTACAAAAGACTCTGCGTCGCCGACCACAAGTCCACCTACAGCTACAGAGTCGATGACACCCACTCTAACGCCGGTTGCTACAAGTACGCCAAAAGCTATTCCGACGCTGCCCGAGGATGATGCGCGTAACAGGCTGTTAGATTTACTTTCAAACAATGGCGCCTGCCACTTGCCTTGCTTATGGGGTATCACACCGGGGACGAGCAACTATCAAGATGCCCGAAACATCCTGATGCCTCTTAGTAGCATTAGCCCTGCAATTAACACCTATTTTGAGCCAGCAAAAGTAAATGGTGTCTTAATAGGGACAATATCGCCTTTCTATGTTGATGACCAGTATCTCTTCGGTAGCCAGATAGTCTATTTGTATAATGATAACGGTATCGTCAAGAATGTATATTTTCAAGCCGTGGAAGAGGAGTGGGTCACAGATTCAAATGGAAACTGGCTTGAGAAAACACCGATTTACGACTCCCCAATATTTATACAACGAGTACATTATTATTCGCTTTCCCATCTGTTAGAAGAACAAGGGATGCCAGATTCGGTGTCAATTCTGGCGTCGGCCCAATTTTACAACCAGAGCGGTTCGATAGAATATCATATTGCTGTTTTCTATCCAAACCAAGGAATTTGGGCGCATTACTCGGCTTTTGTCAGCAAAGATTTAGGCATAAACATCCAAATTTGTCCTCTCAATATGCACATCGAAATGGAGTTATACCCTCCGGGAAATCCAGATACTTTTATCACTCATTTAGAGGAGGAGACAGATTGGAAAGCTTTGAAAGGCGGCTTCAAGCCTTTGGAAGAGGCGACATCCATGTCTCTTGAGCAATTCTACGAAACTTTCCGAAACCCAACCAATCAACAATGTTTTGTGACCCCTGCGAACTTATGGCCAACTCCAGATCCATAGGATGAGATTTATCATTATTGTTTGTGATTAATTTTTCAAACCATTTAGAAACCATCTGGATTAGGGAAGCGATTTGAAAACAAAAAAATTGCATCCATTGACACCTGTCAATGCGGCGGAGCGTGGGTTCGCCTTATATCAACCAACCATCAACAAAAACGGGAGCAACTTCGCTCCCGTTTTGATTTCACGCTACCTGAGTTTGCTTCACCGCTTTCACGATCGCGGCGATATGCTCTGGCGTATTCCCGCAACAACCGCCGACGACTTTCGCTCCCAACTCCACATATTTCTTCGAGAATACCGCCATGTCCTCGGGACCCATGTCGTACACGCCCTGCTCGGTCTCGATGTCCATGTGCGGGACGCCGGCATTCGGCTTCACCCACAATGGGACAGTCGGCAGGGTCGCGGCGTATTCCTTGACGACGAGTTCCATATTTTCGAGCGTCGTCCCGCAGTTCGCGCCGACGAGCGTCGCACCCATCTCGGAATATTTCTTGATCACATCCTTCGGCTTGACGCCCATCATCGAGCGCGTGCCACGGTCGTAACTGAACGAAACGACGATGGGCAAATCGGTCACGGACTTCGCGCCCTCGAACGCGGCGGTGGTTTCTTCCATGCTGAACATCGTCTCGATCAACAACAAGTCCACGCCGCCGTCGGCGAGGGCTTTTGCCTGCTCGGCAAATGTCGCTTTCACTTCGTCAAACTCCAGCGGACCGTACGGCTTGATCAACGCGCCGACGGGACCCATCGAGCCCGCCACCAGTCCATTGTTGAGCGAGGCGGCTTTGCGCGCGATCTCCGCCGCGCGGATGTTCACTTCCGGCGTGCGCTCCTGATACTTCGAATCCTTCATCCGCATGCGCGTCCCGCCGAAGGTGCAGGTCAATATAATGTCTGAACCAGCCTCACTGAAGGACGAAGCGAGTTTGAGGAGCGTATCGGGGTCGTCAATGACCAAGTCCTCGGGCGGCTTGCCGGGCTTGAGTCCCATCTTCTGGAGGTTCGATCCCGTCGCGCCATCGGCGACGAGGATTTCACCGGAGTTGAGTCGTTCGAGAAATTTGTTCATCATGCTCCTTGACTCCCCTCTCCCATTTTGGGAGAGGGGCAGGGGGTGAGGGTCATTTCATAAAATTCTTCGCCAGCGGGTCGGGGACGCGGTTCGGAATCAAATGCGCGATGTGCTCGAACGGCTCGCTCATGTGCGGGAAACTCGTGGCGAGCATGAACTGGTTTTGGAACTCGGGATCGGTCGGCAATTCAAACCGTTCCACGTTGCGCGTCACGCCGTCAATCTCATTTCTTTTTTCAACGTTCAGCAATGCGATCCTCGCGCCGTCGCCCGCCGCGTTGCCGACCGCGTACACATTGTTCAACTCGCAATCGGGGATCAAGCCGATCAGCATCGCTTTTTCTTTATCGATGTAACTGCCGAAGCCGCCCGCGAGAATGATTTTATCAGGGCTTTGCAGATTCATGCGCTTCAACAGCGTGCGCGCCGCCGTGAACAACGCCGCCTTCGCCAATTGGATCTGTCTCACATCCTGTTGCGTGATCGGGATGTCGCGCCCGATGGAAGTTTCCTCCGCCCAGGCGATGACGTACTCCCAACCGGACTCGCCCTCCCGCACACGCCTCGACTCCAGATTTTTTTTGAATCTCCCCCGTGAATCGACGATCCCCGCCCGGAACAGTTCTGCCACGGAATCGATGATCGCAGAACCGCATATGCCTTTCACCAATCCTTTGAACTCGGCGTGATCGGTGTTCCAGCCTTCGACACCGATGACCTTGTACTTCGGTTCGAGAGTCGCTTCGTCAATGTGGACGCGTTCCATCGCACCCGGGGCGGCGCGCATCCCATACTCCACGTGCGCGCCTTCGAGCGCGGGACCTGTCGGCGTGGAGGTGCAGACCAGTCGTTTGCGGTTGCCGAGGACCAATTCCGCGTTCGTGCCCACGTCGATCAACAACCAGTTTTCATCCTGCTTGTGCGGTTCTTCTGCGAGAATCACCGCGCTCGTGTCCGCGCCGACGAAGGATGCAATCGTCGGCAACACGTGGATGTTACCCGCCGGATTGATGTGCAGACCCAGTTCGCGCGCCTTGATATCCACCGACTTGTGAATGGTCGGCACGAACGGCGCAAGACCCAGATCCTTCGGGTGCAGGTTCAACAGAACGTGGTGCATGGTGGAATTTCCGACCAACACCATTTCCAGAATATCGTACATTTTCACTTTCGCTTCGTGCGCGGCTTGGCTCAACAACTTGTTCAGGGTGGCAATGATCGCTTTGTGCAATTTCTCCAAGCCGTCGGGTTGATCGATCGCATATTGAATGCGCGACATCACATCCTCGCCGTACACGATCTGCGGATTCATTTCCGATTCAGCGGCGAGCAGTTCGCCCGTGCGCAAATTGCACAGGTACAGCGCGACGGTCGTCGAGCCGATGTCCACCGCCGCGCCGAAACTATCTTCGTGGTATCCGCCCTGGACGGCGATCACTTCCCTGTCGTTCCGCACCGAGACCGTGACATTCCACTTCGACTCGCGCAGTGTCTTCGATAGCGAACGCAGGACGTGATAATCGATGTCGAAGTCATACCAGCGCGGGAGTTTTTCCTCGCCGCCGCGCACCAACCCCATCGAGGTTTCGAGTCCCTTGGCGAGACGTTCCCAGTCCGCGATCGGGCGCTCCAGCGTGGGCGGACTCATCGTCACGAGATATTTTCGCACAGCCGGTTTGATCTCGATCTCACGGTTGCTCGCGCTCTTGCGGACGATCTGCTTGTTGCCGCGGCTTTCCTCGGGCACGTTGATGAGCACATCGCCCATGATTTTGGACTGGCACGACAACCGCACCTGCCCGATCTCCCAGCCTTTGTCTTTCAATAATTTTGGTCGGCGTTCGAGATAGGCGCGTTCCTCCGTGCCGACGGGAGAGAGATGCGCGCGTTGCGAGTCGATGTTGTACTTTTCGAAGCGGCCCGCCTCCACCAGCACCATGCACTTGCCGCAGGTGGCGTTCTCGGCGCAGATCGATTCGATCTCCACGCCCAACTCGCGTGCGGCAGTGCGGACGGAGGTGCCTTCGTCGATCTGTCCGCGCCTGCCGGAGGGTTGGAGAATGATGGTGTGTTTCTTCATTTGACGATGGACCATTGACGATGGACGATTAACCATGGTCAATGGTCTATCGTCCATCGTCATTAAGCGGGTTTTGCTTCCCGTCGCGGAATCTCGATTTTGGCGAACTCAGCCTCCAATTGCGAAAGAAGCGCATCCGCCACCTCTTCAGGCGTGCCGTCGCGTTCGACCCAATCCCCGCGTTTGTATTGCTCGGCGTAATCCGAGGTGGAGGTGAGTCCCTCCGCCATCGCGTACGCGTCGATCTTGTCTTGAATCTTTTGCGAGAGTTGTTTCTTGATCGTGCGCCCCTCGCCTTCGACGGTGATGGATTGGGGGATGTGCTTCCAGTACATGATGCGGTATTTTGCCATGGTCTCTTCCAGATTATCAGTAGATCACGAAAGCGTAGCGACTGAAGTCGCCACTACGAATCCTTTTCGTGAAGTCCTGATTATATATAATTTGCGAGAGCGCATTGTACGGGAGGACAGCCTGCGGGTCAATAGCAAAATTCAGTTGAACGTTTCGGTTAATTCGCCAACTCAACCACGAGCGTATCCAGCGCCAGCTCCAGCGTGGATTGCCCGGTCTTGACCCCCTCATCAATGCGCAACAATTTTCGATAAATGCTTTCGAGTGATTCGATGGAGAAGCGGGACGCCTGCCCCGTCGTTTTTTCCGCCACGAACGGATGCACGCCCAGCGCGCGCGCCACATCATCCTTGTCCCCCCGCCCATCGAGAATTTCACGCGCCTGAATCATCAAACGGAATTGCCGCACCACCATCCCCCACAGCGCGAACGGGTCTTCGGTTTCGAGCAGGCGATGCAACAGATGTTGCGCGGATTTGCCGTTGCCGTTGGACAACGCATCCACAAAATCGAACACCGATTGCTGAGACGTGACGATGCACACCGCTTCCACATCTGCGACGTTGACCTGCCTCGCCCAGTTGACATACGCCAGCAGTTTGGCGATCTCCATCCCCGCCTGACGCGTATCCACGCCGACCATCTCCTTGAGCATTTCCGCCGCGCGCGGTTCGATCTGCCCGCCTTGTTGCTTGGTCTCGTTGACGATCCAGCCGGTCATGTCCCTCAATTTCGGGAGCATGAAAGCTTTAGTCTGAATCAACTTGCTGTTCTTCTCCGCCCATTTGACGAGCCAGTGTTTGTCCGCGTCGCGCGGCTCAACGGATTCATACAGCACGAGCCGCGTCGTCTCTGGCGCTTTCCCGACGAATTCGAAAAATTTCTTTCGGTAAGAAACGTTGTTGTATTTCGAGGAGGGATTCGCCAGCAAGACCAACCGCCGCTTGGCGAGGAACGGCATGGCATTGACCGCGTTGTTCAAGTCGTTTTCGGTCAACGAGCGCGCGTCAAGGCGCGCCGTGTTCATGTCCGCGCTGGTGGGGTCGGTGAAGTCGGAGTCGAAGTCCTTCAGTTTGCGCGAGATGGCGAATTCGTCGTTGCCGAAGAGGAAGTAGAGGTTGGGCATGAAGTAAAGGATGAAGGATGAATTAGGAGTAAGAAAGTAGGGGCGGACCTGCGTGTCCGCCCAAATTATTTTGTGATAACTCGGTGCACACCCTTGCGGATGAACCGCACATCTACGATTTGCATTCCGCCCAGCTCGGCTTCGGTGGTGATGTACTTTTGCAACCACGGTCCCAGCGGACGACTCAAGGCATATCCGAAGAGGGCAAGCATCAATGCGAAGGGGATCAAGCCGACGCGCCAAAAGGTGGAGCGCGCCTGACGAAGGGGCACCCAGGCAAACGTCGCGGGGAGAACCGCCGACGCGACGAGGTTGGTGCCGCATCCCTCATGGACGGCGAGTCCGCTTTCGCCGGCGTTGAGTCGCGTGTGCGCTTCGTTCGCGCAGGCGATCACATCGTCGGTTGAAATATCGCCGAGCAGAAAAAATCCCGTCGGGTTGGAGTGCCCCGCCATGGAGGTCTTGTACTTCCGCGCGAGGATGTGCAACGTTGCATGTTCGAGCGCGTGGTTTCTTCGAGTTTCGAGGATGAGGGGCAGGTCGAGGATCATGCGGCGATTATACACCGCCCATTTCACGGAATCAGGTACGCCAGTACGGTCAATGGCAGTGCGGCAAGCGCGCCTTTGGCGGCAACCCGCATCGCCTGCCGGCGGACTTGTTTCAATTCCTCGGCGTCTTCAATACGTTCTACTTTGTTGTTGAGGTTGCGCAGACCGCGCGACGCGAGCGACACTCAGGTTTTATCAAGCGACTGAATGTAACTCGTGGTCGCGGCGCTGAACAGGAAGAAGAGAGGCAACCGCCAGAGCGGGTTCACACCGAGGGCGAGGAGCACACCCAGGATGACCAGCGTGACGACGAACTGCGAAGCGGCGAACCGTTCGCGCTTCTTCCTCTCTTTTGGGCTGATATTCGGGATGCAGACCTCCCCCACAATTTCATCAGGGCGTGCGCGGAAATCATTCATGGCGGCGACGAATTCTTCCTTTCATGGGCGGCATATCGGACTACGGCAGGTTATACAGGAAAATTGTGAGTGGAATCTGAATCATTCAAGTGCGATACTCTTTATTCAAGCATTGATCTCAATATCCCTACCCCGAAAACACGGTCAATGGATGTTCGGCGATGATCCGCGCCTGCACGCGCGCGCCCACTTGCAATATTTTGGTGTGGTCGGAAAACGCATGCAGGACCTGCCCCGAGTTCAACCGCAGGCGATACAGGTTGAACGCGCCGCGAAAGAACCGCCCGATAATGAGGCTGTTCCCGCTTCCATCGATCTCGAAATCGATATCGTCGGCGCGCAGGGCGATCTCCACCGGCGTCGAGAGGGGCAGGTCGACAACCTGCTTCAACAAACCGATCTCGGTTTGAATCCCTCCTGCCGCCACCGCGCCCTTCAGGAAGTCGCTGTCGCCCATGAACTCGGCGACAAAGCGCGTATTCGATTCATGGAAAATTTCCTCGGGCGTGCCGATCTGCTCCAACTCACCCTTGTTCAACACAGCCAGGCGGTCGCCCATGAACATCGCTTCGTCCTGATCGTGCGTGACGAAGATGACCGTGGCACGCATCGACTTGAGGATGTTCCGCACGTGCTCGCGCACCTCGGCGCGTAAATCGGCATCGAGACTACTGAACGGCTCGTCCATCAACAACAGTACCGGTCGCGGCGCCAGCGCGCGCGCCAACGCCACACGCTGGCGTTCGCCACCTGACAACTCATGCGGATACCTTTTCGATAACTGCAACAATCCGACAAGATGAAGCATCTCGCCCACGGTCGTTTTGATATCGGAGCCTTTCTGCCCGCGCAAGCCAAAGGCGACATTCTCGAACACGGTCATGTGCGGGAACAGGGCGTGGTCCTGAAACACCATCCCCACCCCGCGCTGTTCGGGCGGGATGAACACTGAATCCGACGCGACGATGCGGTCGTTCAATCGGACGAGTCCCGAATCCAGGCGTTCGAGTCCCGCAATGAGGCGCAACGTGGTGGTTTTGCCGCATCCGCTCGGACCGACGAGCGCGAGGATCTCATCCTCGTGCAGTTCAAACGAAATATCGTTCACCGCCGAATGCCCCGAGCCGTGAAATTGTTTGACGAGGTTGCGAACGTCCAGGGTGGTCATTTGAAGATCTGTTCCCTACGCAAAAGAAAGGATAATGGCAATGCCGAAACCACAATCAACAACAATGCCGCTGGCGCGGTCTGGAGGTAAAACCCTTCGCCCGCCCACACCCACACACGCACCGCAAGTGTATCAAAGCCCGCGGGGCGAAGCAGGAGTGTAGCAGGCAATTCTTTGAGCGACGTGAGAAAGACCAGCGCGCCTCCTGCCAACAGACCGGGCAGGATTAATGGCAGGGTGACCTGGATTAACGTTTGGAGCGACGTCCGCCCCAGTGTGCGCGACGCTTCTTCCAACGACGGGGAGAGTTGATTCAGCGCCGATTCGCTTGCCCTCACCGCCTGGGGCATGTGCCGCAACACGTACGCGATCACCACGACGAACGGGGTGGCGTAGAAAAATGGCAGAAAACGATTCACGAGCAGGACGAGGCTGAGCGCGATCACCACGCCGGGAATGGCGTACCCCACCTGGCAAAAACGGGATATGAATTTCGTGAAGCGGTTCGGGTATCGTACCGACAACAGCGCGATGGGCAACGATAGCCCCACCGCGATCACCGCCGCCGCCGAGGAACTCCACAGGCTGTTCCACACGTAACTGCCGAATCCCTGCGAGCCGGTGCGGAACAGCGTGGACGTGGTTTCAGGGTCGAGCAAGGCTTGAACGCTCCAGACCGATAACACCGCGAACGGAACCAGCAGACTCGCAGAGACCACGCCCAGCACGATCAAACATGCGGGGAAGCGCCACCCGCCCAACGGCATGACCGGCGCGGGCCGCCAGTTACTTTCCATTTGCGTGAAGCGCGCTTGTCCCTGCAGGCGCAACTCACCCCACAGGAAGACGATCGCCAAAGCGACGAGAATGCCGCTTAAAACAGAAGCCGCCGAACGGTCGTAACGACCCGAGAGTTGCACGAAGATCGCCGAGGAAAATGTCTCATAACGGAGTAATGCCACCGTCCCGTATTCGGCGAGGATATCCAATGCCACGAGCAACGCGCCCGCCGTGAGTCCGGGTCGAAGCGCGGGTAGAGTCACCTGAAAGAGGGTTTGCATGGGTGTACGCCCGAAAACGCGCGAGGCTTCCTCCAGCGAAGCGTGAAGCGAACGGAACGCCGCGCCGCTCAGAAGGTACACATACGGAAACATGAACAAGGTGAGGATGAATGTCGCGCCCCAAAACCCGATCGGGCTGGGTGTGGAGATGGGCTGACCGAATATACTTTCAAGAAATTGCGGAATGATCCCCCCGCGCGGACGAAGCAACGCGAGATGCACGATCGCGCCGATATAGGCGGGAACGGCAAGCGGCATCGCCAGCATCCAGCGGAAGATTTTTTTGCCGGGCAGGTCGGTCCGTTCGGTCAGCCATGCCATGCTTACGCCTAGCAGCAACGCGCCGCCTGTCACCGCCAGCACGAGCAAAAGAGTGTTGCCGAGCAACTTCCAGATGCGGGCTTGCAGGAGTCGTTGCCACGCGTCAGGCTCTGCCCCGAACGCGCGGACAAATATGTATACAAGCGGCAGGGCAACGAACAAAGCCACCAGCCCTGCGGCAAACACAAGCCGAGGGCTGATGGAGAACCTTCGCAATTTGCGATATGGGGCCGTGATCTCGCGCGTTATCTGCACGGGACGAATTGTAGCAGAGTCTTAATCTGCTAATCCACTAAAATCTCCACGAATAAATTCGCGTGGATTAGCGCAGATTAGCGGATTCGTATTACGGCAACCCAACCTGTTCGATCAGTTCGAACGTCGCGTCGAAATCGAGCGCGGCAGTCACCACATCCACATCCGCGAGGCGGAAGGATTCCAACGGTTGCATGCCGTCCTTGATCGCCACACCGGGCAACAGCGGATACTCGTAGTTCTGTTCAGCAAACAATTTCTGCCCGTCCGCCGAAACGAGGAAGTCCAGAAAAGCCTGCGCCGCGTCCACATGTTGCGCGCCGTTCACCACAGCCGCCGCGGTCGCGTTCGAGAACAAGCCAACCTGTCCCTCGCCCTGATCGGGGAAGATCACACCGACATTTCCAGTCTCCGCCAATTGCAGGTGATAGTAATAATGGTTCACCAGACCGAGTTTGAACTCGCCCGCGCCCACCGCCTTGCGCACATCGGTGTGACCGCCAAAGAAGGTCACCTCGTTCGCGATCAGCCCGGTCAACCATTCCTCCGTCGCTTCATCACCGAGCAGTTGACGCATCGCGGCGATTTGCGCCTGCATGCCGCCATTGGTCGAGCCAGCCGCGGCGATCTGTCCCTGCCACTTCGGGTCGGTCAGGTCGAAGATCGAAGTCGGCAACTCATCTTCCGAAACCAGATCTTTGTTGTAGATGATGACGCGCACGCGGCGGGTCAACCCGGTCCACAAGTGATCGGTGCCGAGGAATTCCGCAGGGAGTTGCTCCGCGCCCGCCGGCACATACGATTGAAACACGCCCTCGCCTGTCAGCGATTGCACCGTGAACAACTCGGTCGTGATGAACACGTCCGCCTGCGGGTTAGCTTTCTCCTCGATCAGCGCGTTCGCCAACTCGCTGTTACTCCCCGCCTTGAGCAACACGTTCACATCGGGATACTTCGCTTTGAACGCATCGATGACCGGCTGGATCAACGCCTCGGAGCGACCCGAGTAGATGACCAGATCGCCGGACACACCCGCCTCTTCTACGACGGGGGAGGCTGGTTCGGTGGGGGCAGGCTCTTGCGCCGTTCCACACGCGCTCACGACAAGCGCGAGCAACAGCATCAACAAAACAATGGAAACTTTCTTGCGATCAATCATTGAAACTTTTCTCCTTGGAGGTTGTATTTTTATAAACGGACAAAACAGGTATGTTTTGACAGTTGATTTATGCCGTGTAGTATAATTTCCAAAATTCGAATAATCTAGATATTTCTATTAAATTTCGTCTATATCCCCTTGCAACCTGTTTTCAACCTGGTTGATGATTTTCAAGAAAGACCTGACAGGTTTTCAAAAACCTGTCAGGTCAAATAAACCGGAGTTCAATGACCGTCAGCCCCACCATGCAACGATACGCTGCTGAGATCTATCGTCTGCAACAAGACCATAGGCAGGTCTCGCTTTCGCTTTTAAGTTCGCACGTGGAAGCCTCTGCCCAGGCGATTTCCACGATGGTGAAACGCCTCAACAAAAGCGGATACCTTGTCCACGAACCGTACCGCGGCGTGCGATTGACCGACGCAGGCGAGCAGATCGCCATGCCGTCTCTGCGCCGTCACCGCCTGACGGAGGTCTTCCTCGTGAAAGTGATGAAATACGATTGGGCATCCGCGCACGTTTTGTCCGACACCTTCGAGAAGGGAATCAACGAGGAACTCGAAGACCGCATGTTCGAACTGGCGGGAAGTCCCACGCGTTGCCCGCATGGAGAACCAATCCCATCCAAAGATGGAGTGATGCCTGTGGTGAACGATGCGCCGCTTGTGGACGTCCCCTCGGGTTCGGATTGCATCGTCAGCCGCGTACGCACGCATGACTTGGACAAACTCCGCTACATCGCAGAGATCGGTCTCGTACCGGGGACACCCTTCCACTTGCTAAGTTGCGCCCCCTTCAAAGGACCGCTCCGCCTCGAAATGAAGCCGCACGATCACATCATCGGGTATGAATTATCGCAGTCCATTTGGGTGGAGGTGACAAAGCGCGGCGAAGGCAACAAACTCCCCCCGTTGAAAACCGCCTACGGCAAATCGAATTGAAAAAGCAGACCCTGCTGAGAGGCAGGGTCTATTTGTTCAAAAACGTACGCGCTGCTTGGAGGAACACCCGCGCCTGCTCGATCATTTCAGACACCAGGTCATGATCAAGACCTGAATTTACATCATAATCGCCGACCACTCTCTGGTCAAAAGCATCTAATAGCCAGCGGTGGAATTTGGGATCGAGAACTTTGGTCTTCGCAAAATACAACCCGTACGCTCCGTGAATATCTCCATGCCTGTTGAAAGACAGGTCTTTCTCTTCGAACAGCAACGCCTCTGCCGTATGCATCATGGAATAATAGGCTCTACCTGCGGCAACGTCAATTTTTCCGATTTGTAGCAATGCTTCGGCAGCTTCAAGCACATCCAATGATTTGTCGAGAAGTTTTTCAGTGAGGTCTTTCATGCAGGATAACCCTGAGTTCGGACGTTTCTCAATAATGGGCTGTCCTCTGTATTCCAGCGTTCCTCTGTCATGAACAGCCTGCTCACGGGGATACCATAGTCCAGCGAAAGCCTCGCATTTAACTCACTGGTCCGCTTGATTTCATCCCCATAGCGCTGGTAGGAAGCCAACACGATCATCACATCCACATCGGAGCCGGGCTGGTTATCCCCGCGCGCGTATGACCCATACAGGTAAACGCCTTTGAGACGATTACCGTAGATGTGGTTAAGTCCTTTCTTTAATTCTCCGAGTAGCTTTTTAATATTTGCAGGCATAAAACTTCCTGACGGTATCTTACCTTTGTTCCCTCAACTGTGCAACCGCTACTTCCCCTTGATCATCTGCCGCGCCACCTGCAACAATTCATGCGCGGAGCGCAGAGTCCCCTCGCCCACTTCGCCGAGCATTTGTGAAAGTTCGAGCAGGCGCGGTTCGCCGTCGAGTTGTTCGACGCGCGTCAGTGTGCGACCTTTATCGATGAGTTTCTGCACTTGATAGTGCTGGTCGCCAAAAACAGCAAGTTGAGGAAGGTGCGTCACGCAGAAGACCTGGTGAGAGCGCGAGAGATTCCACAACTTGTGCCCGACCACCAAGCCCACGCGCCCGCCGATGCCCTGATCAATTTCATCGAAGATCAACGTCGGCACTTCGTCGGCGCGAGCCAGCACGTTTTTGAGTCCCAGCATCAGGCGCGAGGTTTCGCCGCCCGAGGCGATCTTTGCCAAGGGTTTGAGCCCCTCGCCGGGGTTGGGGGCGATCAAAAATTCCGCGCGGTCGATGCCGTTCTGGTCGAACCCAATGCGCGGACCACCGTTGAGCGGCACGCCGTTCGGGTCGGGCTTGGTCTGGAAATCCACGGCAAACTTCGCCGCCGACATTTTCAGATCGTCCAGTTCGGTTTCGATGCCGTTGCCCATCTTTGTCGCGGCAGATTTGCGTTTCTCCGAAAGAGCCAGCCCCTGTTTGCCCAATTTCTCAAGCAGTTTCGCTTCTTCGATCTCCAGTTCGTTGATGCGGTCCGCCGCGCCGGTGATGGTTTCGAGTTGCCTGCGCGCGTTCTCACCCGAAGCGATCACCGCAGGGACGCTCCCGCCGTATTTACGCGTGAGCGAGTGGATCAGGTCGAGCCGCTCCTCCACTTCATCGAGTCGTTTGGGGTTGAACTCGATCTCTTCGAGATAACCGCGCAAACTGTGGATCACGTCCGATATCGTATCGAGCAGAACCTCTGCCTGATTCGCCAACTCACTTTGCGCGGAATCTATTTTTGCAAGCGCGTGCAGGGCTTGCGCCGCCTGCCCCACCAGGTCTGTCGCGGCGGGGGTATCGGGCGAGCCTTCCTCCAAGACCGCGATCGCCTCCTGCGCGTTCTGCGCCAGCGATTCGGCATTGGCGAGCCGGTCGCGTTCCCTGCGCAACTCTTCGTCTTCGCCGGGTTTCAAGCGCGCTTCCTCGATCTCCTCCGCTTGATAGGTGAGAAACTCAATGCGCCGATCGGCATCCGCTTGCGCTTTGCGTAGGTCGTTCAACTCGTTGCGTAAATTCAACAGCGTGTGATACGTCTGGCGGTAGTCGCTGAGGGGGCGCGAAACTTCGGCGTAGCGGTCGAGCAAGCCTAAATGGGCGCGTGAATCGAGCAGTGAAAGATGCTCCGCCTGCCCGTGGATGTCGATCAGAATCCCGCCGATCTCCTTCAACAACGCGACGCCCACCGTCCGCCCGTTGACGCGCGCCACGCTCCGCCCCTCCTTGCGTACTTCGCGCGTGAGCACCACGTAATTCGGATCGTCCATCAA
>CAZGSB010000065.1:0-17997 GCA_964528275.1 uncultured Anaerolinea sp. | reverse complement strand
GGTCTGGTCGCGAGTTCCCTTGTCATGCCCTTGGGCATAGGCTATAATCCCGCCGCTTCAAGAGAATTTACAACATAAGGAAAGCGCGCGCATGATTGATGTCAATGAATTACGCAAAGGGGTGACCTTCGAACTGGACGGCGGACTCTACAAAGTATTGGACTACAGCCACAACAAGACCGGGCGCGGCAATGCCAACATCCGCATCAAGGCTCGCAACCTGCTGACCGGCGCGAACATCGAGCGCACGTTCAACTCCGGCTTGTCGGTGCAGGATGTGCGGCTTGATTTCCATAATGTCTCTTATTTGTATAACGACGGCGATTTCTATCACTTCATGGATAATGTGACCTTCGAGCAACCCGCCATCAAGGCGGAAATTTTGGGCGAGACCGCCCTGTACTTGAAAGAAGGCATGGAAGTAAAGATCACGTTTTACAACAACGCCCCGCTCGATGTGGAATTCCCCTCCACGGTGGATTTGAAAGTGGTGGAAGCCGAAACCGCCATCCGTGGCGATACCGCCACCGGGGTGACGAAAAAGGTCAAAACCGAAACCGGGCTCGAAGTGCAATGCCCGCAGTTCGTGAAGGTGGGCGACGTGATCCGCATCAACACCGAGACCGGCGAATACACCACCCGCGTGTAAACATCGGTCGACCCGGTCCGGACGGAGCGAGCGGCGGAGGTAAGTAACTCAGGTTGCTACAATCCATATCTCGTGTCATGCTGAGCCCTTCGGCTTCACTCAGGATAAACTCCGCGAAGCATCTCAGACTCGACGAGCGAGACCCTTCGGTCGCTGGAAACCGCTCCCTCAGGGTGACACATTCCTATTACTTTGTAAAGGAGGCAACTTGAGGTAAGTATTGCGCCTGCTCGCTCATCGTTTATTTAGATTTCAAGCCTATACTTTTCCCTTATGAAAACCCCGTTTGGCGCTGAATGCCCGCATTTCTATGGCGATTATTTTCGCGGTCGCAATGTGGAGGAATGCCGCCTGCTGAAAGCCAACGGGCAGGCATGGACGCGCGACCTGTGTAAATTTTGCCCCCTGCCGGATATCTCTCGCGCCAATGCCTGCGAACACATGAAACTCACAGCCGCGGTGGGTCGCCCGCTTTCGGCGGCGTTCATGAAGCGGGTGCAGGTCACTGCCTATTGCGAGAAATCGAAAAAAAGGATCGCCGAACCGCAGGTGGGTTGTGGGGAATGCCATGCCCTGCCGTTCAAATTCGAGATTAAGACCTGAATTGCTGGGGGGAAACCTCGGAAAATTTCCATGACACTGACGCTGTTGATTGACCTCGACGACACCCTACTCCATACCAATCTCAACACCTTCATGCCCGCCTATTTTCAGGCGTTGGCAGACCACGTCTGCGGGCATGTCCCGTCGGATTCGTTTTTACGAGCGCTGATCGGCGGCACCAGCCGAATGGCGGATAACGACGACCCTCGCCTGAGTTTGAAAGAGGTCTTCGATTCGTATTTCTATCCGAAGCTGGGCATCCCGCAGGAGGAGTTGCGCGAAGTCCTCGAGGATTTTTACGACAACGTCTTCCCCGGGCTTCAGGCGTATACGTCACAAGTTCAAGGCGCGGTTGAATTTGTGACGTGGGCGATCTCCTCCGGCTTTCAGGTTGCTGTGGCGACCGACCCTTTGTTCCCGATGAAAGCCACGCGCCATCGCTTGCGCTGGGCGGGGTTTGACCCGAATCAATTTCAACTCGTCTCTGCCTATGAAGATTTCCATTTTAGCAAGGCGATCCCCGCGTATTACGCCGAAGTGCTGGGGCGAATGGGCTGGCGGGAGGGACCGGTGCTCATGGTGTGCAACGATCCGTCGCGCGACATCCTGTCCGCGCACCGCATGGGGTTGAAGACATTTCTCATCGAAGGCGAATCAGCCTTAAGTCCGGGAGTCGAAGCGGGGCGAGGGCGGTTGTCGGATATCCGCCCGTGGTTGGAATCGATGGAGTTTTCGTCTCTGGAACCATCCCTTCACACGAGGGAGGCAATCCTGGGGATGCTGGCATCCACGCCGGCGGTGATGCGTCATCATATCCATTCGATGTCGGAAGCCGATTTGAAACGCGAGCCAGCGCGCGACGATTGGGCATTGAACGAGATTGCCTGTCATTTGCGCGACACGGAACGCGAGGTGCATGCGCTTCAACTGGAATTGTTGATGGAAAAAAACGATGCGTTCATCCCTCGCCCCGATACCGGCGTGTGGGCGAGCGAGCGTGATTATCTGGTGGAAGACGCCTCTCTTGCCGCCGCCGAGTTTGCAAATTCACGCGTAGAATTTTTGCGAAGGGTGAATTCAATGCCCGCTGAGATGTGGCAGAGATCCGCGCGCCATGCGATCTTCGGACCGACGAACTTTAAAGAAATATTAGGATTCATGGCAGACCACGACCGGATGCACCTGCAACAAGCCTGGAAGACCGTGAGTTCGCTGGCGGGTGAACGTGTCTAATTCTGCGCCCATGTGTTATATATCCCAAGTCCTTGCTGGATAAGGCGTTTTTTTTGAAGGAGAATCGAATGAGGAAACGTGTTGTGGTCACAGGCATGGGTTGTATCAGCCCTGTGGGAAATACTGTCGAGGAAACGTGGTCTGCCCTGCTCGCCGGGAAGTCGGGCGCGGGAGCGATCACCCATTTCGACGCAAGCAAACATAAAACGCGATTCGCGGCGGAGGTCAAGGGGTTCGATCCGGTTGCCGTGTTTGGAACGCGGGAAGCGCGGAAGATGGATCGCTTTGTGCAGTTCGCAACCCTGACCGCCAACGAAGCCCTCGAGCAATCGGGTATCAAGATTGACGATACGAACCGCGACCGGGTGGGTGTGTTGATCGGGACCGGCATCGGCGGCGTGGGTACGTTGGTGGAACAGGCGGAAGTCATGCGGGAGCGCGGCGCCGACCGCGTCAGCCCGTTCCTCATCCCCATGATGATTTCCGATAGCGCGGCGGGGATGCTCGCCATCCGTGTTGGGGCGCGTGGTCCCAACATGTCGGTGGCAACCGCGTGCGCCTCGGGCAACAACGCCATCGGGGAGGCGGTCGAAATGATCCGGCGCGGCGTGGCGGATGTGATGATCGCCGGGGCGTCGGAGGCGGCATTGGTCCCGATCACGATCGCGGGGATGAACGTGATGGGCGCATTGTCCACGCGCAACGACGATCCCGCCACCGCTTCGCGTCCGTTCGATAAAACACGCGACGGGTTCTTGATGGGCGAAGGCGCGGGAATGTTGATCCTGGAAGAGTTGGAACACGCCAAAGCAAGAGGCGCGCAGATTCTTTGTGAAATTTCAGGTTACGGCACCACGGACGATGCGCATCATATTTCCGCCCCGGCGGAAAACGGCGCAGGCGCGGCGAATTCCATGCGGTTGGCGCTCAAAGACGCCGGGCTTTCGATCAACGACATTCATTACATCAACGCGCACGGGACATCCACGCCGTTGAACGACAAGAGCGAAACCGCCGCGATCAAAACCGTCTTTGGCGAGCGGGCGTACTCCATTCCGGTGTCCTCCACCAAATCGATGACGGGGCATTTGCTCGGCGCCTCCGGCGCGCTGGAGGCGATGGTCAGTATCAAGGCGATCCAGAATGCGGTCATTCCGCCGACCATCCATTACCAGACCCCCGACCCGGTGTGCGACCTGGACTACGTCCCCAACCAGTCGCGAAAGCACACGATGACCCACGTCATGTCCAATTCGTTCGGGTTCGGCGGGCATAATGCCACCCTGGTGTTCAGCAAATTTTCGGATTCCTGAAGTATTCTTGATTCACGCGACTGACTCGCGTGACGGCTGAGGAGTAACAATGCCATACGCACACATCACGGGCTGGGGGATGTCTGTCCCGGAAACGGTCATGACCAACGACGATCTCAAAAAATTTGTCGAAACCAGCGATGAATGGATTCGGGAACGGACCGGGATACGCGAGCGCCGCATCGCAAAGGAATCCGACTTTCCTTCCACGCTCGCGGTGGACGCATCCATCCGCGCGTTGAAGGTTGCCAACGTCCGCCCGACGGATATCGACCTTATCATCTGCTCGACCTCCACGCCGGAGTATCTCTTCCCCGCCACTGCCTGCCTGATCCAGGACCAGCTCGGCGCAAACAAGGCTGGCGCATTCGACCTGCTGGCGGCATGCTCAGGATTCATTTATGCCTTGAACATGGCGGCGCAATCCATTCGCAGTGGTTCCATCAAGACAGCGCTGGTGATCGGCACTGAAACACTATCGCGGTTCGTCAATTGGAAGGACCGCAACACATGCATCCTGTTCGGCGACGGCGCGGGCGCCTTTGTCTTGCAGGCGAGCGAACGTCCCGGCGGCGTGCTTTCTGCCGTGATGCATTCGGATGGTTCCGGCGGAGATTTGTTGACCCTGCCTGCCGGAGGAAGCCGCAACCCTATCAACGAGTCCACCTACCATGAAGGCAAGCATTACATCACCATGGACGGGAAGGAAGTATTCCGCTTTGCGACGCGTGTCATGGCATCCGCCACACAGGAGGCGCTGGACGCGGCGGGCTTGACGTTGGAGGATATTCGTTGGATCATCCCGCACCAGGCGAACATCCGAATCATCGAGGCGGCGGCGCGCGGTCTCAAAGTGCCGATGGATCGTTTTGTCGTCAACCTGGATAAATACGGGAACACTTCCACGGCTTCCATACCGATCGCCATGGTGGAGTCGGTTGAAAAGGGTCAGATTAAAACCGGTGACAAGTTCGTCATGGTCGGTTTCGGCGCTGGACTCACCTGGGGCGCTCTCGCCGCCGAGTGGACGGGTCCGATTCCCAGCAAGGGGCACGTCCGCCCGGAACAATATCGCACGCTGGGTCGTGTGCGCTCCGTGGTGCGCCGCATCATCCGCTTCATCGAAGGCTTGTTGTATCGCCGGGAACTGTAATCGTGAATTAATCGTGTTTGTGGTACGATACACGGCGAAACCAAGAAAAGGAGCACTTCATGTTAGGATTACCACGCGGCGCGGAATGGATCATCATCCTGGTGATCGTCGTCCTGCTTTTTGGTCCCGGACGCATCGGCAAGATCGCCGGTGAACTTGGGCGAGGCATCAAATCGTTTCGCGAAGGATTGAGCGACGGCAAACAGGATGCGGAAGAGTCGGACACGAAAAGCAACGCAGAAACAAAATAAAGTACAGGCTCTCGTACGAGAGCCTGTACTTTTTAGTAATCGAATTCTTTGACCGATTTGTCCTTCATGAGAAGTTCGACAAATCGCTTTTGGTTCCGCGGCGCGCCGATCACCAGCCACGTGCTGGTGATGGCGCTTTCCGTTTTCCGTTGATGCGCCTCGATGACTTTGAGCGAACACGCTTCGAGCGTCTGTTGGATCTTCTCCACGCTTTTTGCCCCGCCCGCCGCGACCACGATCTTGTACGTCCGCGCTTCGCGGATGCGGTCGATCCGCCGCTCGAAAAGCGGGAAGAACAACAGGATGACCAGCACGACTGCGGTGGAAGCCACTACAAACTCCAGGTCGCCCGCGCCGATTCCCATCCCCAGTGCGGCTGACAGCCAGATGGTCGAGGCGGTCGTCAACCCGGCGACTCTTCCGCCCTCGCGCACGATCGCGCCTGCGCCCAAAAAGCCAATGCCGGTGACAATGTTCGCGGCGATGCGCGTCTGCGTGAAGCCGGGATCCATGCTCAACGAAAAGATGGTGAACAACGTTGAGCCGACAGTGATGAGGATGATCGTGCGGAACCCCGCGGCTTTATCCTGGTATTCGCGTTCGGCGCCGATCAGCCCGCCGACCAGCACTGCCATGCCAAGTTTGATGATGTTTTCGAGAAGTAAAGCGTCCATGGGTGAATTTTACAATAACTCCTGTAATTCGGAATATGAGGTAACCGGGTTTTTGCACACAAAGCCCTCGCACACATACGCGGTGGACTGTCCATTTTTGAGGGGGCGGTCCATCAAGAGGGATGGCGCATTTTTCAATGGGGGATACTCCGAAGCGGCAATGATGACGTTCGGACGAAAGGCTGATTGAACGAGTCGAATCATCTCTGACGTGTTTTCATCGCCCGCTTCACCCACAATTGCGACCTGCTTCACTCTCCCCAGCGAAAAATCCGCCGCCGACAGCCACCGCGCGAACGCGGTTGGGTAGCGGACGGCGAGGTTTACGACCAGCGCGAGTGACCTTTCAGCGAGGTCGCGATACTCGCCCTCGCCGGTGAACTCGGCGAGTTTCAACAATGCCTCGCACGCCAGCGCGTTGCCGGACGGAGTGGCGTTATCCTGCACATCCTTCGGGCGGAGCAACAACGCCTCGCCGTTGATTGCGGTGTCGAAGAATCCGCCATTGGGATCGCCGAACAATTCGATCATTTCATCTGCGAGTTCTTTTGCAGATGCGAACCATTTGACATCGAAATCGGTCTGGTAGAGTTCGAGCAAACCGAGGATCAGCGCGGCGTAATCTTCAAGGAATACTTCGTCGGTTGTTTTTCCCGCGCGCCAGCTGTGCTTAAGTTTTCCGTTTGGGCGAAGTCGTTTGAGTAAAAAATCCGCGTTGCGGGTAGCCAGTTGGTAGAGTTGCCCGCTAGTTTGTCCCATAAACGGAAGCAAGCTTTCCGACTCCAAATCTCTACTCGCCTCCGCGATGGTCGCCAGCATGAGCCCGTTCCAGGAGGTGAGCACTTTGTCGTCGGTGCCGGGGCGGTCGCGTGGGGCGCGAGCGGATAAGAGTCGACGATGGCACTCGGTCAACCGGGCAGAGACAGCCTGCACGTCGGTTTTGAAGCGGGCGGCGAGGGTTGAGTCGTCCAGCGCGCGTTGCAAGACAGTCTGTCCTTCGAAGTTGCCGCGCGGGGTAATCCCATATGCCGCAATGAAAAAATCTGCATCTTCATGTAGATACTCGCGGATCTCGTCGAGAGTCCACACGTAGAATTTTCCCTCTTCGCCCTCCGAGTCTGCATCGAGGCTGGAGTAAAAGCCGCCCTCGGGGTGGGTCAATTCGCGGGTGATGAAATCGAGCGACTCGATGACGACGCGCTTGAAATATTCATCGCCCGTGACCTGCCATGCGTGAAGATAGGCGCGGATGAGGAGCGCGTTGTCATATAGCATTTTTTCGAAATGCGGGACGCGCCAGAAGTTATCCACGCTGTAGCGCGAGAAGCCGCCGCCGACTACATCGTACATGCCGCCGCGAGCCATGGCTTTCAAAGCGTGCAATGCCTCCCTCACCCCTGCCCCCTCTCCCGGTGGGAGAGTGGAACGGCGTAATAAAAATTCGATCGTCATCGGTTGCGGGAATTTCGGCGCGGAGCCCCAGCCGCCGTTGCCCCAATCGTAAGCATCGAGCAAATTCTTTACGGCGGCTGTGAGGTGTTCCGGTGTGAATGATGTTTCAGGCGGGGTGTTGATCGTCAGCGCCTGGTGTAAATGATTTAGCACATCGTTGCCGACGCGGTTTGCCTCGCCTTGTTGTTCGTGCCAGGTGCGGGATATGCCTGCCAGCACATCCTTGAACGATGGCATGTTGTGGCGTGGCACTGGCGGGAAATATGTCCCCGCATAAAAAGGCTTGAGGTCGGGTGTGAGGAATACGGACATGGGCCAGCCGCCGGAGCCGGTCATCGCGACCGTGGCTTGCATGTAGATCGCGTCGAGGTCGGGCCGTTCTTCGCGGTCCACTTTGATATTGATGAAATGTTCGTTCATGAACGCGGCGGTCTCCGCATCTTCGAACGATTCGTGTGCCATGACATGGCACCAATGACAGGCGGCATACCCAATGCTGAGGAAGATCGGTTTGTTTTCCGCTTTGGCTTTTGCCAGCGCCTCTTCACCCCACAGATGCCAGTCCACGGGGTTGTGCGCGTGTTGCAGGAGGTAAGGGGAGGTGGATGAGGTGAGTTTGTTCATAGTCATGTAAGGATTGAATTATAGCGCAGGGGAAAGAACCCATGCCGATTCTGCGTCAGACTCATTGAAATTCCAACAGGAGGATTCCATGACCGAATCAAAAGTGACTGTCTATGGCGCGTACTGGTGCCCCGATTGCCGACGGGCGAAAAAGTTTCTGGGCGAAAACTTCATCCCCTACAAGTGGATCGACATCGAGCAGGATAAAGCCGCCGAGGAGTACGTGTTAAGGCGCAACGACGGCAAGCGCATCATCCCGACCATTGTGTTCGAGGACGACACTTTCCTGGTCGAGCCGTCCAATGCGGAACTGGCGCGCAAACTTGGGTTGAAGACCGAAGCCTCGAAAACCTACTACGACCTGATCATCATCGGCGGCGGACCGGCGGGACTGACTGCCGCGATCTACGCCGCGCGCGAAGGCGCGGACACGTTACTGATCGAACGCTCGGGTCTTGGCGGTCAGGCGGGCATCACCGTCGGGTTGGATAACTTCCCCGGCTTCCCGGAGGGCATCAGCGGGCAGGAATTTTCGGATCGTGTGACCCAACAGGCGCGCCGCTTTGGCGTGGAAATTTTACAAGCCGTGGATGTGGAGCGACTCGAAAACGAAGAGGGTTATCACGAAGTCTACACCTCGGACGGCAAGCATTATCACTCGCTGGCGGTGTTGGTCGCTACCGGTGCATCATACCGCCGCCTCGAAGTGCCGGGCGAGGACGATTACATAGGTGCGGGCATTCACTTTTGCGCGACGTGCGACGGTCCGTTCTACAAAGGCTCGAAAGAAATTGTCGTGGTCGGTGGTGGGAACTCCGCGGTGGAGGAGGGCTTGCACCTCACCAACTTCACCGAGAAGGTAACCTTGCTGGTGCGCGGCGACTCACTCACCGCCAGCCAGATCGCCGTGGACAAGGTCAATGAGCCGAGCTCGCGCGTCGAGGTGAAATACAACGTCATCGTGGACGCGTTCGAGGGAAAAGATTCAAAACTCAAGACGATCAAATACCACTTCAAGGACAGCGACAAGCCCGAGGAGATTCACCCCGCCGCGGCATTCGTGTTCATCGGTCAGACGCCGAACACTGGCTTCTTGAAGGATTGGGTTGAAATGGATAAATACGGGTTTGTGCTGTCTGGTCACGATCTGACACACGATGAACACGCCGCGCATAAACCGCTTCCATTTGAGACAAGCGTTCCCGGCATCTTCGTCGCCGGTGACTGTCGCCACGGGAGCACCAAGCAGGTTGCTTCGGCAGTGGGAGAGGGCGCCGCGGCTTCGATCTCGATCCGTGAGTTTTTGAGGAGCAGATGATTTATGCAGGGGCACGACATTGTCGTGCCCCTACGAGATTAATTCCACCTTCACCCATTTCCTGACAGAGTTAATCAAAAAAATTTTTGAGCACTTCCCTAATTCCTGCACGCGAATCACCCGCTCTTTGATCTGACCTGTTTCCAGTAAATATTCGCGAAACGTGCCGGGGAGCAAGCCGCTGGAGATTGGGGGGGTGAACATTTCACCGTTCATTTCAACGACGATGTTGCCGATGGTGAACTCGGTCACCTCGTTGAGTTCGTTGTAGAGCAGGACATCATCGTACTCGTGCTGTTTCTGCAGGACCTCAGACCCTGCGGGACTCAAGGCGTTTTCGTAAACAGCGCGGTTCGTGGTCTTATGATACAGAAAGACATCATTTGAGTTGATCGGCTTGCTTGCGAGGCGGACCTTCCACGTGCGGGGTTTTGCGGCGAGATCAAAGAGAGTTGCTTCGTAACTCAGTCTGCCGTGTTTATCCAGCAACAATCGCACGCGCTGTGGGGAAGTGAATCGCGCCGAGATTTCATTCAAATAAATATCAAGGATTGCATTTGGTAGTAGGGGCTGGGTGACCCCGCCCCTACGTTCAATGGCAAAACCAAAATACTCCGCTGAATCTACTAAGCGCGCGATATGTTTCTCGCGCAGGAAGAATCCCTCCTCGGGAGTCCATACCATCGTTTCGAGCAGGGAAAATTGCGGGGGCGATTCCGTCAACACGCGCGCTTTCAGCAGAGCCTCCTCGTATTCGTCGCCGACCTCTGAATCCCAGACAATGCCTCCGCCCACTCCGTATTCCGCGGTGCGAGTTTCGCGGTCGATCAACGCCGTGCGGATGGCGACGTTGAATTTTGCCCTGCGGTTCGGCGCGATGGTGCCGATGCTCCCCGTGTAGATGTTGCGCGGTGTGGTCTCCAACTCCGAAATGATTCGCATCGTGCTGACCTTCGGCGCGCCGGTGATGGACGCGCACGGAAACAACGCGGTGAAAATTCTCGCCACCGACGCGCTGGTTTCCGCTTGCACAGTGGAGGTCATTTGCCAGAGGGTGGGGTAGCGCTCTGGAGTGAATAACTTCGGCACGCGGACAGTCCCGACCCTGGCGATGCGCCCCAAATCATTGCGGATCATATCCACGATCATGACGTTTTCCGCGCGGTTCTTCGCCGAGTCTTTCAACCATTGCGCCTGCTCGGCATCCTCCGCGTTTGTCCGCCCGCGGCGGGTTGTCCCTTTCATGGGGCGGCAGGTGATGGTTTCCCCATCCAGTTGGAAAAATAATTCAGGCGACGCCGAGGCGATGACGTATCGTCCCGTATCGAGATATGCCGCGTGGCTGTTTTGTCCCTGGGCGAGGTGGAGGAAAAAATCCCACGGGTCGGCATCGAATCCGCTTTGCAGGCGCATCGTGTAATTGACCTGGTACGTCCTGCCCTCGGCGATGTGGTCTTTGACCTCTTCGATGGCGGCGTTGTATGTGCCGCGGTCAGTCGTGGGGGACCAGGTCAACGCCGGTTTGGGCAAGGCAGGCTGAGGCAGAGAAATGACGCGAGGCTCAGGGTAGAGTCCGAACCAGAGGAGGGGAAATCCAGTCAGGTCGAGTGTCCGATGCGACGAGTCGAAGGCAGGCGCGGATTCGTACGAGAGGAATCCCGCCGAGTGCCAGTTATTCTCGTTGACGAGATCTTCGATCTTGTGAAGGGTCGGCAAAACATCCTGCAGTGATTCGACGACGAACAGGCGGTGCGGGTTTGAAAAATAATGCCACGCCTCGCCGTCCTTCAGCAGGCACTCGTTCGGTTGTGGTTTAATTGCGCTCATGTCGTTGAAGAGAATTGTACCCCGCTGGCTCCCCGCGCTGGCGATGATGGGAATCATCTTTTGGTTTTCTTCCCGCCCATCGGATGAAATGCTGAACTTTGGTTTGTTGGATTGGGCGGTCAAAAAGGGCGGTCACATGGTTGGGTATGGATTACTGGCGTGGAGTTATTGGTTCGCTTTTGATTTCCGAGCCGACAGATGCTGGCTGGCTTGGAGTCTCGCGCTGGCGTACGCGTTCACCGATGAATTTCACCAGTCATTTGTGCCGGGCAGGCATCCCTCGATTTGGGATGTGGTGATTTTTGACAATCTCGGGGCGATGATTGGATTGTGGTTTTTCGATGGGCGAATAAAGTAAAAACGATCTAACCTCATTTCGCTCACCATGCGTAGTTATGCCATCGTCGTACCCGCACGGGGATAAACCCCCGTGCTACTATTACAAAGCCCCGCGCAGCGGGGCTTAAGCCGCCGAAGGCGGTTTCGTTTGAATAGCCCGACGATTTGAAGTTTAACAATTAAACCGAGCAATCCGCCTAACCCGGTTTGAACCACGGAGACACCGAGCCACGGAGTTTTTATGTATTTTGCTCAGTGTCTCCGTGGTAAGGTTTTGGCTCTTCCAAGCCATAATTTGTAAAAGCACAATAGTCGGGCGGGCAGAAGGGAATTGTCCTTCCTGGGTTGTGCGTAACTGCCTACGTGATGCGAATCACTCAAACTCGATTTCCAATTCTTCATCATCCTTCCAATCTTCCATGCGCTCGATCTCGATGTCGCTGAACAGTCCCTCCTGGTTGACCTGCACGCGGTAGCGTTTGATTAACTCAAGCATCGCAAGAAAGGTGACGACGATCTCGATGCGCGACGCGCCGCCGTCCACGAGCGAGCGGAAGGTGGTGCGTTGCATGTCGCGCATGATCCTCGAGATCATGTCTATTTTTTCGCGGATGGTCACGCGCGGCGGCGCGATCACCGTCGCAAGCGGTTTCTTTTCCGCTTCGCGGGCGAATGCCGCCTCCGCCGCGGCGACCAGCTTTTCCAGCGTGAGGTTCGACATATCCAGTTTTGGTTCCACTTTGGGCGGCGGGGCGATGCGGAGATACGTCCGCAGGTTCGATTCCTGTTGCATGTTCAACCACCCGCCGATCTCTTTGAAACGCTTGTACAATTTCAACTGGTCAACGAGCGATTGACCCGCATCCTCTTCTCCATGTTCGCGGGCGGGCGGGCGCGGCAACAACGCCTCCGACTTGATCTGCAACAACTTGGCGGCGATCACCAAAAACGCGGAGATCTCGTCGGCGTTGAGTTGCTCCAAGCCGTTGATGTACGCGAGATATTGGTCGGTGACCGTTGCCAGCGACACGGCGGTGATGTCCAACTCGGCGCGCTCGATCAGGTCGAGCAGGAGGTCGAGCGGACCTTCGTAGACCGGCGTCTGCACGTTGTAATTCAACTGGCGACCGAGCAAATTTTCCATAGGGTCTGAATTATAATCTACGCATGTCCAATCAATTGACACATCTCGACGAACAGGGCCGCGTGAACATGGTGGATGTAGCGCACAAGCCTGACACGGAACGCATCGCCATTGCGCGCGGCGAAGTTCACATGAAAAAAGAAACGCTGGAGTTGATCCGCGCCGGGCAAATCAAAAAAGGGGATGTGCTGACCGTGGCGCAGATCGCCGGTATTACCGCCTCCAAACGGACCTCCGACTTGATTCCCCTGTGTCATCCGCTCCCACTCTCAAAAGTGGACGTGGACCTCGCTCTCGACGATTCTCTCCCCGGCGTGGTCATCTCTGCCACCGTCAAAGTGACCGGCAAGACCGGCGTCGAAATGGAGGCGTTGACGGCTGTTTCGATTGCCGCGCTCACGGTCTACGACATGGCGAAAGCGGCGGAGAAGACGATGAAGATTCAGAACATCCGCCTCGTTGAAAAGCGCGGCGGGCAAAGCGGGGATGTGATCAATGAATAAAGTCAAGGTGTTGTTCTTCGCCACCATCCGCGAACGGATGGGGACCAAAACGCTTGAATTGGAAATTCCCACCGACCTGACGATTCAGGGGTTGAAGGATCGCCTTGCCGGGGAATACCCGAAAGTGAAAGAATCCATGAAATCGGTGTTGATCACGATCAACCGTGAATATGCCTTC
Organism: uncultured Anaerolinea sp.; assembly: GCA_964528275.1. GTDB lineage: Bacteria > Chloroflexota > Anaerolineae > Anaerolineales > Villigracilaceae > Defluviilinea. The sequence continues at coordinate 4,736 of CAZGSB010000065.1, read as the reverse complement.
GACGAGGCGATTGTCCCCGCGAATGCCGAGATCGGGATGTTCCCTCCGGTCTCGGGCGGTTAACCATTAACATGCAATCTGAAATTTTTCCCACCGTTTTTTCGATCACTGAAGACGAAATTGACCTGAACGACCTTCTGGCGCAAATCACACTCACGTCCACCGGCGCGGCGGCGATCTTTACCGGCATGGTGCGCGGACAGACTTCCCGAGGCGAGGCGCACGAGACCGAATATCTCGAATACGAAGCGTATATTCCCATGGCGGAGGCGAAGATGAAACAGGTGGCGGAGGAGATCCGCGCGCGTTGGCCCATCGTGGAAGGAATCGCCATTGTCCAGCGCATCGGCAAACTCTACCCGAAAACGCCGACGGTGTTGATCGCCTGCACCGCCGCACACCGCGATACCGGGGTCTTCGACGCGGCGCGGTATGGCATCGATCGCCTGAAGGAAATTGTGCCGATCTGGAAAAAGGAAGTCAGCCCGGGCGGGGAGTTCTGGGTGGAAGGGGAGTACACCCCGAAGGCGGGGGAGTAAGAGTGTTAGCCGCCTCCCATGGAGGAGCAGATGCAGGCGGGATCGAAGCGGGTTTTGTTCACACCGTCACGAGTTTAGATCTCCAGTGTTCTACAGTCTGAGATTTTTATTGAAGAGGAATCAATGGAAAAAGTTGTCATTACAGGTATGGGGACGGTCAACCCGTTGGGGTTGACGGTTGGCGAGACGTGGGAGAATTTGATCAACGGCGTTTCGGGAGTGGGTCCGATCACGCTGTTCGATTCGTCGGCGCATAATGTTCATTTTGCCGCCGAGGTCAAGAACTTCAAGCCAGAGAATTACATGGACGCCAAAGAGGCGCGACGGCGAGACCGCTTCGAGCATCTTGCCGCGGCGGCGGTGAAAGAGGCGTTGCAGGATTCGGGTTTGCCGATTCACGAGGGAAACGCGGGTCGCATCGGTGTGATTCTGTCGTCCGCGATCGGGGGCATCCTGTCACTTGAGGATGCGGTGATGACCAGCATGAAGGAGGGACCGCGCCGGATCAGCCCCTTTCTCATTCCCATGTTGATGGCGAACGGCGCGGCAGGGCACACGGCGATCGACTATCAGATCAAAGGTCCGTCGATGTCTGTTGCTTCGGCGTGCGCCTCCGGCTCGGACGGCATCGGCACGGCGTTCCTGATGCTGAGAGCCGGCATGATCGATGCCGCGCTGGCGGGGGCGTCCGAGGCGACGATTTGCTCCGTCAGCGTCGGCGCTTTTGACCGGGTCGGCGCGATGTCACGCCGGGACGGCGATTATTCGAGGACGCCCCAACCCTTCGACAAGAACCGCGACGGGCTGGTGATGGGCGAAGGCGCGGCGATGTTGGTGCTGGAAACAGAATCACACGCCAAGGCGCGCGGCGCGCAAATCTACGCGGAACTTGCCGGCTACGGCGCGACGGCGGACGCCTTTCACATCACCGCGCCTCATGAACAAGGGGAGGGCGGAGCCGCCGCCATCGGTATGTCGCTCCGTTCGGCGGGCGCGAATGTGGACGAGGTGGGGTACATCAACGCGCATGGGACGGGGACGCCGCTCAACGATAAATCGGAGACGCGGGTGGTCAAAGCCGCGTTCGGCGCACTGGCGTATAAAATCCCCATTTCGTCCACCAAGTCGATGACTGGACACATGCTGGGTTCGACTGGCGCCCTCGAGGCGATCTTCTGCGTCAAAGCGGTGCGGGAGGGCATCCTGCCGCCGACGATTCACTACGAGACGCCCGACCCCGAATGCGACCTCGATTTCATCCCCAACAAGGCGCGCGAGAAGAAGGTTGATCTTGCCATCAGCAACGCCTTCGGCTTCGGCGGGCACAACGCCGTGCTGGCGATACGGAGATACGGATAACACTTTTAGCCACGGATCTCACGGATATGCACAGATTGAAAAAGAAAAATCAGCGAAAATCCGTGTAATCCGTGGCTGAGTATTATTTTTGCAAACGGGGTTGTGGGTTCAATGGATGCGTGCTATAATGCGCCGTCGCTCAAAAAGTGAACCCATTCAAACGTAAGGAAGAACGTCGACATGTCGAACATCTTGAAGGCTCTCGAAGCCAAAAAAAATGAAAAAGTGCCCGCCATGCAGGCTGGCGATACGGTCAACGTCCATGTGAAGATCAAGGAAGGCGACCGCGAACGCATCCAGGAATTCAAAGGGACGGTCATCCGCTTCCGCAAGGGCGGCACCGAGGAGTCCATCACCGTGCGCCGCGTGGCATCCAACGGTGTGGGCGTGGAGCGCACTTTCCTGCTCCGCTCGCCGCGGGTGGACAAGGTCGTGGTGGAACGCCACAACAAAGTCCGCCGCGCGCAGTTGTACTTCATGCGCGGGCGCACCGGCAAATCAGCCCGCCTCAAGCAGAAGTTCGATAATTAACCCGACAAGTTGCCGCCCTCCTCTAGTTGTGTCATGCTGAGGGGCGTTCTTTGCCCCGAAGCATCTCGAACAGGCTCATTCGAGACCTTTCGGTCGCTGAAGACCGCTCCCTCAGGGTGACACGTCCCTTTTTATAAATGTAACAACTTGAGTTAATCAACTGGATCAGACCTCACAGGCGCTTTGCGAAAACCTGTGAGGTCTTTTACAATAGGGGACATGAAACCACTCATCGGCATCACCACCCATCTCGCAAACAACGAATTCGGGCAGACGCGCATCGTCCTGCAACAGGCGTATGCCCATGCCATCCATCAGGCAGGCGGAGTGCCAGTGTTGATCCCCTCGCTGATCGCGGACGACGGCTGGGACGCGCTGTACGCCAAACTGGACGGTATCCTCCTCTCCGGCGGTGGTGACGTTGCCCTCGACCATTTCACCGGCGAAGCGCATCCCCGCATCGCGGACGTGGAGCCTGCGCGCGACGCCATCGAATTGAAGTTGGCGCGTGCCGTGGTTGACGACGGCAAGCCGTTCCTCGGTATCTGCCGCGGATGCCAGGTCGTCAATGTCGCCCTCGGCGGGACGTTGTACACGCACCTGCCCGACCAATTCCCGAACGCGCTCGATCACTCGTACCCCGGCAATATGCGGCACACGCTTGTCCATCAGGTGAAGATCGAAGAAGGGACTCGCTTTGCCGACGTGTTTGGCGAACCCATCCTGCGGGTCAACAGCCATCACCATCAGGGACTCAAGGATATCGCCCCCGCTCTCCGCGTGGCGGGACATGCCCCCGATGGGTTGGTGGAAGCCGTGGAGTTGCCCGACCACCCGTTTGGCTTAGCCGTGCAATGGCACCCCGAATGGCTGACGGATCAACAAGTGACGAGGAATTTGTTCAGGAAGTTTGTCGAGGCGGCGGAGGCATGAAGTCCATTCTGTGCCCCCAACATCTGTGAAAACGATTTAATTTGAAAAATTATTTTGTGCTACGCGAAGTTGATTGACTCAACGGCTTGCGTACCCGCTGGTGGGCGGGATGAGACGGCACCATTTTAACGGAACCAGCTCGAAGCCACGAAAAACGCTTGAAAACGCGCAGACTCCCACCAGTCGGGTAACGCATTGTTAGCTGGCATTTTTTGATTTTCCTCTATCCAAAATTGTTAATTGATTAACTTGCTAATGACATCAAGTAGGAAACCAACAAGAACGGGTAACACAAAAGCGGAAAATAAACCAGATGTCGTACTAATCTGCCAGGGCCAGGTGCTAATGGATTTAATACTATCTCGTTCTAGTTGCAAGGTTGCAATCATTTCGTGAATCTCGCCAATATTCTGGTATTCATGACTATCCATCTTTGAGTGAAGAAGTTCAAAATTAGCTCGAATTCGAAGATTCACATCTTTCAATAATCTTCTCTTCTCGGTAACTAAGATGCGATTAGCTCCATGAAGAGGCAACCAAAACACAATTAGCCCAATTAGCCAATAGATAACGGTTACGGCGAAAAACGTCTTTACATATGATGGAACGAGTACAAATTGTAAATAGGTGTTTATTACAAAAACGATAATCAACCAGGCAGAATATTGTGTTATCGCGTAGATAGAAGTTGGGTAAAAAACATCGACCCTTAACTTCTGTTCAAACAATCGAACAATTAATTTTGACGCTCGAAGGATTATATGCAAGGTTATGAAGGCGAAACCATAGGATAAGGAATACATCGTCACTTCCAAAATGGGAAAGGAGCGGTTCATTTCTGGCGCTGTCGGCAAAAGATATAATCCTGTAAAAAATCCTATGATCGCCCCAAGGATAAAGAAAACACCTGAAGTTTTTGCGGGGAGATGAGTAAATTCAAAGAGAAGCAGGCGACCTTTGTATTCACCAATCTCCGTTATTGTCAGAAATTCAGACACCGCATTTTTTGCGACGCGAAATAAAAAATCATTGACGAAAAAGAAGAAGAAAAGGAAGAAACCTCTGGAGGCATAATACCAATTAATTTCGCCGAACGGGAGTACATTGAACTCCCAAGCAACAGCGAGGTTTAATAAGCCAGGTATCACAAGAAGAACGACCGAAAACAGCCAATGGGGACCCGGGAGTCGATCAACCCAGCGGTAGATTGCATGGATTAGACTTGGTTTATACGGTTCAACAAACTTTAATTTATCGTCCATGATTGCTCTCCACTAAGGAAATTAATTCATCATGCACTTCTTGCGTATTTGCCAGCTAACGGTTTGCGTTACCCGCGCTGGGGCGGGCGGCGGGACGCCGTCCGACTGGAAA
>CAZGSB010000064.1:0-18369 GCA_964528275.1 uncultured Anaerolinea sp. | reverse complement strand
CGTGGAGGTGGGCGAAACTCATGGTCGTGTAGTTTGATCGTCGGATGGTCAGATAGTCTGGCTAAGAGACTAATCGACTACGGACTACCAGACCAAACGGATTATAGCACGGGTGTTCGAGAATGAAGTTTAAAATATCGAACAAGAAAAATCCTCCATTGACGAGGAATCTAGTGAGCGCGGAGGGGATCGAATACCATCCTCCCTGCGGGGACCATCAACAAAACGACCCTCAACTTTTGAGGGTCTGGTGTGAGCGCGGAGGGGATCGAATACCATCCTCCCTGCGAGGACCATCAACAAAACGACCCTCAACTTTTGAGGGTCTAGTATGAGCGCGGAGGGGATCGAACCCTCAACAAACGGCTTAAAAGGCCGCTGCTCTGCCATTGAGCTACGCGCCCGTCATTGGGGAAGCGAAGGGCATTCTAACATGGGAGGGAGGGAGCGTCAACGAAAAACCTCTTTTACCGCAAAGCGCGCAAAGTACGCCAAGAAAACCATTTTAAACCTTCGCACTCTTCGCGGGCTTGGCGATTAACCATTTTCCAACGTAAGACTCTCCCCCTCAAAATCATCCAAGCCCGCGGAGGCAAATATGGCTGACTTATTGCATGTAGATGAAGCGAACTTTCAAACCGAAGTGATGGATTCCAGCGAACCGGTGCTGGTGGATTTCAGCGCGGTGTGGTGCCAGCCGTGTAAAATGCTCGACCCGGTGGTCAAGCAACTGGCGGGCGAGTGGGACGGCAAGGTGAAGGTCGTGAAAATTGACGCCGACGAAAACCCCAACCTTGTGATGCAGTTCGGCGTGATGGGCATCCCTACCCTGCTGTTCATGAAGAATGGCGAGATCAAGGAACGGATCACCGGCTTCATGCCGAAGGATAAGTTGATCGCGCGGTTCAGCCCGCACTTCAATTAAATTCTTTTTACCACGAAGGACACAAAGTTCACAAAGGTTTCTTTTTTATATCCTTCGTGTCCGTTGTGTCACTTCGACAGGCTCAGTGCAAGCCTTCGTGTTTGAATCACTTCCTCATCAACTTTTCGAGTTTGGCAAAATCCACGCGCGAGGTCAGGTCGAAGCTCATCGGGGTGACGGAGACCATCCGCTTTTTGCGCAGGACGAACACATCGGTGTCTTCGGGCTCGTTCTCGAAGATTCCCGCTTCCCGATAACCGATCGTGCCCGGCTCGTCCCATGACTCGCGCTCGGCGGGGGTCGGTTCGTAATAGCGTTGACGGGAAACCCGCGTCAACTGCCAGGGGGTATCTGGTGCGGCATCGGCGGGAATCTCCACCTTGAGCAGGTGCACATCGGCAGGGAATTTTTTCTCCAGCAACATGCGCGCAAATTTCGCGGCAAATTTCCCGGCAATGGGGAACTCCACATCGGTGGAATACGACAAATGATATTTAGCGTCGGTCTCCAGCGAGATCGCCAGCGCGGGGATTCCCAAGGTGGCGGCTTCGAGCGCGGCGCCAACTGTGCCTGAGATGGTCACCCCCGAAGCGACATTTTCTCCGTAGTTGATTCCCGAAACGACCAGATCTGGTTTGAATTTCAACACATCGTAAATCCCATGCAGGACCGCCTGCGCGGGACTCCCCCCTACCGCGAACACGCTCCATTCCTGACCGTTAACCTGCACCCGCTCCTCGTGAATGATCCCATCCGACGTGTTGGGCAAACTGCGTCCCATGCCCGAGGATTGGTCACGCGGCGCGGTCACGGTGACAAACCCAAGGTCCGAAAGAGAAGCGGCAGCCGCCCATAAGCCGGGGGAACGAATCCCATCGTCGTTTGTCAAAAGAATTTGTGGTTTTGTAGTCGACATCTTTCCATCCGTTTGTGTTGAAAACAAAAAGGAGCGGAAGTCCGCTCCTCCTCATCGTGGCGCCCTCGGCGCGACTCGAACACGCGACCTATTGCTCCGCAAGCAAGCGCTCTAATCCACTGAGCTACGAGGGCATTTGGCAGGCGGGGATTTTAATTCAGAACTGAATGCAGGTCAAGCGAAGGGTCAGGAACGCCACCCCGCCAACGCAGATTCCTGTCGATCGACCAGCCGCAAAAATTCAGGGACGACCCGCGGGTCGAAATAAATCCCTGTTTGGTCCCGGATATATTCCACGGCTTGTTGTCTTGGCCATGCATTCCGGTATGGGCGGTTCGATGTGAGGGCATCATACACGTCGGCAACCGAGAACAAGCGGGTGGAAAACGGGATCTGTTCTCCTTTGAGTTGATCCGGGTAGCCGGTTCCATCCCACCGTTCGTGGTGCCAGCGGGGAATGTCCAACGCGGGGGATAGATAATTGATCGGCGTCAGTAAATCCACGGCAATGGAAGGGTGCGTGCGCATGATCTTCCATTCCTTATCCGTGAGCGGTCCCGGCTTGAGCAGAATTTCATCGGGTATGGCAACTTTACCGATATCGTGGAGAATGGCGCCGCGGCGAATATGGATCAGCTCCTCATTTGCCACGCCCAGGGCAAGCGCCAGTTGCACGGTCAGGTCCGCTACACGCCGGGTATGTCCTTCGCTCTCCCGGTCTCGAAGGTCGAGGGTGCGTAACCAGCCATCGATGGTCGAATCGTATGCCATGTCCAATTCGGCGTGCGATTTTTGCAGATTCTCGAATAGCACAGCATTATCAATGGCAATGGCTCCCCGTCCGGCAAGAATATCGAGAAATTCCAGCCAATCGGGTTCCGGATCGAGGAACGATGTATGGAACACCTCGAGAACTCCGAGCATTCGTCCCTTGATGGAAAGAGGCAAGCCGTAATAGGAAACGAACCCTCCCTCCCGGATGTACGCGGGCGGTTTCTCGACCAGTGTGTATCCGGCGAGGTTCGGTATGCAAAGGCGTTTCCCCTCCAATGCCACCTGACCCGCATAGCCCTCCCCCAGTTTTAACCGGTTCGACGTGTGCGGTGGTGTAGGTTGAATACCTTTCGACGATACGAGGGCAAGTTCGTTGGTTTCGGGGTTGGTGAGTAAAAATATGGCCGCATCCACATGCAGGAGCGTGGTAACCTGTTCTACAAGAAGGGAGAGAAGCAGGTTCATGTCCAGGCCGGAGGCGATGGCAAGATCGATGCTACGGAGGGCGGTCATACGGCGGAGTTGCTGCTCGAACCTCGCCTCAGACTGTTTGTATTTTGTCACGTCCCTTGAAAAGAGGACAAGCTGTGACGGCGACAGGCAGGTCAAACGCCCATCGAACCAGAACGTCCGCCCATCGAATGTGGTTAAGGGAAATTCAAGCGGAACGATCTGCCCGCTTTGATAAAAATCATCAAGCCCGCCTGACGAGCCTTTGACCCGGTCCAGCGGGAGAAATTCACCGATGCGTTGGTAGTGAAATTCCCCCGAGAACTTTTCCGCCAGATGGGAGGCGGGTAACTGGTAATCCAAAATGTTTCCGCGGTCGTCCAAAACGACGACCAGATCGGAGGAGGCTCGAAGGATGGATTCGAACAGAGAATCGACCGAACGGACAGGCAATGGAGTTTCCATCAGGAATTAAAACGGCGGACGCGGGGCATAGTGAATCCCTTCTCCACCATGCTCCCCTGTTCCACCGCGTCACCCGATGTTGAACAAGAATAATTCAGGCGGTTTGAAGAGCCCGATTCACCTGCTGGGCAAAATCAGCCAGGTTTTCCGCGCGGATTGATTTTATGATGGACGCTTCCCGGTCCGTCAGGGCAAAGGGTTGACCCAGGTACCCGTTTGCGAGCGCCTCTTCCGGTGTATGGATGAGGGTTTCGCGAAACTGACCGCTCACCACCGCAGCCGCAAAGAGACGGTGAAGACCGGTTCGTTCGGACGGTTTCTGGCGATAGCCCATGGAGGGGGTTTTGTAGGCGTCAAAGGTGAGCAATGCCATGATAATCTCCAAGTATGTAAATCTATTATCGACCGGTTGTGCAACCGTCTGCCGGGGAGCGACGCCCAGTGGTGCATCCATCAGCAGGGGATCGGCGGCCGGTTGTGCATCCGTCAGCAGGTGTATGGAAGTTGAGGTTATTATTCATGGGTAATTTCCTTCTTTCTATTTTTTCCCATGATACCTTCCCCCAGGCTACAAAACAGTCTGCAAAATCAGTCTAGACAAGATTTCGATACACCCCCCATATGTGGCGTGGTTACGAACAAATTTATATATACTGCACAAATACGGATCGAGCGGGAAAAAATGTAATTATCGAAGTATTATCTCCCGATAGATTTTATTCATCTCATCAGAAGGCTCCAGCCTCATTTCATCCATGAGCATGGTCTTATACTCCTGATACAACCGCACAACAGCGGACCGGTCACTCAAGGCGGCGTGAGCGCGCATTTCCACCATGTAGATTGCCTCGTTAAAGCGGTCTTCGGCAAGCGCCTTCTCGCAAATTTCTAGGCATTCCTGGATTTGGTTCGTATCCAAATACAGTTGAGCCAGTTCATCCAAAGCCGCGCGATAGATGCGCCCCAATCGTTCCCGTTCGATCAATACCCAATCCGCATCCAGATCGGCAAGAAAAGGTCCATCCACCAGCCCTACCGCCTTGCGATATAAACTCAAACGCTCGATCACGTCCCGTGTCTGGTACGCTTTTTTCAAATAGGATTCAAACGCTTCTACATCGTATTCATAGTCCATGCCCCGATTGAACCGGTAATAATCATCTTCAAATAGGATTGCGCTTCTGCCAGCGGCGCGCCGAAGCCAGTATACCCCCTGTTTGAATCTTGTCTTAAGTGTATCAGGGTCATCAATCTCGGGCCACAGAACCTCCGCCACTTGCTCTTTGGTCACCGGTTCTTGAATGAAAAGGAAGTAAAAAAATAAATCGCGCACCGATTGAGTACGCCAATCGGACACGTTCACCGCTTTTCCATTGACAACCACTTCTGCCCGCCCCAGCGCACGGATTTTGATACTGGCTGTCGGCATTTGAATTGATTGGGCAAGCCTTCGCAAAATCCTGCGAACGGATGGCATTCTGGTATTCAACTGTCTCGCTTTGTCGAGCAAGCCGCCCAATTGCCGCCCGACCTCAGCATCCGCTTGCAGGGCGGTCAACCAGTTGAACGCTTGGAACAGGGCAATGGTCAAGGCGTGATTCGATACGCTAGGCGCATCCATCAATTCCCTGAATTCAACCCGAACCTTTTCCTTTTCTCCGCATTGGTTGTATGTCGCCATCAACCAGATCACAGACCAGCAATATTCCGCCTCACGGCCATCCTGTAAAAATCGGGATTTGCCGTCATTTAGATGAACAATCGCTTTCCGATAATCTCCCGTCAGGAAGCAAAGCCTGCCTTCCAACAAAGCCCACAAACCACGTTCGTATCCGGATGGATTAATTTTCAGTTTCTTGCGGAATTGTTTAAGCAGCGTATCGGCCAACTCTGTTTCATTCTTTATCAATGCCAGATTTGCCCGTGCCAATATCAAATAATTGGAAATGAAGGCGGCAGAACTATCACCCGCCACAACGTCTGCTTGCTCATAGGCGCGTTCCGCGGCATCGAATTCTTCAGTTTCAGTATACAAATCGCCCAAACCAGCCAGGATCAACGCTTCGGCGTGCTGGTTCCGGCTGTTACGGGCGCACACAAGCCCTTCTTCAAAAGTATCTGATGCGAACTCGTACTCGCCCAGTTGAAGATACAGCACTGCCAAATTATTCAGCGTCTCCGCCTGCGTGCGGAAGTTTTTCTCGCGCCGCAATCGATTCAGGGCTTCCTGATATAAATTCTTTGCGGCATCAACGTCACCAATAGCGGCACGAACCATCGCTGTTTCGACCAAAAGCAGGGATACACTTCCCGTCTCCTTCAACTCACTGTAAAGATGAAGCGAGCGTTCAAGGTCATCCACCGAGTTGCGAGAATGACCCAAGCGAAACGAGTTCAGCCCTCTGATCCGCAACGCTTCCGCATAGAGCGCTTGCATCGACATATCCGTTTCGGCAATTTCAAGGGCGCCATTGACATCCCTGATCGAATCTTCATAGTTTCCAAGCAAGCGCAACGCATGCGCGCGGCGCACCAATGCCAGAGCCAGCCCTCTTTGATTTTGACCCTTCTGATACGTTTCCACTGCCATATCAAGCAGTGCCTTTGCTTCCGGCAAGTAACCTTTCATAGCCGATACCATACCCCGTAGAGAGATCAACCCCGGCTTCGAGCGGACGATGGCGGGGGGCAGGCTGTTAATCCAACCTTCCAGCGTGACCAGCGCCGTCTGCAACATTGGCGTGCCCGCCCGTTCGATCAACTCGGCGAGCGCGTTCGGGTCGTTTAACTGTTTGCAGGTGTAATACGCTTTTTCCCATTCACCCGCCGCTTCGTGGGCGGTGACCATTCGTTCCAAAATGGGCGGGATATCCTCAGAATGTTCCTCCCGAAGGCGGGCTTGCAAAAACTCGCGGAAGAGCGGGTGATACCGGAGCCAGCGCCCATCCTCCAGGGGAAGAACGAACAGGTTCTTATCCAAAATAAAGCCCATCAGGCTGAGCCAATTTTGCGGCGCCCCATAAAACGGACCCAGGACGATCTCGCAGAACTCCGCGTTGAACTCCTCCGGCAGGCACGTCCGCAGCAGGAACTCGCGCACATGCCGGGGTTGCTGGTCGAGCACCTGTTTTCCCAGGTAGGCAAACGTACCGGCGCCTGATATTTGCACCTCGGTGGAGTCGGATAGAACAATGCCGGTGATCCAGCCACCCGTTTTATCAACCAATTCGCTCGCCCTGTCTTCCGGCAAATACTTGTGATGGTTCTGTGTGTACAATGCCTGGATTTCACGCAGTTCAAACGCCAGGTCGGCTTGATTCAACCCTTTTACCTGTTCACGAGCCACCATCAGGCTTACGTCTTCCAACTCAGGCAGGGTCCGGGAGGAAATGATAAGGTGGCAATTTTCATCCACCAATTGCAAAAAGCGGGTAACCAACGACGAGATCACCAGTACATCATCCACGATGTGGAAATCATCAATGATCACAAAATAATCACCCTCTGTCTGTTCGTAGAGTTCGTTTGTGAGCGTGACGAGAAGCGTCTCCGAATCGCTTTCGATTGACTTTAGGTTGTTCAACAAAGGTTGGGAGGCTTCGCCCACTTTAGGGAACCGCTCGGCAAGCGACGCGATCAGGTATGCCATAAATCGCTGTGGGTCGCGGTCCAGCGGGTCCAACGTCAGCCAGCAAACCGGAACCTTCGCCTGATGCACCAGATCAATCAACAGCGATGTTTTTCCATACCCGGCTGGGGCAGAGAGCAAGATCAACTTGTTCTCCAAGTCTTTGTTCATTTTATCCAGTAACCGCGGACGTTTGAGTAGTTCACGCCGTCGATTCGGGACGATAATTTTCGTTTTGCTGATTGGGATGGATGGTTTGGTCATTCTTGTACTTCGCCCATCGGTTTTGTATTGACTATGCAGATGGACTTCCTCTAAATTTCATCACACTTTTGCGCTTTCAGGAAGATGTCAGGGTCACGATTTGCCCAGTTCTTCCAGCATCTGGCTGTGGATACCGGGTGCCGCGGCAAGGATCGAAAGGGGCGGCGATAGATAATCTGCCCCCCCGCGGATATTGGTGACGGTCGCTCCCGCTTCTTCGCAGATCAAGCCGCCAGCCGCCACATCCCACGGCTTGAGCGAAAGTTCCCAGAACCCATCCAGCCGACCAGCCGCCGTATAGCTCAGGTCGAGCGCGGCAGAGCCGAGGCGGCGCACCCCCTGGGTCATCTTTGCGAGGCGGACGAAGTTGGAAAAATTATCCTGCGGCGTGTTCCAGGTATCATAGGGAAACCCGGTGACCAGCAGGCTTTTCTGCAATTCAGTCGTGGCGGAGGCTTGAATCTGCCCGCCGTTCAAATGGGCGCCTTTACCGCGTTCGGCGGAATACATCTCGTCTCGAAGCGGGTCGTACACTGCACCAAACGTCAAGGCGCCGCGAAACGCGTAGGCGATGGAAACAGAAAAAATGGGGACGTGATGCGCGTAATTCACCGTCCCATCCAGCGGGTCGATATACCAGATATGTTCATCGTCCCCGTGGATGACGCCGCTCTCCTCCGTGAAGATGTGGTGCCCGGCGAAATTCGATTGGATTCTGCCGAGCAGGTACGCTTCCGATTCGTGGTCCACCTCGGTGACGAGGTCGATCACGCCCTTGTATTTCACCTGATGTTCCTTGTTGTAGCCATCGCGCAGGATTTTTCCCGCTCCCCGCGCAAGCACTTCCACATATTCTAAAGTTGGTTGCATACGACTCCCTGAAATTGTTGCGGCGGGTTTTCGCCCGCCGCATGTTGAAGGTCCTATTTTTTCAATTCGTCGAGCGTTTTATAAATATCGTATAGTTCGTTCTGGATCTCGTCGCGGTCGCGCATCGATTGCTGTAACAGGGCTTCGAAGGCTGGCTTTTGATCGGGGGGCAGGGTTCCCAGCAAACGCTCGGCGCGCGCGATCTGCGTGTTTTTATGACGCAATTTATTTTCAAGCCGCGTGCGATAGCCCTGGTAGAATTTTTCCATATCCAACGGCAGGGGCTGGGTAAACGGCTGTTGAGTGACAAGTTCGGCAACCGTCAATAAAAAATCTTCGGTGTCGATCGGTTTTTCCATGAACCGCGAAGCGCCGAGGCTCAAGGCAAAATCCTTGTCCTCCGGCGTGACGTAGGTGGCGGAAAGGAAGACAACCGGGATTGCGCGCGTTTCCGGGTTGAGGCGCAGCTTCTGCACGAAGGCATACCCGTCCAACTTCGGCATCAAAATATCGGTGATGATGAGCGCGGGTCTTTGTTTGGCAACCACTTCGAGCGCTTCCTCCCCATTACGCGCGGTCATCACGGCATACCCCTTAAACTTCAGGGTCACTTCGAGCAATTCCAAAACATTGGGGACATCCTCGACGATGAGGATGGGTCCATACATGGGATTCATAACCCGATTTTACCGTATCCCCCCGGCGCACATACCCGCCTCCTGCTCTGACATGAAACTGCTACAGTTCCCCGGCTTGATTCGCATCGTCGGCACATCTCAACCCAACCAGATGCGCGACCCCAACGCCGAACAGGCAAACTCGACGGCGATCTTGGCAGTTTGATTCCTCTCGTCGAGGATCGGGTTCACTTCCACAACGTCCATGCCGATGAGTTTACCGGTCTCCGCCACGACTTCGCACGCGAGATGCCCTTCGCGATACGTCAAACCGCCGGGTACGGGTGTCCCGACGCCCGGCGCAAAACGCGGGTCGAGCGCATCCAAATCCATCGAAAGGTAGATTCCGTCCGTGTCGCGGCTGACGCGCTCGATGCATTGCTCCAGCGCGGCGACCATGCCGATGCGGTCCACCTGCTCCATACTGAGCACGAGCACACCGGCGGAGCGCAGGTTGTCCTTTTCACCGGAGTCGAGATCGCGCGCGCCGATGATGGCGACTTTACCGGGGTCGATGACCGGCACCGCTTCGTCGTGGAGGGCGGTCAGGCGCGGGTCGCCGAGCCCGCACAGTGCGGCGAGAGGCATGCCATGAATATTTCCTGACGGGGTGGTTTCGTGCGTGTTGAAATCGGCGTGGGCATCGAGCCAGATCACGCCGATTCTTTTGTGTTTTGCCGCGCCGCGCACGGAGCCGAGAGAAAGACTATGGTCGCCTCCGATCACCAGCGGAAACCGCCCGCCCTGAATTGACGTGGCAACCGCGCCGGCAACTCGGCGGCTCATCGGCACAATGCAATCGATGTATTTGAGCCTGGGCTCGGTGATCGAACACGTCTCCGGGATCGGCACTTCGATGTTGCCCTTGTCCTCGACGGAATGACCGAGCGCCTCCAACCGTTGGCGCAGGCTGGAGTATCGTATCGCGCTGGGACCCATATCCACCCCGCGCCGGTCCGCGCCGAGGTCGATGGGCACGCCGATGATGTCAATTTGCATTTGTTACTCCTTGATTGATTTAACCGCGAAGGCGCGAAGAGCGCAAAGGGTTTATTTACCGTCCTTCGCGCCTTCGCGGTGAAAAAATTTTACGCAGTACGGTAATACCCAACATCGACAGAATACACTCGTCCGCGCTTGATCACTTGCTTGACGAGATTCGTGCCATAACGATACCCGAGTTGCCGGTAATCCGGTATGGAAAGGATCAACATATCCGCCTGCTTGCCGACCTCGATGGAACCGATCGTGTCCGCGCGGCGGATGGCATGCGCCGAGTTGATCGTCGCGGCGGCGAGAGCTTGGGCGGGCGTGATCTTCATGGCGCGGCAGGCGAGGGCGATGACAAACTGCATGGATTCATTCCACGTGGTGCCGGGGTTGCAGTCGGTGGCGAGGGCAAAGTAGGCGTCGGCTTCGATTATTTTTTTGGCAGGGGTGTAATGATTTTCAGCAAGCCCGAACGGAGTGCATGGCAACGAGACAGCCACCGTTTCTGATTTGGCGAGCGCCTGAATGTCCGCATCGGAGGTGACGACGAGATGATCCGCCGATGCCGCGCCCAACTCTGCCGCCAGCGATGCACCGCCGAGGTTGTCGAACTCGTCGGCGTGGATCTTGAGCGGGAATCCCAGCGAACCAGCCGCACTCAGGACTTGACGCGATTGGTTCAAGTCGAAGGCTTTGGTCTCGCAGAATACATCCACAAATGGGAGCGGCAGTCGCGGCGCGTGAGTCTCCCACCACTCTTTGAGCATCGGCAACATCGTTTCGCACACGAGATCGGTGTAGCCTTGCGGGTTGTCTTTGAATTCGGGAGCGATGGCGTGCGCGCCGAGAAAGGTGAAGGCGAGATCGAGCGGCGACTCATCGTCGAGCGCGAGCAGGGCTTTGAGCAGGCGCAGTTCGGTGGCGGTTTGCAGTCCGTAGCCTGTTTTGGCTTCAGCGGTAGTCGTGCCGTGGACGAACATGCGAAGCAGGCGCGAGCGACTCTGCGCGATGAGAGTCTCCATGCTGGCGGCGCGCGTCTTTTTGACCGTGGAGAGGATGCCGCCGCCCGCCGCCAAGATATCGAGATACGGCACGCCAGACATTTTTTTCTCGAACTCATCGGCGCGGTCACCCGCCCAGATGAGGTGCGTGTGCGGATCCACGAAGCCGGGCATGAGCACGCAACCGCTGGCATCGAGGGTCGGTTCATCGGGGTAGGCGGCTTTGAGTTCGGAGGTCGTTCCAACCGCGACGATTCTTTCATCGCGCACGAGGACAGCGCCGTCTTCGATCATGCCGAGGTTCCCAAGGGACTTACCCCTTTGGGGTCCGCCTTGCAAAGTGAGGAGTTGGGAGGAGGAGTGGATGAGCATTGGAGGTAGAAAGTAGAGAATTAGAGATTAGAGAATTGGCTGGCGGGGGTAATTTAACCACAGATGAACATGGATGAACATAGATCTAGGATAGAAAGTAGTATAAAATTGACCTATGTCCATGACGCAGCAACAATGCCGAGATCGCACAGCGACTCGTCCTGAGCGGCAAGACCGTTCGGAATCACATCACGAACATTTTCAGCAAACTACAAGGGGCTGATCGCGCCCAAGCCATTATGCGCGCCCGCGATGTAGGGCTTGGAAAAAAATAGGAGGAAGCATCATGTTCACAATCTATTTCGTGGTTCTTGGTTTACTCGTGTTTACACTGGGTGTTGGAATTCTCGGAAGGTGGCTCAGAAGAAACCCATCCAAAGAGAATGCAGAAAAGAGCAGTCGCATCGCACACTTTCTGTTCTTTGCTTTCATGGTCGCGCCACCGCTGATCGGAATCTTTTATCCCGGTCTTACTCACTTCGATGAACTCGTCGGGCTGAAACCTCTGCCGTGGCGAACCGTCTTTCTCGTTGTAGGAGTCGCGCTCGCCGTGCCCGGTTTGTATTTTATGGGGATTACGAACAAATTACTGCGCGCCTTAGGAAGCGGAGCCAACGCCTTCCGCTTGACAAAGCGAATCGTCAACGATGATATTTACAAAAGAACGCGCAACCCGATGTCGCTGGGATTCTATCTGGCTGCCCTTGCGCTGGGCTTCATTTCAGGCTCGACGTTTGCCACGCTCGCAGTTGCTCTTGGACTGATACCCGCCCACATCTTCTTTCTTAAGTACTTTGAAGAATTGGAACTCGAACTGCGTTTTGGAGAATCTTATTTGGAATACAAGAAAGGCGTCCCTTTTCTTTTGCCGAAGTAATCAGAGAAGCGGAAAAGTCTGTAATCCTTATGTTTCCCTCCATCCTCCTCCGCCCCGTCACGGACTCCGACCTCCCCACCCTCTACGAACAACAACTCGACCCCGACGCTACGGCGATGGCGGCTTTCCCTGCGCGGGATGAAGAAGCCTTTTATACCCACTCACGGAAGATCATGGCGGATGAGACCTTGTTTTTCAGAGCCATCGTCTCCGATGGGCAAGTGGCGGGAAGCATCGGCAGTTGGGAGATGGATGGTCACTGGGAAGTCGGCTATTGGATCGGGAAGGAATTTTGGGGCAAAGGGATCGCCACACAGGCGCTTGCAGAGCTTTTGAAGGTGGTGACGACCCGTCCGTTATTCGCGCATGTGGTGAAGCATAATATTGCGTCGAAGCGGGTGCTGGAGAAGTGCGGATTCAACGTCGTTGGTGAGGATTCGTACACCAACCCAGCAGGTGTATTGGTCGAGGAGTTTTTTCTGAAGTTGGACAGGCAGGATTGACATGCAAATCATCGAACGAAATTTTTCAAGCAACGCAGATCTGCAGGCAATGATAGAACTCGTGGATAAATTCCCAACGGAGAACATCCATGTTGTGGATTTGCCCTACCGGTTCAGTTCATGGTCGTTTGACCATCCTGAGAATATCAGGCTATGGACTGACGAGAAAAATCAACTGATGGCATGGGCTGTTTTACAAGTCCCGTTTTGGACGATCGATTACGCAGTTCACCCCGAAGCGAGCGGGGATTTACACCGACAGATATTGAAATGGGCCGACGGACGCGCACAAAAGATCGTCAACACCCCGAGCGGACATCCCGCCTGGTACGTGGCTGTCCTTGCAAGTCAGACAAACCGCATCCATGACCTTGAGCAATCTGGTTTTGCTTCACAAACAAACGTCGGCGAGAACTCATGGTCACAGGTGTTGATGGAACATTCCATGCAGATTCCCAATCAAATCAACCTGCCAGATGGGTATTCCATCCGTCCGCTACATGGTCGAAGCGAAGTGGCCGGATACGTTGACTTGCATCGGGCTGTTTTCGAAACCAAGAACATGACAACCGAATGGCGCCTGCGCACATTGCAGCGCCCGGAATATCTCCCCGATCTGGATCTGGTTGCGGTTGCCCCCAGTGGTCAACTTGCCGCGTTTTGTATTTGCTGGCTGGGCAACGATGCGGACGGCGATCTCGCCGGTCAGATCGAACCCCTGGGCGTGCATGCCGATTTCCGCAAGCGAGGTTTGGCAAGCGCCATCCTTGCGGAAGGCTTGAGGCGGTTAAGTGCCCAAGGTGCGAAGCGCATTTACGTCCAGACCGATAGCTATCGCAACGCGGCTTTCAAGTTGTATGAATCGGCGGGTTTCCGTGTGACACACGACATACACATGTACCGCAAAGATTATGAGTAACTCACCTTCCGCGGTTCTGCTCAGAGGCGGTCTACCCTGAAGGGTATGATATGCGACCGCCGTATTTGCATGTTCTGGCTCTACCGTTTTTAACGGGAAATTTTAAAACCTTTGCCACGGATTACACGAATACTCACGGATTGTTTTAAAAATCGGTGAAAATCAGTGTAATCCGTGGCTAAAAACTTGTGAGGTTTCACTCACCCCGTCAGAAACGCGAGACCCCATGTTCTTTATCCCATACCTGCCATCCACAGGGTCATCGTCCCTGTGGGAGCATACGTTGCTAGGCATAACCTCGCTTCGCGACGGGTGTTGGAAAAAGGCGGGTTTTTCAATCACAAAAGAGGATAAAATTATCGTCAACGCAGGCAACCCCATCGAGGAAATGGTTTTGGAACTTCGCGCCGATGAAAAGTAATCCCCCGCCAACCCTGATTCGTCAACTCATCAACCGCATCAAAATCCGCCAGCGAGGGAGATATCAAGTCGTAGGGTGGAGGATGACTCCCAATGAAGTGATCGCCTATTTCAAGAGCCAGCAGAAGACCGTGCTCACTTTCTTCGGGTATTCCGGTTATGAATACGATGAAGAGCCTGTAGTACTCGAGATCGCGCGGAAGGTGCTATCGGGATATTCACCCGAGAGTACGCTAGTCAACATCGGCGTGACCGCCGAAGGGGCGGGGATTATCTATCCGGTGGCAAAAGCAATGGGGTTCCGAACGACGGGCATCGTCTCCACCCGCGTGATGAATCATCCGCACCGCATCAGCCTCGATGTGGATATCATCTGTGTCGTCGTGGATACCGTATGGGGCGGAATACTGCCGAACACCAACGCCCTCTCCCCCACCTCGCAAGCCATGGTCGCGTGCAGTGACGTGCTCGTTGCGATCGGCGGCGGCAAGATCAGCCGCGACGAATTGAGCGCGGCAAAAGAACTCGGCAAGACGTTCCAGTATTTCCCCGCGCCGATGGATCACGCCTACGCCATCGAACGCGCCAAAAGCAGGGGTCTGCCGCCGCCTGCATCCTTCGATGGCGAAGTCCACGAATGGCTTGAGGGTTAAGATTTTCTCTGCGCTCTCTGTGGCTCTCTGGCAAAACGCGCTTTGAAATAACCTCTATTTGGTATTCTTCAATAGATAGGTAGTCAGGTTGCCCGGCGTCGGCGGCATGGTGTAGACGAAGACCAGGTTCGGGTCGTCGAAATGAGATGGCTCCCACTCGGGGAAATCCGCCGAGATCGAAACGATTCTCGCGCCGGGTTTGAGTTGGTTCGCCAGGTGGGAAGCGAGTCGCGTCATCTGGCGGGACGTGGCGTAGATGAAAACTACATCCGCGTCTTTCAGGTCAGCCGTGAAAAAATTTCCCCAGCGAACTTGAACTTTATTTCCAAGCCCCGCCGCGGTGACTCGCAACCACGTCAGCGCGCATTGCACCGGTCCGATCTCGATGCCGACGGCTTGCGCGCCGAAGTCTTCTGCCGCAATGAGCAGCACACGCCCGTCGCCCGCGCCGAGGTCGTAGAGCCTCTCGCCGGGTTGCAAGTTCACCAACTTCAACGCCGCACGGATGCGCTCCGGGAGTGTCGGCTTGGAGGGCAACCCATACAACGCCGGGATAAAGACCCACAGCAAGCCGAGCGTGAAGAGAAAGAGGAAGAAACCGTAGAGAGTGAGAATGATCATTGATTTTGTACACGGAGCACGCGGATCTCACGGATACTTTCCGTGATTTAACGGAAGTTTCCGTGCATTCCGTGTGATCCGTGTCCGAAAAAAGAATTATCCCGAACTCATATAACATTGATCTCGCGGACAAACGATCACGATGAGAAAAACGATGAGGGTGAGAACCAGCCCATCAGTCGTGGTGACGCGAGACGAACCAGACGGCGACCAACCCCAGCACGTTGAACACGATCACTGCGCCGGTCACGAACGAGAATCCCAACCCGTAGATGACGGGCGACAACAACGCGCCGGTCATCCTGCCGAGAGAGTGAGCCACGCCCGCCAGCGACAGCGTGGTCGCGCGCGCCGACGGCATCACCTCGGTCATGAGCGGAATGATGCTGACGATGGTGAATTCGAACGTGATGTAAAAGAGGAACAACCCGACGAGCGCGCCAGTGTGCGTCTGCCCGATAACCGGCAACAACAAGGCGGCAAGGCAATTGGCGATGATACCCGCTCCCGCCGCGCGGACCTTGCCGACACGGTCCACCAGCAAAGCCACCAGCCCCTCCCCGGACAGTTCGGAGAACCCGATGAACGCCGAAGCGCCAGCCAGCGCGGCGATCTGCAATTGAAACGAGTCTTCGAGCCACAGGGCGAAGGTCGCGTTGACCAGCTCGTTCGCCGCCAGGAGCGAGAACCCGATCGAAAAGGCGACCAGCACCACCGGCGATTTGACGATCTGCTTGATATTGCCCAGCCTGCCATCCTCATGATGGACGGGTTTGGCGGAATCAACGAGGGTGAAGGCAACGACCAGGAACGCGCCAAAGCCGAGCAAGCCGAATAGCGCATACGGGATGGACCAATGATAGCGGGAAAGAATCCAACCCACCAACGGAGCGCCAGCCACGAACGCGAGCGACCACGCAAACTCGGTGATCGAGATCATCACACCGCGCTTTTCATATTCCACGTGGTCCGCCACGTACGAGATCATCGAAGGGTCGTGCAATGATTTACCGACCAGCCCAAAGACCATCGCCACCGCAAACGTGGTGAGGCTGGGCGAAAGGGCGACGAGCGCCGCGCCGGCAGTGAAGAAGCCCAACCCCAGCAACATGCCGAACTTGCGCCCGCGTGTTTCGATGAAGGGGACGAGGAACGACAGGAACACCCCGACAAACGCGCGTTGCGCGAGCAGAGATGTGATCACACTCGGAGCCACGCCCAGTCCGCGCGCGAACTGCGGCACGAAGGCGTAGATCATTCGGTAGGGAATGTTGAGGATCACGCGCAATAGCGTGAACCCCGCCAGTTTCAGGATCGTCATGGCGTTATGATTTCTGTGACGGGGTTTTCAGAGACAGGAACATGCGCATGAGAAAATACGAGGCAGTCAGCGAAAGGGCGATGAGCGCGAGGAAGAATCCGATGATGGCGGAATTCCCCGAATTGAAGATCGGCGAGGGCGGTGGGTGCATGACATTTTCAGCGGTGGCAAACAGCACGCGCAACACCGCGAAGAAGAGGATATTCGCCAGCGAGGTGACCCAGTCCATGTTGATGATCCACAACCCCGCCTGCAACAGCACACCTGTCACGGCGAAGATCAGCGCCAGGCGAAAGCGCGGCTCGGCGAGGAACAGCCCATTCCAGTTGGCTTGCATTGCCCACAACGAGAGCGGCAGGTACGTCACCCAGAAAACGATTCCCGTGCGCCCGAGCGCGGCAGACCACGCATGAAAATTTTTGCGCGGCGAGATCAAGCCGATCAACCCCGCCAGCGCCGACATCAACAGCGCCGCCTCGGCAGTGAGCACCCACGCCCCGTGCAGGTAGACGATGCGCACATTCGCGCCCAGCGATCTCTCTTCCGGACCGAAGACCGCCAGCAATGCGATGCACAACACCGTGATGAGGAACCATGCGAAAGGAGATTTGAGTTTCGACATGGTATGATTTTACACTATGGACTCCACCCATCCTCACGCTCAGGGCAAGCCCCCTGCCAGCCTCGCACTGGACGCCCTCGGGATTCCGCACCGTGTCTTTCACCATGTGCGGCCGGTTCAATCCTTTGAGCAAGCCGCCGCCGACAGGGGGCAACGCCCGGAACAGATCGTGCGCAGTATCCTCTTCCAGATCAGGGACGGTGAATTCATCATGGTGCTCATGGCGGGACCCGCGCAAATCGACTGGAGGAAACTACGCGCCCTCGTCAAACGCTCGCGGGTGCGCATGGCGACCGAGGAGGAAGTGCTGGCGGTGACCGGTTACCGCGTCGGGACGGTGAGTCCGTTTGGGGTGAAGAACCAGACGAAAGTGGTGATCGACCCGAGCGTGTTGAAGGAGGAGGAAGTGTCCCTCGGGTCGGGAGTCCGCAATACGGCGATCCTCCTCAAGAGCGCAGACCTACGCCACGCCCTGAGCGAAGCAGAGGTCGTCGAACTTTCAGATTCGGCTTGACAAAATTCAGATGCTGAATTATGATTAACCCCAACAAAGTCTATAATACTAGTAGGCATTGAACCATGAGACTATCCAAACGCGGTGAGTACGGTTTACGGGCAATGATCGCGCTGGCAGAACCCGCTAAAAAAGACGCTGCTCCACAGATGATGCAGATCAAGGAGATCGCGCAACGCGAGCAGATCTCCCCCAAGTTTCTCGAGCAAATCCTTCTCACGCTCAAGAATGCAGGTCTGCTTCACAGCAAGATGGGCGTCGGCGGCGGGTATTACCTGGCCAGGTCTGCAAGTGAGATCACGCTCGGGCAGATCTTCCGTGTGCTGGATGGTCCCGTAGCGCCCATTAAATGCGTGAGCCAGATGGCGTACGAACCCTGCGGTTGCCCGGATGAAACAACGTGCGGGCTGCGCCTTGCCATGGGCGACGTCCGCAATGCGATTGCCGATCTTCTCGATCACACCTCGCTTTCCGATGTGACCAAACGACAGAACGCGCTCCGGAAAAAACTCAAGTAAATACGCATGCGTGCGGGGGAACGCATTTTTATTTACCTCAAAAGACTACTAGTACTATAGACTTTATAA
>CAZGSB010000063.1:0-18488 GCA_964528275.1 uncultured Anaerolinea sp. | reverse complement strand
TATCGCAAATCGCCGAACATCCAGTTTTATGCGGACGTGGTCTACACCAACACACCGCCCGCCGGCGCGTTCCGCGGCTACGGCGTCCCGCAGGGATATTGGCCCGTCGAGCGTCACATGGAAAAGATCGCGCGCGCGCTAAATTTAGACCCCATCGACTTCCGTTTGAAAAACACAATTCGCCCCGGCGAATATCATCCATTCTCCACCGCATGGAACGAAGGACGCGAACCGCGACCGGAGATCATCCAGACGGTCGGGTTGGAGATGTGCGTCAACCAGGGCAAAGCCGCGATTGGGTGGGATGATAAATATGGGAACGATTCGTGGCGGCGGGATGGCATCCCGCCCCACGTACGCAAGGGCATCGGCGTCGCCATGGTCATGCAAGGCACAGCCATCCCCTACCTCGACATGGGCGGCGCTTCGATCAAGATGAACGACGACGGCTCGTTCAACCTTTTGGTCGGCGCGACGGATTTGGGCACTGGCTCAGATACCGTCCTTGCGCAAATGGCGGCGGAGGTGTTGGGCGTTCCCCTCGAAGATATGATCTGCTACTCGTCGGACACCGACTTCACCCCGTTCGACAAAGGTGCGTATGCGTCGTCCACCACATACATCTCCGGCGCGGCGGCAGTGAAGGCGGCAAACATCGTCGCGGAACGAATTAAGGTGAGGGCAACGATGATGCTGGCGCTTCCTGAATCCGAAGCATCGAATATTCGATTATCGAATCGTCAAGCAATCGCGCCCGATGGGAGGACTGTTCCATTCACTGAAATCGCTTTGCACTCGCTCCACAAAGATAAGCAAGAGCAAATTATGGGTGTTGCATCCTACGTTTCGCCTGTATCTCCTCCTCCATTCGCGGCGCAATTCGCCGAAGTGACCGTGGATACCGAAACCGGCGCAGTCACCGTGGACAAACTCGTCATGGCGGTAGACTCCGGCGTGATCGTGAATCCCCTCACCGCGTCGGGACAAATCGAGGGCGGCATGACGCAAGCCCTCGGCTACGCGGTCTGCGAAGAAATGCGCTACGACGCCACAGGCAACGCCATCGAACGCGACCTGGACCGTTATCACATTTTCCGCGCAGATGAAATGCCCGACCTCGAAACGATCTTTGTCGAAACCTTCGAGCCGAGTCACCCCTTCGGCGTCAAAGCCGTAGCCGAGATTCCCATGGACGGCGTCGCCCCCGCCGTGGGCAACGCCATCCTCGATGCCATCGGGGTGAATGTGGATGTCATCCCAACAACGCCGGAACGAGTCTGGCGCGCGATGAAAGGGAAATGATTCGTCTGCGATTGTAAGAGTACAATTGGCTCATGGCAAACAAAATTTACGTCATCGGTCATGTCAATCCCGACACCGACTCCATCGCTGCGGCGATGGGCTACGCGTGGCTGTTGCGCGAACGTGATGGAGCCGAAGCCGTCGCGGCGCGCGCGGGCGCGTTGAATCCGCAATCGGTATGGTTGTTGAAGCAACTCAAACTCGACCCGCCTGTGTTACTCACCGACGCGTCGCCGCGCTTCGATTCGGTCATGCAGCGCTTCGACACCATCCGTCCCGACTCTCCCCTTGGCAGTGCTTGGACGCTTGCCAGCAAGACCGGCGGCATTGCGCCCATCGTCGATGAAGACGGCAAACCGTACGGGCTCATCAACGGCTTCAGTTTGTTCAAATATTTCACGCAAATCCTCGGACCACAGCCCGGCGATACCACTGTGCGCGAGATGATGTCTGCATCATGCAGAAATGCGGCGGATACCGGCGTCGCAAAATATCCATCCAACGGTCACATCCGCGATTTTCTGAATCGAATCCTGCGCGACGAAACCGACGATTACTGGGTCGTGGACGAACATGGGTTGTATCTCGGCGTCGCCCGCCAACGCGACCTGCTCAACCCGCCGCGCCTCAAGATCATTATGGTGGATCACAACGAACCGCGTCAGGCGATCGCCGCGCTCGAAGAAGCCGAACTGCTCGAAATTCTGGACCATCACCGCCTCGGCAATCCCCACACGCACACGCCGATTCGCTTCACGGTGGATATCGTCGGCTCGACCTCCACGCTCGTTTCGGAAATGACCGCTGAAGCCGGGCTTGCCATGCCGCCTCCCCTCGCGGGCGCGCTTCTTGCGGGACTTTTATCGGATACGCTCATCCTGACCTCTCCCACCACCACGCAGAGAGACAAAGACGCCGCCGAGCGGCTCGCGCGCTGGGCATTTGTGGGCGCGAGTCCGCTCAAAGGAGAGACGGTCGAATCGTTTGGCAAAGCCCTGCTCGCCGCCGGCGCGGGACTCTCCAACCGCAAACCGGAAGAGGTCGTCAGCACCGACATCAAGCCCTTCGAAGCCGGCGGGTTCAAATTCGCCATCGCCCAAGCCGAAGTGACCGACCTGATGCAGTTGCGCGAACACCTCGAACCGCTCACCAAAGCCCTCGACGACCTCAAGAACCAGCGCGGGCTTGATTTTGCGATGTTGCTCATTACAGATGTCGTCAGCGGCACAAGCAGGCTGATCACCTCCTCCAAAGCGCCGCCAATTCTGGACGATCTCCCCTACCCTCCGCTCGCCGACGGCACCCGCGACGCGCCGGGTGTGGTTTCGAGAAAGAAGCAATTGTTACCGGTGGTGTTGGGGCTGTTGGAGTAGGAAATAATATTTGTAAAAGCGAACCCTGATTATCAGCTTTTTCATTTTGAAAGTGAGGAGATGGATTATGCCGAGGCGAAGTGGTTTTAGCAGTCTTATTTCTCAAATGGCACGAGCAGCAGCCAAACGCGAACGCGAACAGCAGAAGTTTGAAAACTGGAAACAAAAACAGGATGAACGTGCCCGTAAACAACAGACTCAATTTAAAGCCCAAGCAAATAAAGAAGCAAAACAACGATACCTTGAAAATCGCTTGCAAGAAACTGATGAACTAAATAGCGAATTGAAAGCCAAAATCTCGGAACTTTCTGGGATTTTGGCACATACTCTTACGGTGGGCGATAGCATTTCTTTTAACGATCTCCGAAACCACGAAACCTTTCGTGAACTTGAGTTACCAACGGATCTCCAAAAAGAACTTACTTTCGCTAACCGCGATGAGTATTTTGCAAAAATATCACATGTGCCTGCCTTGGAAAAACTTATTCCGGGATGGGAAAAGCGGCTTCAAAAGAGAGTAGATGAAGGCAAGCGACTTTTCAAAGAATATGAAGAAAAATTCCAAGTAGCACTTAATGAGAGAAATAAAATAATCGCTACTTTGCAAGAGGATTACAACAAGGAAAAACAATCTTTCGATCTAATGATTCAGCAAAAAAACCAAGAAGTAGATGATTTTGAAACAGCATATAAAAACAGAGACCCGGAAGCTGTTGTTGCTTATTGCAGTATGATTTTAGAGCGCTCGGATTATCCTGATGACTTCCCACAAGAGTTTCGAGTTGCTTACTTGCCTGAACCCAAAGAGGTAGTCGTTGAGTATGAATTACCTACGGTTAGTATTGTGCCCTCAATTGCAGAATACAAATACACCAAATCAAAGGATGTGATTGATGAGAAACCTCGTAAATCAGTTGAGGTCAAGGATTTGTATTTGGACATAGTGTCAGCAGTTTGCTTGCGAACAATCCATGAGTTGATAGAAGCAGACCAAGGCAACAATTTGGATGTAATCGTATTTAATGGCTTCGTAAACGAAACGGATCCGGCAACAGGAAAAGATATACGCCCATGCATAGTATCCGTAAGGACAACAAAAGACAAGTTTCAAGAAATCAATCTTGCTAAGGTTGACAAGAAAGCCTGTTTAAGAAATCTAGGGGCACAAGTGTCATCACGACCGGATGAATTGATGGCTATAAAACCAATCATAGAGTTTGATATGGTTGACAAAAGATTTGTAGGAGAAAGCGATATTCTTGCTGACCTTGAAAGTCGCCCTAACTTAATGGAACTTACACCGTTTGAATTTGAAAACTTAGTTAATAACCTCTTTGACCGAATTGGATTTGACGCGAAATCAACCCAAGCTTCTAGAGATGGGGGTGTTGATGTAGTTGCCTTTGACCCTAGACCAATTTTAGGTGGTAAGGTTGTAATTCAGGCAAAAAGGTACAAGGGCGTGGTCGGCGTATCAGCAGTGCGCGATTTATACGGAACAATGATCAATGAAGGGGCTAACAAAGGGATTCTTGTAGCAACGAGCCACTACGGGAAAGATGCTTATGAGTTCGCAAAAGATAAGCCCATTGAATTAATTGACGGGGGTGGATTACTCTACTTGTTAGAACAAAACGGCGTAAAAGCAAGAATCATCTTCCCTGAAGAATAAACTATTGCTACCAATGAATAAAATTTATCAAGCCCTCGCTGAACTCGAAAAGAATAACGGCTCTGCCGCACTCTGCACCGTGACCAAGAGCGAAGGCTCCACGCCTCGGCACGTGGGGAGTAAGATGCTCGTGTACCCGGATGGAAAGTTCATCGGCACGGTCGGCGGCGGAGATTTGGAGCACCGCGTCCTCGATGAGGCGTGGATGGCGATCAGCGACGGCAAACCGCGCACGTTGATGTACACACTCGCTGACCCAAAACGCGGCGACCCCGGCGTGTGCGGTGGAACCGTGGAGGTATTTGTGGAACCGATTCTCCCCCCGGCGACGATCGTCGTGATCGGCGGCGGACATGTGGGCAAGGCAGTCGTACACCTCGCCAAGTGGCTGGGATTCCGGGTGGCGGTTAGTGACGACCGCGAGGAGTTTTGCAACCCTGAGTCGGTGCCAGGTGCAGACGCGTATTATCCCGTCTCGATGGCGGAGCTGGCGAATCACGTCAAACTGACGCGACAAACTTTCCTGGTGGTGACCAGCCGTGGATCCGGAGTGGACGCAGCGGGTCTGCCTCCCCTGCTCGAGTCAGAAGCGGCGTACATCGGCGTCATCGGTTCGAAGCGCAGGTGGCTGACCACGGTCAGGGCGTTGAAGGAAAAGGAAGTGAGCGCAGGGTTGATCGCGCGAGTCCATTCGCCGATGGGACTGGAATTAAATGCTGAAACGCCGGAGGAGATCGCGGTGAGCATCATGGCAGAGATCCTGATGGTCCGCGAGCGCGGCACAGGCAAACCGATGAAGGACTGAGACTTTTCGGGACTTTCGGCGTAGACAAATTGGACTATAATCGAACCAACGCTCTTCCAAAGGAGAAAATGTATGGCTAGGATTTTTGACGTTATCGAATATCCAACCGAGATGAAAGATGAGATCGTGCACCGCTTCCCGGAAACGGGCATCGGCGATTACCGCATCGGCTCGCAGGTGATCGTGCGCGAATCGCAGGCGGCGGTGTTCTTCCGCGACGGCAACGCGCTGGATGTGTTCAAGGCGGGTCGCCACACCATCGCCACGGCGAACATCCCCAAGGTGATTGATTTTATCGGCAAGGCGTTCAACGACCGCACGCCGTTCCCCGCGGAAGTGTATTTTGTTTCGCTCAAAGAATTTGCAAACGAAAAATGGGGAACGCCACAGCCCATCATTGTCCGCAATCCCGGCATGGGGCTGGGTGTGGCTCTCTTGCAAGGATTTGGAACCTACTCGTTCCAGGTGAAGGACCCGCAACAGTTCGTCACGCAGGTGGTGGGCGCGCAAGGCGCATATCGCACCACCGACATCGAGGAACGACTCAAGACAGTCCTGCTTTCCAAATTGCAGGATGTGCTGGGTGAAACCACCGCCGCGAAGAGCGTGGTTGATTTGATCGGGTTGACCGAGGAGGTCGGCGCGGCAGTGCGCGCCAAGGCGCAGGATGATTTCGAAGCGCTGGGCATGGTGTTGAAATCCTTCTACATCGGCAACCTCAAACCCTCCAGCAAGTCGGCGCAGGAACTCCGCGACATGGGCATGCTCGACATGGCGACCTACACCCAATTGCAAGCCGCCGACGCGATGCGCGATGCCGCGCAGAATCAATCCGGCGGCGCGGGTCTTACCGCTGGGATCGGCGCGGGCATGGGCATCGGCAATCTCATGGGTCAGGCGCTTCAAGGAGGCATGCAGGGCGGTGCCGCCGGCGGGGCGGCCGGCGGAGCAAAAATGCCGGACATCATGACCCCCGCGGAAGCCGCGAACTTCATGAAGGTCACCGAGGCGGATATCCTCGAAGCCATCAAAGACAAAAGCCTGAAAGCCAAAAAAGTCGGCAAGGCGTTCCGCATCAGCAAGGAAGCGCTCGAAGCGTTTATGAGCGAGGAGTAGATCGTTCTGCGTACTGCGTAATTCGTGATCAATCAAAAAAGACTCTCCACGCCGGAGAGTCTTTTTTTGATTTGATGTCCGGTGGTTGAGTAGCGCCAAAGGCGCGTATCGAAACCACCACGAACCAAAGCGCTTTGCTTACTTGGCGGTTTCGATACGGCGGACGAACGCCGCCTACTCAACCACCAGAGTTATTTTGTTATTCCAGATCGCTCAACACATCCGAAACCGAGTTCAAGACATCGCCCGCCATCACCGAAGCCGTTGTGCCGAGATCGTCCGCCGCATACAAGCCCGCTTGCGCATGAATCCATGCGCCGGCAACAGCGGCATCGAAGGCGTCGAGTCCCTGCGCGCGCAAGCCGACGATGAGACCGGCAAGCACGTCGCCCGTCCCTGCGCGCGCTAACGCGGGTGAAGCAATCGGGATGATCGTAACCCGTCCATCGGGCGACGCCACCACCGTAAACGCGCCTTTCAACACAACCACATGCCCCCACTCCTTCGCAAATTTTTCCGCAATCGCCTGACGGTCTTCCTGAACAGCCTCTTTCGATAACCCCGTCAATGCCGACATCTCGCCGGGATGTGGGGTGAGGACAGAGCCGGCAGGAAGTTTGGATTGCCAATCCTTGATCTGCGCGAGCAGACGAAGACCATCCGCATCGACCACCAGTGGAGGCAGGCTACCGTTTTCGCCGGCATTATTCTCCCCCTCCGCATGGACAAACCCGATGCGCGGCGCGGACTTTTTCACAGCGGCTTTGCCGGTCAACAGGTTTTCGAAGAACTCCTTCGTGGTCTCCTCCGTCCCAAGACCGGGACCGATCAACAAGGCAGTTGCCCGCTCGAAACTCTTCACCAAAATTTCACCGGCATCGCGCGCGATGACTCCCATTTGGTGAGGGAGCAAGACCCATGTCGCTTCGGGGAGTCGACCCGCGACCGCCGCGTGAATGGACGCGGGAATCGCCAGCGTCACCAATCCTGCGCCGGAGCGGTACGCCGCTTCGCCAGCCAGCAACGCCGCCCCCGTGTAATTGACCGAGCCCGCCGCAATGAGAGCCGTGCCAAACGTCCCTTTGTGTGAATCGAGAGCGCGTTCGGGTAACAGCGCTGAGACCGAGTCTTCATCTGCTACTTCCGTTTGCAAGTCTCGTAAAGACGGCAGATCGGATGGCAAGCCAATATCCACCACCTTGAGCTCGCCGATGAATTCGAACGCGGGTATTTTCAACAGCCCTTGTTTGACTGCCGCCATGGTGACCGTGAGATCGGCGGGCAGGGTTTCATCGGCGGTTTCGCCAGAATCGCAATCCACGCCGGAGGGGCAATCCACAGCGACGATGAGCGGCGCTTCGGCAAGACTGCCGATCACGTCATTGATCTCGCCCAGTAATTCGGCGACATCCTTTTTCAAGGGCAGTTTGACGCCCGTGCCGAGCACGCCATCCAGCAACACATCGGTGGTTTCGAGCGCAGAAGCGAGTTGTTCGAATGCATCATTGCCGCTCAAGATTTCGCCGCCCGCTTCGGTGAACTTTTTTACCAGATCATCCTTCTTGCGTTTGACGAGGTAGGCGCGGCTCTTCCAGCCTTCACCGGCGAGCGCGGTCAACGCCACGAGGGTATCGCCTCCGTTATTGCCTGGACCCACCAAACCGACGATCTCCAGTTGGTCGTTATCCGGAAACAAATCGGTGATGACTTCGGCGAGACCGTGACCTGCATTTCGCATCATCTGATCGTAGGTCAAGCCGCCCGCGTCCGCGTTTCTTTCGATGGCTTGCATTTGGGAAACAGTGACAAGTTTCATTATTTTCTCCATGTAAGTATTTGGTAGAAAGTTGTTTAAATACACATACTCAAGATGCTCAAAGGCGGTCTACCCAGAGGGGTATGATATGTGACCGCCGTTGTTGTAAGCATTATGCCGCAGGGTCTGCGACCCTGCGGGAGCAGAATTGAGGTTTGTTTTTAGTGCATATAACGGTACTTACTTAGCCGAGATTGTACTGCAATTGAATTTACCGACCCATGAATATCCCCCAACCTCTAACGAAAATCAAATCAGCCCCATAACTCTTCCGCCACATCCACCAATCCCAACTCCGACAATTTTTCACGCAACGGCTTGCCGGTGTCCGCGTCCCAGCCGCGGGCTTCGTAGTACGCATCGAGCATGCCTCGAATATCCGGCACGAAGCCTTCCGAGCCCCCATCGGGGAACGGAGTCAGCAGGGCTTTGGGGAGTTTATCGTTCTGCGCGGTCAACCCCAAACGGATATTGATCGCGCGTTTGAGATTCCACGAGCGCTCACCGAATTTCATCATGTCATCCACAGACCAATCCAAACCGCAGGCGGCATTGATCAGGTCCACTTTTTCCTGCGGTTCGACGTTGGCAAAAATGCACATCACGAGCGCGTTGTCCACCGTTCGCCAATCCTGGTGGCGGGCGACGTTGGCGGCTTTTTCCGCCTGGTCGTGACGCGAGAAAAATTCGATGCCGAGTTGCTCGTTCGTGTGACCCCAATCCACGAAGAAGTAATCGGACTGATTGTGGCACGCCCCGCGCGGACTGGTCGCATATGACAACGCCATGCCTGAAACCCCACGCGGGTCGTGATACGCGACCTCCAGTCCGTTGACTTGCACAGCATCTTCTTCCACGCCGAAGTGCGCGGCGAATCGTTTGGATCCCTGCGCGAGCAGGTCGCCGATCCCTTCGCGAGAACCGATCAATCGCACGAGTTGCTCGATGGCATCCACAGCGCCCCACTTCAAAACAATCCCTCTTGTATCTTCTTGTGTCAGGACACCTCTTTCATACAAGTGGAATGCCAGCCCGATCGTGTTGCTCGCGCTGATCGTGTCCATGCCATAGCGGTCGCACAGTTCGCCCAAGTCCACGATGGATTCCAAATTTGCGTTCAATAAATTCGCGCCAAAGCCGACCATCGTTTCATGCTCGGGACCTTTGCGTTTCAATACATCTTTCGGCAGTTGGACCACGCGTCCACAGGCGATCACACATCCCTGGCAGGCGCTTCGCCCGGTCAAGATCGTCTCGGTCATCCGCGCGCCGGAGACCTCATCCACGGCAGGGAAAGAGCCTTGCGAGTAATATTTCGCCGGCATCGCGCCAAGGTATTCCGCGTAGTTCGCCGCGCCACCCGTCCCGACATCACGCAGGACTTTTGCCTCGTTATCGTCTCGCAATTTTCGATTGGATTCGGAACGGAGTTTTTTGTAGCGCGGTATATCGAAGACGGGGATCTCGTTCGTGCCGCGCACAGCAATGGCTTTGAGGTTTTTCGACCCCATCACCGCGCCCATGCCGGTGCGCCCCGCCATCCGTCCATGATCGCACATGATGGATGCGAACAAGACCTGCTTCTCCCCCGCTGGTCCGATCACACAGACGCGCGCGGATTTTTGGCCGACTTCCTCTTTGACATTTTCCTGTGTTGCATAGGTGTTCCGCCCCCACAAATGCGCCGCGCTCCGGACTTCGAGTTGCCTGCCGATTAACCAGATATAAACCGGCTCTTCCGCCCTGCCGATGATCCACAAGCCATCGTAACCCGCCGCGCGGAGTTCCGGTCCCCAGTGCCCGCCGATGTTGGATTCCGCCCAGAGGCTCGTAGCGGGACTCTTCCCGCAGACGACAAAGCGTCCCGTGGTTGGACCAGATGTCCCCGTCATGGGACCCGTCAGGAAAAGTAAAGGCGATTCCGGCGAGAATGGGTCAAGTTCTTTTGTGAGGGTTGAATACAACATTCGAGCGGCGAGGGAAGCGCCGCCCAGAAAATTCTCTGCCCAGTCTTTGGGAATGTGATATTCTTCAGTTTGACCCGTGGTTAGATTGATTTTGAGAATAGGTTGCATACAATTTTTGTAGAGCGAGATATTAGCTCGCTCTACAAAATTTCCGTCGTCACCGACTGCGCCACACGGACGAAATCCAGCACAGTGGGAACGTTGCGCATCATGTATCCCAAACTTCCGTTGACTTTGAGTTTGGAGGTCATCATGGCGGTCATGGGGTTCAAGGAGCCGGTCAGGATCGCGGTGATATTCTTGTACGTGGCTGAGAGGGTAAACGTGGGATTCGGGTGCGATTCCGGCTTGGGGTTGAATTCCACTTTGCGGCATGCGCCATGCCAAAGGTCGAGATAGAACGTAAGTCTTTCTTTGAGATTCCCCTCCGGCTCGATGATGAAGAACAGGTCGCCTTCCCAATTGCGGGCGATGTCGCGGTAACGCTCATCCGTATTAAGTCTGGACTCGAGGTCCATCAACCACTCTTCGCTGGGAAATTTTGCAGGCATGGCATCCTCCATCACGAGATGCGGCAATTGTACCATTTGAAAAGACCCGCTCAAATCACTTGCCGAATCATAAAAAATGGTCTATCCTTGAGCGAAAGAGATGAACGGTTCATCTCAATCCCATTCTCTATTCTCTTGGAGGAGAACATGAAGAAACTGTATAACGTTTTGGCTCTCGGGGTCATTGCCGCGATCGTGCTCACCGCGTGTGGGGGCGGCGGTTCGCAGGCAAGCGACCTGCTCGGCGCGATTCAGGAGCGCGGTTACATTCTGGTCTCGACAGACCCGAACTATGCCCCGCAATCCTTCCTCAACACCGAAGGCTCGCGCCCGGCCGATACGAAATGTCCATCCGACGCGTTGACCACCGCTGAAATGCAAGGGTTCGATGTGGATGCGGCAATCGCCATTGGCGATGGACTCGGCGTGGAAACCTGCTTCGCCACCCCATCCTGGGACACGATCACCGCCGGTTCCTGGGCTGACAACTGGGATGTAAGCGTTGGCTCCATGACGGTTACCACCACCCGTCAGGAAGTCCTGGATTTCAGCGTCCCCTACTATTACACTCCGGCGGTCGTGGCTGTTCGGGCTGACGCCGGCATTACATCCCTCGCCGATCTTGAGGGACAGTCGCTGTGCGCCGGCACCGCCACAACCTATGAATCATGGCTGAACCACGATATGGCTGGTTTGGGCTTGCCCGAATCGTCCATCTATGCAGAGGCTCCCAATGTGACCGTTATTCCCCTCGAAACCGACCAGGAATGCGCCCAGGCGATCGCTTCCGGACGCGAAGACTTTGTCGGCTATGTGACCTCTGAAACCGTTGTGGACGCGAACATCGCCGAGGGCTTCCCTGTTGTGAAGGTTGGTTCGGCGGTGTACTCCGAGGATCTCGCCGCCGCATTGGACAAGTCGTCCACCCTGCCGACCGACACCCTGCTCGCCGAAATCAACCGCATCTTCACCGAGATGCATGCGAACGGCACACTCTCAGAGCTTTCCCTGAAATGGTTCGAACTCGACCTGACCCAGGCTCCCAATTAACATCGTCATTGAACAAGGGAAGCGGCTTCGCGCCGCTTCCCTTGTTTCCTGGATGACAGGTTCGTGTCAGAAACCCCTTCAAAAATCTGAGTCAAGTATCATCCATTGGGTAAACGCATGGAAACCTCCCAGCCCGTAAAATCGCAAGCCGAACTCCTGGTCGAAGCGCACCAAAGGAAACAACGCCAATTCCGCGCGGGTGTCGGCGGCACGTGGGGCATTTTGTTGCTGGTATTGGTATTTTTATTCAGCGGGCAATCGGTGCTCGGTTTTGAAACCATCAAACTGGATACCGAGTTCATGCAAAAAAACCTCGGGTTCATTGGCTCAGGCTTGGGGGAAACGTTGCTGGTCTCTTCCTTATCCATCCTGCTGGCAATCCTCCTCGCCTTGCTCGCGGCTCTGGGCCGGCTTTCCACCTTTCCACCGATTTACGCCTTGAGCACGTTTTACGTTTCGCTGATTCGCGGAACGCCTCTTTATCTCCAGATCTTTTTCTTCTTTCTTGCACTTCCCCAACTTGGGATTCGCCTGAGCGGGCTATTCGCGGGCGTGCTTGCCCTCGGGTTAAATTACGGCGCATACATGAGCGAGACGTTTCGCGCCGGGCTGGCATCCGTCAGCAAGGGACAACGCGAAGCCGCCGCCGCGCTCGGCATGACGCCCGGTCAGACCATGCGGCGCGTTGTGTTACCTCAGGCGTTGCGGTTCGCCATCCCGCCCATGGGGAATGACTTCATCTCCATGACAAAAGACTCCGCGCTCGTCTCGGCGACAGGGTTTGTCCACGAAGTCATGTGGCGCGCCACACGCGTCGGGCGGGCGCAGTTCAATAATCTCGAGGCGCTTTTAATGGCGGCGGTTTTCTACTGGGTCATGACGTTGATCCTCACCTTCTTCCAAAGCCGGCTCGAAGCGCGCCTCGCCCGGGGAGACCGCTGACATGACACCCATCGTCCGCGTTTCACACCTCGATAAATATTTCGGACGTTTGCACGTCTTGAAAGACATCAGCATTGACGTCAAACCTCGCGAAGTAGTCTGCCTGATCGGCAGAAGCGGCTCGGGTAAAAGCACCTTGCTTCGTTGCATCAACTTTCTGGAGGAACCCTCCAACGGCAGTATCGAAGTCGACGGAGTGGTTGTCGAAAGCCATGGGCGCGGCAAGGCGCATCGTCAATTGATCCACGATGTGCGCTTGAAGACCGGCATGGTGTTTCAAGAGTTCAATTTATTTCCGCACATGAGCGTGCTCGAAAACGTGATCGAGGGTCCGGTGACGGTGAAGGGCATGGACCGCGACGAAGCCATCGCGCTGGGCGAAGAAAACCTCGACAGCGTCGGCATGTTGTTCAAAAGAGACGAGTATCCACTGCGACTCTCGGGTGGGCAGAAACAACGGGTGGCGATCGCCCGCGCCTTGACGATGCAACCGAGGGTGATGCTGTTCGACGAACCCACCTCGGCGCTCGACCCGGAACTAATCGGCGAAGTGTTGAACGTGATGAAAAAAGTTGCCAAAGACGGCATGACCATGCTGGTCGTCACGCATGAAATGGGGTTTGCGCGCGAAGTGGCAGACCGCGTGCTGGTGATGGCAGACGGCGGGATCATCGAAGACGCCAAACCGTCCGCGTTGTTCACCAAGCCCAAAGACTCGCGCACCAAAGCCCTGATCGACCGGTATCGCACCGGGGGAAACTAAACCCATGCGCCTCGCAATCACGCGCGGTGTCAGCCCCCGCTTCCACGAGTGCGAGATCACCCATATCGAACGGACACCGATCGACCTCCAGGTGGCGAGAGAGCAACATCAAGGTTATGTTCGCGCGCTGAGAGAATTGGGGTGCACGGTGCTGGAACTTCCCGCCGAAGACGATCTGCCCGATTCGGTTTTCGTCGAGGACACAGCAGTGATCCTGCCGGAAGTGGCGCTTCTCACCCGACCTGGGGCTGATTCTCGCAAACCCGAGACTGTTTCCATCGCCCACGCGCTCGCTCCCCATCGCGAGATCGTCCGCATCGAAGCGCCTGCCACCGTAGACGGGGGTGACGTGCTTGTCGTCGGAAAAAAAATCTATGTTGGGATGTCCACCCGGAGTAAACCTGAAGCCGTCCAGCAGATGAACCAAATTCTGGGAGTTTTTGGGTACGAAACGATCGCCGTTGAACTTGGCGAGGTTTTACACCTCAAATCCGCCGTCACACGCGTGGACGACGGTACCCTGCTGATCAACCCGAATTGGGTGGACATGGCGCGCTTCAAGAACTTTCGCCTGATCGAAGTCGATGCCAATGAGCCGCAGGCGGCGAACTGCCTGCCCGTCAACGGGGCGGTCATTTTCCCTACGGCGTACCCTAACACACAGTCGAGGCTCGAGGCGCATGGTTTCAAGGTCAGACCCGTTGTCATGGATGAGTTCACAAAAGCCGAAGGCGCCGTCACCTGTTGCAGTTTGATCGTCGAGTAACGCGTTTAGCCAGCCGCTCCAATGCTCCCTGCAAAGGCAGGGATTTTTCAAATCCGGGAGAAGTTCCATGATCGCGAGAGTATTCAACCCCCCGAGTTTCGATGACCTCGATCGTTCATTCGTTGCTTCGCAACTCTGGCGAATCGTTTGGGTCATGTCTGGCTTTACGGTGTTGTACCTGATGATGTGGTTGATTCTGGTGCCGGAATTTACGAACCGGATCCTCTTTGCGTTGCCGTTGTTCCCGCTGTATGGCTGGTTGTTCATTCTGATCAAACGAGGGGATACGCGAAAAGCGGGAGGCGCGTTGGTGATGGGGATCTGGACCGTGCTTTTCATCGCGGCATTCTTCAGCGGCGGCGTGATGGCGCCCGGTTATAGCGGGTTGTTGATCACCATCCTGACCGCGGCGATCTTCATGGGGAGGGGATCGGCGACAAAAATCGCGTGGCTGAGCGTGATCGCCGGTGGGGTGTTCGTTCTCCTCGAAAGGGTCGGTTTATCGCCTGCCCCGGACCAATTCACCGATTCAACCACCATGTGGATCGCGCAGATCCTTTATTTTTTCATCGCCTCGAGCCTGTTGCACATGGCAACGCAACGAATCACCAATGCCTTGCAACGCGCGGAACGCGAGAACGAACAACGCCGGGAAACGGAGATCCAGTTGCGCGAGGCGGAAAGACGCTACCGGGAACTCGTCGAAAAAGTACCGGCGGTTTTGTACAGCGCCGAACCGGGACCGGCGGGCCGTTGGTTCTACGTCAGCCCACGGATCGAGGATCTTACCGGCTACACCTATGATGAATGGGTGGAAGACCCCAACCTGTGGTTTTCGCGCGTCCACCCCGATGACCGCGAAGTCTTCATTGCCGGCGAAATGGAAGCCCTGGCGCAACACAACCTGTTCCAGATGGAGTATCGTTTCACGCGCAAAGACGGGACGGTGATTTGGGTGCGTGACGAGAGCCTGAGCGTGACATCGGATAACGCCGGCGGCAGGAAGGTGGTGCAGGGATTCTTTGTGGATGTGACCGCCCGTCGTCAGGCGGAGGAGAAACTCCGTTCCAACGAGGTCTTGCTTTCGACGATCATCGACACCATCCCGTTCGATTTTTGGGTGTGCGATGAACAGGACCGCTACATCCTGCAAAACCCGGTGTCCCGTTCGATGGCTGGCGACCTGGTCGGCAGTACACTGGACGACCTGGACCTTGCCGCCGACACGCGCGAAGAATACCGCAGGCAACACCGACGCGTGCTCGCCGGTGAATCGCTTCGCGCCGAGGAAACCACCGAACGGAACGGCGAACCTCATCACGCCTTGTTCATCGCCGCGCCGATACAGGACCGTGGTGAAATTCGCGGCTTTGTGGGAATGACCGTCGACATCACCGAACAAAAACGCACGCTTGAAGCGTTGACCGAAACCGAACTGTTGTACCGGACACTGGTGGAGCAATCGTCGGTGGCGCTGTACCGCGATTACGCCGAACCCGGCGGACCTTCCATTTTTATCACCGACCAGATCGAGCATATGATCGGGTATACCCCCGCCGAGTTCTCGTCCAGCCCTGAATTCTGGCAGACCCTCGTTCACCCGGACGATCGAGACGTTGTGTTGAGAACGATCAACAAGATCCTTATGACCGGCGAGAAGACCATCAGCGAGTACCGCATGCGCGCCAAAGACGGTAGTTGGGTGTGGCTACGTGACGAAGCCATTGCCATC
The DNA here is from genome assembly GCA_964528275.1 of uncultured Anaerolinea sp. GTDB lineage: Bacteria > Chloroflexota > Anaerolineae > Anaerolineales > Villigracilaceae > Defluviilinea. The sequence continues at coordinate 2,633 of CAZGSB010000063.1, read as the reverse complement.
AAAGACCCGGCTGGAAATCCACTGTATGTGCAGGGCGTGTATGCCGACGTTACGCAACAAAAACAGATGGAAGCCCAACGCGAAGCGCTGATCGCCGAATTGGAAGCGAAGAATGCAGAACTGGAGAGGTTCACCTACACCGTTTCACACGACCTGAAAGCGCCGTTGATCACGATGGGAGGCTTTCTCGGCTACCTTGAAAAGGATGCTTTGAGTGGGGATGTCGATAGCCTGAGGCGCGATATCGCACGGATCTCAGATGCCAACCGGAAGATGGAGGCGTTATTGAACGACCTGCTTGAACTTTCGCGGGTGGGGCGGTTGATCAACCCACCGGAGGACGTTCCATTCGGGCAGATCGTCGACGATGCGCTTTCGCGGGTAGCGAAACGATTGGAAGAAAATCAAGTCCAGGTGCGGGTGACAAGCGGTCTGCCCACCGTCCACGGTGATCGCGCCCGGCTGGTGGAAGTCATGCAAAACCTTTTGGAGAATGCCGCGAAATTCACGATGGAAAAGCCTCACCCGGAGATCGAAGTCGGCGCCGAAATCAGGGAGGACGGCGCACGCGTATTCTTCGTGCGCGACAACGGAATCGGCATCGCCCCGGAGCATCACGCCAAAATATTCGAACTCTTCCATAAGTTGAACCCGAACATGGAAGGGACGGGAATCGGTCTGGCGCTGGTCAAACGGATCATCGAAGTGCATGGCGGCAGGATCTGGGTCGAGTCGGAAACGGGAAACGGCACAACGGTATTTTTCACGCTGGAATAAAAAATCCCCGGGTGATCCGGGGATTTTCATCGAGTGGTGCGCTGGAGAGGACTTGAACCTCCACGTCTTGCGACACATGGCCCTCAACCATGCCTGTCTGCCAATTCCAGCACCAGCGCAAAAGCAGGGCGTATTATAATCGGCTTACTTTGCTTGTCAAGCAAAGCCCGTACAGCCGACTTAAGTCGGCTGTACATGAGGAGAAAATATGACTCGAATAGCAGTGGACGCCATGGGAAGCGATACTTACCCGGTGCCGGATGTGGAAGGCGCGGTGATGGCGGCGCGCGACTACGGGGTGGAGATCCTCCTCATCGGCGACGCTTCGCGGATTCAACCTCTGCTTGATTCACACCAGGCAGGGACTCTCCCCATCCGCTTGGTTCACGCGCCTGAAATGTTGACCATGAACGACAAAGGCGAAGACCTCGTGATGAAGGCGCGCCACAAAGATGCGCAGAACTCGATGGCGATCGGGTACGATCTTGTAAAAAAAGGCGAGGCAGACGCGTTCGTCACCGCGGGGAACACCGGCGCGGCGATGGTTACCGCGCTGTTCCGGCTCGGCAGGATCAAAGGCGTGGACCGCCCCGCGCTGGCGCCTCCCTTCCCGACCGCAACCGGTATCTGCATCATCCTCGATATCGGCGCCAACCCGGATTGCAAGCCGGAGAATCTTCTTCAATTTGGAATCATGGGAAGCGTCTACGCCGAGCGAGTGCGCGGCGTGAAGAACCCGCGCGTGGGGTTGATCTCGAACGGCGAGGAGGCAGGGAAAGGAAGCGAACTCGTCAAAGCGGCGTATCCGCTGTTGCAAAATGCCAACCTCAACTTCATCGGCAACGTGGAGGGCAAGGAAGTGTTCGGCGGTCACGCGGATGTGGCGGTGACGGACGGCTTCACCGGGAACGTGTTGCTCAAGTCCACGGAGGCGGTGGCAAAATTACTCGTCGAAAAGATCCGCGAGTCCGTCAAAGGCGGGGGTGTGCTCACGATGATCGGCGGCGCGCTGATCCGCCCGGCGATGGGCAAAGTCCGCAAATTGCTCGACCCCAGCGAAGAAGGCGCGGCTCCGCTCCTCGGCGTAAACGGACTGGTCTTCATCGGGCACGGTCGTTCCGATGCGCTCGCCATCAAGAACGCCATCCGTGTGGCAAAAGAAGCCGCGGAATCGAAGGTGCTGGACGCCATGAAATCTGCCATTGAAGAAAGTCTGAAGTAAAGGATATGATCACCAAACGGAACGATAAACTCATCAAGCGTAACAACACGATCGGCGGCTGGGCAATCTTTCTTTCCATCGTCATCCTCGTGGGAGGTTTTTTCCTCAACATCAACAACCTGACCGGCGAAGACCTGCGTTTTTTCTACATCACGCTGGCTTCTTTTGTGGTGGGATTCATCCTGGTGCAGGTTGGCTTGTATTTCGTGAACCGGTACGGCGGACGTCCGCGCATGGATGAAAAACTCGACGCCGCCCTCAAGGGCTTGCCCGGCGACTTCACCCTGTACCACTTTCTAACGCCGACCTCGCACCTGCTGGCGGGTCCCGCGGGCGTTTGGGTACTGCTCCCCCATCGTCAACGCGGAGTTGTTGCGTTTACGAAAAATCGCTGGCGCATTACCAAGGGCGGCGTTCTTCAGGCATACATGAGCATCTTCGGACAGGAGGGCATCGGCCGCCCGGATGTCGAGTCGGAATACGAGGTGAGGGCGGTGCAAAAAGCATTGGCAAAAAAATTCGGAGATGAATCCCTGCCGAACATTCGACCCATCCTTGTGTTCACCAGCGAAACTGTGGAGATCGAAGCGAACGACACACCCATCCCCGCCGTGAAACTCAAGCAACTCAAGGA
>CAZGSB010000062.1:0-18570 GCA_964528275.1 uncultured Anaerolinea sp. | reverse complement strand
CTTGAGCAGATCCCCCAGCGACTCGAAAAACGGATACGCATCATTCCTCGACAGGTGGTCTGCCGCGCTCAGCCCCAGCGACTCCGCCCTGCCCGCGGATCCACCTGTCACAACCGCACCCGCCGCATCGGCGGCGGGACCGTCCTCACCATCGGTTGCCAGCGCGATCAACATCATGTTTTCCAAGCCGCGTAGTTCATCCACGGCGGATAACGCCAGTTCTTGATTCCTCCCGCCTTTGCCACTGCCTCTCAGGGTGACAGTGGTTTCCCCACCTGCGATCAAACAAAACGGACGCGGGCGCTTCGTCGCTTCATTGCGTAGTTTGTTTGCCAACATCGCCCCGACCTCGCGGGCTTCGCCTTGCAGTTCGTTGGTCAGGATTTCAGCATCGAATCCCTCGCGCTTCGCCTGCTCCGCGGCGGCTTGCGCGGCGAGTTTGTTGTCGCCGATGATGATGTTCTGTACGCGGGAAAACGATAAAGAGAATGGAGACTTGAGATTGGAGATTGGCACGCGGTCTTCGAGTTTATATTTTTCCAGGATCTTCAACGCATCTGCGTTCGTCGTCGGGTCTGGCGCGGTCATCCCGGAAGCGATCACTTCCAGCGGATTGCGAATCACATCCGAAAGGATCAGACTGATTATTTTCGCCTTCGTCGCGCGAACCAAACCTCCGCCTTTGAGCCGGTCGAGGCGGCGGCGAATTGTGTTGATCTCGTTGATCGTCGCGCCGTAGGCGAGCATTGCCGAGGTGAGCGATTGCAACTCCTCCAGCGGGATCAGCGGCGCAGTGACCAATGCCGAGCCTCCGCCGGAGATCAGACAGACCAGCGTATCGTCTTCATTTAAAGAAGAAACAAACTCGAGCACGCGTTCGCCCGCCGTGACCGAGCGCGTGTCGGGGATGGGGTGTCCGCCGAGGAGAACCGGGAACAAACCCAAATGGGAGGAGGAAGCGTGCTTGCTAACGGCGAGCGCGCCCAAAAGTGGAATCGATTCCACCAGGGCGTCCATCATCGGGACGGCGGCTTTTCCGATCGCCAAACCATGGATGTCGCCGCTGAGAATTGGCAAGTGATTCTTCACCGCACGATACGGGTCAACCGCTTCGAGCGCGGCGGATAAAATTCGCAAGAGGCGCGGGTCGCGCAGACTGTGCGTCGCAAAACGGTTCGCATGCATGTCTGTTATCATATCAAAATACACACTATGTCACTCTGATGGAGTGGCGCCGAGGCATCCTTGCCACCGAAGAGTCTCGATGGTCATGTCGGAGATTCTTCGCTCCGCTCAGAATGACACGGAGATGAGTATGACGAAACCAAATGTATTCGTAACACGCATCATCCCCGACGAGGGGCTGAATCTTATCCATGAAGTTTGCAACGCCGATGTGTGGCAGGGCGACCTGCCGCCCAGCCGCGACGAACTTTTGGAACACGCGCGCGGCGTGGATGGAATCTTATCCCTGCTCACCGAACGCATCGACAGCGAAGTGATAGACGCGGCGGGCGCGGGGTTGAAGGTCATCAGCAATTTCGCGGTGGGGTTCGACAACGTGGATGTGAACGCGGCAACATCGCGCGGCATTCCCATCGGCAACACCCCCGACGCGCTCACCGATGCCACCGCCGATCTGGCGTTCGCTTTGATGATGAGCGCAGGGCGGCGCATCCTCGAAGGCGATCGCTACGTGCGGGCAGGCATGTGGAAGACCTGGCATCCCAAATTGTTGTTGGGGATCGAAATGAAAGGCGCAACCCTCGGCATCGTCGGCTTTGGTCGCATCGGCAAGGCGCTGGCGCGCCGCGCGCATGGATTCGACATGCGCGTGATCTATTTCGACCCGACGGAAAAAGAAATTTCAGGCGACCACGCGCAGAAAGTGGATTTTGAAACGCTGTTGCGCGAATCGGACTTTCTCTCGCTTCACCCCCCGTTGACGCCTGCCACACGCCATTTGATCGACTCGCGCGCCCTCGCAAAAATGAAGCCGTCCGCCGTCCTCGTCAATACGGCGCGCGGTCCCGTTGTGGATCACGACGCGCTGTATGATGCGCTCAAACAGAACCGCATCTTCGCCGCCGCGCTCGATGTGACCGACCCCGAACCGTTACCTGCGAATCACAAATTATTGATGCTGGAGAATGTCATTGTCATGCCGCACCTCGGGAGCGCCACCGTCACGGCGCGAAACAAAATGGCGACGATGTCGGCGCGGAATTTGATCGCCGGTGTGCGGGGCGAACGACTGCCGAACTGCGTCAACCCGCAGGTGTATGAAAAATAAAAATTGCCAGCCGCCATCAAATCGGCTGGCAATCTCGACGTGCGGTGTTACGGCAGTTTTGCGATCGCTTCGATCTCGATCAGGAATTTTTCGTCCACCAGGGCGGCGATCACGGTTGCGCGGGCGGGGCGCGGCTCGGGGAAATATTCCATGTAGATCGGATTGAACGCCTGGAAATATTCCGGCTTGGTAATGTACACGTTCGCCTTCACCACATCCTTGAAATCGCAACCCGCAGCTTGCAGGATCGCGCGCATATTGTCGAGCGTGTAACGGGTTTGCTCCTCGATGGTTGCGCCGACCGTTCCGTCGGGTCCGCGCCCGACCTGCCCGGCGATGAACAAAAACCCGCCGCTGACGATGCCCGGCGAGTACGGTCCCATGGGGCTGACGCCGGCGGGGGCTACGGCTTTTTTATCGGTCATGTTGAAGTCTCCTCATTTCCATTTCAATGTCGGGCAGAATTGCATCCCGTTATTTACTTGCCTTCCGAAAACGCTGTATCCGTTCCTCAATATCCGCAACGATCCTTCTGGCTTCCGCCATATCCGTCTCGTTCAGATGACTGCCGAGTTCAACCAGCAGGGATTCCACATCGGGGTTGAAGGCATTCATCAAAGCGGCGATATCGTTTTCATAGATTCCCACACGCTCGAAACTTCCCTGCCGATAGAGGGAGGGCAGGGCAAACAACTTCAACAGGATCAACCCTTCCACGGTGGCGCTGCGGATTTTGCGATCCATGAACCGGCTGGCATTGCTGTATTCCTTATCCACTTTGGCGAACAGTGGATTCTTCGTCAACAGGATGTCAATCTGCAATTCGCCGAACTTGCCACGGGCGAAGTATATATCCCGGGTTTCGATTTCGATCTCCGGAAGTTTTTCCAACGATGGCGAAGCCATGATCAGGTCAATATCTTCAGTATTCCGCCCTTCAACATATGTCAGCAGGGCAATACCGCCGACGAGCACATAGTCCACACGGCGGGAATCGAGCAAGTCAAACAATTGCCCGACACGGGTCAAAAGAGAGTCCGCGTTCATCATGACCTCAGAATTATTCTTGAAATTGAAGGCAACGGCATTTCGCAATACATTGCCAACCTCGGAGATTCTATGGATTGTCATATCTTTTTGGAATTATAACCTTGTTCACTGCCCCAAACTCTCCGGCTGAAAGCACGGTTCATAATCGTACCCGAGAATCAGCAGGAAGTTCGAGGCGCTGTTCGGGTCGGCGCCGGAGAGCAGGCTGTTGGGCGGGAGTCCCATCACACGGAGGAGCGGGACGCTGAAGGTCGGGTCTTGCAGGACGGTCTTATCGATCAACACAGAGGACGTGTAATCCTGCCGGTCGGAGGGGAGGATGCGCGTTTCGTAGCCGGCGTAATTGAGGCGCGTTGCCGCGAGCGTTTCGTAACCGGGGATGGACGTGCCGTTCATCACCTCGATGGTAACTGCCTGCCGCTGGGCAACCTGCGGCGCCGGGGAGAGCGCTTCGGCAAGCATCTGCGGGAGCAGTTCGTTATTTGGGAGGAGAACATACGCGCCGCCGTCCGTGATCCACGAGCTGACATACGGCGGGCGAATGTAATAACTGCGGATGTCGGCGTTCGTCATCTGCGGGGCATAAACGGAGAGTTGCAGAATGTCACTCAGGCTGAGATCGGTTTCGATAGTCTCTTTGAAGTTTTCATACAATTCAGGGATGCGCGTCAGGGTGCCGGTTTGCAACGCCTGCGCGAACAAAGCGCGCAACACCTCCTGCTGGCGGCGACCCCGATCGAAATCGTTGGACTTTTGGCGCGAGCGCGCGTACCACAGGGCAAGCTCGCCATCCATGTGGATGACGCCCGGTTCAGCGGTGTACAAATACCAGTTATCTTCGTTTTCCGGGTCATACCCCGGGGCAATCAACCGCCAATCGGTGTAGGCACAGGCGACCGGCACATCCACGCCACCAAGTGTATCGACGATGTCGGCGAACCCGTTGAAATCCACCATGGAGGTGTGGTCGATGCGGATGCCGAGGTTGTACTGGATGGTGTCTTTGAGCAGGGCGGGTCCGCCGCCGGGATAGCCGGTGGAAATCCCCAACTGGTAGGCGGTGTTGATGCGGTTGTTTTCGAACCCGGGAATCGAAACCCACAGGTCGCGCGGGATGGAAATGAGCGAGACCTGTCCTTCGCTGGGACGAAGGATCGCAAGCACCAGCGTATCCGTGCGGGTGGAGCCAGTCTGCGATCGGCGATCGGAACCGATCAATAAAAAGTTCACCGTGTCCTGCCCATTGTTGAGGATCTGGCTATCGAACGTCGGCTGTGGCGCGATGGTGTTGTTGAGGATGACCGCGTCAATGGTCGGGAGCGGGCTTGGGGTTTCCGAAGGGAGCGAGGAGGTCGGGATGGTCGAATCAACCGCACTGGTGAAAAGAAGCGGGTCGTTCGCCGGGATGAAGAAACTTGTCGCACCGATGGGCAGGGGCTGGAAGGGCGTCGGGGTCGCCGATGGATTCGGCGCGGCGGTCACCAACTCGAACAGGCTGGATGGCGCGGGCGATGTCGTGGGAGTTGCACACCCTGCAAGCAGGAGCGCCGCGAGGATGATTTGTCGGCGGAAACTCATGGCGAAGGGAACGGCGTGATGGACGGGGTGGCGGTCGGCGCCGGGGGGATGGTATTCGTAATCGTGGGTTGCGCTGTCGCTTGCGGCGTCGCCGTGGAAATGAACGTGGCGGTCAGCGTCGGCATCGTTGTCGCAGTTGGGATGAAGGTTGACGTGTTGGTGGGTGACGCGGTGGAGGTGGGAATCACCACCGTGACCGTTGCGCCGGGGATGGGCGTGTACGTGGAGATGTTGGGCACCCATAACACCTGCCCCACATAAATGGTAATGGAGTTCCCCATACAGTTACCTTGTTGCAGTTGTGGGTACGTCAGCCCGTAGGACAGGGCGATGCGATATAAATTTTCACCCGGTTGTACAACGTGTTTCTTCACCCAGCCGAGCGGCGGACTGCACGAAACGATCACCGCGGTTGAGGCAACCGGCGGAACATACAACGCAAGCCCGGGTTGCAAATCTACGGAAGAAAGACAATTGGCGTTCTTCAAGGCGTCTTCGCTGGTGGCATATTTCTGCGCAAGGGTGTAGATGGTATCATTCGCGCCAACGACGATCAAGGTCCAGTTCGAGGGTGGCGGGATGCACACGGTCGCCGACGGCGGCGGCATGAAGGTCATGGTCGCTGTTTGGGTTTCGGTGCTGAACGGAGTTTCCGATAAAGTGGGCAGGGAAAACAACGTCGGCGTGAGGATGGTCAGGGGCAGGGTGGGGGAAACAAACGCGAGGATGGGTTGTGTGGGCGGCGCCGCCGATTCGGCGATGGCGAGCGATATTCCCCCGAGCACGAGAACGATGGACACGATGGCGATGACGATGCCTCCCCCCAACTGACGCAGGGCTTGCATGATCAAATCTCCGGCAGGCGCGAGAGGATGTTTTTAGCGATGGGCAGGAGCACGCTGAACGTCGAGCCGACGCCGGTTTCGGTCTCGACCCAGATGCGTCCGCGTTGCGCCTCGGTCAGCGTCTTCGCGATCGAAAGCCCCACGCCCGTATCGCCCACACCCTGGATCAACACATTGTCCGCGCGATACAGTCGGGTGAACACGCGCGACAGGTCTTCGGAGGGGATGCCGCCGCCGGAATCCTTCACCTGGATGAGGACGTACTCGTCTCCGCCCTCCGATTTGGTCTGCACGTGCAAGTGGATGACGCCTTCCACCGGGGAAGCGGCGCCGGCATTCTGCAAAAGATGGATCACGATCTGTTGCAGGGCTTCGCGGTCGGCTTGGATGGGAGCCATGTTCTTCGGCAGGTCGAGGTGCAGCGAGATATTCTTCTCGCGCACCTGACTGCTCGTGTACGACATAGCGTTGTCGATGATCAGGTTCAGGTCGACGGCTTCGGGTTTGAGTTCGTTCAAACCCGTCTCCAGTGTCGTCACCTGGATGAGGTCGTCCACCAGGTTGCCGATGCGCTCGGTGGAGGCTTTGATGCGTTCGACGAACTTGCGTTGTAACGCACCGAGGATGCCAACGGACTCCCCGAGCAACAGGTCGGTATACCCCACAATGGACGACATGGGCTGGCGCAGTTCCTGTGAAATTGATGCGACCACCTCGGCTTGTTCGTTCGACCGGACGACGACCGAACCCTTCTCCAATTCCGCCACGCGGATGTTCGACTCCGCCAGTTGGTTCTGCAGGCGGGCGATCTCCTCCAGGGTCAGGCGCAACTCGCCCTCCACCTGTTGCGATGCGGCAGAGGCGCCTTTGCCGGCGCGCAGGGTTTCGTTTTCTTTTTTCAACCGCTCGATGGCTTTTTGCGAATCTTCCTGCATGCGGGTGAGCGCGGCGAGGTCTTCGGCTTGCGACAACCCCTGGGCGGCGTCCGCGCGGATGGCGTCCATCTGTTTGAGCAGGTCGGCGTTACGGCGTTCGAGGTCCTCGATGCGCGCCTGCGCCACATCCAACGCCTGGCGGGTCTGCTCGCCTTTTTGCTCGAGCGAGGTCATCTTGTTTCCGCGCTGGATGATGGGCACCAGGGCAACGGCAATATTGGAAAGGAACGCCTGGTCTTCCGCGCTCCACAAACGGTTCGAGTAGGGCGAGAGCAACAGCACGCCGCCCAGTGAATCTTTTTCCGGGGTGACGATGGGCACACTCAAAATATGACCCGGGCTTTGCAAACCCAGCAGGTCGCTCAACCCCTTGATATCCGCCGAGGTGCTGGAGGAAGGCAACCGTAACGGACGCCCGCGTTGCAACGCGTTCGTGAGCATGGGGATCATGCCCTTGTTCAGGCTTCCGCCTTCGAGGGCTTCCTCGCGGATGAGGTCGTATCCGCTCGCGATCTGGATCTGGTTTTTGTTATCGGTCAGGTAGATCAAAAAACAAAGGTCGGCAAGCATCGTCTGCGCGATGGCGCGCGTGATCGCTTGACTCAAGCGGTCGGCGCTCGATTCGCCAGCCAGCCCCAGCAGGGCGTGGAAGGTCTTCGGGTCGGTGCTGTAGCGCCGGCGCTCATCCACGGGCGCGTGTTGTTTGACGGAGGTGGGTCCCTTCACCGGGGCGGGGAAGCGTTGAGGCAAAGTGGTGAGAATGGGATATGCGGCAATGTACATGAGCCGCACGGCGCCGGGGAAATTCCCTTCGAAGCGCCCAAACATCACGTATAAAAGATGCCCTGCCAACGCAAGGATCAGCACCGCCAAACCGTAGATCGCGCCATTCGGACGGCGCAGGGCAAGCAACAACAACCCGAAACAGGCGGTGGCAATGCTCGCCAACTGCCAGAAGCCGTCATTGATCGTGCGGTTATAGTCGGGACGGGTGAAATCCTGCGCGTACGCCACCAGGCTCAGCCCCAAGCCCGCCGCGAGCAGGATGCTCAACAAGCCGGTGATCGCATCGGGCGTGCGGCTGGGCTCGGGAAAATTCCACAGCCAGATCATCCACAGCAGGGAAAAAAGAGTGATCGCGCGATCCAACGGCGGCAGGACAACGGAAAAATTCACCAACCCGCCGCTCCCCGCCAGCGTCACCCCGAACAGCGCAATGCGCGCGAGGAACAGCAGGGAAAGCCCGAACATCGTGCGCCGCGCCTGAGGGAATTCGCTCGACCGCCAATGCAGGTACGCGGAAGCCAACGCCCAGGCAACTGAAAACAAAAGCACGAGTTGATAGATCAGACTGCCGCCGGTGGTCGTGAAAAAACCGAACGTGTTCCTCAACAATTCCGTCATGACGATAACGATTATATTCCACTTGGGAATTTCTGGCGTCCTTCCCCGGGTTACAGGAGCGTTAACGTCGTGGTGTGATACGGGGCTATAATTTCTCACATGTCTCGAACGGCTTCGCGCGTCCTCGCCATCCTGCTGTTGCTCCTGCTCGCCATCATCCTCCCCATCGTATTGAATGGGTACACGGAGATCGGCAACGCGGTGAAAGCAGACGACTACTCAGAAAAAGCCGAGCACTACCTGAACGCCGCGCGCAAACTCCCGTGGCGCGCCGACCTATACGAACTCGCCGGGCACGCCTACTTTCACGACGGCGATTATGCAACGGCGGAGGAAATGTATCGCCGTGCAAATGAGCGAAACGCCCTTTCCCCGGAAGGTTGGGCGGCATGGGGCGATGTCCGCTTCTTGAATGATGATGCGAACGGCGCGATCGAGGTCTGGACGCAAGGCTTGGAACAAGCCGATTTTTTGCCAGGGCTATATCAACGATTATCGTATGCCATGGAAACCCAGGGCGATTTTGCGAACGCCGTGGAATATTTGCAGTTGTATCTTACGCAACAACCGGGCGACGCTTCGGCGCATTACCAGCTGGGACTCTTGCTGACCCTGACGAATCCTCCCGCCGCGTGGACGGAACTCATCGCCGCTTCACAACTCGACCCTCGGTTTGACCCGCCAGCGCAAACCTTGCGCGCCACGTTGAACCTCGCTCAACTCCAGGAATCGCCCTCGGAACAATTCGTTATCATCGGCACTGGGCTTGCGCTGGTGGAGGAATGGGTGTTTGCGCGTCACGCGTTTGACTCCGCGGTGCAGGCGGATGAGTCAAACGCCGAGGCGTGGGCGTGGCTGGGAGAGGCGGACCAGCACACAGGGTCGGAGGGAAGCGAGGCGTTGGATCGCGCGTTGGAATTGAATCCCAACTCTCCCGTCGTGCGCGGATTGCGCGGCTTGTACTTCGAACGGATCGGCAACTCGTCGCAGGCGCTGGCGGAATATCTTGCCGCCGCATCGCTCGACCCGCAAAATCCCCAGAGATATTTTTCGCTGGGATACGCCTACGCCATGAACGGCGACCTCATCCGCGCGCTGGAGACCATGCAATATGCGACAACGCTCGCGCCCGACGATGCGCAGACGTGGCGCGCGCTCGCCGAATTCTGCGGGCGGCACGGAATCCATCTGAACGATATCGCCGTCCCCGCCGCGCAACGCGCCGTGGCGCTCGACCCCGACAACCCCGCCTCGGAGGACACGCTGGGCTGGGTGTGGTATCTCAACGGGGACATGCCTTCAGCCGAAAGGCATTTGCTCAAAGCGCTCGAACTGGACGACCAAAATGCATCGGCGCATTTGCACCTGGGCATGGTCTATCTGCAATCGAACGACCGCGCGCGCGCATTTCAGGAATTGTCTCTCGCCCGCGACTTGGGGAACGAGCAGGCGAGCGCGATCCTGATGCAATATTTTCCGTAGGCTCCTGCGTCTGATACAATCCGCCCGTGAAAAAATATTTCCTCCTTGCTCTCGTTCTTTTGATAGCGTCATGCAGTCCGGCGCCCACTGCCGCAACACCCCTCCCGCCTTCGGGTACCGTGTTGTTTCAAGATGAGTTCGACTCCAACACCAGCGGCTGGGACCGCCTCGCCAACGACGGCGGCATCCTCGATTACGACAACGGCGTCTACCGCATGCTGGTCCGCCAGCCGCAACTCAATTTCTGGTCCACCCCCGCATTGGACCTGCGGGATGCGCGCATCGAAGTGGACGCGACCAAACTCAACGGACCCGATGAAAACCGCGCCGGCTTGATGTGCCGCTATCAAAACGGGGATTACTATTTCTTCATCATCTCCACCGACGGGTATTACGCCATCGGCAAATTCATCGGAGGGACTACCTCCCTGCTCGGGCAGGGAGAGATGCAAGCCTCGCCGAGCATCCAGACCGGCACGTCAGTCAACCACTTGCGGGCGGATTGCATCGGCGATTCGCTCACGTTCTACGTGAATTTTCAATTGCTCGCCGGGGCAAGCGATGCAGACCTCGCCTCTGGGAACGTGGGCTTGCTGGCTGGCTCCTTCGCGACTCCCGGCGTGGATGTTTCGTTCGACCATTTTGTGGTGATGCAACCGTAAGCAAAGAGCATTAGAGGAGCAGAGAATTAGGATATAGCCCAATCCTCAATATCCAATTCTCTAATCCTCCTTGCGCAACCCGGTAGATTTGAGAAATGACTCGGCATGAAAGTTTTTTTAGATACCATCGGCTGTCGGCTTAACCAAAGCGAGATCGAAAGCATGGCGCGCGGCTTCCGCGCCGCCGGGCATGAGATCGTCGCCACGGCAGACCTTGCCGACATGGCGGTCGTCAACACCTGCGCGGTGACGAACGATGCCGTGTCGGTCTCGCGCGGCAAGATCCGCCAGATCGCGCGCGCCGGCGTGGGCGAGATCGTCGCCACCGGCTGTTGGACAACCCTGCAACCCACCGAAGCCCTGAGTCTCCCGAACGTCACCCGCGTCATTGCGAACGACCGGAAAGACTTCCTCGTTGCCGATGCCCTCCACCTCCACCCGACAGCCTTCGATCTCGAACCGCTCACGCGCGTCCCCCTGCCCGGGTTGCATCGCCGCACGCGCGCCTTCATCAAAGTGCAGGATGGTTGTGATAACCAATGCACGTTTTGCATCACGACCGTTGCGCGCGGCGCGGCGCGAAGCCGCCCCATCGCCGAGGTGATCCTCGACATTCAATCCGCGCTGGAGGGCGGCGCAAAAGAGATCGTGCTGACCGGCGTGCACCTCGGCTCGTGGGGATATGATTTCAATTCACACCTCACAGAACTCATCAAAGCGATCCTGCGCGAAACGGATGTGCCACGCCTGCGACTCTCCTCCCTCGAACCGTGGGATTTGAACGCCGATTTCTTCGCATTATGGGACGACGAACGCCTCATGCCGCACCTGCATCTGCCTCTCCAAGCGGGGAGCGACTCCACCCTCAAGCGGATGCGCCGCCACACCACGCCGGACTCGTTCCGCACACTGGTGCATGCCGCGCGCACCACCATCCCCGATGTTGCCATCACCACCGACATCATCGCCGGCTTCCCCGGCGAGACCGAGGAAGAATTTACCGAAACGCTGGAGTTCGTGCGCGAGATGGATTTTGCCGGCGGGCATGTGTTCACGTACTCGCCGCGTCCGGGCACGGGGGCGGCACGGATGAAGGGGCAGGTCAGGCCGGAACTGCGAAAGAAGCGCAACCACATCCTGACGGACCTGCTGGAACAATCCGCGGAAGTCTATCGAGAAAAATTCATCGGGCGTGAGCTATCGGTGCTATGGGAATCCACGTCCGCAATGGGCGAGCGCGGCTGGCAAATGGAAGGGCTGACCGAAAATTATCTGCGCGCCCGGGCGTTCGCAGACTCGCCGCGTTGGAATGAAGTAGATGCCGTCCGGCTGACCGGGCTTGGCGACGGCGCTTTGCAGGGCGTCATTGCAAGGATGGGATGAGTATCACTGGAATGAAGCGCGCCCGGGTTGTACAATGAAGCCAACTTTGAAACAGGAGAGCAAAACATGACCGCACAACTCATTGACGGGACCGCCATTGCGCAAAAAGTCCGTGATACGGTAAAGGAAAACGTGGCAAAGCGCGTTGCCGCCGGAAAGTCACAGCCGGGGCTTGCCACTGTCCTGGTCGGAGACCGCATCGACTCGGCAACGTACGTGAGCATGAAGCAAAAAGCGTGCGCCGAACTCGGCATGACGTCGTTCCATCACCCCGTCCCCGCGGATATTACGCAGGAGGACCTGGAAGCGCTCATCCGCCAATTGAACGCCGACCCCAAGGTGAACGGCATCCTTGTGCAATTGCCCCTGCCCGATCACCTGGATGAGGAGCGCGTCCTGCAACTGATCAGCATCGAAAAGGACGTGGATGGGTTCTCGCCCATCAACCTCGGTCGACTCGCGCAAAAAGGACGCGAGCCGCTGTTCGTCCCCTGCACGCCGTATGGGTGCATCTACCTGCTCAAAGAGGCGGGCGTGAAGATCGCCGGAGCGAACGCGGTGGTGCTAGGCAGGTCGAACATCGTCGGCATGCCGGCGGCATTGTTGCTCATCAAGGAAAACGCCACCGTGACGGTCGTCCATTCCCGCACCAAAGACATCCCCGCCGTCCTGCGCGATGCGGATATCGTCATCGCCGCCATCGGCAAAGCCGAAATGGTGCGCGGGGATTGGATCAAGCCGGGCGCGGCGGTCATCGATGTGGGCATCAACGGCATCCCGAAACTCAACCCCGACGGCACGCAAGCTATCAGCCAGAAAACCGGCAAACCCTTGCAACGACTCGTGGGCGATGTCCACTTCGAGGAGGCGAAGGAAGTGGCGGGGTTCATCACGCCGGTGCCCGGCGGGGTTGGTCCGATGACGATTGCCATGCTGATGCAGAACACTTTCCGCGCCGCCGAAATACAGGATCCGTAACGGAACGTGAACCAGACAAAAGGAGAGGAGGGATGCGTCAGCGTCGCATCCCTTTTTAACAGGTTATTGCACTTTTTGTCACAACGGGGATTTTGATATACTTGCCCCATGTCCCCGGATAAGGTAGGAAGGTACAAGGTCAAGTCTGAATTGGGGCGCGGCGGAATGGCAACGGTCTACCGCGCGCACGACCCCAGCTCCAACCGCGAGGTGGCGATCAAGGTCTTGCCTCGCGAAATGATGCATAACCTGCTCACCCGCTCACGCTTCAAGCGTGAGCTTAAGTTGATCGCCACCCTCGAGCACCCCGCCATTGTGCCGGTCTACGATGTGGGCGATGACGACAGCCAGCCGTATTTTGTCATGCGCTATATGTCCGGCGGCTCGCTGGCTGAGATGATCAAAAAGGGGAAATTCTCGCTACAGGATGCCGCACTGATCGTCGAACGGCTGGCGTCCGCGCTCGATCACGCCCACGCAAAGAAGATCATCCACCGTGACATCAAACCCGATAACGTCCTGTTCGATGGGAGCCATAACCCGTACCTCTCCGATTTCGGCGTCGCCAAGTTGACCGAATCCGCGATCTCGGCGACGGGCGAGGAAGTGATCGGAACACCGGCCTACATCAGCCCGGAACAGGCGCGCGGCGAAGCGGTGGACCACCGCGCAGACATCTACGGGTTGGGCGCGATCCTCTACGAAATGTTGACCGGCAATCGCCCCTTCACTGGGGAAACTGTCATCGGCATCGCCCTCCAGCACATCAACGACCCGGTCCCGGATATCCACAAGGAACGCCCCGACCTGCCGCCTGAAGTGGACACCATCATCAAAACCGCGCTGGCGAAAGATAAAGATCAGCGGTACGCCACCGCCCTCGACCTTGCCCGGGCATTGAACCGCGCCGCCTTTGGCGATGACAGACCCATCCCCGCTTCGGCAGGGCTTAGCCGGCGAACCGCCTTTTCCCGTTCTTCGATCTGGATCGCCTCCCTCGCGGTCCTTGCTGTGGTCCTTATTGGATTCCTCGCCGCGCGAGGGCAACTCCCCTTTCTCTCCCCCGCCTCCACTCCGACGGTGAACCTGGGTGCCCCTGCGACAAGCCTGCCATCCGTCCCAACAACCGCGCCGACCGAAACTGCCATCCCAACCGTCACGCCTGAGCCGCCGACTCCCGCGCCCCTGCCCGGCAACGCCGACCAGATCGCGTTCTTTTCCGGGAACGAGTTGTATTTCATGAACGTGGACGGCACCGGCTTGTTGCAGATCCGCACGGATAACTCGCCCAAATCAAACCTGCAATGGATCACCGGCAACCGGCTGGTGTACATCTCGCGCAATTGCGCCTTCATGGTGGATGGCTCCACCAAGGTGGTGCGGGAACTGGTGTGCTTCAACATCGATGAACAACTGGAAGGGTTCCGCGTCTCACCGGACGGCGAACGGGTTGCCATCAGCATCCAACGGACCTTGAACATCCATCCCTTCGATATCGATGCGCTCAGCAAGATGGATACCCGCTTCAACCTGACCGCCACGCGGGAGAACTGTTTCTATTCGAATTTTCCATTCCGCGAGATCCTGTGGTCGAAAGACCAGGCGCGGATTGCCGCTCGCATCGTGGATACCGAGTTGACCGCCTCGGATCAGATCGCTCTGTTAAGCGTCGACATTGCAAACTGCGCCAATGTTGGGTTGACGCGCATCGACAAATTCCCCGGGCTGAATTTTGGTTTTGCCAACCCGGAAAGCACCAAAAAGATCACCAGTTTCGATTGGGACGGCGGCAGTCTCTTTGTGTTGAACGATACCGTGCGGAACGACGGGTTCGGCGACCTGTACCTGTACGATTCCGAAACCCTGCAGGAGACGATCATCAACCCGATCGACGGGGTGTGTTGTTATCGCGATGCGCGCTTCAGCCCTGACGGAAAGTACATCCTGTTCATCTTCCAACGGTTCGACAGCCCGGAGGTGGGAATGTATTTCGCATCCCTGACAGATATTCAGGCGGGGAAGACACTCACGCCCATCGAACTTCCGGCAGGCTTCCTCTCCCAACGAGACAAACCCCACCCTGCGTTAAGACCCGTCCAATAATCCGTAGATCAAGAAAAGATCAGCGCCGCACTGACTGGCGAAGCCGTGTCGAAGTGGTGAGGTATCTCCGCGATTTCATTTATTCCTAACACCTGCTTCAGATAAACGCTAAGATGCAATTTGCAAGTGGGGATCGTTGTATAATAGCAGGCAAGACGCGCCATGCAAACCTTCCCATGTCCCTACTTGAACGGCGAAGTCGAATTAACGGACGAGCGTGAATTGCACATCGCCCAAACGCATCCAGACTTGTTGCCTGAGTACCTGGCGCAGGTCGGGGAAACGCTGGAAGACCCCGATCAAGTTCGGCGCAGTCTTCGCATGAGCGCGGCTAGATTGTTTTATCGCTGGTTCGATGATGTTCGTCAAGGAAAGCATGTTGTTGTGGTTGTAGTCAGCGAAGCCGCTCCCACTGAACGGAACTGGATCATCACCGCCTACATCACCCGTCGTTTACCAGATGGAGAAATAGAATGGCAGAAAAAATAACCTTTCAATACGACCGTGAAGCAGACATCCTTTACATCAACACCGTCACGCCCTACGCTGAACAGGAATCCGAAGAGTTGGGCGATGAGATCATTGCGCGCCTGAATCCGATAACGGGCAAGATCGAGAACTTTGAAGTGCTGTTCTTTACAAGCCGTCTGCTGAGGAGGGAATTGTTTTCTTTGCCTGTCATCGCCGACATACGGCAAGCGGCAACAGCCTGAACGCGGTCTTGGTGCAGGCAATCAATCGGATTTGTGCGCCCTCAAAACCCCTCTCCCGTCTCCCCCACGGGGGAGAAGCTTGTTGCTCATCAAACAACAATTGATCTAGAAACCCCGCATGCTTTTCGGCGCAGAACAGAAACCGACTCCATACCTTCTCCCTTGGGAGAGGGGCAAACCAACATGCCGATCACTCAAGCTCATCAGGGTGAGGTCCAACCCACACGCCGACCAATCGTCACAATCGGGTTTTTATCCAAAAAGTACGAGTAAGGAAAATAACAGCCATCTATTTTGTAAATATTGCCTTAATGTTTTATACTTATTTACGAATTCTGTTGTTGCTTCTCCTTATACAATCTACTTGGGTAACCGATGAAGAAAACAAAAGCTAAACCAAAGAAGATAATACCAAAGTCACCACCAAAAACTAAGAGGCAAACAACTAAGCCTGTTGTTAGTCCATTGAAAAACATTGAAGCACAAGATGACGCTTTTGATAGATTGTTTTCAATTGACAATCTGCAAAAAACTTGGAGGGTTATCCGCAGAGAATTGCAAGACACAGTTACTAGAGATGCCGTTGATTGGCTAGATTGGGCATTGACAATTGACTCTTCGCTTCCAATCATACGAGAACAAATCCTTCTAGGCAACTATGTTCCATCACCAGCTACTAGGGTTGAGGCTGGGAAATCAAAAGGTTCATATCGGGTGCTCACCGCTCTGAATGTTCGTGATGCTCTGATTTATAGACACATAAGCGACTATGCACTTTTGATTGCCTTGCCAAGGAAAGTGGAGGGCGCATATTTCTCACGGCGGCAAACTGCAACACCTGTAGGGAAGACTTTTGGTTACAAGCCAAGCGAGTCTGATGAATTCTATGCTATCTGGTTAAGATATAACGAATATCGATCAAAAACTTTATTAAATAGCCCGTATCAAATTTTGGTTCTTACAGACATCAGTAATTATTTCGAATCAGTATCTCATGATCTTCTTTTTGAATATCTTGCACCATTAGGTCTTCCACGAAAAGCAGTCGGAACATTGGGGCGTTTGCTAGAAGCATTTAGACCTGATGCAGGGCATTCACCTAGCCCAAAGTTAGGAATACCAGTAGATGATTTGGATTGCTCGAGGGAACTAGCCCACATATTTTTGTTTGAGCATGATAGGCGAATCGTAAATGAATTTGGCATAAAAAATTATGTTCGTTGGATGGACGATCAAAACATTGGCGTACGAGATATGGCTGAGGCTAGAAAAGTAGTAAATACTATGACACGATCACTGTCGCAACAAAGGCTAACTTTAAATTCTCAAAAGACCAAATTTCTTAATCCCGTTGATGTTACAGCCCATTTTCAACTTGAAGCAAATACCGCACTATCAAATTGGTGGGGAAAACTAAAATCTTTACAATGGAAAATAACTCCGCAACTTAGTAGCGATTTGGTGGCAATTTGGGCTAAATATTCGGCAGGCAACACGGCGGGCAAAGGTAACTGGGACAAGGTTCTTAAAAGATTTTACGGATACGCAACGCGCGCAAATCTAGATTTCCTTGAACAAGGGTCTTTACAAAATCTTATTGATTATCCTGAGTTAGCCGAGCGTATATTCGAGTATTTCGCCCGCAGGAATAAAGGACAACAACTTCTTGATCTTTTTTATGAGTACGCAAAAAATCGAGAAAACCTATTTGAGCTTGTTGAAAATCAATTTTTCGAATCACTATTACTTCTTGATCCCAATTCGAAAACTCGAAAGAACTGTTTGGCATTATCAAAGCAGTTTGCAAAGGGAACATTTCCAAACCAGACAAAAAGACCGCTTGGAAGGGCTACTGCCATTTTATGTTTGTATTGGTTTGGAGAAAAAAGTGCCGAAATCGCCAGCCTGTTTTCTGGGCAATCAGTATCTCAATTACCCAAAGAGGTCGCTAGATCATGGTTAGCTTGTACAGCGGCTCTGTTACCTAAAAAAATAAACACATTAGTCCAAACATTATTTGGGCATCCGTCAGATGATGTGTTGAGGCTTGTTAAATTTTTACAAGCGCTCATGAATAATCAGATTGAGACTTTTGGAAATTACAGAAATTTAAAGGAAAGATATCCATTGCCAGGAAAATACTATGACGCGCGAACATGGCTTATTCTAGATCTTGCTTCTCAAAGCAGGAATCTTAAACTTGTAAAAAATTCAAAGAGTGACTTTCCTCTTTTCAAAAATCATGTTTTCATTAGGTCAGAAAAAAATATTCTGAACCGAGTTAAGAAACGCCTCAAATAAACAAAAAGCCGATGGACAGAACCAACCATCGGCTGAGAATGAAGCGGTTCTTCATCCACCACCAAATTCTCCACTCCTCTAATTCTCAATCTCTAATCTCCAATTATCGCGAAGCATCCCTTTGGGACTATTTACCAATTACATGTGGTTTCGATACGGACTTCGTCCTACTCAACCACCGTTTGCTCTTGTTAGTTCCCACAACCGATTCGAATTCAACGGAATCTCCAAAATCTCAAAATCTATATCGTGAAGCGCATCTTCCAACGCCTGCGCAAACAGCGGACCGACAGGAATCGCACCCGCTTCGCCCGCGCCTTTCACGCCCATCGGGTTGAGCGGCGAAAGCGTTTCGCCATGTCCCGTTTCGATGCGCGGCACATCCAGGCTCGTGGGCAGGTGATAATCCATGAACGTGCCGTTGAGCAGTTGCCCGTTTTCGTCGTAGGCGAGCCGCTCGTAAAACGCATTGCCGATGCCCTGCGCCACGCCGCCGTGAATCTGTCCATCGAGAATCAGCGGATTGATGACCTTGCCGCAATCGTGCACCACCAAATATTTTTGGATGTGGATTTGCATCGTTTCAGGATTGACTTCGACAATCATCGCATGGATGCCGCTGGCAGTGGCGCCTCTTTCTGGACCGAAATAGTTGGTCGCTTCCAACCCAGGCTCGGTGCCAGGCTTGACAGCTCCGCGCATCGGGTTCGCCATGCCTGCGAGTTCACCCAACGAAATGGACATACGCGGCAGGTCTTGCACCCTAACCATGCCATCCGCAAGTTCGAGTTCATCTTCGGGCGCGTTGAAATGTTCGGAGGCGAGTTTGAGAATTTTCTTGCG
>CAZGSB010000061.1:0-19562 GCA_964528275.1 uncultured Anaerolinea sp. | reverse complement strand
CCATCCGCATCCTCGGCGAAAATTCCACGCTACCCGTTTCGTGCATCCCCAACGCGGGACTGCCGCTCAACGTCGACGGTCAAGCCGTGTATCCGCTCGAGCCCGAACCGTTCGCAAAAGACATGTACGAGTTCGTGACCAAACATAATATTTCAATTGTTGGGGGATGTTGTGGCACGACGCCTCAACATCTTAAGTTGCTTGTTGACAAGCTGAATCAGACTCCGCCTCCCAAGCGACCGCTTTACTCTACGCCTCAGCTTGCTTCCGCCATGTCAGCCTTGGACATGCGACAAGACCCGCCCCCCACCCTGCTCGGCGAGCGCCTCAACGCCCAGGGATCGCGCAAGTTCAAGCGTCTCCTGCTCGAGGAAGATTACGACTCCATCTTGGAAATCGCGCGTGAACAGGTTGAATTCGGCGCGCACGCTCTCGACATCTCCTGCGCCGTCACCGAACGTCCCGACGAAGCCGAACTCATGCGCAAAGTCGTCAAGAAACTTGAAATGGGCGTGGATGTTCCGTTGGTGATCGACACCACCGAACTCGATGTTCTCGAAGTCGCACTCAAGACCGCACCTGGGCGATGTTTGATTAACTCAACTCATCTCGAATCAGGTCGCGATAAAGCCGATAAGATCTTCAAACTCGCCAAAGACCATAATGCCGCAGTCATCGTGTTGACCATCGATGAGAACGGCATGGCAAAAACCCGCGAGAAAAAACTCGAAGTCGCCAAACGCATCTACGACATCGCCGTCAACGACCATGGACTCAAGCCGTCTGATTTGGTCTACGACGCATTGACATTTACACTGGCGACGGGCGACGAAGAATTCGTCAACTCCGCCATCGAAACCATCGAAGGCATTCGCCTCATCAAACAAGAATTACCTGGCGTCATGGCATCGCTTGGCGTGAGCAATCTCTCGTTCGGATTTGCGCCTCATGCCCGTCCGCCTCTGAACTCGGTCATGCTGTATCACTGCGTGCAAGCAGGCATGGACATGGCGATTATCAATCCCGCCCACGTCACCGCCTATGCAGACATCCCCGCCGAAGAAAAAGAACTGTGCGAAGACCTGCTCTTCAATCGCCGCAAAGATGCGTTGCAACGTTACATCGAACACTACGAAAATGTCACCCCAACAACGGAATCAACGCTTGCCGACCCCACCGCAGGCATGACCCCCGAACAGCGCCTGCACTGGAAGATCGTCCATCGGAAGAAGGATGGCGTGGAAGCGGATATTGATGAGATCATCAATCGCCCAATTACCAATCACCAATTACCAATTACTAGACACGAAACTGCCGTCCATACCCTCAACAACGTCCTCCTCCCCGCCATGAAAGAAGTCGGCGACAAGTTCGGCGCGGGCGAATTGATTCTGCCCTTCGTGCTTCAATCCGCTGAAGTGATGAAGAAGACCGTCTCGCATCTTGAGAATTACCTTGAGAAAGTGGAAGGCGTCACCAAAGGGACTGTCGTCATCGCCACCGTCTACGGCGATGTGCATGATATCGGCAAGAACCTTGTCAAAACGATACTCGCCAACAACGGCTACACCGTCATTGACCTCGGCAAGCAAGTCCCTGCGGAGACGATCATCACCAAAGCCGTAGAAGCCAATGCCACGGCGATTGGCTTGTCGGCGTTGTTGGTGTCTACCTCCAAGCAAATGCCGCTCATCGTCAACGAACTGCACCGCCGCGGACATAACATCCCCGTCCTCATCGGCGGCGCGGCGATTAACCGTCGTTTCGGGCGGCGCATCCTCCAAACCGAAAGCGGAGACTTCTACGACCCTGGCGTCTTCTACTGCAAAGACGCGTTCGAAGGTCTCGAAACGATGGATACGCTCATCAATGACGATAAACGTCCATCTCTCCTTGCCAAGACCCGCCAGGAATCCGAAATGGAACTTGGACGGGCGCAAAGCGTGACTCGTAACTCGCAACTCGTAACCCGCTCCAACATCACGCCCGCGCCTCTCACCCTCCCCCCATCAAAATTCGGTATGCGCGTTGTCAACTACATGCCCCTCGAAATGGTGCTTCAACATCTCAACATCAACGAACTGTATCGCCTTTCGTGGGGAGCGAAGAACACGCATGGCGCAGAATGGGACAAACTCAAAGCAGAGTTCGATGCGCGTCTCGATAAGATGAAACGCGAAGCCATCCACGAAAATTGGCTGGCTCCCAAAGCTGTCTATGGACTCTTCCCCTGCCAATCCGAAGGCGATGATTTGATTGTCTACAATCCCGAAAATCTTGATGAGGCATTGACGCGCTTTTCATTCCCTCGCCAGCCTTACGATGACCATCTCGCATTGTCAGATTATTTTTCTCACATCACCTCAGGTCAAATGGACGTGGTCGCCTTCCAAGTCGTCACCGTCGGGCAGGAAGCCACCGAACGCTTCGACAAACTACAAGCGGCGCACGATTACACCGAAGCCTACTTCACCCACGGGCTCGCCGTCCAAGCCGCTGAAGCGACTGCGAACTACCTGCACGAACATCTGCACCGCGAAATGGGCATCGCCGAAAATCAAGGCAAACGCTACTCGTGGGGCTATCCCGCCATCCCTGAATTGGAAGATCACTTCAAGGTATTCAAGTTATTGCCCGCTGTTGAAACCGAACTAGGGATGAGTCTTTCCGTTTCAGGACAGTTGATTCCCGAACAATCCACCGCCGCGATCATTGTCCATCACAAGGATGCGAAGTATTACAGTGTTGGCGAATCGAGAGTCGAGCAGTTGATGAAAGCATAAACAATGACAAACAAATTTTTAGACTTACTCTATAACCAAACCATCCTCGCCGACGGCGCGATGGGCACGATGCTCCATGCGCGCGGCGTTGGGTTCGACAAATGCTTCGACGAACTCAACCTCACCAATCCATCAGCGGTAGCGGAGATTCACCGCGAATACATCGAAGCGGGCGCGCAGATGATCATCACCAACACGTTCGGCGCGAACCGCTTCAAACTCGGCAAGCACGGTTTGCAGGAGGATGTGCGCGAGATCAATGCCAAAGGCGTGGAACTGGCGAAGCGCATCGTTGCCGCGTCGTTCAAGGAGGTGTTGATCGCCGGCGACGTGGGTCCGCTGGGGGTGCGGATCGCTCCGTTTGGACGAGTCCAGCCTGAAGAGGCGCGCGAAGCGTTTGCCGAACAAGTCCGTGCGTTGAGCGAGGCTGGCGTCGACCTGATCGTCATCGAGACGTTTAGCGATCTGTACGAAATCCGTGAAGCGATCAAAGCGGCAAAAGAAACGTGTGATTTGCCTGTCGTGGCAACCGTCACGTTCACGCGCGATGACCGCACATTGCTCGGCGACGAACCGATGAAAGTGGCGCGGACTCTGCGCGACTCTGGCGCGGACGTGATCGGCGTCAATTGCTCAGGCGGACCCGCGCAACTATTGCGAATCCTGAAGCAGATGAAGCAAGCGGTGCAAGATGGGAAGTTTTGGGTGAAGCCGAACGCGGGCTGGCCCGAACAAGTGGGCGGACGAATCATGTACCCCGCCGACGCCGATTACTTCGGCGATTACGCGCTGTCGTTCCGCGAGGCGGGCGCGGGCGTCGTCGGAGGTTGTTGCGGAACGACGCCGCAACACATCGCGGTGATGAAGAAAGCATTGGATTCTTCGGAACATTCGTCGATACTCATTCAGGCTCCCGAAATCTTTGAGACTTCGGAAATCTCAGACGTTGAGCCGCCCACGCAATTCGCGCAAAAATTGGAACGCGGTGAGTTTGCCATCTCCGTCGAAATGGATCCGCCGCGCGGACTCTCCACTCACAAATTGCTGGCAGGCGCGTCACTCCTCGCCGACGCGGGCGCGGACGTGATCAACGTCGCCGACTCGCCGATGGCGCGGATGAGGATGTCGGCGTGGGCGGTGTGCGATGTGGTGCAGAGAAAAGTCGGCGTAGAGTCCACACTGCACTTCCCCACCCGTGGGCGCAACCTGCTTCGGGTGCAAGGTGACCTACTCGCTGCGCACGCGCTCGGTATCCGCAATATTTTCGTCGTGATGGGCGACCCAACTTCGATCGGCGATTACCCCGAAGCAATGGACAACTACGACCTTGTGCCTTCGGGTTTGATCAAACTCATCAAGCAGGGATTCAACGAAGGCATCGACCACTCCGGCACCAGCATCGGTCAGCCGACCAATTTCTTCGTCGGCGCGGCTTTGAATCTTTGCCCGCCCGATCTCGAGAATGAAATCAAGAACCTGCATCGCAAGGTCATGGCTGGCGCGGATTTCTTCCTCACCCAACCACTTTATCGTCCGGAAGACGGGGAACGAGTCCTTGCTTCGTATGAGATGACGTACGGCAAATTGGACAAGCCTGTGCTGGTCGGCATCCTACCGTTGGTCAGCATCAAACACGCCAACTTTCTGCATCATGAAGTGCCGGGCATCTTCATCCCCGATGAAGCGCGCAAACGCATCGAAGCCGCGGGCGACGAGGGAGTCAAAGCCGGGGTGGAGATCGCGGTCGAGTTGGTGGAGCAGGTCAAACCGTGGGCGGGAGGCGTGTACGTCATGCCCCAGTTCCACAAGTACGACATGGTCGCAGAGATCATCGAGGCCGTGAAAAGTAGTCAAGTAGTCAAATAGTCGAATGGTCAGGTAGCCATGTGATCAGATGGTCAAAGGGTCAAAGGATTTAATAAGGCGCGTGTTCCCTGTTTACTTGTGTACTTGTTTCCGTTATACTTTCGCCCATGCTCCTTGCCATCGACATCGGGAACACGAATCTCACCCTTGGCTTGTACAGCGGGAACGACCTCGGCGCGCACTGGCGGCTTGCCACCGACCACGCCCGCATGCCCGATGAGTACGGCTTGCAATTGCAGGGCTTGTTGCAGAACGCGGGCATCGCCTCGAAAAACTTGAAGGGCGTGTGTCTCGCCTCGGTGGTGCCGCAACTCACAGGGCGGGTCATCCAGGCGTGCCGCGAGTACCTCAAGCAGGATCCGTTTGTGATCGACGTCGGGATCAAAACGGGAATCAAGGTGCGTTACGAAGACCCGCGCGCCGTTGGGGCAGATCGCATCGCCGACGCGGTTGCGGTGGCGTATTTGTACAAGGGTCCCGCGTGCATCATTGACTTTGGAACCGCAACCACGTTCAACGCCGTCACCAAAGACGGCGAGTATCTCGGCGGCGCGATCACAGCGGGAATCAATCTCGCCACCGAAGCGCTGTTCACACACGCCGCGAAACTTCCGCGCATCGATCTGCAACGCCCGCCATCGGTGATCGGGCGCAACACCGTCCATGCCATGCAAGCGGGTTTATTGTTCGGCTACGTGAGCATGGTCGAGGGCATGGTCGAGCGTTTTCGCAAGGAACTTGGACCGACGATGAAGGTGATCGCCACCGGCGGGCTTGCTGAAATTGTGGCGGCGGAAACCGACGCGATCCAGATCATCGCGCCGTGGCTCACGCTCGACGGCTTGCGAATTTTGTGGGACATCAATCATCCGTTGTGACGCTGAGGGTGCGACGCACTTTTCTCTTCGCAATGGCATTTTTTACTTTGGGATGTGGGGGATTCGGACTCATCCCAAGCCCAACACCGACACCAACCATTTCATCCACATGGACTCTCAGCCCGCTTCCTTCGCCGAGTGAGACTGTCACGCCAACTTCCACTTTAATCCCCACCGAGACGTTCACCCCCTCCCCGACCTCTTCGCCATCCGCAACGCCGACGCAGACATTTACCCCAACGATAACTTTTACACCCGAATATATTTTTCAGGGACCCGGCAACGTTACTGTCCCGATCCTTCTCTATCACCACATCGGTTTCTCGCCAAACGGCAGTGAGTATTATGTTTCACCCGACGCGTTCGAGAGCCAGATGAATTATTTGTACACGCACGGATACCGAACGATCACCGTCGAACAATTGGCGCAAGCCATTCGCCTTGGCGCACCACTTCCCTCCCGCCCCATCATCCTGACATTTGACGACGGGAGCGAATCCGTCTACACCGACGCTTTGCCCATCATGCAAAAGTATGGATTCACAGGCACAGCCTACATCGTCTACAACTACATCGGCGCGGGCTTGTACATGGACAGGGATCAGATCCGTGAGTTGTACGCGGCGGGCTGGGAGATCGGCAGTCACAGCATCACCCATATCGAATTGCCCACTCGACCCGGCAAACAGGAGGATGAGATCGTCAGTTCAAAGCGCAGGCTCGAATCGTATCTCAACCTACCCATCCGCAGTTTTGCCTATCCCTTCGGCGCGTACGACGCGGATTCGCTGTACCACGTCAAATTCGCAGGCTACATCGCCGCGATGGGATTGGGGGATGAATCCGTTCAGGAAACGGCGAATATCTTTTACCTGTATCGGCAAAGCATCACCGCAGGGACATCGATGGAATCGTTTGCCAAACTCCTGCCGTGGAATCCGTGAAGCGTGGGGCGGGATGCCTGCCTTGACGGTTCGTCTTTCGCTCACCGTGTCGAAGGGATATCCCGCACACCCATAACATGGCAGGATTCCATCCCGCCCCACGATATTTCATATGGCGGAACTTTTTACGCGCTCGATCAGTCGAGGAAAGAAGCGAGAGAATCATGAAATA
The DNA here is from genome assembly GCA_964528275.1 of uncultured Anaerolinea sp. Classification (GTDB taxonomy): domain Bacteria; phylum Chloroflexota; class Anaerolineae; order Anaerolineales; family Villigracilaceae; genus Defluviilinea. The sequence goes on along the minus strand of CAZGSB010000061.1, from coordinate 12,919 downwards.
CCATTTCATTATCGGCTTATTGATCGTTTCCCTAGCCGCCTGTTCCGCCCCGTCCACGCCGACAGACAGCGGAATCGAGGGACAGGTGTTCATCGGTCCGATGTGCCCGGTGGTGCAGGAGGGAGTTGAATGCCCAGACCAGCCGTATCAAGCCACGCTGACGGTATTCAGTCCCAAGGGGAAAGAGATCGTCCAAGTCCAAACGGATGAAGAGGGAGGGTTCAAGATTCCGCTTGCGCCGGGCGAATATATCCTGCATCCCGAGTCTCCAGACGTTCTGCCGTATGCCAGCGATCAAAATTTTGTCGTTGACTCTGGGCGGTTCACGCAGATTATCGTGAACTACGATAGCGGGATCCGTTAACGGCTTTTCTACGGCATTTCCCCATTGTGTGCATGTTTCACCCATACTATACCCTGAAGGGCATGATATATACCCTCAAGGGCATGTTATAATGCCGCCTTGTTAAGTAAGGAGAACTTATGCCTGTTTATACCTATCGTTGCAGTTCATGCGGAGCGCAGTTCGAGAAGCACCAGGGTTTTCACGACGCGCCGCTCAAGACCTGCCCGGAATGCAGAAAAAAGACGTTGAAGAAAGTCATCACGCCGACGAAGGTCATCTTCAAGGGTTCGGGGTTTTATATCACGGATAACAAGTCGGCATCGGGGGGCAAATCCTCATCGGTGAGCAAGACGCACGACACCGACCATTCCTCCACGGAAACGAAGACCGCAGAGAAAGCCTCCTCCGAGGGCAAGAGCGAAAAGAAATCGAAGAGCAAGGCTGAGGCGAAGAGCGAATGAATCAAAAAGAGAAGCGCGAGGCTTCTCTTTTTATTGCCGGGTGTCACCCTCCCGAAGATCGTCGGGACGATGTGAGGGAGCGCAGTCTGCGACCGAAGGGTCTCCCCCACTGACTTAGAGATTCTTCGGTCGCTTCGCTCCCTCAGAATGACACGTGAACCGTTACACCACCCACGGACCGACGAGGGCGTCAATCGAAATCCCGTAGGCGAGGGCGTTCCAGAAGCGCATGCTGGCAGGCTGGTCTTTGACCTTTTGCCAGTACCCCGAAAAGACGAAGAACGTCGAGACGAGCGCGACCACGAGGCGGGCGATGATCGTGCCCGCCGTGCCGAAATTCCACGGGTCGCCGGTCTTGATCACGTCCACGGCGATGCTGTAGAACCAGCGCAGGATGACGCCGAGGAACACGCCGATGAACACCTGCACTTTGGCGCTGGTATCATCCTGCTGGGTGGCGAGTTTGAAGGTAATGGCGTCGTTGAAGATGAATGAGTTCATACGATTCTCCTTTTGTGTTTGAGTACGCTTATTGTACGCCACAAGCCTGCAACCGCGCGGAGCAGGTTATTCGCCGCTGACGATGGTCCATTTAGAAATATCGGAGCGGCTGACGAAGACCATGATGGACATGAAGATCAGGAAGACAAGCACCACAAAGAGCAAGCCGCGGAAGATGGGCATGAGGAAGATCAGCGAGAACACCACGGTCAGCAGGAAGAGGTATACGCCCACCACGCGGTAGGCGAACCATTTGCCGAAGACATTCGGGGCATACAGGAAAAACATGGCGGCGGTCAGCACGATCGAGATGGCAAAGGTCGGGAGGACGCCGAAAAAGCGGATGAGGTAAGCCACGAACAGAAAGTAGAAAAGGTCGATCATGCCGACGAACAGGTAATGGAAGGCGTTGAACTTGATCGCGAAGATCTGTGAGAAGAAAAAGATCACCGCCAGGAAGAACGCCAGCGACATGGGCGAGTAATTCATCAGGCTTTGGATCGAATCGAGGTAGCGTTGTTTGGCGAGGAAGGTGATGCCGAGGTCCTGCGTGGTGGAAAAGTTTTCCACGTCGAATTCGACCGTTGCGCCGTCCTTCGTCAATTCGGTATCGTGGGGCAAGCCGAAGCGGTAGATGCCGAATTCATCGACATTGATGACGACGCGGGCGGTGATGTGTTCGATCACCTTGTTCTGGTATGCCGAGAGGTTGTACTTGTACACGTCCATGCCTTTGGTGGCGTAGGTGACGACGATTTCGGCTTCAGCGCCGGGGGCAAGCCCGGTGACGAGCGCCTGGGGGCTGTCCATGATGGGTTGGAGAATCAGGTCGCCCTGCGAAGGGACGCGGATAGTGTAGTCGTACATCAGGTTGGCGTTCTCGGGCTTGCTCACCTTGATGAGCAGGTCGCCGGTGTGTTGTGTCTTGTTGACGACGACATATGTTTCGGTGTTGTGGGCTTCGAAGGCGTTGAAGATCAACAGGTCGAGCTCCTGTTCACCGTAGTCGAGCGAGGAGTCGATGTCAATGGTTTTGGGGACGAGGTTATAGGTCTCGGTGCGGGTAACGTCTTCGTACTGTTTGGCGTCCTTGTTGTACACCGATTCGACGTAGGTGCGCCGCAGGGTGAATTCGGGCGGGATGATGCCGATCTCGCCGCCCCATGAGTTTTGAAATTGCACGTAGGCGTTGCCGTATGTGCTGGATTTGTGCTCGCCCACCCGCGCGGCTGTAACCGTGAGGAGGATCGCCCCGGTGATGATCAGCGCGCCGAGCCACACCAGTATGCCGAAGATGCGTGAGGATGCGTTCATGAGATGCTCCTTTGATTCGATCAAAATCACTTTCAGTATACAACAGATGGAATTGAATTTTACAGGTTGGTTTGTTACGGAAAAAATAATGGAAACAAAAAAGACCCCTTTCGGGGTCTTGTGCTCCTCGACCAGGGCTTGAACCTGGAACCTAGCGGTTAACAGCCGCTCGCTCTGCCGATTGAGCTATCGAGGAAGGCGAGCGGGATTATACGTGGGAGGAGGGGGAGTGTCAAGAAGAGCCCGCGTCATTGCGAGGGAGCGTAGCGACTGAAGCAATCCCCAACACAGTGACGGAGATTGCCACGCCACTTCGTGGCTCGCAATGACACTGCATGCTCATCAATACTTCACCGCGCTCAATTGCCTGAGTTTATCTTCTCGATGGGTGGCGGAGATCTGGCGGACGGTCCCTGTGAGTCCGCGCACCACCAGCGAATCCGTGCTGATCTGGTCGCCCAGGTAGCGCACGCCTTTGAGGAACTCGCCGTCGGTGATTCCCGTGGCGGCGAAGAACACATCCTCCGACGACACCAGATCATCCATGGTGAGGACTTTGTCGAAATCGTAGCCGGCTTCACGCCCTCGGCGGAGTTCGTCCTCGTCACGCGCGTAGAGTTTGCCCTGGATCTCGCCGCCCATGGCGCGCAAGGCGCACGCGGCGAGTACTCCCTCAGGGGTGCCGCCCACGCCGAATAACACATCCACGCCGGAGTTGGGCCAGGCGGTCATCAATGCCGCGCCCACGTCACCGTCGGGGATCTGGCGGATGCGCGCGCCGGCTTTACGGATCTCGGCGATCATGTCCTTGTGGCGGTCGCGGTCGAGGATGATGCTGGTCAGGTCTTCCACATCTTTGCCTTTTGCCCTGGCGATCGCCTGCAGGTTTTCGGTGATGGACCATTCGATATTGATCTTGCCCTTCGCTTCCGGTCCGACGGCGATCTTGTTCATGTAGACGAACGGGCCGGGGTCGAACATCGTGCCGCGCGGCGCGATTGCAACGGTCGCCAGCGAGTTCGAGCGACCGAACGCCAGCGGGCGCGTCCCGTCGATGGGGTCGACAGCCACATCCATATCGGGACCCGACCCGTTGCCCACTTTTTCGCCGTTGTACAACATCGGGGCGTTATCCTTTTCGCCTTCACCGATGACGATGACCCCGTTCATATCCACCGTTTCGAGGACGGTTCGCATCGCATTGACGGCGGCTCCATCCGCCGCTTCCTTGTCGCCCCGCCCCATGAAGCGGCCCGCCGCCATGGCGGCGGCTTCGGTGACGCGCACGAGTTCGAGCGCAAGGTTTCTGGTGGGGTCGCGTTTGATGTCCATCATGCCTCCGGTTATAGAATGAAATATTGAATGATGAAATACCCGAGCGGCGCGCCCCAGATCCACGAGTCGAGGCGGTCGAGGAAGCCGCCGTGACCGGGCAGGATGTGGCTCGAGTCTTTCAACCCGCTCTGGCGTTTGAACATGCTCTCGCCGAGGTCGCCCAGCGGGGTGAGGATGCCGAGCGCCAGCCCCATCAGCGCGCCTTGCAGGGGCGTGATCATCCCGCCGAGGGGTTGCGGTCCGAGCGCGGTAAACGCATACGAAAAGAACGCGCCTTCGAGGACGGCGGTGAAGATTCCCGCCGCGTAGCCTTCCCAACTTTTCTTCGGGCTGAGGCGCGGGGTCATCCTGTGTTTGCCGTACGCCGCGCCGATGGAGTACGCGCCCGTATCCCCCGCCCAGATGATGGGTAACACAACCATGAGCCACCAGCCTCCCCGTGGAAGGAGGCGGATGTCCAGCAGGTACGAACCAAGCCAGCCGATGTAGACGAGTCCCGCAACAGTGACGGCGAAATCCAGCGCGGCTTTGTCGCGCCCGCGTTCGAACGCGACCAGATGAACGGTCATCGCCACGAAGACCAGGAGGACGAGGATGGGGATGGAATACTCCGCAAAAAAGAAGCGCGCTGTGGCTATCAACAGCACGCCTCCGATCGTGACCTTTTCATCGGGTTCGAACTCGACAGCCCGATACATGCGGACGAATTCCCACGCGCAACCGCCGAGAACGATCGCCATGACGATGAAATAGAACATTCCCCCGTAGACGATGGCTGGCATGCCGATGGCTGTGAGAGCCAACACGGTTAGCAAGCGCCTAGACATTGGTTGCCTCGTATTCACCCGACGCGACTTTTCCGTAGCGGCGGTCGCGCGAGGCGAAGGTTTCGAGCGCGCGCAGGTATTCTTCGCGGTCGAAATCGGGCCAGTATTTCGGCGTGACGAACCATTCGGAGTATGCGCCCTGCCAGATGAGGAAGTTGCTCACGCGCAATTCGCCCGACGTGCGGATGATGAGATCGGGGTCGGGTGTGCCGGCAGTGTAGAGGTATTTACTCACGAGTTCGTCGGTCACGCTTTCCGGCGGGACGCCGTCCTTCATGATGTTCTGGATGGCGTTGACGATCTCATCGCGCCCGCCGTAATTGAACGCCACGTTGAGCACCAGGCGGTCGTTATGTTTGGTGATCTCGATCGCCTCCAGCACTTTTTCCTGCAGATTGGGCGATAGCCGTTCGAGCCGCCCGATGTGCCGCAATTGCACGCCTTCTTTGCTGAGTTCGGCGAGTTCGCGGTCGATCACATCCTCGAGGATGAACATCAAGCCTTTCACTTCTTCGGGCGGGCGTCCCCAGTTTTCGGTGGAGAAGGCGTAGATGGTCAGGTACTTCACGCCGAATTCCACCGAGGCGCGGATGACCCGCCGCAGGTTTTCCGTCCCGGCTTTGTGCCCTGCCAGCCGCGGCAAGCCGCGTGAAAGCGCCCAGCGTCCGTTGCCGTCCATGATCATGGCGACGTGACGAGGCACTTTATCGGGCGGGATGTTGAAGGGGGTGTCGGGCATAGGATAAGGTGTCAATGCGAGGAACAAAGCAACGAGGCAATCCCATCATTGGTTGGAGATTGCCGCTCGCAATGACGCGTTAGACTTCCATAATCTCGGCTTCTTTGCTCTTCCCCTGTGTGCCGATCTCTTCGACGTATTTGTCGGTGAGTTTTTGCAGGTCTTCCTCGCCGCGCTTGAGGTCGTCTTCCGAGATCAGTTTTTCCTTTTCGAAATCGCGCAGGTCGTTATGCGCGTCGCGGCGGATGTTGCGCACGGCGATACGCGACTCTTCCAGGCGGTGATGCACATGCTTGACGAGATCGCGGCGGCGTTCCTCGTTGAGCGGCGGCAGGTTGAGGTGGATGACCTTGCCATCCGAGTTGGGATTCAGCCCCAGATCGGAGGATTGAATCGCTTTTTCGATGGTCTTCAACGTGGAGGCGTCGAACGGTTTGATGGTGAGGGTGCGCGGCTCAGGGACGCTGATCGAAGCCAGTTGCATGAGCGGTGTGGGCGACCCGTAATATTCGATCGGCATTCGTTCGATCAGCGCCGGGCTGGCGCGCCCCGTGCGCACACTCGCCAGGTCGTCGTGCAGGACTTGAATGGCGCTCTTCATGCGATGCTCGGCATCGGTAAGGATATCTTTGATCACTTCCAGTCTCCTGAATTACGAAATTCCATCAGCGGCAAGGATACACCAAAACAATAAAAACCGCTATATGAAGCGGAACGCGTCGCGTGGTTGTTGCCATGTCCGGATGCAAGGCTGGTGTGTGCAGATTCCACGGAGCGGACGGACTCTTTACGCATCCTTCTTGACGGTGAAACGAGGGATTACAACTCAAACACCGGGCGCGATTGACCAGTCACCATCCCCCGGTGATTCTTGACATCGAGCGCGGGTCCGAACGCCGCCAATGCCTGCTCCTGCTCCGTGGACAGGGCACCCAGTTGACGCAGGGCTTCGAGCATCACCGCCGGGCGCACACGTGGGCTTGATTCCAAATTCATCCCCATCCTCGACGCATCGCCATCCGACACTTTCAACGCAATGCCTATTCCCGGTGAACCCTCGCCCAGCGCGCCGGGACGCAAGCCGACGAGTTGGAATCCCTCGGCGCCGCGTTTGCACACGATTTTTCCCCCGCCAACGTTCATCAGTTGCTCGTCGAATTCACCGTAGCCGCTGACCATCTCCGGGTGAGCGGTCATGGCGCGGGTGATCTTCCTGCACGCGTTGGCGCGTGATTCGGTGAGCGCGTGCGGGTCGCACAGGCGCGCCATGCCGAGCGCGGCGTTGAACAACGGCACGGCAAAGTTCGGCGCGGAGCATCCGTCCACGCCGAGGGAAATGTCGCTGGTGGGAATCAGGCATAAATCGGAGAACGAAGCGAGGATGTCCTGTTGGATCGGATGATGGAGGTCGAGGTAGTCGTCGAGTGCATGTCCGCGCATCTTTGCGTATGCCAGCATGGTGGTGTGTTTGCCCGAACAATTGTTACGGATCGGCGTCGGCGCTTCGTCGTTGCGAATCATCCGCTTGAACACGGGGACATCGTCGGGCAGGTGCGCGCCGCATTGCAGGTGCGATTCGTCGATGCCGATCTTTTGTTGCATCGCCGCCACGGTTTGCACGTGCAGGTCACTGCCGAGGTGCGACGCGCACGAGATGGATAGCTCCGCCTCCGTGTACTTGTAATGCTCCACGCCGCCATGCTCGACGAAGGGAATCGCCTGAAAGGGTTTCGCGCTCGAGCGCAAAAAAGCGACCGTGTGAGGGTCGCCATGCGAGGCAAGCAGTTTACCGTTTGAATCGACCACGGCGATCGAGCCGGAATGCACCGACTCGATGACGTTGCCGCGCGTGATTTCAAATACAGGCTGGGCTGTCATCACTCATCCATCACGTGACGCGAGGAGGAATGATAGTTGCGGATGTAGTACTGATGCAGTCCGTAGCGCAGGCGTTGCGCATATTGCTTCTGGCGCGCGGCGGGCGCTTTGTAATCCTTGATGAACTGTTCGGCGAGTTTATCGGCGGCGGCGATGGAGGCGCGCTTCTTGCCGAGTTTGTCAAGCCTGTCGAAGATGCGTTTGAGCCCTTCGGCTTGCGCTTTGATGTTCTGCGAGGTGACCACGCCGCCGCGCCCGCTGACCACGGTGAATCCTTTGTAGGCGGGGCTGAGCAACAGGTTCAGCGATTCGACCCACGCGGGGAGGTCGGCATGGGCAAGGAAGGGGGGCTGTGCCTTCAAGACGGCATCGCCGACGAAGACGATCTTCTCGGCGGGCAGGACCACCCAGATCGCGCCTTTGGTGGGACCGGGATGACTCTCCAACAGGATGGGCGTATCGCTCCAGTGCAGGGACAGTTGGTCGAGGAACGAGATCTCCGGCGGCGCCCAACGCACACTGCCCAGCCCGGGGATCGCTTCCCAGTTTGCGCCGGTCTCGTCACCTTGCGCTTTGAAGGTGTTGGGGCGGTTGCGGAAGGCAAACGCAGTTTTCTCGTGGGCGATGACCGTGCAATCCATGGCGCGCGCGCCGAGGGTGCGGTCGGGATGCGAATCCAGATTGATGAGCACGCGCTCCGGTCCGTTGCCCATGCCCATGAGCGAGGCGCGCCACATGCGGCTATCTTCGGGCGAGGGCGGCGCGTCTATGAGCGCCAGCCCGCGCGGCTGGCTGATGACGCCCAGCGTCACGCCGAGGTATTTGTCTTCGATGTACACGTTCTTCGCTATCGCTTCCATTCCGTGATTGCTCCGGTTTCTGTGATGGTCTATCTTACCATCATCGTCCATTTTGCCGCTACAGAATTATAACGCCCGTGCCGGGAAGCGCACGGGCGTTTATCACTCACTTTACGGAGATGAAGGATTTTGACGCGATGGGTTCTTTTCGATGATACCCGCCCGACGGTGAACTGTCGGGCTACGCATCCGAAGCCGCCTTCGGCGGCTTAAGTCCCGCTCGGCGGGACTTTGTAGGCATAGCGCAAGGGTTTATCCCTGTGCGGACGACATGATCTGTGTAAGGTGAGATAAATCAACACAAACTAAAAACCTGATCAGGGTGTCACATCGGTTTTAGCGAACAACTTCCCATTCCGCAGGATTTCGAGCCTGCCATCCGCGAAGGTGCGGACCGTAAACTGGTCGCCCACGCTGAACTTGACGGAGATGTCCTTCCCGATCTGCGTCCACCCTTTGGCTGAGTCGTACACCCACACTTGAATTCGCCCGTTCGCCAGATCGTAGAATACCTGCACCACTCCATCGCCCCAGACACCGTTGCTCTTGGGTTTAGGCGACAGGGTTTGCTTATTGGTCTGGATTTGCGCGATGGTCACGCTGGCAGTCTCGTTCAAGGGAATCCCCTGCCAGAACGCGGACGTTCCGCTCACCTGCGCATCGAACGAACCGACTGATACGCCATTCGCTTGAACTTGATTGGAATTTGCCATCAGCGACTGCGTCCCATTCGAAATCGTCCCGCCGCCGAAATCATCCAGCCGAGCGCCGTTCGCGCCGATGAACCACATGCCAACGTAGCCGCCCTGCGCATAATGCGACCAGCTCGTGACATCGCGCGTTCCCAACAGCGTGCCGTTCTTGTACACTTCCACACTGCCGTTGGCAAGGGCGCGCGCGCCGAAAGTATCGCCGTTGACGAAGGTCACGGGAATATCGGCGCCGTGTTGCACCCAACCTTGGGGCCATTCCCACGTCCACACCTGCGCGCGATTGGCGGGCGCTTCGTAGACGACTTCGATCATCCCGTTGCCCCAGGTGGTGTTGCTCTGCGACTTGAGGATCAAGTCCTGTTCCGTCGCGGTCGTCTTGACGTTGGCAAAGGTGACGTACACTTCCTGATCCGCGCCGAAGGCTTGACTGCTCCAGTAGATATCCGAGTTGGAGGCATTGGAGGTGACCAGCAGTTGGTTGGAGGAGATGCTGTATTTCGATGTATTGCCCGCCCAATTACCTCCGATCGCGCCGTTCGCGCGGTTGAAATTATCGAGGACAATTGTATTTGGGAAGGCAGATGCAGGTGTTGGTGTATTCGTCGCAGTTGCTGTTGGAGTATTCGTGGGCGTTTGAGTAGCTGTAGCTGTGGGTGTTGGCGTGAAAACAGAAGTTGCAGTTGGAGTTGAGGTAAAAGTAGATGTTGGAGTAAAAGTTGAGGTGTTTGTCGGGGTAGGGGTTTCGACCGCATTGATCTCGTCCCACGCTTGGCTCATAGTTTGTCCGACAAGTCCTTGCATATCCAATTCCGCGCGCTCAATAGCAATCGCTTGTTGCAACGAGGGACTCCCCAACACAGAGAGATGATCGAGAAAATCTTTAATCGCCTGCACTTGCCCGCTGGTGATCGTGACAGTATTGCCATTCCCATCCACAAGGGCTTGAAGATTCGGCTCCCAGAGCTGGATAGTTGCAATAGCCTCTTCTTTCAAGGTCGGATTATTGCGAAGCATTTCTACAATCTCAAAGCCATATCCATAATACAGATCAATGTAGTGTTGTCCCTGCGGAGTCTGACTCAGAATCTCATCTTCCACGCGGTGTAACAATTGAATATCAATTAGCGCTTCTTGGATATTGTAAGAAACCGTATGAAAAACAGGCTCGTTTGACGCTGCCGTATTGCATCCATTTTCAACTTCATCTGATGGGCATCCACAATTTGGAATAGGCGTTGATGTGGGCGTCAGCGTTGAAGTAGGTAAAGCTGTCGCATCCGTCCACACCTCCAAACGAACAAACAAATTACCGCTGGTTAATGGCCAATCCGGGTCGCCGACAACTCGAACATCATAATAGAACGGAGGCATGGGACCATTATTCGCAAAAAACGCGCTCTCGAATGTACCACTGTCACTCACCGTCAATCCCCGATCCGATAGCAGCCACTGAGATTGATTGTACAGTTCGTCATGGCCGTCATTGCGCCCGATTTCCAGCGTATCGTTGACACGATTTTGACTGTGGGTGGAATTTTCATTATGCTCCGCATACACCCTCACATAGATATTCCTGGGCGAATTCGCTGGCAATAAAAGAAAACGCAGATGCGCATCACCATTCCCGCCGCCACTAACCTGATTGATCTCCATACGGATATGGTCATTCGTATCTTCCAAACACTGGACACCCGTCGTTCCACCATAACAGGAAATCCGATCAGATGGAGTTGCCGTCAGTGTTGGCGTGGGGCTGAAAGTAACCGTCGGTGTCGGAGTGGATAGGTCTTCTAAGCTCAATGTATATGAGTCGACATCACAAGAAGTTGGATTATCAGCTGTTTGGCTCTGATTAGTAATAACGGCAACAACACTTTGAGCGCCTTCGGGAGGCTGATATGTAGAAAGTGTAGTACTACCATTACTTGTTACTAACATGGGCAATGAGGTCACATACAAAGAATCTCCTAAATCAGCGACAATTGTTCCGCGGAATTCCCCTCCCGACGAAATATTTGTAAGAGTAATTGAGTAGGTGCCAGAAGTAGGCAACCCTATCCAGTTAATAGCATAGTTGTTTCTAAGATTCCCCAGGTAATTATCTCCCACAGACACACTGCCGTGATCACTATTTACTCCCTCCTTCGCCGTCACATAACCAGCCGCTTCTTCAAAGCAATAAGGCGCGGCAGTTGGACACGATTTGACAAATCTGGAAGCAATTGCGTAGTTATGGAAAGTGTCGTCTAAATTTGCTCCTTTCATTCCCAAGGCATTGTTATAGGCAGTAAGTCCAGTCTGACCGGAAGCAACATTGACCCAAAACGCCTGCATAATATCTTCACCACCTCCAGCAATATTGGTCCCACCATTGTGCTCAGCGGCGTAGCGGAAGAACAACCAATTGGAGTATTGATAAATGCCACTTGGATACTCACCGAGGCATGAAGAAAATTCAGGCCACAAGTATTGGTAATTATCATTAACCGCATCAAAGACATCATCTTCTATATAAGTTGCGCTAGATTCAATCCACATCGCATCTTCAAGTGCACTACCATATCCACTTTGAATCGCGTGATGAAACTCGTGAGCTGTCGTGACATCAAGATTTTCTTGGGCTGTACGGCCACTTATTTGAGAGAAATCACTATTTAGTACCATACATGTCGCTTGGGATATTGTTTCAGCAGCAGAGGTATTGGGATTATCACCAACCAGGCCAGTATAGATTCCAAAATGATCAGCAAGAATAACAGGCCCAGCATATCCATAAAGACCCCCGCCCAAGTCTGTTACCTGAACAGGGTATTTCTCCCATGGATTGGTAGCAAGACAATTGCCTATGCCACTTGTGCAAAAAGGTGGCTTGACCCACCCATAATTAGTCACTTCGGTAGAAAAAGCAGTCTCTAGCGAGGACTTATAGTTCTCTATTGTAAGTCCTCCCCCGATGGTATTGTAATTTAAGTAGAAGTTAGCTGACTCGGTGGAGTTAGGACCATCTGCTTCCAGACACACTGTACTGTTTTGAGCAAATAGAGCAAGTTCAGCCTCTGCCAACAAAGGTGAGAAAGGTCTTTTACCAGATTCTACATTACTCAATTCTGTGTAGATTTCACCAAGATAAGATGTACCATACCAGCCAACATTGCTATAAAATTGACTGGGAAGCAACTCGTAATCGCGCAAAGCATATGCCAAGTAGAGCAAGCGCTCTTCAGCAGTGATTTCTCCTTGTGCAAATGCCCGATCTATCAATTCTGGTGTTGACAAATCATCTTCTTGGTTGAGCAAGTACATATTAGGATTCGTATCTTCTGAACGTTGGTGGGAGGCTAAAACATTAGTGAAACTAAATGCAAATACGACTAATATGATCAGCCAAGAAACCATAGAGGTACTTGACATCTGACGAATCATAGAATCCTCCTTAAAATAATTCTGTTTATTTGATTATCAGTACTTCACGAAGATGCGGCGGCTATATTTCCGTCAGCCTTGACGCAATTGCACTGTGTCAAGAACCTCTGTTCGCGATCTACTGATTACAGTAATTGCTATTTAATTGCAAATCGTATCTGGCTTCAGCAATCTTTGAAATTCACTCCGAACGTGCGGGCTCATGTTGCAAAATACCGATGGGGAATTAGCGGCCTCCTTAAGTTCGGCGAGTATAAAAGTTCCACGCCATCCAACATTACTTTGAAATCGAGAGGGTAGAGATTCGTATTCAAAAATGGCGTAGGTCAAGTAGAGCAAGCGATACTCCGCAGTAATTTCTCCGTTAGTATACGCTTGATCAATTAACTGAGGAGTAGAAAATTCCTGAGCCAAAGTCGGGGTTGTGTTTGGCGTACTAGTGGGAAAGGTTGTGCTAACTCGTAGTATTGGTTGCGTTGTAGTAGGCAAAGCCTCGGAATCAACCTGCCCACAACCTGTAAA
>CAZGSB010000060.1:0-19984 GCA_964528275.1 uncultured Anaerolinea sp. | reverse complement strand
GCCATTTGAGTCTCCTTTGACTGATTTGTAGGCTAAGTTTAGCACAGATTTTCTAACCTTGTCAACGATGGAAGTTACGGATATGCGAAAGGTCTCCACGCTGGATGAATTGCGCTCCGCCCGCCTCTCTCTCGACGGGACGGTTGGTCTTGTCCCTACCATGGGATACCTCCATGAGGGACATCTCGCCCTCGTCCGCCGCGCAAGGGACGAATGTGACCATGTGTTGGTCTCCATCTTCGTCAACCCGACCCAGTTCGGACCGAAGGAAGACCTCGCCAAGTATCCGCGCGACCTTGAACGGGATTTCCGCCTGATCGAGCCATATACCGACCTGGTTTGGACGCCCACCCCGGAGATCATGTATCCTACGGGTTACCAGACGTGGGTGGATGTCGAAGCGATGACCCGTCCGCTGGAAGGGGCGGTGAGGCATGGTCACTTCCGAGGGGTGACGACCGTCGTCGCCAAGTTATTCAATGCCGTACAGCCGCACAAGGCGTATTTCGGTCAAAAGGACGCGCAACAGGTTGCCGTTATTCGTCAGATGGTGCGTGATTTGAACTTCCCCTTGGAGATCGTAGTTTGCCCAACCGTGCGGGAAGCGGATGGGCTGGCAATGTCAAGCCGCAACGTGTATTTGGATGCAGAGCAGAGGAAAGCGGCGACGGTGCTTTTCCGTTCGTTGAGCGCGGCGAAGGAGCTGTTTGAAGCGGGGGAACGGAACGCAGAGAAGGTACGAGTAAAAATGAAAGAAGTGCTGGCGAGTGAGCCGCTTGTCGTAGTGCAATACGTTTCGTGCGCAGACTACGACACGCTCGAAGAATTGAGCGAGATCAAAGGAAAGACCTTGCTCTCGATGGCGGTGTTCATCGGGAAGACACGGCTGATCGATAATTTTGTATTAGGGTAATGGGACGGACAGGATCAATCGAAGGTTAACAGCCCGGACCATACCCAACCGGAAATACTTTCACCCTGGATTTCGGCTACCGCCTGAACCCAAGCCGCCTCGCCGCTCGAGTCTGGAGGCCGCTTACCTTCAATATGCAGTTTCATTCCAATTGTGAGCCGTAGCAGTTTCTCGCCCTGACTCTCATCAGGCTTGGATAAAAGCCAACCTGCGGTGGTCACAGTGGCAGAGGTTGGGACACCATCACAATCGCCGAATATGCGTACATGATCTGTGGGTGAGTAAAAACTTGGACCAGCGTGGCCTAAAGAAGTGAAGATGCTTTTTCGGCTCTTCCATAGCACAACGAAGGGCTCGGAAGATGCTTCAAAACCAAAGGTAGGTATGGTCAAAGCGCTATCAAAGTACATCTGAGTTGGGCGATTTATTGTGAAAAAACACAAACCTGGGAAGCTCATTAGTGGACGGGTATCATATGGCCGCTGAAAGAAAGGAACGCATTCCTTGCCCTCTGTGGAAAGACCCGTTCTCATTTGCTCAACCCATCCTACAGGCACACCATCTCGGGCAAATTGAATAAATGTTGAATACTTGTCTACTATCTGGTAGCGAACGCCAGGCTCCATGGTCGGTAACAGTTTGTTAACGCTTACAAAGGGACCTGGAGTCAATTGTATGCCTTCTTGTGAGGCTGTCGCGAAACAGTCAACATTTGGTTCTGGCGAGCCAAAGTAGGGAGGTTGGGTAGGCAAAGGTATCGCAGACGGCCATAAGGTAGCAGGAGCAAGAGTAGGAATGGAAGAGAAATCAATGGTCGGGAGGGTGGATAAACTAATCGTAGACAGTGGGATGGATCCCGGGGGCGGCGTATAAGAAGGGAAAGGGGGAATGGTCGCGGAGATTTCGGTACTTTGGGGAGTCGGTGGAACTTCTTCTGTCTGTGCAACGGTCGCGCAAGCAGAAACGGCGAAAATCAGCGTCAGGAAAATAGTAAAGGATCTTTTCATATCAGCCTCCTCTTTCCCTACTATAACTGTTCTATCTACGATTTTGTTTCCACATAAACTTGCCGGGGCTATGCCAGCGTGTAATACGACAGACTCTCTGCCTTCTTCTCGTCAATGTGAATCTTCCGCAAATCAAAGACCACGCCCGAACCTGCCAAAATATCGCGCAGGGTTTGGGTGAGGATGACTTTTCCTGGAGGGGCAACCTGCGCGGCTTGACGGGCGACCTCAATGACGGCGTGAGTCGGCTTTCCGTTTTCGATCCCGCACTCTCCCACATGTAAACTGATGCGAAGCGAATCATCTTTGATGAGTTCTCTCAATTTCAAAGCGCATTGAATTGCGCGGCTGGGACTATCGAACACGGCAGTCGCCTGATCGCCTGAAAAGAAATTCCCTTTGGCGCGGTGTTCTTTCAGTTCGAACTGAATCGCTTTTTCCTTTTTGCCCAAGTTCGAGAGGTGCAAATATAAAACGATCCCGATCCACGTGTCGGCGGATTTTTCGGGTTCTTCACGGATGAACTGCGAAACCGCCGCGATGACTTTTTCGCTGTCCACGAAGAAGAAATGATCGGCGCCGGGGAGTTCAACGAACCGGGCATTCGGCATGTGCGCCGCGAAATAACGACTCGCCTCCACGGGGAGCAAACGATCGTGCGTTTTGTGAATCACCAGCGTCCGCGTGCGGATTTGCGGAAGGAGCGGGCGGATGTCAATGTCGCGCACCACTTCCAGAGTCGCTCTAATGGACGATGGACTCGAAGACGCCCGCAAAACCTTCGACCACCATTCCTGAAATTTTTCGTCCTGGGCGCGCGATGGCGCAAAATTTTGGATCGCCCACGCTCCGCCCCATTGTTTTTGGATCTGCCCGATCATCCTGCCAAACGCTTCCTCATCGTCCGCCCACGCCGGCTCATCATCCGTCTTCACCAGTTTCGGCGTGGACGAGTACAGGATGAGTCCGCGCACGCGTTCGGGATACGTCGAAGCCAGCAAAACGGACACGGCGCCTCCCTCGGAAGTGCCCATCACAAACGTCCGTTCGGATGCGGCGGCGTCCAGCACACACAACGCGTCGCTCATTGTATCTTCCAAAGATGGCGCGCCTTGCACTCGGTCGGAGAGTCCCATGCCGCGTTTGTCGAAGAGGATCACGCGCGCGAATTTTCCCAGAGCCTCAAAAAAGTTTGTGTATTCGGCGTTCTCGAATGCGATCTCCAAATTCGAAAGAAAACCGTGGACGAACAATACATCCACAGGACCTTCGCCGATGACCCTGTATGCAATATGGATTCCGCCATTCGAGACGTAACGCACTGCCCCCGCGTTTGATTTCCTGACTGCTTCGCCTCTTTCCGCTCCTTTGAGCAGATTCTGCTCCCCAGCCTTTTGCACCGCCTGCGTGCGGTTCGCCGCGCCGAGTTTCTGGAAGATCTGCTTGTTATACCAACGGACGGTTTCCTGCGAGAGATGCAGGCGCGAGGCAATTTCGTTGTTGGTGAGTCCCTGCGCCAGCAATTGCAGGATTTCGAGTTCGCGCGGTTTCCAGTTTTTTTCTGTCATCGAAAGTCCACCCCATTTTACCCACATTCGTGTGGTGACAACCACCTTGTCGGAGAAGTATACTAACGGTATACGAAGGTGACAGTCACTTGAAAAGTGACTGTCACCTTAACTCAACAAGGAGAATTTACATGAAAAAAACTTCCACAACTTTATTGGTCTTCGGCGTGTATCTGGTCGGCATGGGGTTGGGACTGCTTGCCATGCCCAATGTTGTTCTCGGAACACTGGGCTTTCCTGCGACAAACGAGGTCTGGATCCGCGTGGTCGGCGTGCTCGCGTTGGTGCTGGCGTTCTACTATACCTCCGCCGCCCGCGCCGATTTGAAGACCTTCGCGCAATGGACGGTCCCTGCGCGCATCGGGGTTTTCGTTGCATTCACTGCCTTTGCGTTGGCGGGGTTCACCAGCCCGATGCTGATCGCCCTCGGCGCGGTGGATTTGCTCGGCGCGCTGTGGACAGGTTGGGCGCTCCGCGCGGAAAAATAAATTTGCAGGGGCGGGTCATTCCGCCCCTGATTAATTACGATTTCTCAGCCTGCTTTTTCAACGCGGCGGCAAAACTTTTGAAATTATCGGTCAGGTCCGGGATATTTTTACCGAACACCGGCAGAAGCAAACCGCTGAATATTTCCTCGGTGTGGAAGGTGGTGGAGCCGTCCTTGTTTTCCGCGAGTGTGTGCGTGCGCTCCGACTTGAACAACCCCAACGGCATCCCGCCGGTGAGCACCAGTTTGCGGTTCGGCTCGAACGCGGTGACTTTGACCGGGAACGCCTGCGCGCTGAGCTTGGTGAAGAACTTGACCGTTTCGCCCAATGCCAGTTTGCCTTCGATGCGGTCCATGCTCAAGTCCCAGGCGGGATAGCCTTTCGCATCGATCAGTATCTTCCAGACTTTATCAGCGGGCGCGTTGATCGTGATGGAGGCGTTGTATTTTTTCATGCCGTTTTCCTTTACTTGTTCTTGAGCGTTTGCTTGACGTAATCGGTCAGCGCTTTCTTATTGTAGTCGGGTGATGTGATGCGCATGGTGCGGGCTTTACTGCCGTCGCCTTCGAGCAAGCCGTATTTGTCCTTCACAGACACTCCCTCGAAGAAGATCAACGAGACCTTGCCTTTGCCCACCACGGTCTGGATGTGGTTCTTCGTCGTCCCGTATACGAGGCAATTCTTCCATTTGATACTCTCGTTGAAGGAGGGTCCGGCAGCGAGAACGGTGGAACGGATATCGAGGAAGAGCGGGGCGATATCGTCTTTCAGGGTTCCGATGTATTCGTTGACGATGTCGTTCTTGGATATTTTGAATTTCATGAATGCTCCTTTCAACCGCATTGTATATCATGTCCCCGGATTTGCATTGTACGAAGCGGACATTAAATTATCCTGCAGGATCGAACTCGCCTCGAAATATTCCACTGGGGAAAACCCCGTCATTTTTTTGAACAATCGGTTCAGGTGTGGCTGGTCGTAGAACGCATCTGGGTTGACGTGCTCGATGATGCGCGGATTTCTCGAGGCGAAGTCGCAGGTCTGCTCGAGGAACGATTGCACGTTATGGATGTTCAGTAATTCCTTGCGGCTCAAACCGAACGTGGAGGTGTACATCCGCCGCTTGTGGCGCGGGGAATACTGAGCCAGCCAGTCACCTTCCTGCAGGCTGGTCGAAAACAGGGGGCGGGGATGTTTTGAAACACGGTGTGTGCTGAGCGTGTTCGAGACCTGGCTGGCAAAACCTTCGAGGCTGTTCACGTTTTCCTTCACCCAGACCTCGGCTAACAATGAATTTGCAGGCGCATCCTCCCAAAACGATTCCGCGAACGCCAGCGAGAGCTGCGCGCCATACAATACCAGCGGCGTTGAAAATACGAATCGCAACGGACGGTTGTGCAGGGTCTTCAAGGTTTGTTGTCTGAGTGAGATCTTTTCCCCGGTGGTCGGGTCGATGCACTGAACCTTCCCCTCTTTGAGAAAGAAATAATCGAAGAATAACTCTGGGATGAAATGGTCCGTGATCGGCGACTGTGATGTGGATTCGATCTTCAATTTCCAGAAAAACGCGATTCCTCGGGATGGGTCGCCGGCTTTCTTTTGGAAGGAAATTTTCATACCACTATTCGTTGCGCCAGGGCCAGCGCGCCCAGCATGCCGGAGCGCGTTCCCAACCCCGGCAGGACGATGAACTCGTCGATGTGTTCCTTCACCGCCGGCGATTGAATGTACCCGTTCAACAGGGCGGTGACCTTCCCGCGAATCATGGGGAAGAGAAAATCCTGTGTCGAAACGCCGCCGCCGATGACGATGCGTTGCGGCGAAAGGGTCACAATGAAATTTGCCAGCGCCAGCGCGATGTAATCGGCTTCCAGATCCCAGGCGGGATGCTCTGGTGCAAGCGTCTCTGCCTTTTGCCCCCAGCGCGCTTCCATGGCGGGACCGGACGCCAACCCCTCGAAGCAATCACCGTGAAATGGACACGCGCCTGCGAAGGGATCGCGCGCGCGATCGTGGGGGATGCGGATGTGCCCCATTTCGGGGTGTAGGAGTCCGTGCAGGAGATTCCCGTTGACCATTGCGCCGCCGCCGACGCCAGTGCCGATCGTGAGGTAAATAAACGTGTCGAGTCCCTGCGCCGCGCCCCATTTCCATTCGCCCATTGCCGCGCCGTTGACGTCCGTATCGAACGCCACGGGGATATCGAACGCGCCTTTCAACATGCCGACCACATCGGCATTCGACCAGCCGGGTTTGGGCGTGGGGAGAATCCTGCCGAAGGTGGGCGAAGCAGGCTGAGGGTCGAGCGGACCGAAGCAGGCGAATCCCAGCGCGGAAAGTTTGCCGAAGTCCGCTTCCGCTTGTTTGAAAAAAACAATGCAACGGTCCAGCGTTTCTTGTGGAGTGGTTGTTGGGAATCGTTCTTCGCGGCGGATGTCCTCCGGCGAAGTTCCTACTGCACAGACGAACTTCGTGCCGCCACCTTCGATGCCGCCGAACATTACGGTCCCCACTTGAGCAATTGACCGAACGGGACGAGCGAGATCATTTCTTTTTGCGCGTCGGTGTAATACAGTTCGATCAGCCCGCCCTGATAGACCTGATCAATGGGCGCGTTGGCGACGATGACAAAACTCGCATCGGGCGCCCAGATCGCCTCGTTCATGAGTTGGAAATTTTCGGGTCGCAACACGGTCCGGCCTGTCACGCCATCCGCGGCGGACCGAACGAGTTGCAGGGGCGAGCGGGTGACGAAATCCTGCGGGGCGGGCAGGCTGGCGTAGAAGAAATACAACTGGTTGTCGGGAGCAAGAAATGCCTCGTCGGCAAAGTTGAACGTGCCGTTGCTTTCGCCGGGCAGCAGGGTGGTGACCGTGCCGTTTGCCGCGTCCACGCGCCACAAGCCCGAGCTGAACATGCCCATGCTGGGGTTGCCGACGAACAGCGCGGAGTTATCCGGCGTCCATTCGGGTTCGCCGCAACAAATGAACGCGCCCCCGTCATTGGTCAAACGCACGAGTGAATTTGCCGCGGGATAATAAATGGCAGACGAAGCGCCCTCGTAATATTGCAGGGTGATCAACAGCTTCGTCCCGTCCGGCGAATATTTTTCCGGCGAGTAGGCTTCTCTCACCACCAGAAGATCGTTGCCCAGGTCGTCGATCTGGTCGTCGAGCACGCGGTTGGATACACCACTGACGAGCGAATAAAAATTCAAGCCCTGGTACCCGAAGGCAACGGTCTGCCCGTCCGGCGAAAAGACCGGGTTGCGAATGTTCGTGATGAACGGGTTGTTGGGGTCGCTGGGTCCGCCATCTACAAGGGTTCTGCGCCCCGAACCGTCCGCCTGAATGAGCAGGAGTTGATTGTTCGCGATGTAGGCAATACTCCCATCGGCAAACGAAACATCGTACGCGCTGACGGCAGTCGGTTCGAAGGTGACCTGCGTGAGCGATTTACCGTCCACGCCGAGACGGAAGATCTGCGCGATGCCGGCGCTGTCGTTGTTGAGGAAATAAAGTGAAAAGGGCAGGAGATCGGAAGAGGACGGCACAGCCGTTTCGGCGACCGGCGGATTGGATGTGTTGGGCGTCAATGCCTGCATCGTGGATGCAACCACCGTGGCAACCTGATCCACCGCCGAAGACGCGTCCTCTGTCGGGGAGGGCTGGTTCTGACCCCCGGGCAATCCACACGCCAGAGCGGACATTCCCAGAATAATAATCGCAAGCCCAACACGATAAAGTTTTTTCATCAAGACCTCTAAAAATATTAACCACTGAGACACGGAGTCACGGAGAAATAATTTTTTTCTCAGTGTCTCCGTGTCTCTGTGGTTCAAAAATCCTAAACTTGCTCGAACTTCTCCACGGGGACAACGAACAGGGTGGCGCGTTTTTCTTCAGGCGCGGCTTTGGCAACCTTTGCGCGAATCACTTCGATGGCAGAGTCGACCCGGTCATCGTCCACGCCGAGGAGCAGGGTGACCACGCCACTGCGGAGGAATCCGCCGGTGGAGGCGACGCGCGTCACGCGGTAGTCGGCGGCTGTGAGCGCCTGTGTGACGTTATCGGCATCGCTGTCTTTGACGATGAGGATGATCATTTTCATGGGATTGCTCCATCGCTCGTTCCGCCGTCCCCGGCGGAACACCCAACGCCGAGGACGGCGTTGGAAGCAAAATATTAAATCTCTTCAAACCGTTCCACGGGCAGGGCAAAGATCGTCGCGCCGCCCACCGTCACTGGAACCGGCGCGGGCATGGGCAGGGGCGAACCTTCGAGAGGCAGGCTGAGATATTCGATGCGCTGGCGGCAGGAAACTTCGAGGGCCGTGATGGCTTCCTCTTCGCGTCCCTCGCGCAGACCGATCAACAGGGTGGTGTTGCGCCGACCGAGGAATCCGCCGGCGCTGGCAAAGAAGGTGACCGGCAGGTTCAGCCCCACCAGCGCGCGCACGGCGGTCTCCTGGTCTTGTTCCTGCACCACGGCGAACATCAACAGTTTGACGTCATTCATAAGCGCCTCCATTCGAGGTCGGTGAGAATAGTATACAGGATAGTTGCGGGTTGGCAAGCCGTTATTTCTTTTGCGTATTACGAACTACCATAACAACCTTTCCCTTAATTTCTAATGACTCACTTAGTTTTACAAATATAGGTTTCATTGCAGGATTAGCGGGCTGTAAGCGATAACGATCTCTTTCTTTAAAAAAATATTTAAGTGTGGACTCGTTATCTCTTGGGAACCAAATCGCTACCATTTCCCCATTTCGAGCTTTATTGGCAGGTTTCATAACCACAAAATCGCCATCTTCAATCATTGCGTCAACCAAGCCATCGCCTCTTACTTCAAGTGCAAAGAGATTTTGTTCAATTTCGTTAGATGGTAGTAATTTGCGAGCAATAGTCAAAAATCCATCTTCGCTGTAATTGAATTTTGCAGAGTCTATTTCTGGTAGGGGTATACCACTATCGATAGGACCTAATAAAGGAATTGTCACAGTATCTTCAGTGTCCTTTGGCAAGATTTCGTTCGAATCAAATCGAATATTTAAGTCGTCCATTCGAAGGCGTAAAGACTCTTGTAATTTTGAATAACCTGTTTTTTCAAACAAATCAACCCATTGAAAGCGACTAATCCGGTCAGGGACACTACACTCTTCAAATCTTGCAGGAATAATAAATATTGTTCCCTCTGGTTTTTCGTCTGCAATATCGAGAGCGAGGCGAATCTCTTTCTGAATATACCCTTCTTTAGTGATTGAGTCTGTGGAGAGACAAACGACAACAGTATCTGAGTTGCGAACCGCCTTCCGAATTTCAAAATCCCAGTCTTGTCCAGGCAAAAGTTTCTCTTCGTCGAACCATGCATCAAAGCCACCTGTAATTAAACGCGTAAATAGTTTGCGGACTTTAAGTTTGTCGCCTTTTGAGTGACAAAGGAAAACTTTTAGTTTGCGTTTTGCTTGCTTCATCTATGATTACTCGTCTGTATAAATTCTAACAGGTTCTATATCTCCACCAGCGCGGACTCGCCTCCCTCTACCGTCACGGGTTTGTCTTATCAAGCCCGTCGATAAATTCTCTTGCAGGAATGATTGGGATGTCGCGAAAACTACCCAGATTCAATAGGTGGTTATCTCCACTGACAATAAAATCTGCTTGTCCAGCAATTGCTGCTTCGAGAAATTTGTTGTCGCTGGAATCGGATTTGATGGCATCTATTTCCTCAATCGATTCAACAAATTCCGCCCTGGAAAATAGGAGCGAAAAGAAATCATCCACCTCCGCTCGTTCGAGTTTAAACTTCGGACGGTTCAAGACTTCGTGATATTCATCCGCGATTTCGTCGCTGACAATCAATGTAAACTTACCAGACTTCCACCGGATAATGACCGTTTCTAAAACCCCACCCAGATAAGCTGAAACGATGATGTTGGTGTCAATGACGACACGCATTATATATTTTTACCTTCACGCACCGCTCGAATTTCAGCGTCAATATCTTCCTGGGTAATATTCAATTCTTTTGCGCGGGCGCGTACGCGCTTCCATGATGCATCGAAACGCCTTTCGATTTCATCCCTGTCTGCCAGCCCGATTTTGATGAATCGAATATATTTCAGAACATCAGGCAGTCGTGATTTTGGAAGCGTGGAAATTTCACGCATGATGGTTTGCTCTAGTTCGGTCATGGCACACCTCTTGAGATAATTATACCCCCAAGAATTCATCACCCCTCCACCAGCGCGGATTCACCGCCCTCCACCGTCACCGATTTGCCGTTTGCAAAAACAATCTCTGTCTTCTTCATCCCCCGTGTCACTTTCAAACCTTTGAATTGGATTGTCACATCCCACGGGAAGAGATTCTCTCCTTCAAGTTTTACGCGCGTCGGCGAGAGGATCTCCACGCCGAGGATCTTGAGGAACAAGCCGACGGGTGCGAGTCCGCTCAGGGCGTTGCGCTCGCCGATGCCGGTGCCGCGTTCGGCGTGATAACGCGCGTGGAAGGCGCGATTCGATTTCAAACTTTGAATGACCGCCGTCATGTTGTGCACGAAGAGGCGCGCTGCGTCGGTGCGGAAGCCGTATCGCAACAAACCCTCGCACACGAACAAATTCCACGGCAGGTGAACCGACTGGGAAACGGATTCAGCCTCGGGCTGGGTCAGAGACGGGCAGGCGGGCACTCCGTACGGGCGGTTGAATCGTGCCGCATCCAACAGCGCGCGCGCCACCATCTGCGCGGCGTGTCCATCATCGGGCACGCCCGCCCACAACGGCGCAAACAGCGTGTGATCCTCGGTGGTGTAATCGAGCGTGCGGACGATGACCGTATCGTCCGCGCCAAACCCGCGAACCGAAATTTTTGCCAGCCGCGTGAACGACTGCTTCGTGGTGTACACCGCGCCGGTACTGCGCCATTGATAATCGCCGCTCTCGATGACTTCATCCGCCGGCTTGGATGCATATTGATGGATACGGATCTGCGGACGCTTCGCCCCCGGACTTTCGGTCTGTATCGCCACCAGCAAGCGGACCTGTCCTTCGAACTTCATCTTCAACGTCGCTGTGCCGGAGCCTTGTTGCCGTAACAGCGTGCGCCCTTCGAGGCTCAAGCCTGTGCCGCGTTCGCGGTAGTGATACAACCCCGTGCGCGCCTGCCATGCGGATTCGACCGCGGAACGCAGTTTCGCGGCTTGCTCCTGCAATAACACCAGCGACTCGTGATGTTCGAGTTGTTCCGCCATTTTGATCAGGCATTTGGCTTCGTGATAGAGCAGCGCTTCGAGGGCGGGGCTGTGGACTTGGGAAATGTTTACGCCCAGCGACCACTCGTGCCACGCGTCGAACAGCGGGTTTTCCTCGAAGCCGGTTTGCAGGATGTGCTTCCATTGCGGGATGCCGTCGCGGTCTTCGTCGAATTCCGGCGAGAACCACGACCAGAAAAATTTTTGCAGTTGCGGGAAGACCTGTTCGATGAACCCGGCGTCGTTTGATTTTTCACACAGCTTCCATGCGAGGCTCGCAAACAACGGCGCGGCGAGATACCGTCCGCGTTGACCGGCGAGGCCGGGTTTGCCGTCAATTTCGCCGTTTTCGTTTTGAAGGGCGAGAAAGTTTTTCAACAAATCTTTTGCGGCGGATGAAGCGGGCAATACTTCCGAAAGATAATACGCGTCGAATGGGGATTGCCCGTTCCACGAGGCGGGGTAGTCGGAGCCGTCGCCGCGCGGGGAGTAGCCGTTGTCCGGTCCGCGCGAGGAGACGATGGATGGGTTGGGTACATGTTCGTTCGGAGGGAAGAATAACCCGAAGGCGGTCTTCTGGCTAAGGGCAAATGCCGCGTCCCAATCTACGTCGGCGGTGCGGATGTCGATCGTCTGGCTGGCGTTGACGAGTTCGAGGCGGGCGCGCTCGGCTTCCCAGGGTCTCGCCGCGGTTTGGCGGGCGAGGTCGAAGGAGGTTTGCAACGTGTCGGCGGCGGCTTGCACCCACGTGAGTTGACGCGTCGCACCCGGACCAAGCTCAAGGTCGATTTGAAGCGAGGGGTGGGGACCGGCGCCGTGCGCGGGTCCGCCGGTCAGGAAGAGGATGGGGAAGAGTCCGCCTGTTTGCCCGGCGAGGATGTTGACCATCTGGTTTTGCGCCGTCGCCATGCCTTGCCCGTCTATGGGATTCAGCACTGCGCACAACTCAAGTTTTATTTTTCGAATCTTGTTGGATTTATTCGCAACCATTACGCGCCCACAAATAACGTTGGAGCCTGGAACCCAATACTCGGTGGATACGTCCATGTTGGGTAACGGAGAGTAATCGACGAGCAGGAAGTTTGGGTAGAAACGGCGGATGATCGGCGGCTGGGCAAACGCGGACGGGTCGCTCACCGTTTGTTTGCCCTCGCTGAAGCGATGAAAGATGCGCATGGATTTGGCGCGCAAGCCGTACGTGGTGTGGAGCGCCAAGGCGGCTGGTTCTGCGCCGCCAAACTCGAGTTCCCAAATGTGGTCGTTGAGGTAATCGGGGATGGAGAGGCGGGAATCCGCGGCGAGGGTGAGGCAGAGCGGGTCGCCGGGGGCGAGTGACCAGTCGCGCATAGGGCAGTATTGTACGGGGAGAAAGGCGGGAGGTCAAAGGGTATAATTTATTTAGTCCGCTGGTCTGTTCGTCGGCTAGTCTGCTAGTCAATGACCAAGAGACTAGATGACCAGAGGACCAGGAGACTTTGCGATGGGATTGTATTTTGAGGAATTTGTCGTGGGGCAGAAAACCATCACGGAAAAACGAACGATCACCGTGGACGATATCATGCAGTTCGCGGCGTTGACCGGCGACGATAACCGCATCCATACGGACCCCGAGTTCAGCAAAACAACGCAATTCGGTAAACAGATCGCCCACGGCGTTCTCGGGTTGTCGTATGCGCTGGGGCTGGCGTGGAAGACGGGGATGCTGGACGGCACGGTGATCGCCTTCCGCGAGATCAGCGAGTGGAAATTCGTCAAGCCGGTGTTCATTGGCGATGCGATCCATGCGGAAATGGAAACCAAGGAAGCCAAACCCCTGCCGCGCCTCGGTGGCGGCTCTGTGAGGATTGCGGTCGAGTTGAAGAACCAGAATGACGAGGTCTGTCACCGCGGTTGGTGGACGGTGTTGATGATGAGCAAACCGGGTTGATTTACGATTTTTGATTTCAGATTGACGATTGAAAAAAAGGATGAGTGATGAAGGATGAAGTCCTTGACCCGTTGAGGGTCGCTACTTTCCACTTCACCAATTCTCAAATTACCAATGACAACAAACGACGAAGAGAACAAACGCCGAATTAAAAAATTGCTCGATTCCGAAGCCGACACGCGCGCCGAAACGCCGATCGAGCCGAAGAAGGATGAGCAGGGCACGACGAAGGCAAGCGTGAGGAAAACGCCTGAGTCTGAACCCTCACCCCCGGCCCCTTCGCGAAGCACCCCCGAGGGGCTCCCGAAGGGAGAGGGGGATTCGCAGCGGCACATCGCATTGGATGAAAACAACATGCCTTTGCCGCGGCGCGTCAATGAGCTGGACTTGGAAGGCACGCGCGTGTCACCGGTGGCGTACGAGCGGGCGAGCCGTCCGCGCGGCGGGATGACCGAGACGCGGCGAGTCTCGCCGCCGAGCCAGCCGCGACAGAACCAGGCAACCTCGATCGATTGGAAGAAGGCGGGAGGGTGGCTTGCGCGCGCCGGAGTGTTGGGGTTGTTTGGCATCGTCATCCTCGCCATCATCGGCGGTTCGGTGTTGATCTATTCCTATTATTCGATTGCCCGCACGCTCCCCGACGTGGACGATTTGAAGAACCGAGCCTCGCAGTTCGAGACCACGCGCATCCTGGACCGCAACGGGAACCTGCTGTACGAGATCCTCGACCCGAACGCGGGACGCCGAACGTACGTGACGTTGGATAACATTTCCCCGGCGCTCGTGGCGGCGACGATCGCCACCGAAGACAAGGACTTTTACACCCATCCCGGTTTCGACGCATGGGCGATCATCCGCGCGCTGTGGGAGAACTACCGCACCGACGGGCAGGGCGGCGGCGCTTCCACCATCACGCAACAACTGGCGCGCGCGTTATTGCTCTCACCCGAGGAACGCGCTGAACGCACGTATCGCCGCAAGGCGCGCGAGATCATCCTTGCCGCCGAGATCACGCGGCGTTACACAAAAGACGAGATCCTCGAACTGTACCTCAACGAAATTTATTACGGCAACCTCGCCTACGGAATCGAAGCCGCGGCGGAGACGTATTTCGGCAAGACCGCCAACCAACTCACGCTGGCAGAAGCCACCTTCCTCGCCGGCTTGCCGCAATCGCCGGCGGTGTACGATATTTACACCAACCGTGATGACACTCTCGCCCGCCAGCAACAGGTGATCGTGTTGACGTACACGCTGAGCCAGCAACGTAATTGCATCGACGTCAGCAACAGCGAAACACCGATCTGTGTGGACCAGGTGGCGGCAGTACAGGCGGCGGACGAGATCAAAGCTTATAGTTTCGTCGCGCCGAACATCGATGCCAAATATCCGCACTGGGTGAACTTCGTCCGCTCGGAGTTGGAAAAGAAATACGACGCGCAGACCATCTATCGCTCCGGCTTCATCGTCTACACCACCCTCGACCCGACGCTTCAAGACGAGGCACAGCGGCTGGTCACCGAACAACTCGCGGCGCTCACCGACAAGAACGCCAAGAACGGCGCGCTCGTCGCCATCCAGCCGTCGACCGGCGAGATCCTCGCCATGGTCGGCTCGCCCGACTTTGCGAATGAAGCGATTGCCGGTCAGATCAACATGGCGGATAGTCCCACGCGCCAGCCGGGTTCGTCCATCAAACCGATCGCCTACATCGCCGCGTTCGAAAAAGGGTGGACGGCTTCGACGCTCATCTGGGATGTGCCGACCGATTTCCCCGATGGGGTGAATCCCGCGTACCAGCCGGTGAACTACGACGGCAAATTCCACGGACCGGTCACCGTGCGCACGGCGTTGTCCAATTCGTTCAACGTGCCGGCGGTCAAGGCGCTCGAATTCATCGGCGTGTACGATAACCCGAACACACCCGAACGCGACGGCATGATCGCCATGGCGGAGCGGCTCGGCATTACCAGCCTCACGGGCGATCAATACGGGCTGGCGCTCACGCTTGGCGGCGGCGAAGTGAGCCTGCTCGAAATGACCTCGGCATATTCCGTGTTCGCCAACGGCGGGAAGAAAGTGCCGCCCGTGGCGATCCTCAAGATCGTGGACTTTGAAGGCACCGTGATCGACGAATACCAGCCTCCGCAAGGCGAGCAGGTGATTCTCCCCGAACATGCCTTTTTGATTTCCTCCATCCTCTCCGATAACCAGGCGCGCTCGTGGATGTTCGGATCGAATTCGGTCTTGAACCTGCCTTTCCAGGCGGCGGCAAAGACCGGCACCGCCGGCGACCCGCGCGGCGCGGACGGCGTCAATGTGTACGACAACTGGACTCTGGGCTACACCCCCGACCTTGTCACCGGTGTGTGGGTGGGCAACGCCGATTACACACCGATGGTCAATACCTCCGGCACCACCGGCGCCGCGCCGGTCTGGTCGGCATTCATGCAATATGCCGCGCCGCGCGTCGCTCCGAACAACACGCCCACCTCGTTTTCGATCCCGCAAGGCATCATCGAAAAGATCATCTGCTCGGTTTCGGGCGCGGAGCCTTCGCAGTGGTGCCGCGGCGGGCAACGTAGTGAGTTCTACGCCAGCAACCAGCCGCCGCTTCCCCCTTCGCAGGATTTATTGCGCCAGACAAAAATCGACACGTGGACCGGCTTCATCGCCGGCAACGCCTGCCCCGGCTTCGAAAAAGAAGACATGGTGATGAACGTGTCCGACACGTGGGCGCGCAAGTGGTTGCGCAGCAACGACGGCAGAGCCTGGCTCGACGCCAACGGCTTTCCCGAGCGCCCTTTCTTCGCGCCGGAACGCGAGTGCTCCGGCGACGACTCGCGCCCCATCCTTGAATTTTCCAGCCTCCACGATAACGACATCATCACCGACCCCATGCTCGTCATCCGCGGCATCATCAACGTCACCAAAGGTGATTTCAGCGGCTGGCGGCTCGAAGTGGGTTCAGGCAAGGATCCGCAGGATTGGACGACCCTCGCGCAGGGCACGAACCGCATCGAATCGACGGGCGATATCTTCACCTGGAATTTGAATAACATCACCAGCGATAAGATCACCCTGCGGATCTACCTCACGAAGGGCGAGGAGTTCTACGCCGAGAAACGCGTCTTTCTGACGTTGAACCTGCCCACCCCAACCCCCGAACCGACTGCCACCTTTACCTCCATCCCGCCGACGGACGTTCCCACCGACACGCCCATCCCTAGCGAGACCCCCACGCCCACCCTCCCGCCTCCGCCAACCGATACGCCCACGGCGAGTCCCACAACGGGACCGTGACGTAAGGCGTGTCATGCTGAGCCGCTTTGCGGCGAAGCATCTCCACCCTGTGAGGGAGACCCTTCGGTCGCAACAAGCGCTCCCTCAGGGTGACACATCATGAGGCTAGATGAAGTCGTATTATGTTTACATCATGACGAACAGATCCAAAACCCTCTACACAGGTATTACAAATAACCTGGAACGTAGAGTATACGAGCATAAACAAAAACTTATTCCGGGGTTTACAAGTAAATACAACATTACCAAGTTGGTTTACCATGAAGAAAACAACGATGTCAGCGTGGCGATTGCCCGTGAAAAGCAAATCAAAGGCTGGCTTCGCGCGAAGAAAATTGCCTTGATCGAATCGGAAAATCCCGCATGGAAAGATTTGAGTTTGGATTGGTATGATTGATTTCGGCGTGTCATCTGAAGGAGCCGCGAAGCGGCGACGAAGATTCTCGTTTTCTCTGTAGCCATCATTAAGAAGAGGATTCTTCGCTCCCTAATAGTCGCGCAGAATGACAAATGACACTCTATCCTTGCAACTCCCATTCAAACCTCAGGGGAAATTAATTTCACCCTGTACAATTATCCCCGATGAACCAAAATGGAAATAGCCGAGCCAGCCTCAAGGTGGGGATGACCGTGCTTGTCGTCCAGAAACAGGACCAGCGCACGGGCAAACTAACAAAAGGCATCGTCATTGACATCCTCACCAAATCGCCGAATCATCCGCACGGGATCAAAGTACGTTTGGAGAGCGGGGTGGTCGGGCGCGTCAAGGAAATCGTCCAGGAATGAAGAAGAAGATTCTGTTCGGGCTTGTTGCCCTGGGGATTTTGCTTGCCTGTATGCCCGCCGGGTTGGCGACGCCGGCGGTCGCTCCCGCCGACCCGAACGCGATCCAGCTGTACTTGCAACAGACCGCCGCCGCGGCGCTGACGCAAACGCAAGCGGCGATCCCCACGGTCCCTGCAACGTTGACGTTCACGCCCACGCCGCGTCCCACGTTCACCCTCGAACCGACGTTCACGCCGGTGGGCACGATCGTCTTTGTGCCTCCCACGCAATCACAGCGCGTGCAATATTTCCGCGTCAAGCACGATCACCAGCTTGCCCTCTACGATTTCCGTTCTCGCACGGTCAGCCCCAACTGGGCGTACAACAAACAGACTCCCGAGATCCTGCCGATGTACCCGATCCGCAAAGAGAGCGCGGGCACCATCCGCACCCCGGTGGATGGCGGGTGGGAGCGGTTTATTGACGATTTGAACGGGAACGACAAAGGCAAACTTGTGTATCTCAAATCGTCGGGTACGGCGTTGTTCAACGGGGCTGGCTTCCCGCAAATGGAAAGCCTGACGATGGGCGGCAATATCGTCACGCTCGAAGCGATCTCGGATGGCTGGGGCAGGGTCCATACCATGGATTACAACAACCCCGGAAATGCGCGCGTCGAAAATTATTTCACCCGCCCCGACCTTGTGCATAAATTTGTGCTGGTTTCCTGGAACACCAAGACCAAATCCACCTTCTGGCCCAACACCCCCAAAGGCGATATTTACTATCCGTTTGTCGTTCGCAAGGAAGTCTGGGTGCAAATGGACCGGCTCGAGCCGTTCCCGATCCTGCCGATGACTGTGAGCGCGGTGGAAACGCAGGATGTGCGCATCGAGCCGAAACTGGAAAGCGATTTGACCAATACAAAACTGGAAGCGGGCAAAACGGCGACCATCATTCAGTATTCCCCCTCCGGTTCGGTGGTGTGGGGGCAATTGCAAAGCGGCGGGTGGGTGCTCCTGTTTTCGTTCACCGAGGAGGGACCGACCTACTTCACCACCTGGAGCATGGCAACATTACCTCCGAACCCGCCCACATTTTCGGAGTGATAGGGTCTTTTATCGTAAGAAACCCGTGCGTTGAAATTTCAAATACGCATGGGTTCTTCTTTTTTAAACTACGACCAGATCGCCGGCGACTATAACCAGCGCTATCCCGCCTCCCAGCCTTGGGAGCGCGGACGGGCGTTGTTGGCGCTCGCCAGGAATTTCAAGCAGGGGAGCCTTCTCGAAGTAGGCAGCGGCACCGGCTACTGGCTGAACCTGCTTCAACAAGTGACGCCGAAATTGTTCGGGTTTGATTATTCGCTCGGCATGCTCCGGCAGGCGAAGAAGCAATCCGCGCCTCTCAAGCTATCCCGCGGCTCGGCAATTCGATTGCCGTATAAAAATGACACATTCGATTTTGTGTACTCTGTGGATGCCATTCATCATTTCGGCGATCCGCGCGCGTACATCGCGGAAGCCTTCCGCGCCTTGAAGCCGGGCGGCGCGCTGGCTACGATCGGTCACGATCCGCATCACGGAACGACGAACTGGTACATCTACAATTATTTCGACGGCGTGTACGATACCGACCTGCGGCGTTATCCTTCCGAACAAGCCGTGCTGGCATATATGCAGGAGGTTGGCTTCGAGCGCCTGTCCGCGCAGACAGTCGAACATATCAAGAACATCCATGTCGGCGAAAGCGTTTTGCGCGACCCGTTTCTCAGGCACAATGCTTCGTCGCAACTGGCTCTGCTCAGCGATCAGGCGTATCAGGCGGGGATGGAAAAGATCAAGCAAGCGCTTGCAGAAGCAGAGCAACGCGGTGAGAAGATCGTATTCACCTCCGATATCCAGGTACGGATGTTCACCGGCTATAAGCCGCTCGCATAGCGATAATCCGCCGCGCTTTCCGAGGTATACTCGCGCGCATGACGGCGCTTTCCATCCTCCTTCCCATCCTCGGATACCTCAGCGGTTCGCTTCCTTTTTCGATCTGGGTCACGCGCTTCGCCAAAGGCGTGGACGTGCGCGAGGGCGGCTCCGGTCACGCGGGGACAACGAACACCGTGCGCCAGGCGGGATTTGTTTGGGGCGCGCTCGTCTTGATCCTCGATATTGCAAAAGGATTTCTCCCGACGTTCCTCGCGATCAAATACTCCGGCGATCTGTGGGTGATCGCTTTGACCGCATCGCTCGCGGTGATCGGTCATTGCTGGCCCCTCTTCGCGCAATTCCGTGGCGGCATGGGGCTGGCAACGTTCGGCGGCGCCACCTTGGCGGTCAACGTGTTCTCGTTTTTTGCCGGCATTGGGTTGCTGATCGCAATGATCGTGATCGTGCGTCATCGCGCCCGCGCCAGTTTGATCGGCGGCATCCTGCTGGCTCCGTTGTATTGGCTCCTCGGTTTGCGCGGCGCCGAATTCTGGATCGCCATTGCCTGCGGTCTCGTGATCGCCTATCGCTTCCTCATGGATTGGAATCGGCAATACCGGGGACTGTGATGAAACCCGGCATTGTCACCGATTCCACGTGTGATCTCCCGAACGATCTTATCGAACAACACGAGCTCGAAGTCGTTCCCTCGATTCTGATTCTCGATGGAAAAGAATACGCGGACGGGATCGGACTCTCGCGCGAAGACTTTTACAACCGACTCGCTTCGCTTCACCCCTACCCTACAACTGCCGCGCCTTCGATCGGCGACTTCGCC
>CAZGSB010000059.1:0-20781 GCA_964528275.1 uncultured Anaerolinea sp. | reverse complement strand
GGGATGAGACAAAAGCCCACCGAAGCCGAATCAATCTTCCCAGAAGCGTGAAGCGTAATTCTCAATTAGAATTACCGCGTGACATATTTCATCCTCCTCACTATCCTCTCCTACCTCCTCGTCACCTTGATTCGCTGGTTCGCCTTGAGCCGCCAGATCATAGACCATCCCAACCAGCGCAGTTCGCACGTCACGCCGACGCCGCGCGGGGGCGGGTTGGCGATCGTCGTCCTAACGCTTGGGTCAGCCGTATTGGCAATGGTGGATGTGGAACTCAGCCACATGCTGGTGTATCTCGGCTGTGGCATCGTCATTGCGATTCTCGGCTGGCGCGACGACACCCATTCACTTTCAGCGCGCGTCCGTTTTGCCGTGCAGGGACTCGTCGCGGCAGTCTCGATCTATGGCTTGGGATATTTCAAGGTCGTCACGATTCCCCTGTTCGGCGAATTGCAGTTGGGTGTGGTGGGAATCGTCATCACGTTTTTGTGGATCGTCGGACTCACCAACGCCTACAACTTCATGGACGGCATTGACGGAATCGCGGGTGGTGTGGCATTCGCGGGCGCGCTCGGCTGGATGTTGCTCGCCGCGAACACGCGCAACGATTTTGTGTTTTCGCTCGCGCTGGTCGTTGCCGCAAGCAGTTTGGGGTTTCTCGGTCACAACTGGTCGCCCGCAAAAATTTTCATGGGCGACGTCGCCAGCACATTTCTCGGCTACACCTTTGCGGTGTTTCCTCTGCTCTCCGCCACGCAAGGCGGCGACGCGCTCCTGATCGGCACGCTCCTGATGTGGACGTTCATCATGGACGCGGGCGTCACGTTCATTCGACGCGCGCTCAACCGCGAAAATGTTTTCGAATCGCATCGCACGCATCTCTATCAACGACTCGTCGTCGGTGGATACAGTCATGCCAAGATCAGCGCGCTGTACATTTCGCTCACGCTCCTCGCTGGAGCACTTTCGTTTGAATGGTCAATGGGAAGCCGAATCGCTCCGCCATTGATCATCATCGGACTTCCGCTCATTTGGATTCTCCTCTCCCGCCATGCAAAATCTTTAAACACGAAGGCTCGCACTGAGCAAAGTCGAAGTGACGCTATGGACACAAAGGAAAGAATTTAAAACCTTTGTGACACTTTGTGTCCTTTGTGGTGAAAAATATGCTGACGAAGATAAAAAGCCTCGCTTCGCTCTACCGTGAACTTGGTCCGCGCTGGACGCTTTTTCGCCTCCTCTACGCCTTCCGCCTCCGCACGGGACTCATCCGCCTGCAAATGCCGATGGGTGAGTGGAGTGATTATAAAAAATATATTTCAGCCAAATCTGCTGGTCGAGTAGTGGCGCCGTGGCGCCACGTATCGAGATCCAGCGAATTACCAGATAACATTCCATGGAATATGCAAATTGCTGTTGATGAAGCAGATCGAATCTTGAACGGCGAACTCAAATACTTTGCCCACGAATTTCATCAAGTTGGTTTCCCTCCTAACTGGCACAAAGATTATTTTTCCAATCGTGTCACCCTGAGCGAAGCGAAGGGTCTCCACCACAACGAGCGAGACTCTTCGGTCGCTCCGCGAAGCTCACATCGTCCCGATGCTCTTCGGGAGAGTGACATAAAAAAACATTGGTCACAAATCTCCGACGACTCCGCCACCGACATCAAATTCATCTGGGAACCCAACCGCTTCGCCTTTGTCTACACCCTCGTCCGCGCCTACGCCGCCACCCACGACGAAAAATACCCCGAAGCCTTTTGGACATTGATCGAAGACTGGGCAGAACACAACCCTCCCAACACGGGACCGAACTGGATGGACGGACAAGAGATCGCCCTCCGCCTCATGGCATGGACGTTTGGCTACTCCCAATTCTCCAATTCTCCTTCTACTACTCCAGAACGGATTTCCAATTTCACACTTTATGTCGCCGCCCAAGCCGAACGCATCTACAAAAACATCGGCTACGCCATCTCCACGCGCAGTAATCATACGATCAGCGAAGCCTTCGGCTTATGGATGGTTGGACTTCTTTTTCCCGAACTCAAACACGCGGATAAATATCTTGCACTCGGAAAACGACTTCTCGAACAGGAAGCCGCCAACCAGGTCTTCCCCGATGGCAGTTACTCCATGTACTCGCTCAACTACCATTGCTTTATCCTTCAAATTTAACTTTATGCGATTCAGTTAGGCGAAAATTACCAATTACCATTTACCAATTCCCTCAAAACTTCCGTCACCAAATCCATCGAATATCTCTCCCGCCTCATCAACCCCCAAACAGGCGAGATGACCATCTACGGCTCCAACGATGGCGCGCTCGTCCTGCCCCTCAACAACTGTGACTTCACTGACTATCGTCCGCTGTTGCAATTAGGCTGGTACATCACCAAAGGCGAACGCCTCTTCGAGCCTGGTCCATGGGATGAGGATATATTTTGGTTAACAGGAGAACCTGCTGGTCGAGTAGCCCGAAGCGAAAGCGAAGGGCGTATCGAGACCAGTTCGGAAGTAGAAATAATCTCCTTTCCCAATGGCGGCATCCACCTCCTCCGCTCCACCAACTCCCACGCCCTCATCCACTGCACCGACTTCACCTCCCGTCCCTCCCACGCCGACCAACTCCACATGGACTTGTGGATTCACGGTCACAACCTCGCCATTGATGCAGGAACCTACCTCTACAGCGGCGAAGGCATGTGGCGCAACGGACTTGCGCACACGAATGTTCACAACACCGTCACCGTGGATGACAAAGACCAAATGACCATGGTCAGCCGCTTCACGTGGACGAATTGGTCAAAAGGCAAAGTTCTCAAGCATGATAAAGATATTTGGCAGGGCGAGCATGACGGCTATAAACCTGTCTCATACAAACGGACAGTCATGGCGCTTGAAGATGATCGCTGGCTGGTCATTGATAATTTAGCTGCCAAAGAATCGCATCTTTATGCGCTTCAGTGGTTGCTCAACGATTTTCCTTTTGAGCAAAAAGATAATTCGGTTTTACTATTGTTGGATGGAATGAAATGCAAGATGCAAATTGGGTTAGCAGAAGGCAACGGCAATTTCTCCCTCCTCCGCGCGGACCCCAACTCCACGCGCGGCTGGCGGTCACGATATTATGCCCACAAAGAACCAGCCATCTCCGTGATGCTGGAGGCGAATCAACCCCAAGTCACCTTTTGGAGTTTCTTTGGGTTTGAGGAGGATATTGTTGAAATCGAGGGGATTATGTTGAAAGTGAATTCAAAAGCAATTCCGCTGGTTGAGTAGGGCTGAGCGCTCTTCTCAGCCCGTATCGAAACCAGCAGGTTTCAAAAGTAATCTTGTAACAAACTTTCCTCTGCTCATTGGTGGTTTCGATATGCTCCTCACTCCGTTCGTCACTACTCAACCACCGAGCCATCCAATCACCACTTACCAATTACCCATTACCATTTACCAATCACTTCCCCTCCTCCGACCTCAACTTCTCCGTTGTTCTAAAATACTTCAAATACCGCATCGAGTTCGCGTCTTTGCCAAGTAACAGATCAATCGCCTTGATCGAGTTACCTAACTTAATGGCGTCAGTGATTGAAGTTGTGACACCCGTTTGAATCGCCAGCGCCAGAAAAGCGCTGTTCACGGCGTGACGGTCGGGCAGACCAAACGACACATTGCTCGCGCCGAGACTCATGTTCACCCCGTATTCTTTTTTGATCAACTCGATGGACTTCAACGTTACCAGCCCCGCCTCGCTGTTGTGACCGACCGTCATCACCAGCGGGTCAATGATGATATCTTCCGCCGGGATGCCGATTCTCGCCGCGTATTCGATGATCTTGCCCGCCGCCGCGAGACGTCCCTCTGCGGTGGGTGGGATGCCTTCGTTGCCGATTGCCATGCCTATCACGGCCGCGCCTCTGTCTTTGACAATGGGCAAGACCGTCGCCAATTGCTTATCCTCACCATTGACTGAATTCACCAACGGCTTCCCCGGCGAGACTTTCAATCCCGCTTCGAGAATCTTCGGTTCGTTTGAATCGATGCACAGCGGGACATCCGCCACCTCGAGGATCGCCGCCACAACCTTCGGCATGATCGCCGCCTCGTCGATCTGCGGGTGACCGACGTTCACATCCAGCACGTCCGCGCCCCAGGCGACCTGTCGCCGGGCGAGGTGTTGCACGTACTCGAAATTCTGGTCAACGAGCGCCTGACCGAGTTTTTTGATTCCTGTCGGGTTGATCTTTTCACCGATGATAACGAACGGCTTGTCGTGACCGATGGTCACGGTTTTGGTGTTGCTCTTCAAAATAGTGTGCATGATTGAACTCCCAGTCAATTTCGTGGGGCGGGATGTTATCCCGCCCTTTTCTTGGTTGTAAGTCTTAACCTGCCATTTCAAAAGTATGCGGGATACCCTTCGAGTACGATGTGCCATCCCGCACCATGGCATTGATTTGGTATTCCTGCGGAGCCAGCCCTGAATCTATCACAATCCTCGGAATGATCTCATCCCAGCCCACGGGCATCAAATGGATTCCGTGAATGCCCTGTTTCTCGTAGGTCTTGATTTTACCAATGACGTCGAGCGCGATCTGGATTCCCTCCTCCTGCGCGTTACCGTTACGGTCTGCCGCTTCCATGCGGTGCAAAATATTCATCGGCAAATGCACACCGGGCACCTCTGCCAGTTTCTGCGCCATCTTCAAACTCTTGATGGGTGTGACTCCAGCCAGGATAAAGACTTTATCCAGCACATTTCTCTTCGCCAATTCGTTCAGCCAGGTTTCCATGCCGTCCACGTCGAAGATCAAATTCGTTTGGAAGAACTGCGCGCCCGCATTGACCTTCTTCTGCTCGCGCAATGCCTGGAATTTCACATTCGACGAAAACGGCGAAGCCGCCGCGCCGAGAAAGAACATCGGCGGATTCTTGATCTCGCGCCCATCGAGATATTTCCCTTCATCGCGCATTCGTCGCAACACCCACAACATTTGAATCGCATCCAGGTCGTTGATGTCCATCTGGTCGCGCGGAGAAGGCGACATTTTCGCGCTGTCGCCGGTTACGCACAACACGTTCCGCACGCCCAAGGCGGTCGCGCCGATGATCTCGCTTTGCACGCTTCCGCGTGAGCGGTTTCGCGCCGACATTTGCAGGACGGGTTCCGCTCCCTGATTCATCGCCACCTGACTGCACGCCCACGAAGACATGCGCGGCATGGCGGATTGATTGTCTGTGAAGTTAATGGCTGTCACCAACCGCTTGACCATTTCGATGTTGCGGATCAATTTGTCGGTGGAGGAGGAGAGAGGAGGCGTCACTTCGCAGGTGACGACGAACTCACCGGCGACCAGCCGTCCCTGCAGGTCTGAAGCGGGTTCGGTGTACGCGGGCGGATGATACTTCGAGTCCCCTTGCCACCATTCAGGCTGTCGCACCGGGCGGAAGATCCCATCCATGGTTTGTGCGCGAGTTTCTGCTGAAAGTAATCCGGTAAAAATTTTCTTGTATCCGATCTTGTGCATATTACGAAAGATCGCGCCCCACGAATCTTTTCCCACCTTTTCCCAATCGAGCGGGGGCAACACTTCGAGCAACACGTTTTCGCGACCCCATTTGAACGAACGATCATAAATGTGATACCACACGCACGGGCGGCTGGGGTCCACGTAACACGCCTCCGAGGTCGAGCCGCCGCACGGACCGTTGCGCAAGCCCTTCGGGCATTCCATCGGGCAGACCAGCGCGGTTTCCGCGAGCAGGCAGTTGCCGCACATGCGGCACCCGAACAGCGGACCCTTCACGCTGTATTCGAGCACGCGCAAGGTGCGCTCGCCGAACGTCTCTTTTTGGAAGGGGAGGTAGGCGGGTTGCCAGCGTCGGCCGGGGGTGAAGCCTGTCATTCGGTCTCCTTGAGATTATACATTATATATAATTTTGGACACCGACATTTTACCCCCGACTCTCGAAAAATTGGAAGAGGCAAATTGTTACAAGTAAAGCGAGATACGCAAAGCGTCTCGCTCTACGCGATTTGCAATATATGACTCACCGCTGTGGATGCCGGTCCGCCCAGCGACTGGATCAAAGCGGTGCGCGCGTTCGGGATTTGGTTCGCTTCAGCCCGACCTTGAAGTTGGGTCGCCGCATCCACCGCCTGATACACGCCTGAGGCTCCGCCT
Source organism: uncultured Anaerolinea sp. (assembly GCA_964528275.1). Taxonomy (GTDB): domain Bacteria; phylum Chloroflexota; class Anaerolineae; order Anaerolineales; family Villigracilaceae; genus Defluviilinea. The sequence continues at coordinate 14,597 of CAZGSB010000059.1, read as the reverse complement.
GCAAACCCACGCGCTTTCATCCCGCCCATTGTCGCGCAGGGGATACGCCGTGCTCCGCTGGGGTCTCCAGACCCCAGCGAAATTAACCCATCCGCGGCGAGACGCCATCCCTTTCCCTTGATCGCAAACCCAACCGCTTCGAGCTGCAGCGCGGCATAGATGCTGAACGTGTCGTGATATTCGAACAGGTCAATGTCATCCAACACTGCGCCGACTTGTTTCATCGCTTTGCCTGCGGAGATTTGCGCGGTGTCGAAGTACAGCATATCTTTTCGGTCATGCAATGCCAGCGTATCTGACGCCGCCGCCGAGCCAGCGATTTTCACCAGCGGACGCTTCGCGGAAAAATTATCTGGCAACAAATCACGTCTCGTCAACACAACCGCCGCCGCGCCGTCCGCGTTGGGAGCCATGTCGAACATGTTGAGCGGGTCGCTGACCATCTCCGCTTTGGCGTAGGTTTCGGGCTTGATCGCTTTGCGGAACATGGCGTTCTCGTTGGCAACTCCGTTGGCATGGGCGGTTAATGCAAAACCAGCGAAGCCATCACTGGGAACATCGTACTCGTGCATGTATCGCTTCATCAACAGCGCGGCTTGCGCGGCGGGAGTCATCCCCTGCACCGCTTCAAAGTCCGCGTCGCCTGTGGTGGCAAGAGCCGCGTCCACGCCAGAACCCACTTTATCCGTGAATTTCTCCACGCCGACGACGAGCGCAACGTCAACCATTCCACTCGCAACAGCGAGATACCCCTGCCTCAACGCCGCCCCGCCCGACGCGCCCGCGGCTTCGACCGTCACGGCTTCGATGCCGAGCAAGCCTGCGTAATCTGCGATCAACACGCCGAGATGCGCCTGATTCGAAAGATTCGGCGCGAGCATGTTGCCGATGAACAACGATTGCGGCTTGAGTCCGCCCGCGTCCTTGACCGCGTCTTGAATGGCGGCAAAGGCAAGGTCACGCAGACCGATATCCCAATGCTCGCCGACTTCTGTTTGACCTACCCCGGCAATGATAACTTCAGGCATAAATGATTTCCTAATTGTGTTGATTTACGGGAGAGACGATATTCGAAATTAGATAATTCGATATTCGGAATTGAGGGTCGAATATCGAATTATCGATTATCGTTTTCTTATCTCATCTGCAACTTTCCACGGAATCTTACATACGTTGCGTAATCAATTTCACTGCGACGAGCAATATATTCCTGTGTCTTCGTCGCGAGACCTGCGCGGAGCGGAGCCTTGTCCGTGACGGTGAGGTCGAAGGCGTCGGAACCAGCCCCACTTCCGAATGAAACGACGAGGATCCTGTCGCCGGGTTGGGCGATGTCGAGAGTCGCAGTGAGTCCAATCATCGCCGCGCCCGCGTAGGTATTCCCAATCACAGGTACCAAGAGTCCAGGTTCGATCTGATCCATCTTGAAGCCGAGTCCCGAGGCGACGCGCTGTGGGAACTTGGTGTTGGGCTGATGAAAGACCGCCCACTTGTAATCTTTGGCGGTGGTGCCTGAGGCTTCCATCAGATGCGTGGCGGCTTCGCTGACGTGTTTGAAGTAGGCGGGCTCGCCCGTGAAGCGCATGCCGTGTTCGGGATACTTCGCGTCGGAGCGCCGCCAGAAATCGGGCGTGTCGGTGACGTAGGAGTACGAGGCGTTGATGACCGCCAGCGACTCTTCGGCGGGACCGACGATATACGCGCCGCCGCCCGCGCCCGCGGTGTATTCGAGCGCGTCGCCGGGTTTGCCTTGCGCGGTGTCCATGCCGATTGCCATCGCGTACTTGCCCATGCCCGAGCCGACCAAGCCCATCGCAGCGACCATCGCTTCGGTGCCCGCTTTACAGGCGAATTCCCAATCGGCGGCTTGCGTGTTGGGGACGGCGCCAATCGCTTCAGCGACCAGGGTGGAGGTTGGTTTCACCGCATAAGGGTGAGACTCAGACCCGACCCAGACCGCCCGCAATTCGGTCGGGTCAATTTGGGCGCGTTTCATCGCGTTGCGTGCCGCTTCAATGGACATGGTGATGACGTCTTCATCCAGCCCGGGGACGGCTTTCTCTTTGATGGGGAGTCCGCCTTTGCCGCCAGTCCATACGCGCGCGACTTCCCTGGCGGGCAGACGATAACGCGGCACGTACGCGCCGTAGCCAACAATGCCAACAGGCTTGACAGGTTTGAGGAGGGTGGGGGAAGGGTGTGTATGAGGGGTTGTCATTTAATACCTATCTATATTTGAATAGTCCATCTCTCATTGATTGCATATCAAATCAATCATTTCTTTTGTTTCTGGAATGTTATTCAGATCGTAACCATTCTGAGCATAATAAATAAGTGCTACATTGTATTCGTACCAGAGTTCTGGATGGCATGCCGCGGTAAGGACAAAGTCATTTACAGGTTTATACTCTAGTAGCCTATCATTATAGGCCAGATAAACAAGTGCATGTATTTGGAGCGATATAGCCTTATTCTGATCGGAATCTGGCAAGCTATCTAATAACTGCTCACCTTCATTAGATATACACTCGATGACTTCTTGAGCTGGTCGTTTAGAGATTTCTTCATCGATCCATATAGGCAAAATAGCAACGAAATGATCTCTGTCTAAAAATTGAGAACCAGCAGTTGTATATATTTCGATTTGTGCACATGTGCTTAGATGCGAGAAATCTACTTGACCGTCTATTCCTAATTCATGTAAGACATCTTCCTGAGTAGCTTTCTGGAACTTATTGCATGAGGCTACAGGCAAGATTATAAGACCGACAAAAACTGTATAAACTATTCGAATTACATGCTTTTGATAAACCATAGAAAGTTGTCTCTTTTTCACATAAACCAAAACTTTGACGTCAATCCTGCGTGCGACCTCACGCTTCGACACGGTGAGCGAAAGACGAACCGTCAGCGCGGCGCCCTAGCCCCCTCCCGAAGGGAGAGGGGACTCGTGGGCAGGTTTGAGGAGGGAAGAGGTGCGGGGTTGTCATAGTATGTATCCTTGTGATCTATCCGTTCAATAACTGCATTATCACTTGATAGGTGCATACAAGTCACGCCATCCCCATAAATAAAATTGAAAATAATATCCACAATAGAATATATGTCACCAGTCCGATAACACCAAATAGTTCTGCCGTCGCATTGTTAGAAGAAAATAATAATCCTATGATTGCAGCGGGAATACTTGATATCGCATAAATCATAAAAACATGCTCAGGTATATCGGTCAACGAAATAATAACTAGTCCAGGGTAAACTAATCCCATGCCAAAAATTTCTAACCCGGCACGTTCTAATAGTAATAAAGTTACGAGGAAGGAGAGAATTCCTATGAGCGCTCCTGCCAAAGGACGCGGTAACCCAAATAACTTTGCTTTAGGACGAAGCCTTTTGTTTTCTTGGTTGTTCAACGATTCGCTCATGTTTGATTCTTGCTTATATCTCTACCAAAACTTCGACGTCAAACCTGCGTGCTTGAAAATCTCACCCTCACCCTGGCCCTCTCCCGCAGGGAGAGGGAAAGGCGCGGTCGATTAGCAAAGCCATCCGTAATATGCAGACTCCGTATAGTTTTTCCCGATTCGTACAGGCGTGAGAGACCTCATTACTTTCATGTTGATTTCAGGTAGGGAAAGTTCGGGAAAATCTTTCATAAGTTTATTACGAAGGTCAGCGCGAATTTCCTCGGCTTTTTGTAAGCCAATAAGCCAGCGTTTTCCCGGAGGTAGTTTTGCAAACATTTCCATTTCTTTAACGTCAATTGGTTCAAAACTATCTACGATGGCGGAAATTTCTTCTGGTGTGAGTGTTCGTCTTTCAGCCATAATTACCTTTGAATATACCAAAAATCTGAAACCAAACCTGCCTGCATGAAAATCTCTGCAACCTGCTCGGTGCTTCGTCTATGATACTCCAGTGACAGGCGGTTGTCATACCAAAGTTTGGAAAGTTCCCAAACTTGGTTGATGGTTAGAACTTCTCCGCGTTCGAGGTTATTGCGCTGGCACCATTTATCAATCCATTCTTCCGACTGGAAGAGAAGCATGGTCGTTCAGGTGAAGACCAAGTCATCGTACCAGCGGGCGAAGGGGAGGGGGAAGTGGACAAGTAGTTCACCATTTGTCACTTTGCCATCTTTCACTTCCAATTTCACCGCCTCATTGCTCTCCGTGCAATCGGCTTCGATGACTGCATCCGTGTGGAGGGCGGCGGGGATGCCGAGCATGTCCCAGGCGCAGTTGGCGAAATAGGTCTTGCCGTCCGCGTGGACTTTGAAATCCGTCGGAATCCCTGAGAACGGGTTTGCCATGCGGATGGTCAAAGTCTCTGGCTCGAGGAAAAAGGCGTGGCGATTGTGTAGTTCTTTGTAATATTCGCCCGCTTCTTCGGCGGAGATGTCGAATCGGTGAGCGGTGTCAGCCACACTCGGCGGATGAGTCGTGTCCGCGAAGTGTCCATAGACGAAGTGACGGATTTTCCAAAGGAGGGAATCGTCCATGCTAGATGCCTGCCAGAATCATCAACGTCCCTAACACTAGAATGAACAACGCGTACAAAATCGCCGACACAATCCCCGCGCGCCGCGTCGCTTTGTGGAGGGAGACGATCTGCATCCCGGCGAGTCCCGCGGGGAGGGCGGAGATCGTCATGCTCAGGATGTCTGAGGCGGTTTTCGACATGTTTACTTTTACGGCAAGCCCGAGGATCAACGTGGCGATCCTGCCCAGCGTTTCCAAGCCGAGGCTGAGGAAGTATAGGGCGGGCGAGTTATAGTCCAGATATTTGAGCGGCAGGAGGACGAGCAAGTATCCGCCAAAGCCGATTAGGGCGCCGGCAAGCGGGCGGGGGATGCCGAACAGGTTATTTTCTGCGGTTGTTTTTTCCATGTTTTTGTAGGGGCGACGTTTCGTCGCCCTGTGTTTATGAATATTCCTTATTTGATTCCAGCATCGGGCGTGGGGACCACGCCCCTACACCTGCAAACCTTTCAAAATCTCTTCCGCACGTTCCTGTCGGATGTTTTTCTCTGCGACCATCTGACTTGCCACTCGTTCGATCATTCCGTCTTCGGCTCCTGCCGCGATGGCGACCTGCCGCGCATGCAGCGACATGTGTCCACGCTGGATGCCCTCGGTGGCGAGGGCGCGGAGCGCCGCCATGTTTTGGGCGAGTCCCACCGAGACGATGATCTCCGCCAACTCACGAGCAGACTTGACGTTCATCAACTTGAGTGCGGCTTGCGCGGCAGGGTGGACTTTGGTCGCGCCGCCGACGATTCCCACCGCCATGGGCATTTCGAGCGTGCCGACTAAATTTCCCTCGTCATCTTTTTCCCACACCGAGAGCGAGGTGTATGTACCCGAACGCGCGGCGTAGGCGTGCGCGCCCGCCTCAACGGCGCGCCAGTCGTTGCCGGTGGCGATCACCACTGGGTCAATTCCATTCATGATGCCTTTGTTGTGGGTCGCGGCGCGGTATGGGTCTGCCGCGGCGAAGGCATACGCTTCGATGATGCCGTCCCGGACTATTTCGCCGGAGAAATCGCCAAACACCAATTCGTTGACGGGAATCGTGCATCGCGCACGGGCGAGACGATGATCAGCAAGGTTGGACAGAATGCGCAAGTGCGCGCGTCCGCCCGTGATGGCTTCGATCTTCGATGCCAATCGTTCACACGCCGTGTTGACCGCGTTCGCGCCCATCGCATCGCGCACATCGTAGAGCAAATGCACGACGAGGAATTTGCCGATGGGGGATGCCTCGATGACGCGGACTTCGATATCCCGCGCGCCTCCGCCTCGTGATTTGAGGCTGGTTTCGGCGGCGTCAACGTAAGCCAACAGGTCAGCTTTGTTCGCCAATACCTGTTCGGCGGCTTTTTCCACACTTTCAAGGTCCAGCACCTGCAATTGACCGATCATCAGCGGTTCGGCGCTGTTGGCGGTGAAACCTCCGTTGGCGCGGGCGAGTTTTGCCATGAACGAAGCCCCCGCCACCACCGACGGCTCCTCGATCACCATGGGGATGAGCACCTCGCGTCCATTTACGATGAAGTTGAGCGCGATGCCGAGGGGCAGGGAATACGTCCCGACCACGTTTTCGACCATGTGCGAAGCGATGTCGGAGGCGAGAGGGCTGGTAAACGGGATCAACTCTCCCTGCGAAAGATCCGCCGCATCCGTCAGTGTGGTGAGGCGCTCTTCGAGCGTCAGGTGATGGAAGCCGGGGATGCGGGATTGGGTCATGTGGGGTTATTGTAGCCTGATTGCCTTGCAAAACCTATCCGTTTTTATGGGATAATGCGGGCATGTTACTCACCCGCGAACAACTTCAAGAGCGTTTGATCGCCCTGCATCGCGCCAGCCTTGAGTTGGTGAAAGATACCTCCCTCGATCACCTGCTGGAACGGATCGCGAAGACAGCCTGTGAGCAGGCGGATGCAAATTATGCCGCCCTGGGCGTCTTGAGCGAGGACGGCAAACTCGAAAAGTTCATTGCGGTGGGCATGACGAAGGATGAGATCAAAAAAATAGCCCATCCGCCGATCGGGAAGGGTTTGATTGGCGAGTTGATGGATACGGAAGTCCCGTTGCGGATCCCGCAGATCAGTGAACACCCGAATTCCGTCGGTTTTCCGGCGCACCACCCGGAGATGCACTCGTTTTTAGGCGTTCCGATCCGGGCGGCGAATCAGCAATTGGGGCAAATTTATCTCACCGACAAACTCGGGGCGAACGAATTCACCGCAGACGATGAGAAAATCATCCAGATGTTGGCGGCGTATGCGGCGGCGGCGATCCAAAACGCGCGTTTGTATGAAAACACCGGGCGGCTTGCCGTGCTCGAAGAACGCGACCGCATCGGCATGGACCTGCATGACGGTGTGATCCAGTCCATTTACGGGGTGGGTTTGTCGCTTGAAAACGTCCTGCTCTCTTTAAATGAGAATTCTACCGACGCAAAGCAGAGAGTTCAAACCGCCATAGACGGGTTGAACCAGGTGATTCGCGACCTGCGCTCGTATATTTTAGATCTTCGACCCCGCATGATGGGCGAGGACGGTCTGGTCAGCGGGGTCAAACGCCTTGTTGCCGAGTTCCGGGCGAACACATTTGCCGAAGTAAACCTTGTGAGCCCTGAAAATGCGTTGAAAAACCTGCCAGAACCCAGTTCGTTGGCGCTGTTCCATATTTGTCAGGAGGCGCTGGCGAATGCCGCAAAGCATGCGAAGGCGAAAAATGTGCAAATTTCATTGTGGCAGACGAAGGATCGCGCCTTGATGGAGGTCCGCGATGACGGTATCGGCTTCGAAATGGAGAAAATCAACGCCAGCATCGGTCATGGACTCGCCAATATGCAAACACGCGCGCACTCTGTCGGCGGTGATGTTGAAATTTCATCGCATGTGAACGAGGGAACGACGATACTGGTGTGGGTTCCACGCAGCATGCCAGAGTGAATCGAACGATTCGTTGAATCGTTAAGATTGAATCTCTGAATCTTGAGTCTCGTTTTGCGATATAAATCAAATTGCCAATATGGGTTCTTTAACAAGCCCCCAACATTTCAGGGGCATTGCCGTGAAACCAGGCGACTCACCCCATATATGGGGGTGTGGATAACTTTTCAGAGCGCGCATGGCTGAAACGGGTGTTCTATGAAAGTGCGCAAGTAAAATTCTTTCACAGAAAAATTTTTAACGTTGAGCGACCTTAAAAAAACAAAAGTTTTAAATGAACCGTAGGCTTTGCGTGTTGTACTTTTGAATAGTTATGCTAGAATGTGACCACGCTGAGATTTGGATGTGACGCACGAAGCGCATCTTGCAATCCCTTTGATCTCTGAAATAAAACAAAATACCCTTCCAAATAGCCGCTGATGAAGCGGATATGTTTCACGTTGGCAATCACGGTCGCTGAGGAGCAATCAATGAACGCAGAACAGGCATGGCAGTCCGTGCTCGGACAATTACAGATGGAGATGCCGCGCGCATCGTTCGATACCTGGGTGCGCGATACCAAACCCGTTTCATATCATAATGGAATGCTCACCATCGGTGTCCGGAATGCCTATGCCCGCGATTGGCTCGAGAATCGCCTCGCCAGCACGGTGAATCGCCTGCTTGCAGGCATATTTAATGCCAGCGTGGCGGTTACGTTCGTTGTGAACGGCAACGAAAGGGAACAGGAAGCGGAAGAAGCACCTCTTTCGCAGGGGCAGGTTGCTCCGGCTCCCGAACCTGCCGTCCGCAATTCGACGCTTAACCCTCGCTACGTTTTCGAAAACTTTGTCGTTGGCTCCGGTAATCGGCTTGCCCACGCCGCATGCCTTGCCGTGGCAGAGAAGCCCGCTCGCGCATACAACCCGTTGTTTGTCTACGGGGGAGTGGGGCTTGGCAAAACCCATCTGCTTCATGCCATCGGCAACGCCTGTCATGCGCGCGGACTGAGCGTGCTGTACGTTTCCTCCGAAGAATTCACAAACGACATGATCACAGCGATCCGCACGCACACCACGCAGGCGTTCCGTGAGAAATACCGCTCGATCGATGTGTTGCTGATCGACGATATTCAGTTCATCGCCGGCAAGGAATCGACACAGGAGGAGTTCTTCCACACCTTCAACACCCTGCACGGGCAGGATAAGCAGATCATCGTATCGTCGGACCGCCCTCCGAAGTCGCTCGTCACGCTGGAGGAACGCCTCCGCTCCCGTTTTGAGTGGGGTCTCACGGCGGATATCCAGCCGCCCGACCTGGAGACGCGGCTTGCCATCCTGCGCTCGAAAGCGGAAAAGACGGGACGGCAGGTTTCGGATGACATCCTCGAAAGCATCGCGCGCCGCGTACAGTCGAACATCCGTGAGTTGGAAGGGGCGTTGAACAGGGTTTTGGCGTTTGCCGATCTCAGCGGATCATCGTTGACGCCAAGCCTGGTGGAAGGCGCGCTGGCTGACCTGTTACCCCAGCGAAGCGACATCGCCCCGGCAAAGGTCATTGAATTGGTGGCAAAAGAGTGGCAGGTCACGGTGGATTCTTTGATAGGGCGCGACCGTTCACAAAAGATTGCCCAACCCCGTCAGGTGGCGATGTATTTGATCCGAAAAGAGACGGATGCCTCGTTGCCCCAGATCGGCGATGCGCTGGGTGGGCGCGATCACACCACCGTGATGTATGCCATCGAGAAAATTTCGGGTGAGATCGAAACCAAAACGGATTTGCGAAGGCGCGTGGTCAACATCAAACAGCAGTTGTACGGCCAGGCGGCTGTGGTGTAATAATCGCCGAGGACGGCGATTGGAGCATAATTTGCGGAAATGCACATTCGGAGTGGACGGGGAACTCCGAATGTGCATTTTTAGAAGGGGGCGGGGCGTAGGGGGAGAGGCAAATCGACCCGTCGAAAGAGGCGTCGGATCGGATTCTTGTGATATACTGTCGCCCGTGGCGCCGTCAGATGCGCCACACATCTTGCCTGGGACGGGCATCGAGCGTCCCTGAGCGGGTTTATCAATCCCGCTAAACTCATCCACAGCACGCTGAGACAAATCACGCGTCGGCTTGTGGACTGTAAGGAGAAACATGGCAGTCATACCTATGAAAGCCCTGCTTGAGAGCGGCGTGCATTTTGGGCACCGCACCAACAAGTGGGACCCGCGCATGAAGCCGTACATTTTTACGGAGCGCAACGGCATTCACATCATCGACCTGCAACAGACGTCCAAGTTGTTGAGCCAGGCGTTCAATGTGGTCCGTGACACCGTCGCGAACGGCGGGACGGTGTTGTTCGTCGGCACGAAGCGGCAGGCGCAGGAGACCGTGGCGGAAGAAGCCGCGCGTTGCGGCATGCCCCACGTGACCGAACGTTGGCTGGGCGGCATCCTCACCAACTGGTCGACGATGCACGACCGCATCCAGGAGTTCGAGCGCCTCGAAAAGATGCGCGATACCGGCGACATCAACCGCCTGACAAAAAAAGAGGGCTTGTTGATCGAACGCGAGATCGTCCGTCTTACGACGCGTTTTTCAGGCATCCGCAACATGAAGCGCCGCCCCGACCTGCTTTTCATCATTGACGTGGGGCGCGAGGACTCGGCGGTGCGCGAAGCGAATTTATTGGGCATTCCGATCGTCGCGATGGTGGACACCAATTGCAACCCATTGAATATCGATTACGTGATCCCCGCGAATGACGACGCGATCCGCGCGATTAAGTTGCTGGTGGCGAAGGTGGCTGATGCGGTGTTGGAAGGCAAAGGCATGCGCAAGGACGATGCGGCGGCAGAGATGCCTGCCGAGGAGACCAAATCGAAATCGGACAAGTCATCCCGTCGCGCTCCCAAAGTCGTTGAATCCGACGTGGAATTGGAAGACAATGCCCTGCTCGGCGAGGCAACTCTTGCCAAGATGAGCGCGTCGAAAAAGCCGGCCACAGCGGAAGCCCCCGCGGTGGATGTGAAAGCGGAAGAACCGAAAGCCGAAGCCCCTGCGGCGGAAGTAAAAGCGGATGAACCGAAGGCAGAAGCCGGCGAGTAAAAAAATCCGGTCAACCTGCTCCCGGCGGCACGTCAGCCGTCGAGGACAGCGACTGGAGTCATGATAGACAAGGAAATACCGGATGGAAATCACCACTGAAATGATCAAAGAATTGCGCGCCGCGACCAACGCGGGCGTGCTGGATTGCCGCAAGGCGCTCGAAGAAGCGGGCGGCGATTATCAAAAAGCCGTCGATTGGCTCCGTGAAAAAGGCATGGCGACTGCCGCGAAACGCGCCGACCGTGAAGCCTCGCAAGGCGTTGTCGAGTTATACTCGCATGGCGGCGGACGCGTGGGCGTGATGGTGGAAGTGAACTGCGAGACCGATTTCGTCGCCCGCTCGGACAAATTCCGTGAACTGGCGCACGAACTCGCGTTGCAGATCGCCGCATCCGCCCCGCGCTACCTGAAGGCGGAGGAAATCCCCGCCGCGGTGCTTGAGCACGAAGCGGAAATCGCCCGCGCGCGCGCCAAAGAGGAAGGCAAGCCCGATAACGTGATGGAAAAGATCGTGCAGGGACGCCTCGAAAAGTTCAAGGATGAGGTTGTGCTTTCCCGACAGGCATACATCCGCGATGAGTCGATCACTGTCGAGAAGTTGATTCTACAAACGGTTGCCGCCATCGGCGAAAATGTGATCGTGCGCCGTTTCCAGCGCTGGGAACTTGGCGAGAGTTTGGACAATTAAAGTAAAATGACCAACCAGACGGTTGGTCATTTTTTATGACCCCTCCCGCCCTTCGGGCACCCTCCTCATCCCACGATTTGCGGGATGGTGAGGGATGGGGTGGGGCAAAGGAGACCCATGAGCGACATCAAATACAAACGCATCCTCCTCAAGTTGAGCGGCGAGGCAATGGGAGGCAAATCCGGCTTCGGCATCGATGTGGACGAGGCGGAGTCCATTGCAATCCGCATCAAGGAAGTGCACGAAATGGGGGTGGAGGTGGCGATCGTCATCGGCGCGGGGAACCTGTGGCGCGGCAAGCAGGGACTCGAACGCGGCATGGACCGCTCCACCGCCGACTACATGGGCATGCTCGCCACGGTGATGAACGCCATGGCGCTCATGGATGCGCTCGAACGCGCCGGCGTGTACACCCGCGTCATGTCCGCGATCGACATGCGTCAGATCGCCGAACCCTACATCCGCCGCCGAGCCATCCGTCACCTGGAAAAGAGGCGGGTGGTCGTCTTCGGCGCGGGGACGGGAAATCCGTTCTTCTCCACCGACACGGCGGCGGCATTGCGCGCCACCGAGATCGATGCGGACGTGGTCATCAAAGCCACCAAAGTGGACGGTGTCTACGATTCCGACCCGAAGAAAAACCCCGACGCGAAGAAGTTCGACAAACTCGACTACATTGAGGTCATCAACCGCAGGCTCGAAGTGATGGACAGCACCGCCATCACCTTGTGCATGGAGAATAAACTGCCGATCCTGGTGGTGAACCTGTGGGATAACCATGCCCTGCTCGCCGCGCTTAAAGGCGAACCTGTCGGCACCATGGTTGGGGATTAAAGGTTTTGGGCTCTACCGTTTTAACGGGAAATTTCAAAACCTTTGCCACGGATTACACGAATTCGCGCGGATTGTTTTAAAAAATCGTGAAAATCAGTGAAATTCGTGGCTAAATACTTGTGAGGTTTCGCTCATTTCGTTAGAAACGGGAGACCCGGATTTTGTAGTAGAGACTTCATTCGCCTGGGAGCAGAACGACAGGTACCAGCGCACAGAGAAACGCTCAGCCTCTCTGGGTTTCGAGTTTCATCCTTTGTGATGAAAATTTCTTATTCCATCAACGCTTCGATGATCTGATTGTTATCCGAGATGCGCTCGGCGAGCAGGCGCACGATCCACTCGTGGAATTGCACTGCCACCTCGGGATCCTTTGCCTGCATGTCCTTGAGCGATGCGGCGGAGAGGCGATACACCACGCTGGGTCTTGCCGCGATTACCGAGGCGGTGCGTTCCTGTCGCAGGTACATGCCCACCTCGCCGACCATGGCACCGCCGCGGATGCTCCGCAGGCGCAGGCGTTTGTTGTTCGGCATTTCCAGTTCGATAGTGACCAACCCTGATTCGACAAAATACATTTCCTCGGCGGGGTCGCCCTGCTTGATAAGCACTTCACCCTCGCGCAGTTCGCGCCGTTCGAGGTATTGCGTCAGGCGGTCTGTCGCTTTAAGGTCGGGGAAAACGCGTTTGAGTTGGTGCTCCACTTTTTCGATGAAGCCGGTCAGGTCGTTCATGCCCTGCTTCGCCAGGATCTTGTTCTCGCACCATTCCACGCCTTCGTCGAGAGTCGGTTTGATGATGAAACTGTCGTCGGTGGAGTCGGTGAGACCGCCGAGTTCGAGGTTGCGCACGATCTCGGGTTTGACCTCCGTCCACACCATCAGGATATTGTTCGCTTGCGTCACCTGCTTCAGGCGCGTGATGCCGAACACAGCGGAGGAGTCGAGGTGGGTGACGCGGTGAAAGTCGAGCACGATGAAGCCGAGTTTGCACAGTTCCTTCCGGTCGATGCGGTGGCGGACCTTTTCGAGCACGTTCTGGATCGTGCCGAAGAAGAGAAACCCTTGCAGGCTGAGGATGTAGATCTCCTCGCCTTTTTCGTGCAGGATGTCGCGGTGCAGTTTGGGGCGGTCCACTTTGCTGTGGTAGATGGAGCCGTTGAGGGCGTTCTTGATCACATCCACGCGGCTGTAGGTGACGACGAACAGGATGGCGGCGATGAACGTCCCGGCGATGATGCCTTCGAGGAAGCCGACCGAGGCGATGATGAATAGGATGACCCAGACGAGGATGTAGTCGAGGGTGGGCAGGGCTCGGCGCGAGTCGATCAGCCAGTCCATGAGGAAGGATAAGCCCAGGTAGAGGAGCATGCCGCCGAGGACGGGTTTGGGGAAGTAGGAGATGACCGCCGCGCCGAAGAACAGTGCCGCGCCGCAGATCAACGCAGAAATGATGTTGGCAATGCGGCTCTTCGCGCCAAGGCGGTGCGCCAACGATGACATGCCGAGGGTTTGATACCCGACCGTGCTCCCTCCCAGCCCGCCGAGGATGTTCGCCCAGCCGGCGGCTTGCAGTTCGCGGTTGAGGTTGATATCCTGTTTGACGGTTACTTCGAGAGCGCTGGCGTTGAGCAGGAGGGCGATCACGCTCAGGACGATGATGGTGAAAATTTTGTCGAAATTCAAAAGGATGGCAGACCAGTTCACCAGTCCGAGCGAGGCGGGGGTGAGGGGTTGGTAGAGTCCGCCGGAGGGGAAAGGTCCCAACAGCCAGCCGCGCGTGGAGGCTTCGGCGATGGAAATCCCCGAGACCAAAAGGTAGCCGTAGAACAATGCGGTGGCAATGACCAACGCGCCGGGCGTGATCAGATAATGGTTCGATCTTCGCAAAACGAGCAGGAGGATCACGGCAAAGGCAAGTCCGGGGACCCAGTTGAATAAATTATCGGGCGTGAATAATTGCGGGAGGGTGGAAAGCGAGAGGTTCCCATTGGTCATCACGCCGAACGCGCCGAGGCTCAACAACCAGCCGGTGCCGGCAAGGAACCCGCCTATGACCGGGTAAGGAATGTAACGGACGAACCAGCTAGCCTTGAACCATGCGATCAGCATGTACACCACGCCGGTGATGATGGACGTCAGGGCGATCGCCGCCACCACAGTCGCGTAGGTTGCATCGGGGTTTGCGCCCTGCATGCCCACGGCGATCGATGCGGCGATCAGGGCGAAGATGGCGGCGGGAGTATCCTGCGGCACGCTGATCGTACCGGGCAGGGAGGTGAGCAGGGCAATGACGATCCCCACGGCGAACGCGCCGAACAACATCAAGCCGATGCCGCCCGCCAGGAACCGGCTGAGGTCGCCGGCGAAGATCAGTGCCGCCAGCGAAATTTCCATGCTGATGGTGACAATGGCGGCGATCAGCCCGGCGGTGAGGCTGGGGAGTAGGATCTTGGGCTGGAACTCCTGCTTGAATTCGCTCAGTCTCATGGTTTACCTTTTCGGAACTGTAGAGTGGGATTTACTATTTTGTGAGTATAGC
>CAZGSB010000058.1:0-21017 GCA_964528275.1 uncultured Anaerolinea sp. | reverse complement strand
TGTGCGATTGGGTTTCACGCGTTTCTGAAAGCGGACCGACCGCGGTGAAATATTTTTTACCGACGACCATGAGTTGTTCGGCGGGAAAGCGGGTGATGACTTCGCATCCGTCTTTGGTGACGACGAGTTGCTCTTCGATGCGCGCGGCAGACCAGCCATCGGAGGCGGGCCAGTAGGTTTCGAGCGCAAAGACCATACCTTCTTTAATTTCTTCGGGGCTATCGAAGGAGACAAGTCGGCTGAAGACAGGCTTCTCCCAAATCGCAAGCCCGACACCGTGTCCATATTGAAGCGCAAACGCCATCTCTTCGTTGGCGACACCAAATTCTTCAGCTTTGGGCCATAGTTTGACAATATCTGCAGTGGTGACTCCTGGCTTGATCGCGTCAATCGCGGCATCGAGATAGTAACGACAGCGTTTGTATGCATCAATTTGCGATTGCGAAGCGGAGCCGACGGCGAGCGTGCGGTAGTAGCAAGTGCGATAGCCCATGTAGCTGTGAAGGATGTCGAAAAAGGCGAGGTCGCCGGGACGCAACATACGGTCGCTGAAAATATGCGGGTGCGGACTGCATCGCTCGCCCGAGATGGCGTTGACGCCTTCGACATGTTCGGAGCCGAGACTGTACAGCACGTTGTTGACCAAGCCCACGCATTCGTTCTCACGGACACCCGGGCGCATGAAACGATAGAGTTCATCGTACGCCGCATCCACGAGCGCACAGGATTGCGAAAGGAGCAAAATTTCATCTTGCGTTTTGATCACGCGTGCATCCTGCATCAGTTGTTGACCGTCCACCACGGTGATGCCTTCTTTTTGCAGAGCGAACAGCACGGGCAATTCGATAACATCCACGCCCAGCGGTTCTTTGTGCAGTCCGCGCTCTTCCAGTTCGATGCGAATCTTGCGTGCCACATCTTCGGCGCGACCCGCGGCGGGAGGCATGGCGCCGCGCAAGGTGGAGATGCCCGCACGAGAATTGCCTTCGCCCAACCACGAACAATACATGTCGTGATGTTTGGCGGCAATGCCAAAATCCCAATTGATGGGGTTGGTATCCTGTGGGAGCAGGCAGAAACGACCGAGCTTATCAATTGCCCAGGTGCCAATCGTCGTATTGGTGATGTAGCGGATGTTCGCCATATCAAAACACAGCAGGGCGCCGATGTTCGATTTCTTCAATTCCGCTTTAATGCGCGTCAGCCGTTCATGGCGCAAGCGGTCAAAGTGGACGCGCTCCTCCCAGTCAACCCCCATGGTTCCAAATGTTTTGATAGGCATGGCTCCTCCGATTTACGATTTACGATTTCAGATTTAAAATTTTTGATTGACGATTTAGAGCCGTTGGTCGAGTAGAGCTGAGTGGCGCCATTGCGAAGACCGTATCGAGACCAATTGGTTTCAAGAATAAATTTCTAACAAGAGTTGCTTTAGGTAGTGGTGGTTTCGATGCGTCCCGCGAAGAGCATCGCGGGACTACTCAACCACCGAGTTGCTTAATTATTTATTGCAAAGCGTTTTTGCCATCTCAAACACACCCTTCGCATTCGGGATGGTCAGGTCTTCGAGCGCGGGCGAAAAGGGGATCGGGACGTTCATTGCGCCCATACGTTTAACGGGCGCATCGAGATAGTAGAAGGCTTCGTCGGCGATCACCGATGCCAGTTCGGCAGTCACGCCGTATTGTTCGTAACCTTCGTCAATCACCATGGCGCGGCTGGTCTTCTTCACCGACTCAACAATCGTTCGTTTATCCAGCGGGACGAGCGTGCGCGGGTCGACCACTTCGGCGCTGATGCCGACTTCGCCAAGCATCTTCGCCGCATCGAGCGCGACATACACCATGCTACTGGTTGCGACCAACGTGATGTCGCTTCCTTCCTTCTTTATGTCTGCCACGCCCAAAGGGACGGTGTATTCTTCGCTGGGAACCATCCCCTTCACCGTCTTGTACATCATCTTATCTTCGAGAATGACCACAGGGTTATCGTCCCGAATCGCGGACTTCATTAACCCTTTGGCATCGTACGGTGTGGCTGGCACAACGACTTTGAGTCCAGGGATGTGGCTGTACCACGCCTGAAGTGATTGCGAATGTTGTGCGGCAGAACGTCTGCCCGCCCCCATCGTCGTCCGCAAGACCAGCGGGACTTTTAGTTTGCCGCCCGACATATAGTGAATTTTCGCGGCTTGGTTCGCAACCTGATCCATGATCAGTCCGCTGAAATCGCCGAACATCAGGTCCACAACGGGGCGCATGCCCGTCATCGCCGCGCCGACTGCGAGCCCCGTGAAGCCAGGCTCGGAGATGGGCGTATCCAACACGCGTTCTTTGCCGAACTCTTCCACAAGCCCGTTCAGCACTTTGAAGGTGGTGCCTGCTTCGGCAATATCTTCGCCAAGCATGAACACGGTCGGGTCGCGGCGCAGTTCCTCCGCCAGCGCTTCTTTGATGGCTTCGCCGTAAAATAGTTCGCGGTCAGGCATGGTTGCTCCTGAGAGGCGCGGTAATGGTCGGTTGTGCCCGCACGACGTTGAACCGTCGTGCTATTGCTACAAACCCCGCTAAAGCGGGATAGCCGACTTCAGTCGGCTTGGCAGGGATAGCACGGGGGCGGTGTCCTGAGCCTGTCGAAGGGTTCATCCCTGTGCGGTACCGAAGATGAGGAAACGCCCCAGATTTAAGCATACACATGTTTACTCACCTCTTCAGGCGCGGGGAAGGACGCATTCAATGCAAAGGTCACGGCTTGTTCCACTTCTTTTGTAACGGTTGATTCGATCTGCTCAAAAATACCCGCATCTGCCAGACCGTTTTCCGTTAACCAACCCGATAAATTCTTCAACGGGTCGCGTTCGGTCTTCCACTTTTGTTCTTCTTCTTTGGGACGGTAATATTCACGCGCAATATCTCCCACGTGATGACCATGATAGCGATAGGTGTTGCACAACATGAAGGCGGGACCGTCTCCGCTACGGGCACGCTCCACCAACCTGCGAGCCGTTTCATGCACTTCACGCACGTTCTGCCCGTCCACTTCGAGGGTCAAAATACCGAAGGCTTCGGCGCGGGCTTTCATGCTCCCCGCCGTGGATTCAGAATGATGGGTGTATTCGTTGTACAAATTATTTTCGCAAACGTAGATCACGGGCAGTCTCCACAACTGCGCCATGTTCATCGATTCATACACAAGCCCCTGACCGAGCGCGCCCTCGCCGAAGAAGCACACGGCGACGCGTCCGTTGCCCAGGCGCTTGCTGGCGAACGCCGCACCTGTCGCAATGGCGGAACTCCCGCCCACGATGGCATTCGCGCCGAGGTTGCCCGTATCCTGGTCGGCGATGTGCATCGAGCCGCCCTTGCCATGGCAGTAGCCTGCATCCTTGCCCAGCAATTCGGCGAACATCTTGTCCACCGATGCGCCTTTGGCAAGACAATGCCCATGTCCGCGATGCGTGCTGGTAATGTAGTCTTCGCGCGTCAACGCTTCGCAGACGCCGACCGCGATGGCTTCTTCGCCGATATACAGATGTGCCAGCCCGGGCATCTTCGCGCCGCGGTATAACTCGTCCACCTGCTCTTCAAACGCGCGGATCTTGTACATCTGCTCGTACATGTGAAGCCATTGCTCGCGGTCGATCCCGGTCATGGATACTTCCTCGTTGGGCTTTTTCGTCGTTGGAGACATCTACGCATCCCTCTTCGTCGACAACTGCTCCACCACCCGGTACAGCACGGCAAAATCCTCATCGCCCCACCCCTGGGCAATGGCTTGAGTCAGCATTTCATTGGCAAGTTCGGCGGTCCGCAAGGTTACGCCGGTTTCCCTCCCGAGGTCCAGGGCGAGGTTGATATCCTTTTTCATCATCGTCGTGCTGAACCAGACTTCTTCAGGCAACTTCAGCATGAATGGCGCGCGGTATTTCATGGCAGTGGAGGCGGCGACGCTGTTCAACAACCCGTCCAACGCCGCGGCGCGGGGAATTCCGCTTCGCTCGGCAAGCAGTACACCTTCAAAGAGCGAGAGTAGTTGTGGCGCGATGTTGAGGTTGATGGCGATCTTCATGGCTACCGCCTGACCGTTGGCGCCGACATGGATGACCTTCTGACCCAGCTGTTCCAATACCGGACGGACTTTTTCGAGAGTTTCTGGTTTCCCCCCGACATAAATGATCAACGTACCCGACTCGGCGGCGGGCAAACTCCCGCTGACAGGCGCCTCCAGCATCTCCGCTCCCGAATCAGCCGCACGGGAAGCGAGGAGGCGGATGAGCGACGGGCTGACTGTGCTCATATCCACGTAAATTTTCCCGGCGGAAAGTCCCGCCAGAATCCCATCCTGCCCTTCGGTGACGGAGGACAAAGCCGCCGTATCTGCCACCATGCTGAACGTGACGTCGGCGGCTTGCGCAACTTCCCTGGGTGAGTTCTTCCAGACCAAACCAGCCTGGATCAAGGACCCGGCTTTTGCCTGGGTGCGGTTATAGCCCGCCACCTGGTGACCTGCATCGAGCAATCGTTTTGCGATACGGCTGCCCATCAATCCCAAACCGACAATACCGAGATTTGCCATACGTCTCCCGAACAATCGACCGGATGGATTTATTCTTATTGAACGGATTATAACGAATTGAAGTCTTTTGTCAATATATACTGAACAGCAACAGGGAAACTTTAAGAAATAATGAACAAAATTCCTTGCATGTTCAATAAAAGGGACTATAATGAACGCAAACCTAGCAATATGCACACCCAACAGGCAGGCCAGCATGGCTGACACAACCCCTCATCACGCGCGCGCCATTGGCGAGAAACTCCGCACGATCCGCCAGGAACATAAAATGAGCCTGCGCGAACTCGCCAGCAAGGCGGAGATCAGCGCCAGCATGTTGAGCCAGATCGAAACCGGCAAGGTCTTCCCCTCGGTGCGTTCACTGTATGACATTGCCACCGTTCTCGGGGTAACGGTGGATTATTTTTTCCCCGACCAAACCAACCATGCGGAGGAAGAACCCGCATCCATTTCGACGGGAGAGCTGACTGCCAGTGAGATGCGTTCCGCCCGCCTGAACGGAACTCCCGCCGCGACCGCGGAATTTGCCAGCCCGATCTCGTCCACTCCCATCGTTCACGCCAACAGCCGACCCACCATCGAACTCAACGGCGGCGTGACGTGGTCGCGTCTCACCACGCTCGCCGAAAAAGACGCCGAGTTTCTTGAGGTCAATTATGCGCCCGGCGCCGCCTCCGGCGCGAACATGTCGCATCACGGGGGACGCGAATTTGGATTCATCCTTGAAGGCGAACTGGTCGTGGAACTGGCGTTCGAGTCGTATACCCTCCAGGCGGGCGACAGCATCATTTTTGAATCCACCACGCCTCACCGCCTGAGCAACAAAGGCGTCACCCCCATGCGCGCCGTTTGGGTGGTGTTGAACCAGCACTAACCTGTCATCGTGACAACGTTGGGCGATATTGCACGCGTTTCTCCCCGCAAATCATCTCGGCAAATAATCTCACAGCGCCTCGTGGATATGGCTCGGTAATGACGCCAATCCATCGATCACCTCCCACGTTTCAACATGGTGGATAAACGCGCCCGGCTCGAGCGTTGTGAGCGGACCTAAACTTTCAAGTTCCACGAATGTTTCGTTGCAATACAGTTCCGCGTTGGAGTTATTGTCGGGGTAAGCGGCATCGTTCTGCGCTTGGAAGTTTTTCTTGAATAGAAGACCATCCATGTAATACGCCAGCCAGCCATGCGGATTGAAATACCCTATCTTGAATGGAGGGAGGGCGGCATCTGCTTTGAACAATATGAAGTCGTCGCCCAGGTGCAGCCTTGGGTCGTTGATCTGGGCGTAGGGCCAAAACGACATATTTCGGTTGGGTAATAGTCCGGCGGCATCCACATTCCCCACAGGCATGGGCAAAATCGCCGTGCCGCCCAAACGGAACTGCGTGATGGTCCACGGCGCGAGTTCCACTGCCCAGGGTCCGTCGTTGAACAACGTGTGGGTGAGCATGGCAGAGGGCGTATCGGTGGATACCCGGATTTCGATACGCTTGCGAATGCCTGTGCCGGGCTCGATGCGCGTTTCAAGGAGGACGCCATTGGGCAGGTCTGTGATCTTCAATGCACCGGTATCCGGCGCATAGGTGCGCGGCATGGCTTCGGGCGCGTGCCACAATCGATGCCCGCCGTGAAAATAAAAATCGCCGTGCGGCGTGGGGATGGGCGGTTGACGGCTCAAATCGGCAAAAATATTTAATTTGCCCTTTGGGGTAACCCCGGAAATACGCAGCGACTGCGTGAGATATTCGATTTCAAAAAAATCGTTTTTCAGGATGCGTTTGTTCATACGAGGTCATCTGCCTTCAGGTCGAGCCAGCCCATCTCTTGCAAGGTCAGTTTAATGTTCGCGGCTTCGATGTTTGCCGCAAATGTAGCGGCGCCATGCGGACCCACCACCGGGAAAATATTCATGGGCTGGTTCATTACAAAAGCCAGAGCGATCTGGGCGGGTGTGGTGCCCCTTTCTTTTGCCAGGAGCGAGGCGCGTTCGAGACGTTGAAAATTCGCCTCTTTCGCGTATGTCCGCACCACAACGTCATCCCACTCTCTTTTGCCGAACGCATGAAGGTTATCCCTCCGAAAACGCCCAGAGAAGAAACCGCTTGCCAGGGGAGACCAAGCCAATACAGGCATTTGTTTTTTGGCATACCACCCGCGTGCTTGTCTGCCTTCGTCTCCGCTGATGCTCAGGCACAGGGACCAAGGCTCTTCAAAAGATTCTGCCAGGCTGTATTGCGGACTGCTGGCAACGAAGGATGCAAGCCCATTTGCCTGTGCGTAGCGGTTCGCCGCTTCGATACGCGGATGTGACCAGTTGGATGCCCCAAACGCACGGATGCGCCCCGCCTGCTGGTGTTCGTTCAAGGCATGGATGATCGGCTCGACGGGCAGGTCAGGGTCATCGCGGTGAAGAAGGTATAAGTCGATGTGATCCGTTTTGAGTCGCGCGAGTGAATCGAACAAGTCTGCGGCAATGTCGAAGGGAGTCATCCTACGGCGGTCTTCAGAGTGCGCTCCGCCTTTGGTGATGATGACCATTTTCTCGCGCAGGTTTCGGGTTTGCATCCAGTTGCCGATGATGCGTTCGCTTTTTCCTCCGCTGTACACGTGCGCGGTGTCCAATGTGTTTCCGCCAAGTTCATAGACTTGATCGAGCAGTGCGAAACTTTCGGCTTCGTTCAAGTCACTGCCGATCATGGTCGTGCCTTGAACAATTCGGGCAACGGATTTTCCGATGCCGATGATCTCACCGTAGTTCATTTTGCCTCGCCATTTGGGTGGATGGATAAAATTATCGCAGACCCTTGTTCAAGTGATAGTACAGATCGTTCCAGCGCAGTTTCTCGCGGAACTCCTGAACGCGGGTGTTCTCGTCGATGACGAGGAATTCGATGCCAGCCATGTCTGCGAAATCTTGCAGGTGTTCGGTGGTGAGCGAGTAGCTGAAGCTGGTGTGATGCGCGCCGCCTGCGTAGATCCACGCCGCCGCAGCGACCGAGAGGTTGGGGCGCGGAACCCAGAGAGCGCGTGCCACAGGGAGTTTGGGAAGCGGCGCATCGTTCGGGACGACATCCACGACGCTGGCAACCATGCGGAAGCGATTGCCCATGTGGACGATGGAAGCTCCGAAAGCGGCACCCAACTGCGAGTCAAACACGAGGCGGACGGGGTCTTCCTTCCCGCCGATACCGAGCGGATGAATCTCCAACTTGGGTTTATGCGCCGCGATGGATTCACAAATTTCGAGCATGTGTGCGCCGAGGTCTTTGTCGCCGCTGGCGCTGAAGTGATAGGTGTAATCTTCCATGAAGCTGACGCCGCCAGGCAGACCCGCGTTCATGACCTTCATGGCACGCACGAGAGCGGATGTCTTCCAATCGCCTTCGGCACCGAAGCCGTAGCCATCGCGCATGAGGCGCTGCACAGCGAGACCAGGCAACTGCTTCAATCCATGCAGGTCTTGGAAGGTGTCGGTGAACGCCATGAAGCCGCCGTCTTTCAAGAATCCGCGCAGACCTAGTTCAGTGCGCGCGCCATATCGCAGGGACGCGTGTTTCGCTCCGCCGGGCTTGAGTTCAGGGACGACATCGTACTCGTCCAAATAAATTTGGACTAACTTGTCCACGTCCGCATCGGTGGCATCGTTGACATATTTGACGAGGTCACCAATGCCGTAGCCGTTGGTGGAATAGCCGAACTGAATTTCAGACTGCACCTTGTCGCCTTCGGTCACTGCCACTTCGCGCATGTTGTCACCGAAGCGGGCAACCTTGCCGCCCTGCCAATCTGCCCACGCGGATGCGGCGCGAGTCCACACACCCAACTGTCGCTGCACTTCATCGTCCGCCCAATGACCCACCACCACCTTGCGTTCGATGCGCAGGCGGCTGCCGATGAAACCGAATTCACGGTCGCCGTGCGCAGACTGATTCAAGTTCATGAAATCCATGTCAATGGTTGACCACGGAATTTCGCGATTGTATTGCGTGTGCAAATGCGCGAACGGTTTCTTGAGCAGGGTCAAGCCAGAGATCCACATCTTGGCGGGGGAGAAGGTGTGCATCCACGCGATGAGACCGATGCAGTTCTTCGAAGAATTTGCTTCAAGGCATAAATCTCGAATGGCATCAGGCGTGGTGAGGACGGGCTTGAACACCACCTTCACAGGGATGTGCTTGGAAGCGCCAAGTGCCGCCGCGATCTCTTTCGAGTGCTCGGCAACCTGCTCCAGGGTTTTGGGACCATACAAATGCTGGCTGCCCGTAATGAACCAAACCTCATATTGTTTCAGATCGATCATGGTTGTTCTCCTTGTGTTGTATTCGTCATCGCGAGGAGCGTGATCTTCGCGACGAAGCAATCTCAGCCTTAGTTGGAGATTGCTTCGGGCAAAAAGCAAGAGCGCCCTCGCAATGACGGAAAGTAACTATTGTCCATAGTAGGCGTTTGCGCCGTGTTTTCTCAAATAATGCTTATCCAGCAGTTCCTGTTGCATGGGTTGAATGCTCGGGTTGAGCATCATGGCATGGATGTTCATGAACGCGACCTCTTCCATCACCACTGCATTGTGAACGGCGTCCATCGCATCCTTGCCCCAAGCGAAGGGACCGTGACTGTAGACCACCACCCCAGGGACAGCATCGGGATTTTTATCTTTGAATGTCTCTATGATGACGAGCCCCGTCTCTTTCTCGTACTCAGCCTGAATCTCCTCGACAGTCATTTTTCTTGTGCAGGGGATTTCGCCGTAAAAATAATCGCCATGCGTTGTGCCGAGCGCCGCAATGCCGCGACCCGCCTGCGCAAAACTCGTCGCCCAGCGGCTGTGCGTGTGGACGATACCGCCAATGTTCGGGAAGGCTTTGTAGAGTTCAAAATGGGTGGGCGTATCCGAGGACGGCTTGAGTTCGCCATCCACGACTTTGCCCGTTTCCAGCTCCACCACGACCATGTCATCCCGTTTCATCGTTTCATACGGCACGCCCGAAGGTTTGATGACGACCAATCCCTCCTCACGGTCAATGCCAGAGACATTGCCCCAAGTAAAGGTCACCAGCCCATGTTTGGGGAGTAAGAGATTGGCTTGAAAGACTTGTTCTTTTAATTTTTTGAGCATGATTTCTCCACAGGCAAACAGTAAGTAGTAATTGGTAATTACCAATTACTACTTACTTAAACCCCTCCACCGCCGCACGCTCAATCCCCAGACCCGCTTTGTATCGTTCCATGAACGCAAAGAAACCTTCCACATCTTTTGAGTCGGGCGCAAGGGTGGAGCTTTTTTCGTTGGCGAATACCTTTTTGTTCAAATAGTCTTCGAGCGTTTCATTGCCTGCTTTGTTTGCCATAAAGGCTGCCAGCAGGGCAATGCCCCACGCGCCGCCTTCGCCTGCGGTTTCCATCACTGAGACTGGGACATTCATCGCCGCCGCCATCATGCGCTGACCCACGCCTTCGGTTTTGAAAAATCCGCCATGCCCGAGCAGTTGATCGAGTTGAACGTCTTCCTGAGCGAGAATGTCCATGCCGATCTTAAACGTGCCCAGCGACGAGAACAAGTGCGTGCGCATGAAATTCGGCAGGGTGAAGCGGCTCTCCGGTGTGCGGATGAATAGCGGGCGCCCTTCGGTCAAGTCGGTGATCGATTCGCCGGAGAGATAGTTGTAAGCGAGCATCCCGCCGCCATCGGCATCGCCTGCCAACGCCATCTTGTACAGGGTCTCAAATAATTTCGATTGGCTGATCTCCACGCCGAGCGCTTTGGTAAATTCGCCGAAGAGTCCCACCCAGGCGTTCAGGTCAGATGTGCAGTTGTTGGCGTGGACCATTGCCACGGGCTTGCCTGTGGGCGTGGTGACCATGTCAATTTCGGGATAGAGTTTGGATAGCGCTTTTTCCAACACGATCATGGCGAAGACGGATGTCCCAGCCGAGACATTACCCGTTCGCTCTGCCACGCTGTTAGTTGCTACCATACCCGTGCCTGCATCTCCCTCAGGCGGACAGAGCGGAATGCCAGCCTTGAGTCCTCCGCTTGGGTCAAGCAGCTTCGCGCCTTCTTCGGTTAGTGTGCCCGCAGCATCTCCCGCTACTAAAACTTTCGGCAAAATATCTTCGAGCTTCCATGAGATTTTTTCGGCTTTGAGCAGGTCATTGAACTGCCCAAGCATTTTCTTGTCGAAATCGTTGGTGGCGCTATCGATGGGGAACATGCCAGAGGCTTCGCCCACGCCCATCGACTTTTGACCTGTCAATTTCCAATGGACGTATCCCGCCAGTGTGGTCAGGTGCGCGATGTCTTTGACATGCGCTTCTTGATTCAAGATGGCTTGATACAGGTGTGCAATGCTCCAACGCTGTGGAATGTTGAACTGGAAGACATCCGTGAGTTTTTCTGCGGCTTGACCCGTGATGGTGTTGCGCCAGGTGCGGAAGGGGACAAGATGTTTTCCATCTTTATCGAACGCCATGTAGCCATGCATCATCGCGCTGAAACCGATGGCACTGACCGTGTTGAGCGTCACGCCGTATTTTTCAGAAACGTCCTTGCTCAGATCGCGGTAGCAATCTTGCAAGCCATTCCAGACCGCTTCCAGGCTGTACGTCCACACACCGTTTTCGTATTGGTTCTCCCACTCGTGGCTGCCCGAAGCAATGGGAGAATGGTCTTCGGCGATCAACACCGCTTTGATACGGGTCGAGCCAAGTTCAATACCGAGCGCAGTCTTTCCGCTTTCGATGGCTTTTTTGATTTCGCTTTTATCCATGTTCATCTCCTGTGAATCGCGATATGAATATCGCGGTACGTCTATCCGGGATACCAAACCTTGCGCGGATCATCCTCTGCCCGCACGTAGTCGAATGCCGAGTCGATCATCTTTTTCAAGTCGTATTCTGGTCGCCAGTTGAGTAAAAACTTTGCCTTGGTATTGTCCAACCAGGTGGAGTGATATTCAGTCTTGATTTCCACAGTAGGCAAGCCGCGCGTCTCGTGCAGGTATTTGCCCATCTCGCCATAGTCCACGGGTTCGTCCATGCAGATGTTGAAGAGTTGCTGGCGGGCTTTGGGATTATCCACGGCGAGCAGGAGGGCGCTGACCAAATCGTCAACGTGGACAAAGTTCCGTTTAACGGGAACAGCCTCAAGGTCGAGCATGATCGGGATGGTCTGCGTCCGCACATAGTCAGCCGCAGTTTTCTCATCCACAAAATCACGCCAGCGCGGACCGCCGAAGACATCCTCTCCGAAAGAGAGTTGATATTTGAAGTCGTCCTTTTCCATGATCCACGGCGCACGCAGACAACAGCCATTGAGATCATATTGAATGTAATACTGCTCAAGCATCACTTCTTCGAGAACTTTGGAGAGCGCGTAACAGCCTTGATACGCGGAATGTTTTTGCGTTTCAGTGACGGGGATGGGATGCGGATAAACGAAATGCCCCATGCCCGCATCGCCGCCGACCATGATGAACTGTTTGAAGGTGGGGGAGGTGCGGCAGGCTTCGAGCAGCCAAAAGAGACCTTTGACCGCCACATCCATAATTTGCTCGGGCATCTCTTTGACGGTTGCGAGATGCAGAACATGCGTCACACCGTCCATCGCTTTTTCGACAAGGTCGCGATGTTCGATGGAGCCGTGAATGTTTTGAATGCGTGGGTGAGGGGGAAGCTCGCGGTTATGGCACAAGGCTCGAACCGTGAACGAGTTGAAATTTGAATCTGCCAGCAGGCGATTGATAAAGGTCTGTCCCACTTTGCCTGTCGCGCCAGTGACGAGGATGGTGTTGTTGTTTGGCATACTCATCTGCCTCCGCACGCTGACGATGGACGACAGACCATTGACCATGTGCTATCGTCTATCGTCCGTCGTCTATCGTCTGCTATCAGCACTTCGTCCATTTTCCATTCGCTTCACTTGAAGCGATCACACTATCCACAAAACGCACGCCCATCAAACCATCGAATGAATTCGGGAAGTAGAGCGCAAGCGGGTCTGCTTGTTTGCCTGCGCGCCGAGCGGCAATCGCTTCGGCAGCATCAGAGTAAATATTGGCAAAGCCATCGGGGAAGCCTTCGGGATGTCCCGCCACCAAACGTGTGCAACGCGCAGAGAGCGGCAAGGTGTTGGGTCCGTTCGGCGTGCGGTTTTGTGAAGGCGCATTCAACGGCTTGAAGGTCAGTGCCTGCGGAAATTCCTGCATCCATTCGAGCGAGCCTTTCGTGCCACTCACGCGAATGCGCAGACAATTTTCCACACCTGCCGCGGCTTGCGTCACCCAAAAACTTCCGCGGGCGCCGTTCTCAAATCGGAGCATTGCCCCGCCGAAGTCATGGATGATGCGCTTCGGCACAATCGCGCCGACTTCGGCTGCCACTTCGTCCACTTCCAAGCCCGTGATGAATCTCGTCAAGTTGTGCGCATGCGTGCCGATATCGCCCATCACACGCGAAGGTCCGCCGCGCACGGGGTCGAACTTCCAGTTATCAGGCGAGAACATTTTTTCTTCGTCCGCCTTACCGCCTTGCACATACTCCACCTGCACGAGTCGTATCGTGCCGAGTTCGCCCGCTTCCACCATCGCCTTCGCCTGCCGCACCATCGGGTAGCCCGTATAATTATGCGTGAGGCAAAACACCAAACCCGTCTCCTGCACTTTTTTGTGCAGCGCTTCGGCTTCGGCAAGCGTGTTGGTCATGGGCTTGTCGCAGATCACATCAATGCCGCGTTCCAACGCCCACATCGAATAATCAAAATGACTGTCGTTCGGGGTCATGATGGCAACTGCATCAATGCCATCTTTTCTGGATGCTTCGCCATCAAGCAATGCTTTGACATCGGGATAGATGCGGTCTGACTCGACGCCAAGCTCGCTCGCATCTTTCTTCGATTTGGCTTGGTCCGACGAAAAGATGCCTGTCACGATCTGATAGCGATCATCGCGCCGCGCCGATTGGCGATGCATGGCTCCGATAAACGACCCCGTCCCACCGCCGATGACGGCGAGCCGCAGCCTGCGTCCCAACATGTCAATTACTGGATTCAAACTCATGCCATTGCTCCTTGGCTATAAATGCGCGAATCGATTCAACAACTAACTTATGGTCTTCTTCCTGCGGTAAACCAGAGACGGTAATCGTCCCGACCATGCCTGTTCCTTTGACGATAATGGGAAAGCAGCCGCCATGCGCGGCAAATTCACTTTCAGGGATGAGATAAGACTGTTCGATTGTTTTACCTTTGTGTTTGAGTAATTGCCCCATATAGAACGAACTGTGACCAAAGCGATTCACCAGCCGCACCTTGCGCTTGACCCACTCGTCATTGTCCGCGGCGGTGCCGGGCATACTGCAATGGAAGAGTTGCTGCTGTCCGCGGGTGATGTCGATAGTGACGGGGAGGTTTTCGCGCATGGCATGTTCCACCATTTGCCTACCCAATCGCCAGGCGGTCAATTCGTTGAAATTAGAAAACTGAAGCTCTCCTTCTTCCTCAAGCAATTGTTTGAGTAGATTTTCCATCGTGGTTTCCTTAGTCTCATGCCTTGTCGATAGCCAATAGAATATCTACGAAAACCGAATTCGCTTTACATAGATCCGTATTTGCAAATTCAAGGCAGTGCGTTTGCTTTGAACATGCCTGGAGAGTTTCTAGGAACTCTTGGTCTTGTTGTATACATCGAAGAACACGGCAAGCAGAAGCACGAATCCTTTGATCGCCTGTTGCCAGTCGATGCCCACGCCCAGCAGGGACATGCCATTGTTCATCACACCCACAAGGAAAGCGCCGACTACTGCGCCGATTACTTTACCGATCCCACCGCTGGCAGAGGCGCCTCCGATGAAGCAGGCAGCGATCACATCCAACTCAAAGCCTTCGCCGGCGTTTGGCGTGGAGCTATTCAGACGGGAAGCCACCACCATGCCCGCCAGCGCCGCCAAAGCCCCCATATTTACAAATGTAAAGAACAACAAACGCTGCGTATTCACCCCGGAAAGCCGTGCCGCTTTTTCATTGCCACCCAGGGCATAGATCCGGCGTCCGATCACGGTCTGATTGGTAAGAAAGGAATATATGGCGACCAAGGGAAACATGATCACCAATAGGTTGGGAATGCCCTTGTAAGAAGCCATCAAATAACAGAAGCCCATAACCGCAAAGGTGATCAATACCTGCTTGAGGACAAAGAAATAATATGGCGGAACCTCGAAACCGTATCGTTGCTGATTCCGCCTGGTGCGCATATCGGCAAAGATCAAGAAGATCGAGACCAACACCCCCACAACGATGGTTGTGAGATGAAACCCATCATAATGGAAGAAATCGGGTATGTAACCCCCGCTGATGTTACGGAACCCTTCCGGGAAGGGACCAATCGACTCGCCGCGTACTATAACCAGAGTCAGACCGCGAAAGATCAACATGCCCGCCAGAGTCACGATGAAGGCCGGAATCTTAAGGTAAGCCACCCAATATCCCTGCCATGCACCGATCACCCCCCCAATCGTGATACATATCGCAATCACCAACGCCCAGTTCCACCCCCATTTGACGATCATGACACCCGCGATCGCGCCCACAAAAGCGGCCACCGACCCAACGGACAGGTCGATCCACCCGGAAACGATGATCAACAGCATACCCAGAGCCATGATGATGACATAACTATTCTGGAGGACCAGGTTTGTAATATTGATCGGCTTCATCAAAATTCCATCGGTCATGAAATAGAAAAAAACCATGATGACAATCAATGTGATCAACATCCCGTATTCGCGAATATTGTTCTTGAATAGGCTGGATAAAGTTCTCATCGCTCGATTACCTCTTGGTCAAACATGATGTGCTTCATGACAATTTCCTGCGAGGCTTCACTGGCAGGCATTTCACCTACGATCTTGCCGTCGCGCATGACATAGATACGATCGCAGACACCCAGAATTTCAGGGAGTTCCGAAGAGATCAGGATAATTGCCTTGCCCTCACTGGCAAGTTGATTGATGATCGTATAGATCTCGTATTTTGCGCCCACGTCGATCCCACGGGTGGGTTCATCCAGGATAAGGATTTCTGGATTTGAAAAAAGCCACTTGCTGAGCACAACCTTCTGCTGGTTGCCTCCGGAAAGATTTAACGCCAACTGCAGAATGCTCGAGCATTTGATGTTTAACTTGTCTCTATACTCTCGTGTAACGGTAAGTTCCTTGGGTTCGTTGATGACGCCCCTATCTGCGATGGCTTCCAAATTGGCTAATGTGATATTGTCCTTGATCTCCTCGATCAGGATCAGACCGTAAGACTTTCTGTCCTCTGTGGCATAGGCGATACCATTTGCAATTGCCTTATCGATTGTGCTGATATCGATTTCTCGCCCATTTTTTAGCGCCTTGCCACTGATCCGTGTTCCATATGCGCGACCAAAAATACTCATCGCAAGCTCTGTCCGGCCGGCGCCCATTAAGCCAGAGATGCCAACCACTTCTCCGCGATGGACTTTAATGTTCACATTATTGCTCACCTTGCGGTGTTCATGTTGCGGGTGATACACATTCCAGTTCTGTACCTCAAAGATCACTTCGCCGATGTTGGATTCGCGTGGCGGGAAGCGATGGGTGATATCACGCCCCACCATTCCACGGATGATACGGTCCTCCGTGATGGCGTCTTTATGGCAATCCAATGTCTCGATCGTTGCACCGTCTCGAAGAATGGTGATCGAGTCTGCCACTTTCGATACTTCGCTGAGTTTATGAGAGATCAAAATGGAGGCAATGCCATTTTTCTTGAACTGAAGAAGCAGTTCAAGTAGTTTTTCGCTGTCCGTCTCGTTCAAAGAAGCGGTAGGTTCATCCAGGATCAACAACTTTACTTTTTTGGCCAGGGCTTTGGCAATCTCCACCAACTGTTGTTTCCCCACTCCTATGTCTGTGATCAAGGTATCCGGCGCCTCCTGCAACCCCACTTTATTTAACAACTCTTTTGTTCGTAAAATCGTTGCGTTCCAGTCGATAATTCCAAATAGCGCGCGCTCATTGCCGAGAAACAGGTTTTCAGCAATCGAAAGGTAAGGGATCAAGGCGAGTTCCTGGTGAATAATCACCAGCCCGACCTCCTCCGATTGGGCAATATTCTGAAACCTGCATTCCCTGCCTTCAAAAAAGATCGTACCTTCATAATCACCGTGAGGATAGACCCCGCTCAGGACTTTCATCAGAGTGGACTTCCCAGCGCCGTTTTCGCCTACCAGGGCATGAATTTCACCCTGATTCACCCGCAAACTCACATTATCCAATGCTTTTACGCCCGGAAAGATCTTCGTAATATTCTGCATTTCGAGGATAACTTCAGACATGGTTCCGATCCTTGATGCTGGGAGTGATTGTATCGTATATGTGATTGGTGTGTGAGGCGAAACGCCTCACACACCAATGCAGAACCGATTACTTCAGGTCTTCAGGTTTGATGTATCCGCTCTCAATCAGGAGCTGTTCGTAGTTGCTGAGATCCACGCTGTAGGGGGTCAACAGGTAGGAAGGAACAACTTTCACACCGTTATCGTAGGTGGAGGTGTCATTGATATCCACGGTTTCGCCCTTAAGAGCCTGGTCCACCATCTTGGCGGTCTGGGCAGCGAGTTCGCGGGTGTCTTTGAAAACGGTATACGTTTGTTCGCCGGCGATCATCGCCTTGACGGAAGCCACTTCAGCATCTTGACCGGTGATGACGGGCCAGGGCTGGTCAGCGGTACCGTAGCCAACACCGCGCAGGGCAGCGATAATACCGCGGCTAAGACCATCGTACGGAGCGAGCACCGCATCGACGCGCTTGTCGGTGTAGTTGGCGCTCAGCAGGTTTTCCATGCGGGCTTGCGCCACAGCGCCATCCCAGCGCAGGGTGCCAACCACGTCCATACCCATCTGACCGGACTGGACAACGAGTTTGCCTTCGTCGATGTAGGGTTGCAGGACAGACATCGCGCCATCATAGAAGTAGAAGGCGTTGGTGTCGTCGGGGGAGCCGCCGAACAATTCGACGTTGAAGGGACCCGCCTGGTTTTCGAGATCCAGACCTTCGATGATCTGGGTACCCTGAATGACACCCACACCAAAGTTATCGAAGGTGGCGTAGTAGTCAACATCTGCGGTGTTGGAGATCAAGCGGTCGTAGGCAATCACGAGCACGCCCTGCTCCTTGGCTTTGGCGAGGACATCGGAGAGGGTTGAGCCATCGATCGCGGCGATCACGAGCACATCGGCGCCTTTGGTGACCATATTTTCGAGCTGAGCGATCTGGTTCGGGATGTCATTGTCGGCAAATTGCAGGTCGGTTGCGTAGCCGAGTTCTTCGAACGACTTGACCATGCTTTCGCCGTCAGAGATCCAGCGGGTCGAAGTCTTGGTAGGCATCGAGATACCGACAAGCTTCTGGTCCCCGCCCCCTGCATCGCCGCCGCCAGCGGGCGCGCAGCCAACCAGCACGAGGCTGAGCACGACAAAAACCGCCAACAGGTTGTAAAGCAATTTCTTGGACATTTTTTCTCCTTAATGGATTGTGTTTATGGCGATTTGAATAAAATGTGACAGGGATTTCGGGTGGTTCAGCATGATACATGCCCTGTCTGGAACGCCGCATCAGACGCCATTGCCGATACGAAGCTCCATCTGCTCAAATGTAGGGTCTTGCGTACGTCTCACCTCCTCTCTAGCGCCACTTCGTGTTATTCCATGGCGCTAATTCCGAAATCAGGAACGGAAGGATAGGACTACACCGGCGGAGTACTCTCACGCACAATCAATGCCGGTTGAATTAACCGTGATTGCACCTCTATTGGAATATTCTCCTGTTGTGCTTGTAGCATTTCAACGATAGCCTGGATGGCTTGTTCCCCCAATAAATGAGGGTTTTGAGAGACTGTGGTGAGAGATGGGTAAAAAAAAGCGGACTCAGCGATTCCATCAAAGCCGACAATCGCCAGATGTTCCGGAACTTTGATTCCACGCCGCTGAGATTCCCGTAACAAACTCAATGCCATTTGATCGTTTGCAACAAAGACAGCATCCAGATCCGGAAAGGTCTGTAGCAATTGCAGGAAGGCTTGCTCGCCGCTGGCGGAGGACCAGTTTCCTTCCGCATAGCGAGCCATGGACATATCCATGCCGGCTTTTTGCAAAGTTTCCTCCCAGCCGCGTTTGCGTTCCTTTGCTTCCCACCAATCCAACGGACCTGTGATATGACCAATGCGCCTGCGTCCGCATGTCAACAGGTACTCCGTCGCCATCACGGCACCCTGATAGTTATCGGTCGAAACGCTCGAGACGCCCGGACGTGGTTCCATGGTGAGGAACAGGACCGGCACAGGTATCGAAGCGAGGCGGTCTGATAACCAATCCCGGTTATTTCCTATCTCTGGAACCGCCCAAAGTATCCCATCCACTTGGCGGGCCAGGAGCGAGTCAAGCACTTCGTCAATGCGTTCGCTTTCGAAGTTGTCGATTTCTTTCATGAGCAACATATAACCGAGTTGGTCTGCCCGGTCGGCGATGCCATTAAGTGTGCGTGATGGACCGATGTATTTCAACCCGTATGTGACAATTCCTAGGGTATAACTGCGTTGTTGGATTAAACTTCGTGCGAGGGTACTTGGGCGGTAGCCCATTTCTTCGACCACGGTCTGGACACGATTGCGGGTTCTTTCAGAGACATACGAGACTTTATTGATGACCCGTGAAACCGTCTGTGTGGAGACGCCCGCAGCAAGGGCTACGTCTTTGATGGTCACCCGTTTCTTGTAATCAAGGATTGGCAAGGAAGTTTAACCTTTTCAAACATGTTATCGATAACATGTTATCGATAACATAATAGCAAAGTTAAATGGTAGAGTCAAGAGGCAAATCCAAGAAAAAGTCGTTTATCACCCCATCATTAATTTCGGGCGGTATTGCAGTGCCTCCGCCAGATGCGCGGACTGAATGTCTTCACTCCCCGCCAGGTCGGCGATCGTGCGCGCTAGTTTGAGGATGCGGTGATACGCCCGCGCCGACAGGTTCATCTGACTCATCGCCGCCCGCATCAGACCTTGACCATCCTCCTGCAACGCGCAAAACTTCCGCACCTCCCCCACCCGCATATCGGCATTACACACCACCTCCGCCGATTTGACCGCCGACAACCGCCCGCGTTGAAGATCGCGCGCCGATTGCACACGCGCCCGAATCGATCCGCTCGATTCGCCCGCGCGATCCCCGCTCAGCTTTTCAAAATCCACCCGCGGCACTTCGACGTGGATATCGATCCGATCCAGCAGGGGACCTGATATCTTCTTCTGGTATTTCGTCACCATCGACGGGGCGCACGTGCACGGCTTGAGCGGGTCGCCGAAGTAGCCGCATGGGCAGGGGTTCATCGCCGCGACGAGCATGAAGTTAGCAGGAAACGTCGATGACCCTTGCGCGCGCGAGATGGTCACTACTTTATCCTCGAGCGGCTGGCGCATCACCTCGAGGGTTCGTGAACCGAACTCGGGGAATTCATCGAGGAACAGCACGCCGCGATGCGCGAGCGAGATCTCGCCAGGGTGGGGCCAGTTCCCGCCACCGACCAAGCCCGCGTGGCTGATCGTGTGATGCGGCGCGCGGAACGGGCGCGTCCGCACCATCATCTCCGGCGGGAGCGCGTCTGCCACCGAGTAAATGCGCGTCACATCCAGCGATTCGTCGAGGCTCATTTCCGGCAAGATTCCCGGCAGGGCGCGGGCAAGGAGGGTTTTACCCGACCCCGGCGGCCCGATCATCAACACGTTATGCCCGCCTGCGGCCGCGACCTCGAGCGCGCGCTTCACGTGTTCCTGCCCTTTGATCTCGCGGAAGTCAGTTGGAGCAAGCCCAAACGTGGATTCCGATTCGACGTGCGGATGCGCTTCAATCGATTTTTCATCGCTCAGGTGAAAATATAAATCTTCGAGGGTCGTCACAGGATAGACTTCGATATCGGGGATGAGCGCCGCCTCGGGCGCATCGGACGCGGGGACGAAGATGCGCTTGTATCCCTGCTGGCGCGCGGTGGCGGTCATCGGCAGGATCCCCCGGGTATGGCGGACGATACCATCCAGCGACAATTCGCCGACGAACATGGCTCCTTCGATGGCTTCATGGGGAATCGCTCCCGTCAACGCCATCACGCCGACGGCGATCGGCAGGTCGTAGAACGGTCCTTCCTTGCGGACAGACGCCGGCGCCAGGTTGACAATCACGCGCTTGCGTGGGAATTCGAGGTTCGCGTTGCGGATGGCAGTGAAGACACGCTCACGACTCTCTTGCACAGCCGCATCGGGCAAGCCGACGATGATGACACCGCCGTTCCCAGCCGTGATATCCACTTCCACTTCGACGATGACGCCCTCCAACCCGATGACGGCGCAGGAAAATACGCGTGCAAGCAT
>CAZGSB010000057.1:0-21256 GCA_964528275.1 uncultured Anaerolinea sp. | reverse complement strand
TCGCTCCTCCATTTGACCGGGTACGACGTGAGCCTCGACGATATCAAAAACTTTCGACAGTTCGGGAGTATCACGCCCGGGCATCCCGAGTACGGACTCACCCCCGGCGTGGAAATGACGACGGGTCCGCTGGGGCAGGGGTTTGCCACCGGCGTGGGCATGGCGATCGCGCAGGCGCACCTCGCGGCATCGTTTTCCTCGGACTTGTTCGATAATTTCATCTACGCTATCGTCACCGATGGCGACCTGATGGAGGGCGTCGCCTCCGAAGCCGCCTCGCTGGCGGGACATTTGCAGTTGGGCAGGCTCGTATATCTCTACGACGACAACAACATCTCGATAGACGGTTCGACGAGTCTAGCCTTCACTGAAAATCGCGCCGCGCGTTTCGAAGCCTACGGCTGGCATGTGCAAACTGTCGCCAATGGCAACGATGTCGAAGCGATTGACGCGGCGATCCAATCAGCGAAGCGCGACCCGCGACCTTCGTTGATCTGCGTCAAATCCATCATCGGGTTTGGCGCACCGAAGCGGCAAGGCACCTCGAAAGCGCATGGCGAACCCTTGGGCGACGAAGAACTGAACGCCGCAAAACAAAATTTAGGTTGGCAGACCGAACCGCGTTTTTTCATCCCCGACGATGTGCTGGCGTTCTTCCGCAAAGCTATGGATGCGGGCCGTGAACGCGAAACCGACTGGAAGATGAAACTCGAAGCGTATGCGCGCTTGAACCCGCAGTTGGGCGCGGAGTTAAATCGCCGCCTCGCGGGAAAACTCCCCGAAGGTTGGGATGCCGAACTGCCGACCTTTGCCGCCGACCCCAAAGGCATGGCGACTCGCGCATCGTCTGGAAAAATCATCAACGCCCTCGCACCGATCCTGCCCGAACTCATCGGCGGCTCCGCGGATCTGGCTCCCTCGAACAACACCAAAATAGACGGGAGCCTTGCCTTCCAAAAAGAATCGCGTGACGGGCGCAACTTCCACTTTGGGGTGCGCGAACACGCCATGGGCGCGGCGCTCAATGGCATGACGTTGTTCGGGGGCATCATTCCCTACGGTGGCACGTTCCTCATCTTTTCCGATTACATGAAACCAGCCATCCGCATCGCAGCGATCTCGCACATCCCGACGATTTTCGTCTTTACGCACGATTCGGTCGGTCTCGGCGAGGATGGTCCCACGCACCAGCCGATCGAGCATCTCGCGGCGTTGCGAGCGATTCCGAATCTAGTCACCATTCGTCCCGCCGATGCGAATGAAGTCCGCGAGGCGTGGAAGGTGGCGATCACGCGTCGTAACGGACCGACAGCGTTAGCGTTAACCCGTCAAGCCGTGCCAACTTTTGAGCCTGCCAACCTGCCAACTGTAGAAAAAGGTGCGTATGTGCTGAAAGATTTCGGCGCACCTGAAGTCATCCTCATGGCTTCTGGCTCGGAAGTCGGTTTGATTATGGATGCCGCGCGGAAACTGCACGAGGAAGGCAAAGGGGTGCGTGTGGTGTCCTTCCCAAGTTGGGAGTTGTTCGAGAAGCAGGATGAGGCGTATAAAGAATCTGTCTTGCCGAAAAGCATCCAGGCGCGACTCGCTGTCGAAGCCGGGTCAAGCCTCGGTTGGGAACGATACGCCAAGTCTACGATATGCATCGATCACTACGGCGCGTCTGCTCCGGCGAAAGTTATTTTTGAGAAGTTTGGGTTTACGGTGGAGAATGTTGTGGCGAAGGCAAAAGAGCTTTTATAGATACATCGGTGGTCGAGTAGGGACGGTGTTTGTCCGTCCCGTATCGAGACCACAACGAACAAGTAAAAATGAAATTGCAAGGTGTGGTCTCGATACGTCCCGCGAAGAGCGTGCGGGACTACTCGACCACCAGAGGTAATGTATGAAAATCGCAGTAGGCTTTGACCATGCGGGTTTCCCGCTCAAACAAGTTGTGCTGGACGCGGTCCGCAATGCGGGGCACGAGCCTGTTGATCTCGGCACACACTCCGCCGACCCTGTGGACTTCCCCGACTTTGCCGAAAAAGTGGGACGCGCCATCCAAAATGGAGAGGCCGAACGCGGCATCCTGTGTTGCGGATCGGGCATCGGCGCGGCGATTGCGGCGAACAAAATGAAAGGCGTGTACGCTTCGATCTGCCACGACACGTATTCCGCCGCGCAGGGCGTCCTGCATGACGACATGAATGTGCTCTGCTTCGGCGGTCGCGTCATCGGACCCGAACTCGCCAAAGTCATCATCCCTGCGTTCCTGGGTGCGGAGTATCAAGGTAATAAGGCAGGCGGTGAGCGACTGGCGCGGCGGGTAGAGAAGATTCGTAAATTGGAAGAGCAAGCGGGAAGATGGAAATTGCACTTATACCTCGGTGGTTGAGTAGCCGCGAAGCGGCGTATCGAAACCACCACTAACGAACATACTTTTGCTTACTGGTGGTTTCGATACGACCTGCGACGAACCCGCAGGTCTACTCAACCACCAGCGATTAGAGGAAACGATGACAGACTCAATTTCCAAACTCACCTCCCTCGGGCAATCCCTCTGGTACGACAACATCCAGCGCAAGATTTTGGAGAACGGCGAATTCAAAGCCATGATCGAACGCGGCGACATTCGCGGCGTGACGTCCAACCCCACCATCTTCAACAACGCCATCGCCAAGACGAATGATTACGACTCGGCGTTAACTCCGCTGGCGTGGGCGGGCTGGGATGCGGAAAAAATCTTCTGGCAACTCGCCATCGAAGATATCAAAGCCGCGTGTGACGCTTTCGCGCCGCTGTACGAAGAATCGAATGGCGGTGATGGATTTGTCAGCCTCGAGGTCAGCCCGTATCTCGCGCACGATACTGAAGCCACTGCTGCGCAGGCGCAACAACTCTGGGCGCGTGTGGCGCGCAAGAATCTCATGGTCAAGATTCCCGCCACCAAGGCGGGCATCCCTGCCATTCGCAAAGCGATTGCCGCGGGTGTGAATGTCAACGTGACGCTCATCTTTTCACTCACGCGCTACGCCGAAGTGATGGACGCCTACCTCAGCGGGTTGGAAGATCGTGCCAACGGCAAACAATCCATTGATCATATCGCTTCTGTTGCATCGTTCTTCGTCTCGCGTGTCGATTCAAAAATAGATCCCAAACTTGCCGAAGGTTCCGATCTCAAAGGCAAAGCCGCCATCGCCAACGCCAAACTTGCCTACGATCTCTACCAGCAAACGTTTGCAGGTGGTCGTTGGGAAAAACTCAAAGTCAAAGGCGCGCGTGTGCAACGTCCGTTGTGGGCTAGCACAGGGACAAAAAACCCCGCCTACTCAGACACTATTTACGTTGACAATCTCATCGGTCCTGAAACTGTCAATACTGTCCCGCCCGCCACGCTCGATGCCTTCAAAGATCACGGCACCGCATCCATGACTCTCGTGCGCGGTCTCGACGAATCCAGGCAAGCCATCGCGCAACTCGAGTCCCTCGGCATCTCGATGGATGTCGTCACTCAGGAACTCGAAGACGAAGGAGTCAAGTCCTTCGCGGATGCCTTCGACCAACTGCTGAAAACGATCGAAGAGCGGAGGAAGACCGCCGCCTCTTCACTCGGACCTCTGGCTGATTCCGTTTCCAAACGTTTATCCCAACTCGAAGCGGACTCCGTCCCCGCCCGCCTCTGGCAGGGTGACCCGTTCCTCTGGGCGCCCGCCAAAGACAAAGAAGGTCAACACGAAGTCACCATCCGCATGGGTTGGCTGACATCCACAGACAAAGCCCGCGCCAAAATGCAAGAATACACAGACTTCGTCAACCAAGTCCGCAAGGATGGGATTGATCGTGTTCTCGTGCTTGGCATGGGTGGCTCATCGTTGACCGCTGAAGTATTCAGTTCATTGATGGCATCCGCTGGGGTTGAAGCCAAACTATCGTTAGCCATTCTCGACTCCACCGACCCCGCCCAAGTGAGACTCGCTGCCGAGCACTACCCGCCCGACAAATCACTCTACATCGTCGCAAGCAAATCAGGCGGAACCGCCGAAAGTCTGGCGGCATTCCATTATTTTTGGAAACTGAGCAAGAAGGATGGCTCACGCTTCGTCGCCACCACCGACCCTGGCACCTCGCTCGAAGCGCTGGCGAAAAAATGCAAGTTCCGAAAAATCTTTTCCGCCGATCCATTCGTCGGCGGACGCTACTCCGCATTCACCGACTTCGGACTCGTCCCTGCCGCATTATTGGGCATGGACCTGAATCAACTCCTCGACCGCGCGGATTGGATGCGCGCCCAATGCGGCGAACACATCCCTGCGGCGCGTAACCCGGGCATCGCGCTGGGCGCTGTCCTTGGCGTAGCGGCTCAAGAGGGCAGAGACAAGCTCACCGTCGTGGCTGATGCGCCGTTGTCCGCGTTTGCAGGCTGGGTAGAGCAGATCATCGCCGAGTCCAGCGGCAAGAATGGCAAAGGTATCCTGCCCGTCCCGCTCGAACCGCTTGGCGATGTCAAAGAGTATGGCGTTGATCGCATCTTCGTCTATCTTCGCCAAACAGGCGAACACGACGAAACAATGGCAAAACTCAAAGCGGCAGGACATCCAACTATCCAATTACCAATTACCGATTACCATGATATCGGCGCAGAAATGTTCCGCTGGGAAATCGCCACGGTCGTTGCCTGCTCCATCATCGGTGTGAACGCGTTCGACCAACCTAACGTCGAATCGAGCAAGAAGCTCACCAAGGCAAAGATTGCCGAATTTCAAAAGAAAGGCAAATTGAAAGAGAGCAAACCCGCATGGAAGCAGGACGGCGTGAGCGTGTTTTCGCCAACCGCTGTGACAGGCGCATCGCTGGCTGTGGTGTTGAGTAAATTCTTGAAGAAAGCAAAAGCTGGCGGTTATGTTGCCATAAACACCTACCTGCCGCGCAACAGTGAGATGATCGATGCCCTGCAAAAAATGCGCGTGACAATTCGTGCAAAGACAGGGAACGCCGTAACTGCTGGCTTTGGTCCGCGCTTCCAGCATTCCACAGGCCAATTCCACAAAGGCGGAATCAAGAATGGGTTGTTTTTGGTAATCACCGCCGACCCTGAAAAGGATGTTGATATCCCTACCGAAGGGCTGAGTTTCGGCACCTTGCTTCGCGCCCAAGCCCTCGGCGATTTCGACGCGCTGATCGAAGCGGGTCGCAAGGCGATTCGGATTCATTTGCCGACGGTGCGTGATGTGGATGAATTGGTAAAAGCCCTCGAATGAAAGCGTGCCTCACCAAACGATTTTTCTAACTTGTGATGCGCAAGGCGCTCTTTCGCCTGATCGCATACATTAAACTTACCAGCAATAGCATTATGATCATGAAAGAAGTGTCTATTGTTCTAACGATAGCTGGGAAATAACTTATTTCCAAAGTCGGCAAAGTGTTTAAATAGGATATATCTTCGGAGTTGTTTGGATGCGCTAATGTACGAGAGCATAAGCTAGTTAACAAATATTTATCAGGGTCTCCGTACGCATGGTTGGCGTACACCAAATAATAATCTCCAAGCTCAAATGGATATCCAGAAGAATTGCCAGTGCTATATCCTGTCCAAATTGTAACGCTTGAAGTTGTAACGCCTTTCCATGCTCTATCAACTTCAAAAACAATTTTTCGCCCTTTAATAATGTTGCCCTGAATATCTGCTAGATCGCCTCGCAACGACATCAATATCTGGGTAATGCCATTATTCAATATGCCATTTGCGCTGGAAATATATACAACCCCACCTGTGAACACCGCGTCAGATATTTCCAGCCCTTCCTCAGGAGTGCGTATTTCTATGCATGATGCACTAACTGGACTCGGAAAAATAAATACGGCTGTAATAAGTATAGATAAAGTAATTGCTCGGACGTTTTTCATGTCAATTTTGGCACTAAGTTGATTAAAACGATTTAGGATGTGCGAACAGATTATACTAGCACTTTAACGCATATCATCGAGAGTTTTTAGAGATGAGAAATGAATAGCCTTGCTCAAATTAAATGCATCCCCTGCCGCGGCGGCGACCCAGCCCTGACCGAATTCGAAATCGCCGATTTGCTTCCGCAGGTCGGCGATTGGAATATCGTGGTGCGGGATGGTATCCCGC
The DNA here is from genome assembly GCA_964528275.1 of uncultured Anaerolinea sp. GTDB lineage: Bacteria > Chloroflexota > Anaerolineae > Anaerolineales > Villigracilaceae > Defluviilinea. The sequence goes on along the minus strand of CAZGSB010000057.1, from coordinate 15,141 downwards.
ACTTGGAGCGGATGTTTAAATTCAAAAACTACTCTCAGGCGGTGGAATTCACCAACAGAATCGCCGCCATTGCTGAAGCAGAAGATCATCATCCGCTGATTGTGTTAGAATGGGGCAAAGTGACTGTGCAATGGTGGACACATGTGGTAAAAGGCTTGCACAAAAATGATTTCATCATGGCGGCAAAAACGAATCAGTTACTATAGACTCATTTTATTAATACCTCATCTATTACGAGAGCTGCCCACTAAATAAATAATCGCAGATGATTTTGAAAAACTCACTAAGCCAATAATTTTTTAGTAAGATAGGATTATTAAAAATGGGACAATTTATGTCATTTGTACAAATGCTCTTGTTAATCTTCCTTGGTATAGCTGCCATCAATCAATGGATACGCAATAGGCAGTCTGTTCGTAAGGGGCTGGGTTACACGTTTCATCTTTGGTCGCTAGGTGATTTTTGGGCTGGAATGCTCATAACGGCAATTGCTATGCTCGGCATCTTTTTGGTGGAGTTACTGTTGGGTGGTATTCGTATTGTCGGCTCTCCCTTTGATATTACATCGTTGGGCGATAATTTTGGATTGATTGTTTTCTTTGGGATTGTGGAAGAATTCTTTTTTCGTTCTATTATATTAAGCGGGTTAGTAGTTATATTAGGTCAGCGTAAATGGCTGGCTATTTTTATCAGTGCAGCGCTTTTTGGGGTGAACCATCTTGGTAATCCTGGGGCAAGTTATATCTCTGCGTTTGGCAATGCCTTGGGTGGTATCATTTACGGCATGGCCTTCTTGGGCGGTAAAAATTTCTGGCTTCCGCTCGGCCTTCACTTAAGTTGGAATTTTACTCAGGGGCCCATACTTGGTTTTCATGTGAGTGGCGTATATTTAGGAGGTTTGCTTAATTTGAGAACAACCGGTTCTGACCTTTTGACTGGAGGTGCATATGGACCAGAAGCGGGTTTGGTAGGCATCGCCTTCCGCTTTGTCATTATGGCTATGGTCTATTATTACTTGCAGTGGCGTTGTCAGGGACAGGGTGATTTAAAGTCCTTGGAATTCCCAATCAAGGTTTATGAAAATCCACCGAAAGGCTAGACATCGAGCTTACTTCATTTCATGACAGTTATAGGACTTTCTCACATGAAAGCCCATCGTCCGTTGCTTGTATTAGAATGAGGCAGAGTGACCGTCCAGTGGTGGACTCACGTCGTGAAGGGTCTGCACCGGAACGATTTCATCATGGCGGCGAAGACGGACAGTTTAGTTCAGCCCGTTGACCGTCCCTGAGGATTGTGGCATAATCTGCCAAATCATAAAGGCAGTGACGAGAACGAGTAGATTTGCCGAGGCTGTCAGCGAGTGTGGCGGAACTGGTGCAAGCCACATCGGATACGCAAATTGAAAATCATCTCAGAGCCGTGCGCTGAAACATAGTAAGCAAGCCGAAGTTGTTCTTCGTTATCAGAACAGGGTGATGTTAGTCATCCAATGAGTGTCCATGCTTCGGCATGGAAATCAGAGTGGTACCGCGAGAATTCTCTCGTCTCTGTGTGAGATGAGAGTTTTTGTTTTAAGTGTTGGTATCGATACGCCCTCGCAAGGATCGCTCGGCTACACAACCAACGAATAAACCAATAACTAAGCAACTAGGAAACTAGGAGACTAACCATGTTCAAACCAGTCAATTCAAAACTCAATGTCACTTCGATGGAAGAAGCGGTACTGAAATTCTGGAAGCAACGCGAGATCTTCAAAAAGACCGTCGAGCACCGCGCAGGCGCGCCGGAATATGTCTTCTACGAAGGACCGCCGACCGCCAACGGCAAGCCCGGCGTGCACCACGTGCTGGCGCGCGCTTTCAAAGATATGTTTCCGCGCTACAAGATCATGCGCGGATTTCACGTCTCGCGGCGCGGCGGCTGGGATACGCACGGTCTGCCTGTCGAGATCGAGGTCGAGAAACAACTCGGCTTCAATAACAAACAGCAGATCGAAGAATACGGCATCGACAAATTCAACGAGTTGTGCAGAAAATCGGTCTTCACCTACATTCAGGATTGGGAACGGCTCACCGACCGCATCGCCTTCTGGGTGGATCTCGAAGACGCCTACGTCACCTACACCAACGATTTCATCGAGTCGGTCTGGTGGATTCTGAAAAACTTCTGGGACAAAGACCTGCTGTTCAAGGGCTACAAAGTCGTACCGTATTGCCCGCGTTGCGGCACGCCTCTTTCCGACCATGAAGTTGCCCTCGGCTACGACGAAGCGATCGACCCTTCGGTCTTCGTCCGCATGCCGCTCGTGGACAAGCCTGACACCTCTCTCCTCGTGTGGACAACCACGCCATGGACATTGCCCGGCAATGTCGCCGTCGTCGCGCACCCCGATGTGGATTACGTCACGGTCGAGCGCGAGAACAACGGCACGAAAGAAAAATTGATTCTCGCCAAAGCCTTGGTCGAAAAAGTTTTTGGCGGCGAAGAGGTCAAAGTCGTTGATTCATTCAAAGGGAAGAAATTGAACGGGATGAAATATCATCCGCTCTACACCTTTTTGCCTCCCGACAAGCCCGCGTATTTCGTTGTGATGGGCGATTACGTCACCACCGAAGACGGTACAGGCTTGGTTCATACCGCTCCTGCCTTCGGTCAGGAAGATATGGAGACGGGCAAGAAATACGACCTGCCCGTGTTGATGACCGTTTTGCCAAACGGCGCGTTCATCCCCGAAGTGACGCCGTGGCGTGGACAGTTCGTCAAGGATGCCGACCCTGGCATCACCGAGGATCTGCGTGCGCGCGGATTGCTCTTCAAGTCCGGGACCATCACGCACACGTATCCCTTCTGTTGGAGATGCAGTACCCCGTTGCTGTATTACGCGCGCGAGTCGTGGTACATCCGCACGAGCGCGTTCCGCGACCGGCTCGTCTCGCTCAACAACACCATCAACTGGGTTCCCGAACATACGCGCGAGGGTCGCTTCGGCAACTGGCTTGCCAATAATATCGACTGGTCGTTGAGCCGCGAACGTTACTGGGGCACGCCGCTCCCCGTCTGGGAATGCGAGTCCTGCAAACATCGCGAGTGTGTTGGGTCGGTTGCCGAACTCTCCGCCAAAGCGGGACGCGACCTCAGTGAACTTGACCTGCATCGTCCCTACGTGGACGACGTCCACTGGGCTTGCCCCGATTGCGGCAAACAAATGACGCGCGTCAAAGACCTGATCGACGTGTGGTTTGACTCGGGTTCGATGCCTGTCGCGCAATGGCATTACCCGTTTGAAAATAAAGAGAAGTTCGAGTCGCAATTCCCCGCCGATTACATCTGCGAAGCGGTCGACCAAACGCGCGGCTGGTTCTATTCTCTGCATGCGATTAGCACGTTGCTTTTCGACCAGGTGTCTTTCAAAAACGTGCTCTCGCTCGGGCATATCCTTGATGGCGATGGGCAGAAGATGTCCAAGTCGAAAGGCAACGTCATTGCGCCATGGGATGTGTTGAGCGTGCATGGCGCGGATGCGTTCCGCTGGTATCTGTACACCGCCACACCGCCCGGGCAGGAGCGTCGCTTCTCTTCCGATTTGGTGGGCGAGGTCATCCGCAATTTCACGCTCACGTTGTGGAACGTCTATTCGTTCTTTGTGACGTACGCGAACCTCGACAAGCCCACCGTCACCACTGCGCCTATCGCCACCAGCGACCTCGATCGCTGGTTGTTATCCGAACTCAACGTGCTTGTCCGTGACGTGACGGAGGCGTACGAAAATTACGACGTCACCAACGCGACGCGTCCCATCGAAGTGTTCGTGGAAAAACTATCTACGTGGTACCTGCGACGCTCGCGCCGCCGCTTCTGGAAATCGGAATCGGACTCCGACAAACAAGCCGCGTACTCGACCCTCTACACGGCTCTTGTCACCCTTTCAAAATTGCTCGCCCCTTCCATGCCCTTCCTCGCCGACGAGTTGTACCAGAACCTCGTCCGCTCGGTGGACGACACCGCGCCTGAGTCGGTGCATTTGGCGGAGTGGCCCCGCGTGTTGCCTGAGATGATCGATGAATCATTGAATCGAGACATGGCGCTGGTGATGAAGTTAGTCTCACTCGGGCATTCCGCGCGGCAAAAGGCGAATCGCAAAGTTCGCCAGCCGTTGGCGGAGGTGGCGTTCTCGCTTGGCAACGCCAACGAACGCAATGCGGTCGAAACCTACGCCGACTTGTTCACCGACGAGTTGAACGTGAAAAAAGTCCGCTTGCTGGATGCCTCGACCGAAGCCGTGTCACATACGGTCAAACCGTTGCCCAAACAACTCGGGCAGAAATATGGCAACAAATTCCCCGCGTTGCAAAAAGCGATCCTCGCCATGAACGCCGAGGAAATGGCGCACACATTGATTTCGGGTCAGCCGGTGAAGGTGACCCTCGCTGGCGAGGAATACGGAATTCTCGCGGATGAGGTTGAAGTCAAAGCGCAAGCGAAGGAAGGTTTCGCTGTCGCCGAGGAAGGCGCGTATGTGGCGGCGCTCGTCACTGAGTTGACGCCCGAACTCGTACAGGAAGGTCTGGCGCGTGAATTTGTGCGGCGCGTACAAGACCTCCGCAAGAACGCGGATTTGGACGTCGCTGACAGGATCGAACTGTTCGTCGAAGCGTCAGCAGGTCTAAGGTCCGCGATCGAGGCGCACAGGGAGTACATCACAGCCGAAACGTTGACATCGTCTCTTGCATTTGGAAGCCCCCCTGCCGGGTCCTCCAGCGCCGACGATGCGTTCGACGGCGAGACCGTCAAATACGGCATCTCGAAAAAATAACTTTGAAAGGCGTGGCGCGTACTCGTGCCACGCCTTTCAATTTATAATTGGGAAACATGAATCCGTAGTGACGACTTCGGTCGTCACTACCAAAACCTGTGAGGTGATTATGTTCGAGAGACTTCCGCTTTGGCTTCGGAAGACCTTGGCTTGGAGCGTGCATGCCTTTACCGCCACAGGCGCGGTGTGGGGGTTTTTGACATTGCTTGCGATCTGGGATGGCGATTTCAGATTGGCGATCATCTACATCGTTATCGCCATGCTCGTGGACGGGTTCGACGGAACACTGGCGCGCTGGTTTCACGTCAAGGAATATGCCCAGGGGGTGGACGGCGGCTTGATGGACAACATCATCGACTTCCTCACGTATGTGGTCGTGGCTTCGTTGTTGTTGGTCAAAGTCCCAAACTTGATGCCCGCCGGGTTCGAGATGGTTGCCGCGCTTTCGATCCTGATGACCTCGGCGTATCAGTTTTCCCAGACAGATGCCAAAACGGATAACGATTCATACTTTTTCAAGGGGTTTCCATCGGTATGGAATTTCCTTGTCCTCTATATGATGTTGCTCGGCTTGAACCCATGGGTTAACTTTGTGTTGCTCGCGATCTGTAACGTCCTGGTCTTCGTCCCGGTCCGTTATCTGTATCCCACCCGAAACAACCGCTTGCGCAAATTCACCCTTGGGTTCACCTATCTCTATGGCAGTCTGGGTGTGTGGGGGTTGTGGCAATATCCTGCGGTTCCCGAATGGGTTGCGCCGGTATCCTTCGTTTACGTTGCCTATTATGCCGCCCTGAGTTTCTTTCCGAAATTAGGAGCGCCGCGTCTTGCATGATCTGCAGATCGAAAAAGCCACGGACGTTACCGACGAGTTGCGTGAAGCGCTTGAAAGACTGATACCGCAGTTGGGTGGGAAACAAATCGCGCCCAGCGACGAACGACTCAAGGCGTTGCTGACTACATCAGGGTCAACGCTATTCCTGGCGCGAATTTCCGAAGAGGGCGGAGCGGTGGCAGGTATACTTTCGCTCACTGTTTACCCCGTGCCAACGGGAATCCGCGCGATCATCGAGGATGTCGTGGTGGATGAGAAATATAGGAACCGCGGGATTGCCCGATCGTTAATCCATGCCGCTCTCGAGATTGCTCGATCGCAAGGCGCGGGCGGCGTAACCCTGACCTCGAACCCGAGGCGGGTGGCGGCGAATCATTTGTACCAAACGATGGGGTTTACCAGGCGGGAAACGAACTCATATTACTTCGACTTGCAAAAAAACACCGGGTAGGTTGAATAACCAGTCCGGTGTTTCGTTCACTTTTCTTTGTCGTTCCCTTTGCCCTTATCCTTGTCTTTCTCATTTCCATTCCCATTTCCATTCCCGTTATTTCCATTGCCGTGGTTGCCGTTATTGGAATTGTTGCCATTTCCATTCCCGTTATCGTTTTCGGAAACTACCGTGCCAAGGTTACCCTTTTCACCGTCCAGGACCGCTTTTCGAAATTGCCCCCAATTCTGGATGTCATCGAAGCCCAACGCGCTGTAATCGCCCGTTTCTTTGGCTTCCAGGATCGCGAGAAAATCAGCGCTTTCACCGTCCAGTTTCCGAACCATCCAGAGCGCCTGGGCGATCACGCCGAATCCAAATCCGTCCTCGTGCGCGGTCATGATGGTTTCGTAATCGGTGACATCCTGGAAAAAGGTGGCAAGAACGCTGCCCACCGGATGTTTGTCTTCCATCTCGTCGGGAATGACCAGCGACTCGTCGATGGAAACTTCCCACCCTATCGTTTCCGACAAAGCCTCTTCACTGCAATCGGGATTGCCATCCTCGTTCAAATAGATCAACTCGAGGGCGACGGCACTTTCCTGATTGATACGAACGGTTGTGTTGGAGCCGTCTTCCAGAGTGAGAGTGACCAAAAAAGTGGTGACGCCCGTTGACGTGTCTGTGTTGCAGGACAACGCAATAATCGTTCCGGTGGTCGCCGCTTGCTGGAGTGAGGCGGCGGATGCATTGCCGACCCCGGTTGTCAGGAGTGTGAAGGTGGTGCAAAGGGTGAGGATAACACGCAGAAATTTCATTCGTTGTTTTAAACTCTCTATCGTATATTTTACCGACTCTCTGCGAGGGTGAAAGACCGAGTCCATCGCAGGAACGTATCAACATTCATGTCGGATTTTACACAAGATTGCCCGTTTCATACGGTTATGTAACCTTTTATTCAATCGTTTATACAAATCTCAAGGTTTGGCGTGGGTGTAGTCTTGCAGTGTGTCCAGGTCTGCCAGGATGCTGGCGTTGTCCGTGTCCACGTAGCGAATAACGTCACCATGGGCGGACAAAAAGTCACGGGGAGTGAGAGGCGGTTTCAAATCCAGTAACTCGTCCCATAAACTCCGATCCACCAGCCATGGATGACCTCGCCTGTTTCGATAACTCGGCACCACCAGCGGACGTCTTTCCGCCACATATGATTCGCAGACCAACCGGACGGTTCTTTCCTCCATTTGAGGTTGGTCGCCCAAAACGACCAGCGCGCCATTCGACGCGCCGCGTTTCAATACTCTCAACCCAAATTGCACGGAAGAGAGCATTTCGCCTTGTGCGTAGTCATCGTTGTACGCGGTGCGAACGGAGTAGGGAAGTTGCTTGACGCGTTCTTCCACTTGTGGGTGCGATGCGCCTGTTACCACGATTAAATCTTCGATGCCTGCTGATTTAACAGTGAGTACGACATGCTCGATGATCGTCGTGTTGCCCCACTCCATCAACAACTTTTGTTGTCCCATGCGACGCGATGCGCCTCCGGCGAGGATGATGGCTGAGATCATAACGTCTCGTCCGAGATCAGGCGTTGGTAGTGTTCGGGCGTATCCACATCGAGGAGAAGGCTGTCGTCGTGCCAGGGTAGATACTCGACATGATGCTTGTGGAAAATCCCCCGCCCGCCGACATCTCCTTCCAGCGTGAGAAGGTCCGAAAAAGTCGAGTGGTCGAACAGGACCGGGTTGGCTCTGCGATCCAGCACCATCGGCGCAATGACTGGATGCAGTGTTTGCGCGTGCAGGCTTGTCAGCGCTTGAATGACGGTGGTCGTGACTTGAGGCTGGTCAGCCAGCAGGAACACCACGCCGCCGGGGAAGAATCTGAGTTGCGGGTCCAAATGTGAAACCGCAACTTTGATGGAGGATGCCTGACCACTGTTCCAGTCCGGATTGAACACCACGCGCACATCCAACCCTTCCACCGCATTGCGGATCTGCGCGGTTTGCTCGCCGGTGACAACGATCACCGGTGAAAGCCCCGCCTCCAACGCCCGGCGCGCCACCACGCGGACAAACGGCTCACCTTTCCAATCCAGCAATTGTTTCGGCGCGCCAAAGCGTGTGGACGCCCCGGCGGCAAGCACAACCCCGGCAATGCGATCATGCACCGCATAAAATAGTTTTTTTTCAAGGCTGGCGATAACGACGGCATGAAATCGTTGTAGTAAGGCTGGCGTCATTCGATGCGCTGCGGCTTGAAGATTGGGTGCGTCTGCCTGGTTAAGGAGAATTGTCCACTTCGCTCCGGCGGGGATGTTTCTTGCCGCCCCCTGGGGATGGGTGAGCGCACGGGTCAACGCGTCGGCTGTGATCTCTGCCCCGAGGGGCAGTCCGCTCAAGGACGCAAATATTTCAGGACGGTGGACGTTGTCTTCTGTCAGCGCGTGACCTAACCCTGACAGCCCGACAACCTGGACAATATGATCGGCAAATTCTGGGATAGGCGGTTCGTGGCTTGCCCATCCCTTAAGCGGCTTCTGCCGTGAGCCGTCCGCTTCGATGAGCATAGGGATGTTGTGTCGTGCGCAAAACTCGTAAATCTCTCGAAGAGTCGCGGTGGGGACCGGTTTCGTTCGGTCTCCGTCCAACCCGCCCGTTACTACAATGACCCCCGTTTTTTCCTTTAAAACCCCGCTGATCGATTCGGGTGATTCGATAACAAGGTGTTGATCTGCCAGCGATGTTTGCCACGCTCCCAAATGCGAGGTGGCTGTGACGATCACGGGAGGCTTCAACTCTCTTGCCAGTTGGAAGATGGCTGTGGTTTTTCCTCCCGAGCCGATAAACGCGACACAAATCGGCCCGTCGATGCGAAGCGCGCGTTTCAGGTTCAAATCCATGCGCGGATTATATTATACCCACGGTCACAAATTGCGCTCCCCACATTCTGAAAAAGCGCAATTTGTGACCGAGTGCGGTATACATCTGTCGTTTCGTCAATTGGCAAGGTACGGTATAATAGCGCTCGTGCCTGAATCAGGCACAAAAAAATCATCAAGGCATGGTATGGTAGGCGACACATTAACTTCACCCGCAGAGTGGGCGGATCTGCAAATTTCCCGTCACGACATCGAGTTCCTGCACAACTATTTATTCGAGCATGAAACGCCTCTTGCGCCTCGCGAGTTGGTGGTTGTTCTGATTCACGAGCGGAACCGGGCGGAACGCGCCGCCGTGCAAAAAAAGCAGGAAGGCGCCGGGCGCGTGTACTTCCCCAAAGAAACCCATCTCGTAGGGGACGAGGTGGTCTTCCCTGCGCTGGCATGGCGGCATGGAAAAGTTTCCGAGATTCGCCCGGGCAACAACCCTGAGGCTGGCGTATTCGATGTGTTGACGATCGAGATGGACGATGGCTCGCGGCGGATGTTCGCATCGAAGTTGCCGAACCACCCGCTGAACGATAAGCCCGTCACCGTAGAGAATGAAGGCTTTGACCCCGAGGTAATTTTACAGGAATACGGGGCTGAGATCGAAAACAAACTCGAAGCCGCGCTTGCGGCAGACGAGCAACTGATCCGCATTGCCGGGCGGTGGTTCCCCCGCGCCCTACTCGTCGATGTCAACGTGGGGAACTTGAATTTGGCAGAGGCTGTGCTCGATATGTCCGGGGGCGAGCCGCTCCCGACCGCGTCGCTGTTGAAGGATGTCGCGCTTCCGGAGGGAGTGAACCCCAAACTGGCGGAATTCTCGCTGAATTTGGCGTTGCAGGAAGACGGTCGTTTCGATGAGGTGGGTCCTGCCGGCGAAGTCTTGTGGTTTCTCAAACGGCTGGAGCCGGAAGAAGTTCGACGGGTACCTTTATTTTTGGCATATGAAACTGTCGATTACGATCGGTCGTTGCTGACATCTGAAATGGTCGATCTGGAAGCGCAGTTGGATGACGAGTTGAGCGATCTCGAATCCAAATCCGATTCCCAACTCAAGGAAGCATCCATCTCGCTTATTTACCCGCACCTGCGTGCCGGGACGTTACCGGTCTCTGCGCGTGTTCGGTCGTTTTTCCCAACTGCGTATGAATCACCTCGTGTGCGTTTTACCCTGGTGGACGGGAAAACCCGCCAGCGCATTCCCGCCTGGGTGATTCGGAACCATCGCTACGTCTATGGCTTGCGGGAGTGGTACAAAGCCAATGCGTTGATCCCCGGGAGCCTCGTGCGAATCCGGCGAGGCGACCACCCCGGCGAGGTGGTCATCGAAGCGCGGACGTATCGCGCCAACAAGGATTGGATGCGCACGGTGATCGTAGGCGCGGACGGTGGTGTGGTCTTTGCCATGTTGAAACAGGCTGTTTCCGCGGAGTTCAACGAGCGGATGGCGTTTGCCATCCCATCGTTTGATGCGGTGGATCAGCTGTGGACCCAGCCGGGCAGGCGGGCGTTTGAAAAACTCGTGGTCGATCTAATCCGTGAAATGTCAAAGTTAACCCCGCAAGGTCACGTCCATGCCCAGGAGTTGTATTCGGCGGTGAATATCGTCCGCCGAACCCCGCCGGCGCCACTGCTTGCCCTGCTGGCGAGCAAGCCCGAGTTTGTCCATGTGGGCGACCTGCATTTCCGCTTGAGCGAGGGAGAATAGGATGATGGAAGCAAAGCGATTCAGTCTCGTCAAGCCCACGGCGGAAACCCCGTTCCATATCGATTTCGACTGGTGGAAGAAAAACGAGCGCGATTGGCACGTTTATCTGCGCTCCCTGCTTTGCGCCGAGCACCGTGAGGCATTTGCCGAGGTGGAGGAAGGTCAGGTGATCGACTGGATCGACCCGGTCACCGCCGAGGTGAAGCAGGTCGAAGGTGTCCAGAACGCTTTAATGACCCACTGCGTCAAACAGCCGGATTTTCTAACCGAACAGACGGCACTCGTGGAGGCAGTCTTCCGCTTGTTTCTGACGAACGGGAATATCCCCATGTCTTCCCGGGAACTGGGCGCGCGATTGAACCGCCCGCAGGAAACGATCTTACGCACATTGGCGGGACCTCGTATCTACAAGGGAATCCGGCCGTCTTTCTCATGAATGCGCCGGCGCGACGGTCTATGGTTTTCTCAAGAATACGTTATAGTACCGCTTTTGTACACGGAACCACGGACAACACGATTTCTTCCGTAGGGAACGGAAAAAAACTCCGTCTGACCCGTGAAATCCGCGTACAAATATCCTCATTTTCGGTTCTTGAGAAAGCCATGCGCGACGGTCGCTTTTCGGTTGCATCCTTGCGCGCGTCGTAATACAATAACACCGCTACGCCCCCGTAGCTCAATGGACAGAGCACCAGCCTTCTAAGCTGTTGGTTGTGGGTTCGATTCCCCCCGGGGGTGCTTATCCACCCGATGACCGGACTCTCCGGCAAGGAGAACGACATGCCTACCATCATTCGTAAACCCAACACCGCCACACTGGAAACCCGCAAAGACATCCTGCACGCCATCCATTGGCAGGTGCGCTCCAGTGTCTGGCGCCCGCCAACAGACATCTACGAGACCGATGAATTATTCGTGGTCAAGATCGAGATCGCCGGCATGCGCGACGAAGATTTCACCGTGGCGGTGGAGAATCATTTACTTCGGATCGAGGGCGTCCGCCCCGATGCGGTGGGGAGGCGGGCGTATCACCAGATGGAGATCCTTTCGGGCAAATTCGAAGTGGAAGTGGACTTGCTGGTCGCGGTGGATATGGAATCGGCAACCGCGGAATACCGGGATGGCTTTCTGACCATCACGCTCCCCAAGTCGCAACCCAAACAGATCAGGGTGGACGAATAAACATGCCCGCCTCGCGGTGGAACTCCAGTTTTCACGAACTATACCAGTGGATCGGCGAAACCGACGACGAACTGCTCTCGATGATCATGCCGTCGTTCTTTTCACGCGCCCCGAAAAAGGACGCCGGGAAAACCGAGGAACCAATTCAGTTATCTGAAGCGGGGAAGTATCCGGACATTTTGCCGATCCTGCCGTTGCGAGGGGTGGTCGTTTACCCCAACACTGCCGTGCCGCTGACGGTGGGACAGCCTCGTTCGATCCGCCTGGTTGACGAAGTGGTCGGCGGGGATAAACTGGTCGGACTGGTGGCGGCGACGAACCCCGAACTGGAGACGCCCTCCCCGGCGGATCTTCACCGCATCGGGACGATTGCCACAGTCCATCGGCTGTTACGCGCCCCCGATGGGACGATCCGCCTGCTCGTGCAGGGCATCGAACGCTTCCGCCTCGGGGAGTTTGTGCAGGAAGAGCCTTACCTGAAAGCACATGTGCATCTCGCGCCAGAACTGTTGGAAGAAGGTCTCGAGGTGGATGCGCTGGCGCGCAATGCCCGCGACCAGTTCCAGCAGATCACGCAGATGATCCCCTCCTTCCCCGAGGAATTGGCTGGCTCGATCACCTCGGTGGAAGACCCGCTCCAAACGGCATACACGATCGCCAACTTTCAGCGCATGGACTTGAAAGACGCGCAGGAGATTCTCTCGATCGATTCGGTGGCGGATAAACTCAAGAAGTTGATCGGCTTGCTCGTGCGCGAAGCGGAAGTGCTGTCGCTCGGGCAAAAGATCCAAAACGAAGCACGCGGCGAGATCGAAAAGGTACAGCGTGAATATTTCCTGCGCGAGCAGATGAAGGCCATCCAAAAAGAGTTGGGTGAAAAAGACGAGCAAGCCGCCGAGGTGGAGGAGTTCCGCAAAAAGATCGAAGAGGCGAACATGCCCGAAGAGGCGGCGAAGCAGGCAAAACGGGAGTTGGAGCGTTTGTCCCGATTGCCCACTGCCGCGGCGGAGTATGGGGTCATCCGAACGTATCTGGATTGGCTGGTGACCGTCCCGTGGTCGAAAGCGACCCTGGATAACCTGGAAATCTCGCATGCCCGCAAAATCCTCGATCAGGATCACTACGGGCTGGAGGATGTCAAAGAACGCATCCTCGAATTTCTCGCCATTCGCAAACTGCGCATCGACCGCACGAGCGATGCGAAACCCGCGAGCGAGGATAAGATTCGGCGCGAACGCGAAGGCGTGATCCTGTGCTTTGTCGGTCCGCCGGGGGTGGGGAAGACCTCGCTGGGGCAATCCATCGCCCGCGCCATGGACCGTAAATTTGTGCGCGCCTCGCTGGGCGGCGTGCGCGACGAAGCCGAGATCCGCGGTCATCGCCGCACGTACATCGGCGCGATGCCGGGGCGCATCCTGCAATCACTGCGCCGCATCGAATCGCGCAACCCGGTATTCATGCTCGACGAGATCGATAAACTGACGTTCGATTTTCACGGCGATCCCGCCTCTGCCTTGCTTGAGGTGCTTGACCCGGAGCAGAACAGCGAATTCCGCGATAACTACCTCGAAGTTGCCTACGACCTTTCGCAGGTGTTCTTCATCACCACGGCAAACACTCTGGAGACGATTCCCGGTCCTTTGCTCGACCGCATGGAGATCATTTCGCTCTCGGGCTACACCGAAAAGGAAAAGATCGCCATCGCCAGGGGCTACCTCATTCCCCGGCAGATCCGCGAGAACAGCCTGCGCGAAAAAGAGATCGTATTCACCGACGACGCCCTGCAAAAGATCATCCGCGCATACACGCGCGAAGCCGGCGTGCGCAACCTCGAACGCAAGATCGGCGCGGTGTGCCGCAAGGTCGGCACGCGCATCGCCGAGCGAAAACTCAAAAAAGCGAAGATCACAGCCGAGGTTATCGAGGAATATCTCGACCATCCGATGTACTACGGCACCGAAGAACTCAACCGGCGGATTTCGATTCCCGGCGTGGTGCCGGGACTCGCGTGGACGCCGTACGGCGGCGATATCCTGTTCGTCGAAGCCACCAGCATGCCCGGCGGCAAGGGGTTTCAGATCACCGGCTCGATCGGCAACGTGATGAACGAATCGGCGCGGGCGGCGTTATCTTTTGTGCGTTCGCGCGCCGGCGCGCTCGGGCTGGACGATGAATTCTTCAACAAATCAGACATCCATTTGCACATCCCCGCCGGGGCACAGCCAAAGGACGGTCCCTCCGCCGGCGTGACGATGGCGACCGCGCTCGTCTCGCTTGCTTCGGGGCGCAAGATCAAACCGCACCTCGGCATGACCGGCGAGATCACCCTGCGGGGGCAGGTGTTGCCGATCGGTGGGGTCAAGGAAAAAGTGTTAGCCGCCCATCGCAACGGGCTGAAGACGGTCATCCTCCCCAAACGCAACGAGCAGGATGTGGAAGATGTGCCGGACGAGATCAAGGAAGCGATGAAGTTTGTCTACGTGGAAACGGTTGACGATGTGCTCGGTTCCGCCCTCGAGGACGGGAAATCAAAGCCCACTCCCAAACGCCGAACCCCAGGAAAAATAAAACGCAATGGCAAAAATCCTTCTCGCCGAAGATGATCATACGATGGTCGCCCTTCTTCAAACCCTGCTGAAAATGGAGGGGTTTGAAGTAACCACAGCCGACATGGATGCCGATGTGCCTGCCTTGATCGGGCGCGATAAACCCGATGTGTTGTTCATGGATGTGCACCTCGGTCAGCAGAACGGGCTGGATGTCGTCGAAGCGATTCGAAAAAACGAGGCGTTCAACTCCCTGCGCATCGTGATGACCTCCGGTCTGGACGTGCGCGAGGAATGTCTGCGACGCGGCGCGGATGAATTCCTGATGAAGCCATTCATGCCCGACGACCTGATCTCCATCCTGCGGCGAAAGAATGCATGATCGATTCAGAAAACTCTGCACAACGGATGCGCTTTGGAATTTTGACCCTCTCCGACCGTTCCGCGCGCGGCGAACGGGAGGACGCCTCGGGACCGGCGTTGGCGGCTCTCATCGCCGGGCAGGGCTGGTCTGTCCATAGACAGTTGATCCTCCCCGACGACGAATCGCTCATCCGCGAGACGCTCGCCTCCTGGGCGGACTCGGGAGATTTCGACATTATCCTAACCACCGGGGGGAGCGGCTTTGCCCCGCGCGATGTCACCCCCGAAGCCACGCGGGCGGTGATCGAACGCGAAGCGCCCGGCCTTGCCGA
>CAZGSB010000056.1:0-21605 GCA_964528275.1 uncultured Anaerolinea sp. | reverse complement strand
CCATGCGAATCGGAATGATGACAGACGCCTACAAGCCGCACGTCAGCGGCGTGACAAGTTTCATAGACTTGAACAAACGTGCCCTGGAAGCGATGGGTCATGAAGTTTATGTTTTCACCTTCGGCGATCTCGACCACCCCGACGACGATCCCCGCATCGTCCGCAGTCCCGGGCTACCCATTTCCGACACCGGCTTTTACCTCTCGCTCCGTCACCGCGCCGAAGCCAAACAAGTCATCAGCACCATGGACATCATCCACGTCCACCATCCGTTCATCAGCGGCAGGCTTGCCCTCATCTACGGCAGGCAACACGGCATCCCGGTCGTGTTCACCAACCACACCCGCTACGACCTCTATGCCCAGACGCGCCTGCCACTCATGCCCAGCGAAGTCAGCCTCAGTTTGCTTCAACGATACATGCCCACCTTCTGCGAGAACGTTGATCTTGCCATCTCGCCCTCGCAAGGCATGGAAAAAATCCTGCGACAGTACGGGGTGAAAAGCCACATCGAAGTGGTGCCGAACGGAGCGGACTTAAGACCATTTCTCTCCGCCAAACCTCTTGCTCGCAACGATTTCGGATTCACCAACGAAGACACCCTCCTCGTTTACATGGGTCGCATTGCGCCCGAAAAAAATCTTGAATTCCTCCTGCGCGCAGTTGCCGGCGTCACCCGCGCCGTGCCGAACGTCAGACTGCTCATCGTCGGCGGCGGGCAAAAGGAACACGAGGAGGATACCCAAGCCTTCGCCTCCACTCTCGGAGTCACTGAGCGCGTCCGCTTCACGGGGACGGTACCCAACGCACAACTCCCACCGTACCTCGCAATGTGCGACATCTTCACCACCGCCTCGGTCACCGAAGTCCATCCGTTTTCAGTGATCGAAGGCATGGCAACGGGACTCCCCATCGTCGGCATTGACTCGCCGGGCATCAGCGATTCCATCGCAGACGGGGAAACGGGTCTGCTCGCCTCCGACGATCTCGCCTCGTACACCGCCAAACTGACGATGTTGTGCTTGAATAAAGGCCTGCAAAAGAAAATGGGCGCGGCGGCGCAGATCGCCTCGGAAAAATTTTCCATCGAACACACCTCGAAAGTGATGGACGGGCACTACCAGCGCGTGAGGCAAAACGCCAAACCGAAGAAAAGCCTCGAGGAACGGCTTCAAGCCATCCTGAAAGAATTCATGCCATGAAGCACAACCAGCGCGTCGGTAAATGGGGCGAGTGGATCGCTGAGGAATATCTGAAAGAAAAGGGATGCGCCATCGTCGAGCGGAACGCCCGCACCCCCTTCGGCGAGATCGACATCGTCGCCCGGCAGGGAGACATCACGCTCTTCGTCGAAGTCAAAACCCGCACCTCGAACAAAATGGGACTGCCCGAAGAATCCATCACGCCGCGCAAACGCCAGCACATGCTCGACGCGGCACAGCATTACGCGGCGGAGCATGAGATCGATCACTGGCAGGTCGATCTGATCGCCATTGAGGGGAAGCCGGGAACGAAGCCAAGGATCACCTATTTTGAAAATGCAGTCTCCTAATGAAAAAGACCTGACAGGTCTCGCGAGACCTGTCAGGTCTAAACCTTCTCTCATCCTCATCGTCGGTCCTACCGCTGTCGGAAAGACGGATCTCGCCATCCAACTCGCAGAGCGGCTGGACGGCGAGATCGTCTCCGCCGACTCGCGTCTTTTTTATCGCGGCATGGACATCGGCACAGCCAAACCCACGCCCGAGGAACAGGCACGCGTACCGCACCACTTGGTTGACATCGCGAAACCAGACGAGATATTGAGTCTCGCCGTCTTTCAGCAAAAGGCGCGAGATGCAATCGCAGATATTCATACGCGAAGAAAATTACCGTTCCTCGTCGGCGGTACCGGGCAATACATCCGCGCCGTCACGCAAGGTTGGGCTCCGCCCGAAGTGAAACCGGATGAAGCCTTGAGGAGTGAATTAGAAAAGCAAAAAGAGGAAAAGGGAATTTACTGGCTATACGAAGAACTCAAGCGACGCGACCCTGCCGCCGCGGAAAAAATCGACCCGCGAAATTATCGCCGCACCATCCGCGCGCTGGAGGTGATTCAGATCACCGGAAAAAAATTCTCCGAGCAACGCGGTCAAGGCGAATCGCCGTATCGGTTAATTACAATCGGACTCACCCGTCCGCGCGAGGAGTTGTACCAGCGCGTGGATGCGCGCATCGAAGCGATGTATGCCAATGGTTTGTTGGATGAAGTGAAAAACTTATTGGCGCGCGGCTACTCCCCCTCCCTGCCGACGATGTCTGCCATTGGGTATCGCGAATGTGTGGCAGTGCTCGAGGGGAGGATGAACGTCGAGGAGGCGAAGCAACTCACCCGTCGCGCGACGCGGGTCTTCGTCCGCAGGCAGGCGAACTGGTTCAAGGAGTCTGACCCGGGTATTTTGTGGTTCAAGGCTGAGGATGGCATCGTCGAAAAGATCGAGAAGCGCATCCGCCAGTTGGTTGACTTTTGATTTTGCATTGACTATACTGGAAACATCCAAGTAAAAGAGGAGACATCATGAACGACAAACCATGGCTTGCTCATTACGATAAAGGGGTTCCTTCCACGATCGACTATCCAAAAGCATCAGCATCCTTTTATCTCGACGAATCGGCGCGTAAGTATCCAGACCGCGCCTGCACGATCTTCAAGGGCGCGGTGATTACGTACAAAGAGATGAACGCGCTCACCGACCGCATGGCGGCGGCATTGGTGGATATGGGTGTGAAAAAGGGCGACCGCGTGGGCATCTTCATGCCGAACACACCGCAGTTCGTGATCGCCTATTTCGGCATCCTCAAGGCGGGCGGTGTGGTGGTGGCAACCAACCCGCTGTATACGCCGCACGAGATCGAACATCAGGCAAACGATGCGGGGATCGAAGTGATGTTCGTGATGACGAATTTCTACAAAACCATCAAGAAGGCGCAACCCAACACGAAGATCAAAAAGATCATCGTTACGAACCTCAAAGAAACTCTTCCGCCCTTCCTGCGACTCATGTTCACGCTCTTGCGCGAGAAGAAAGGCGGCTTCCACCTCGACAAGAACCTGCCCGCCGGCGATATGTGGATGCAGGATGTGCTGGCAAAATACAGCAACGCTTCCCGCCCCAACGTGGAGGTCGGTCCCGACGACACGATGCTCTTCCAATATTCCGGCGGAACGACCGGAGTATCGAAAGGCGCGGTGGCACTGCATCGCAATATCCTTGCCAACACGATGCAGATCCGCGCGTGGATGACCAACCTCAATGAAGGCGACGAGGTCGTGCTCATGGGCATCCCGCTCTTCCACGCCTATGGCATGGTGGCGGGCATGATCTTCGGCATGGCGACCGGCGCGAGCCTGGTGATGGTCCCCAACCCGCGCGACCTGAAAGATGTACTCGACAACATTTCGAAATATCGCTGTTCGATTTTCCCCGGCGTGCCCGCGCTGTATAACGCGATCAACAATCACCCCGATGTGCTGGCGGGCAAGTACAACCTCTCATCCATCAAGGCATGCATCTCCGGGTCCGCGCCGCTGATGCGCGAGACCAAGGAACAGTTCGAAAAATTGACGGGCGGCAACGTTTTCGAAGGCTACGGTCTCTCCGAGGCGCCGGTCGGGACGCATTGCAACCCGCTCCTCGGTGAAAACAAGCCGGGCTCGATCGGGATGCCATTGCCCTCGATGGAATGCCGCGTCGTCAGCCTCGACGATGGCGAGACGGATCTTCCGCAGGGTGAAATTGGCGAACTGCTCTTACATGGACCCCAGGTGATGAAGGGCTATCACAACATGCCCACCGAGACCGCCAACTCCCTGCGCGCAGACAAAGACGGGAAAATCTGGTTGTACACCGGCGATATCGTCCGCATGGACGAGGACGGCTACTTCTACATCGTCGACCGCAAAAAGGAACTCATCAAGCCGGGCGGTTTCCAGGTTTGGCCCCGCGAGGTGGAGGAAGCCATCGCCGCGAATCCGAAAGTGCTCGAGGTTGGTGTAGCGGGTATCCCCGACCCGAACCGCGGCGAGACGGTCAAGGCGTGGGTGGTGCTCAAACCCGGCGAAACGATGACCGAGGAAGAACTCCGCGCTTTCTGCAAGATCAGTCTTGCGCCCTACAAGGTTCCTACGCACGTGGAATTCCGAAGCGAATTACCGAAGACGACGGTCGGCAAGATTCTGCGCCGCGAACTGGTGAGGCAACACAAAGAGGGTACGAAGTAGACAGGTCTGACAATTTGCGACCATGCACACCTCGTCACTTCCTCCCATAATCCGCCGGGTTCTCGCCCCACTCGCCGGTATCCCATTTCAATACGGCGTCGTCATCCAGTTCGTTTTCCGCCAGCCAATTCTCGGCGCTGCGGATCATCGCAAAGACCAGCGCGTTCTTGCCGGTGTGTTTTAGATTCGTTTTGCACACGCCCATCTCGACCCAGGCGATCGCATTTTCAGAATCAGAATAAATCGGCAATTTCCTCTTTTGTTTCACAAGCCACGTCAGCGCGCGCACGATGGCGAGAAACTCACCCACGTTATTCGTCCCATCGGGGTACGGACCCGCGCGAAAGATTTCCTTCCCCGTTTCCGTGTCCACGCCGCGATATTCCATTTTGCCGGGCGAGCCTTTGCACGCCGCGTCCACGCAGATGGACGGCAGGATCGGCGGCTCTTCGGATACTTTCCACCTCCCCAGCGTGGACGACTTCCCTTTGAACGCTTCATACTTCGACTGGAAGGCTGACTCGGCTTCCTTCTGCGACTCGAACGCCTTGAACTCCGCGCCGACGAATCCCTTCACCTGCTTCTCGCATTCCATCCACGAGGTGAAGACTCCGGTCTTGCGTCCCTTCCAAACGACGTAGAATTTTTGCTTCGGCATGGTGACATTCGTAGGGGCGAGGTCCTCTCACCCTGTTTGGGCGAGGTGACCCCGCCCAAACAATTTATAAAGGGTCCACCCACCCCGTCTCTTCCACCGCCATGAAAATATCGGTGTCAGAGATCATGCCGATCAGGGCGCCATGCTCATCGGAGATCGGCAGGTGGTGGAATTTGTTCTTCTGCATCAACGCGGAACATTCCTTCAACGTCCATTCGGCTTTGCCCGTGATGATGGGACCCGACATGATTTCGCCGATCTTCGTCTCGGCGGGGTTGCGTTCCACCGCCACGATCTTGTCGCGGATGTCGGTGGTGGTGACGATGCCGTATTGCTTGTTCTTCTCACTGATATCCACCACCACGCTATGGATGTTGCGGCGGCGCATGAGCGTCATGGCATAGGATACAGTGGTATCGGGGTCAACGACCACAACGGGACTGCTCATCCAATCTCGAACAAGGTAAGGCATGGGGTTCCTCCAAATGTGTTGGTGGAGCGGGATGGCATCCCGCTCCACGTTTTATTTTACAACCAATTCCACCGAATCCATCGCGAGCAGCGAGCCGTCGGCGGCGCTGATGTCTTGAATCTCGATGCGGATCGCCGCACCGGACAAAATATTCCCCAGCGAAATGACTTCATCGAACGTGCCCGGCGCGCCAAGGTCGGCGGCAGTGACGGCAATGGCGCCGACAGCAAGTTCCACCCCGCCAACATCATAGATTCTGTACGTGAGATTATTTTCGAACGGCGCGATCGCCACGCTTCCCCTCACCTGCACCGAGCTGAATACCTCCCCGCCGTTCGCAGGCGACTCTATCGTGATCGTGCGGGGTCTGCCATCCGGCGTGAAGGTGACGTAGTCCGTCATTTCGAGTTGGTTGTTGAGCAAGCGGTAGTGGCGTTCGGTGCGAAGAGTCGGGCAACAGAACGGGTCGTCGGCATCATGCGTGGTGGCGGAGAGAAAGACCTCGCCATTCTCGATTCCCAGCCCGTCGATGGCGGGGCGGTCGTCAATAAAAACGGATGTCAAAAATACAGGCTGGGCGTTCTGGTTGACATACAACGCGAGGAAGGTGAACACACCCGTCCCGCCGTAATTTTCCGAGACGATCGCCGCGGATTCGTTTACGCCGTCGTTGTTCAGGTCGCCGAGCGCGATGAAATCAGAAACGCGGACTTCGACGTAGTCCGCACTCGCCGCGTCGCCGCGCTGAAAGTCGCCGTCCACCAACTGAACGATCTGAAGCGAATCCGTAAAGCCGAGTTGGTATTGCGCGTTGCGGATTGGTTCAACATGATCGGGCGCGGGTGTTGGGATTTCGGGTGACAGAGTCGCTTCGGGAGCCGGGGCAACCGTCCCTGCGGGAGAGGCGGGGGTACATCCGATCAAAAATAGAAGAATAAATATTAGGAGGAGATTGCCACGTCGCTCCCGCTGGTCGCTCCTCGCAACACTTGCACCTGGCGCAAGTGCAGGTGTGACACGATTCAAGGAATTATGGGAAACCATGTCGCGCCTCCATCGCCGGTACGGTATAGCGAACGATGATTGGTCGGGTCTTGCGTGATGACGTATCCCGTGGACGTGTCGAGAAAATCCATGCCGATGAAAATTTCGCTGAAATCAATATCGGGCGAGACGTTGTTCCACGTCTGCGCCGCATCGCGAGTGACATAGAACTCGTCGCGATTGTAGAAGATCGCCTCGTTCGCCGACAGGAAGTCTGCCTCGCCACTCCCCGGAATCAGCGTAGGCGCGAGCGACCACGTGGTTCCCGAATCGTTTGAAACATAAATCGCAGTGCTGATTGGATCTGAGGTGTTGCGCAGAAGCAGAAATGCGTCGTTCGCGGTGGTGAACGATATTTGCTCGATGGTCAATTCGGCATTCGCGGAGTTGGGCGGCAACAGCAATGAGACCGGCGACCACGCCGCGCCACCGTCGTCGGTGCGGAAGAGGTATGCCGTGCCCGGTGCATACACGACCCCATAGATGAAGGCGGTTTGCATGTTTAGTGGCGTCAAGCCATATTTGAGCCCGCCAAGCGGAAGCGAGTCGCTTTCGCTGGCATGATTGGGATCGTTGATGAATTTCAAACTCCACGCCGCACCGCCGTCGGTGGTCTGGTAAACAGCCACCGCGTTCGAGCCGGCGCCCACGCCGAGATCAGCAAGCATCCAGCCGTTTGATTCATTCAAGAAACTCATCTGCCCTTCACTGAAAGGAACATCGATCGTGATCCACGTGATGCCACCATCGAACGTACGGTACAAAAACCCACCGTGGGGAAAATTCTCGAAGTCCGCTTTTTGAATCCACACGTGCGAAGCATCCAACACGAACCAATCCACGCTATGGCCGGTCTCGGTCAGCGCGGGTGGTGTGACGTCGTACCACGTGATGCCGCCGTCGTTCGTGCGGACGATCTGGGTCTCGGTCACGCCCCAGCCATCCAGTTCGGTGACGAAACGAATCTTGACCAGCGAGGGAGATTCAACAAGCGGCGCATCAATCGCTGAAGGTGAAGGGGTATCGGGAAATGGAGTGGGCGGGAATTCGGCGATACCTTCCGTCGAGGGAGTCGGCGCGTTGCAGGAAACAAGCAATGATAGAAGAAAGAGGAAAGAAATTATCCGTGGAATCATCTCGTTAGCCCAAATATTCGATAACTGTCGCTTCGCCCTGACCCACACCGACGCACAGAGCTGCGAGCCCATATTTCACATTTCCGCGGAGTTTCATTTCGTGGACCAACGTTGTGACCAGCCGCGCGCCCGAACAGCCCAGCGGATGCCCAATGGCAATCGCGCCACCGTTGACGTTGACGATTTCGGGGTCAAGTTCCAAATCTTCCATCACAGCCAGCGACTGCACAGCGAAGGCTTCATTGAGTTCGACCAAGCCGATATCCTTGACTTGAAGTCCCGCGCGGTTCAATGCTTTACGAGTCGCTGGGATGGGACCATATCCCATCACACGCGGCGGGACTCCGGCAGAGGCAGACGAGACAATTCGCGCGAGCGGCTTGAGGTTCAATGATTTCGCTTTTTCTTCGCTCATCATCAGCAACGCCGCCGCGCCGTCGTTGAGACCAGACGAATTTCCCGCCGTCACGGTTCCGCCCTCTTTGGCAAACGCGGGCTTGAGTTTTGCCAACGATTCCATTGTAGTATCACGGCGCGGACGTTCATCAACCGAAATAAGTTTGGGATCTCCCTTTTTCTGAGGAACGAGAATTGGGAGAATTTCCTTTTCAAATCTTCCTGAATCAATCGCGGCAATCGCGCGTTGATGGCTCCGCAACGAAAACTCATCCTGCTTTTCCCGCGTGATGTGCGGACGTTCCTTGGCGATATTTTCGGCGGTCTCACCCATCGAATCTGTGCCGTGCATTTCCTTCATTTTCGGATTCGGATACCGCCAACCCAGCGCGGTGTCCCACGCGGTGAGGTTGCCGAACGTGAATCCCGCTTCGGCTTTCGGAATGGAGTACGGCGCGCGGCTCATGGATTCGACTCCGCCAGCGATATACACATTCCCTTCGCCAGCTTTGATCGCCCGCGCGGCTTGGTTGATCGCGCTCAACCCCGACGCGCACAAGCGATTCACGGTCACGCCTGCCACGTCAACGGGTAGCCCCGCCAGCAAGGCGGACATCCGCGCGATGTTGCGGTTATCTTCCCCCGCCTGATTGGCGCAACCGAGGAAGACCTCCTCCACCAGCGCAGGGTCGAGGTCATTCCGCGCGACGATCTCTTTGATGACGAGCGCCGCCATATCGTCGGGGCGAAGCGGGGCAAGAATCCCGCCGAGCGCGCCGATGGGTGTGCGGATCACGTCGATGATGACTGCTTCGGTCATTGAAAATCCTCCAGAGAATTTCACTGCGATTCTACCACCTCGAAGCGGATGATATTTTACGTCTCCCTACGTGACGCATGGCACTACCCCTTGCCGGGCATCCGCGACATAATCATGCTGAGAGCAATCCTGCCAAAGTGCATCCGACTACTCGGATAAGGAGAGAGCATGCAAGTCAAAGGTTGGATCGAAGTCAGCGACCAGTTTTGCAAAGGCTGTGAGCTTTGCATCCCGGTATGTCCGCAGGCGGTGATGGAAATGGATATGACCCGCCTCACTCCCAAAGGATATCACCCCGCGCACACGTTCAAGGACGGTTGCACGGGGTGCGCCATTTGCGCCGTCGTCTGCCCCGACGCGGCGATCACGGTCTATCGTGAGGTGACAAAGTCAATTCCTGTGACTGCCTAACACAGCCACAGAGCGCACAGAGCTCACTGAGTTTTTTTAATCGGTTTTCTCAAAGTTCTCTGTGATCTCTGTGGCAACTATGGAGAATCAAATGACACGTGAATTATGGAAAGGCAACGAAGCCATCGCCGAAGCCGCCGTGCGCGCGGGGCTCGAGGCATACTTCGGTTACCCCATCACCCCGCAAACCGAAATTCTCGAATATCTTTCGCGACGAATGCCTGAACTCGGTCGCGCGTTCGTGCAAGCTGAAAGCGAACTCGGCGCGATCAACATGGTGTACGGCGCGGCATGCGCGGGTGTGCGAGTCATGTCCACCTCGTCCAGTCCCGGCGTGAGTTTGATGATGGAGGGCATTTCGTACATCGCAGGCACCGAAGTGCCCGCGGTGCTCGTCAACGTGATGCGCGGTGGACCCGGCCTCGGCAACATCGCGCCCTCGCAAGGCGATTACAACCA
Source organism: uncultured Anaerolinea sp. (assembly GCA_964528275.1). GTDB lineage: Bacteria > Chloroflexota > Anaerolineae > Anaerolineales > Villigracilaceae > Defluviilinea. The sequence goes on along the minus strand of CAZGSB010000056.1, from coordinate 11,948 downwards.
GGCGGTCCACGGTGGCGGTCACGGCGATTACCAACCCATCGTGCTCGCGCCCGCGTCGGTGCAGGAGGCAATTGACCTCACCGCGCTGTCGTTCGATCTTGCGGAAAAATATCGCACGGTGTGTATGATCATCCTCGACGGCTCGGTCGGGCAGATGATGGAGCCCGCGCAAATGCCCGACCTGCGCCCGGTTCAACGCGCAACGTGGGATTGGGCAACCGACGGCAAAATGGGACAACGCGACCGGCGCATCCTAACCTCCATTTATCTTGATCCAGTCCAGGAAGAGCGGATGAACCTTCGGCTTTTATCGCGCTGGCGGATGATCCAACGCGACGAAGTGCGTTACAAAGAATATTTCCTTGACGACGCGGAATATGTCATCATCGGTTTTGGCACAGCGGGGCGCGTCGCGCTCTCCGCGGTACGGCACGCGCGGCAAATAGGAATCAAGGTCGGCTTGTTGAGACCGATCACTGTCAGTCCGTTTCCGTTCGATGTGGTCGAGCAGTTGACCCGGCGTGTGAGCGGGTTTCTAGTCACAGAGATGAATTCGGGGCAGATGCTCGAAGACGTCCGCCTGGCGGTGAAAGGGCAGGCACCCGTCGAGTTTTACGGGCGCATGGGCGGGATCGTCCCGATGCCGGAGGAAATCCTGCACGAGATCGAACGGATTGCATCCACGCCGCTCGACGTGACGAGCAACCCGCGCGAGGAATGGTACGAGCGCATGATGGGAATGAGGTAACGATGACAATGCCAGCCCAAACAAATTTGGTGTACGAACGCCCTGAGGGTTTCACTGAAATGCCCACGCATTACTGTCCCGGTTGCACGCACGGGGTCGCGCATCGCCTCGTGGCGGAGGTGTTGGAGGAAATGGGCGTGATCGATAAAACCATCGGCGTTGCGCCGGTGGGGTGCGCGGTCTTCGCTTACAACTATTTCGACACCGATTTTGTCGAAGCCCCGCACGGACGCGCCCCCGCGATGGCGACGGGAATCAAACGCGTTCTGCCGGACCGCATCGTGTTCACCTATCAAGGCGACGGCGATTTGGCTTCCATTGGCATGGGCGAGATTGTCCACGCGGCGGCACGTGGCGAGAATCTCACGGTCATCTTCATCAACAACGCCAACTTCGGCATGACCGGCGGGCAAATGGCGCCGACCACGTTGCCCGGTATGAAAACAACTTCATCACCCAACGGGCGCGACGTGGAAACACAGGGCTTCCCCATCCGCATGGCAGAGATGCTCGCCACGCTCGATGGAGTCGGGTATTGCGTGCGCCGGTCGTTGCATGACCCAAAAAATATCCGGCTCGCCAAGAAAGCGATACGGCTTGCTTTTGAAACCCAGGCGCGCGGGCTTGGCTTCTCGATGGTCGAGTTATTGTCCACCTGCCCGACGAACTGGGGCATCACGCCGGTCGAGTCGTTGAAGTTGGTGGAACAGCAGATGGTTCCGGCGTACCCGTTGGGAGACTACAAGGTGAGCGAGGCGATCAAGCAGGTAAAAATCTAGTTTTCTTGTGTCATTCTGAGCGAGTGAAACGAGCGAAGAATCTCCGCCACGACGAGGAGACCCTTCGCTACGCTCAGGGTGACACAAAAGAGGAAAAATGCAAAAAGAAATCATCATCGCAGGGTTCGGCGGGCAGGGAGTGTTATTCAGCGGGCAGGTGCTCGCTTACGCCGCCATGGACGCCGGCAAAGACGTGACGTGGATTCCCTCGTACGGTCCTGAAATGCGTGGTGGGACGGCGAACTGCACAGTCATCATCGCGGACGAGGAGATCGGCTCGCCGCTGGTGAAAAATCCACTGTTGGCGATCGCGTTGAACCTGCCGTCATTCGATAAATACGAAGACTCGCTTGCTTCGGGTGGGACACTCGTTGTCAACCAGTCCATGGTGGATCGAGCCGCGAGGCGGGCGGATATTCACGTGATCTTTGTTCCGTGCAATGAGATCGCCGAGGAAATCGGCAACAAAAAACTGCTCAACATGGTCGCGATCGGCTCCTTGCTGAGCGCGCTGCCCGAAATTTCATTGAAGGACATCGAGAGGGCGTTGGCAATTCATTTACCGTCGCGGCATCAACATCTCCTGCCGAAGAATTACGAGGCGCTGAGGAGGGGGTATGAGGCGGCGGAAAAAGTTCCAGCGTGAGAAAATTTTCCGAAGCCGAAACAGCCAACCCGTCTTGAATGAGGCGGGTTTTTCATCCAGTATAATGGCGGGAAATCAAAAGCGAGGTCAGCATGGCAGACTACGACTACGATCTTCTCGTCATCGGTTCGGGACCCGCGGGTCAGCGCGCGGCGATTCAGGCGGCGAAACTCAACAAGCGCGTGGCGGTCGTCGAAAAGAAAACGATCCTCGGCGGCGTGTGCATCAACACGGGGACGATTCCCAGCAAGACCCTGCGCGAGGCGGTGATGCATCTTTCGGGGTATCGCGAACACAGCCTGTACGGCGCGTCGTACACCGTGAAGCAAAACATCACGATGTCTGATTTGTTGTATCGCACCGATCACGTCATCCAACACGAGCTGGACATCGTGCGGCATCAATTGCAACGCAACCGCGTGGAACTGATCTCTGCCGAAGCCTCGTTTTTGGACGCGACCACGATCCGACTCAAGTCTGTCGACCAGCACGGCTGGCGGGACGTGACCGCGGCAAACACGGTCATCGCCACCGGGACATCTGCCACAAAAACCGCACACATCCCCTTTGACGAAAAACGCATCCTCATCAGCGACGACATGCTGAAGTTGGATCATCTGCCGCGCACCCTGACCGTTGTCGGCGCGGGTGTAATTGGCTTGGAGTATGCGTGCATCTTCGCCGCGCTCGGCGTGCGCGTCACCGTCATTGACAAGCGCCGCCGCCTGCTCCCATTCGTGGATGCGGAGATCATGGACTCGCTCACCTATCATCTCAACCAGCAACGCGCCATCATGCGGCTGGGGGAGGAAGTCAAAAACATCGAATCGGTCGACGACGAGAACGGCGAACGCGTGCGAATCACGCTGACGAGCGGCAAACAGATCGTCACCGAGATGGCGTTGTACAGCATCGGCAGGACCGGCGCGACGCGCTCCTTGAATTGTGAAGCGGTGGGCATTGAAATGGACGAGCGCGGCGTGGTCAAAGTGAACGAGAAATTTCAGACGAAAACGCCGAACATTTACGCGGTTGGCGATGTGATCGGGTTCCCGTCACTCGCATCCACCTCGATGGAGCAGGGACGCCTCGCGGCGTGTCACGCGTTCGGCGTGAAGACGAGTTCCTCTCGCGAGTTATTCCCTTACGGCATTTACACCATCCCTGAAATTTCGACCGTCGGGCGCAACGAAGAGGAACTGACCGAAGCGGGCATCCCGTATGAAGTGGGCAAGGCGCAATACCGCGAGATCGCCCGCGGACAGATCATCGGCGACCAGACTGGGTTGCTCAAGTTGATCTTCCACCTCGAAACGCACGAACTGCTCGGCGTGCACATCATCGGCGAAGGCGCGAGTGAACTCATCCATATCGGGCAGGCGGTGATGGCGTTCAAAGGCACGGTGGAATATTTCATCAACACCGTGTTCAACTATCCCACGCTGGCGGAATGCTACAAGACCGCGGCCTTCGATGGAATCAATCGGTTGGGGGTATAACACTCCAAGGAAATTTCAATCCGATCTTGAAAAGATAATGGCCAAACCAATTCTCATCAACTCTGATGATCCTATTTTGAAATCTCTGAATTTCAGGGCGTATCGAAGCAAGGTAGAGAGGCGCGTTATTCCTTTTATGCCCTCTCCTGACGAGCCTCAAACATTGGAGATTGACACTCCCTGGGGAGAACAACTTTTAGCAACACACGGAGATTTTCTAACAAGTGAAGTAGTATCGCCAAATGACTTTTGGCCAGTTGACCCGTCGATCTTTGAAGAAACCTACGTGCTTATCCGACCAGGGTACACAGTAAAAATGGCAAAAAACCTGCTGGTTCCACTGACTGACTTAACCAAGGGTGATTTGAATCAACTTGTTTCCATTGTTACACTGGAGGGGACCGTAACCGTTCGAGCCGGAGATTTCTATCTTGCCAAAGGCGGGAAAGGAGAGATTTGGCCCTTTCCTAGAGAAAAGGTTGATACCCTGCTGGTGCCATGGGAGGATTAATCGGGAGAGCCGGGGTAAATCCTTTCTTGTGTACAATTGGGGCATGCAACACGAAACCGCCCAGGGCATAACCCTCCCCAAGATCGGATTCGGCGCGTGGCGCATCGGCGGGAATTCCTCTCCAAACCGCGGGCTGGACTCCAAGTCACTGACTGCGCTTCGCTCCGCCATTGAAGTTGGTTACACCCACTTCGACACCGCTGAAATGTATGCAGGCGGGCACAGTGAGGTATTGGTCGGGCAGGCAATTCGAGAGTCGGGAAAGAGGCGCGAAGAGTTTTTCATCACGTCAAAGGTCACGCCAAGTCATTTGAAATACGACGATGTACTGAAAGCGTGCGAAGGCTCTCTGCGCCGACTCGACATGGATGCCATTGACCTGTACCTCATCCACTGGCCCGGAGCCGGGATGAAATACGAGGATACTTTCCGCGCTTTGAACAAGCTTGTCCGCGATGGGAAAGTGAAACACCTCGGTGTGAGCAACTTCAATTTGAAACTTCTCAAACAAGCGCAGGAACTTTCTGAAACACCGATCCTCACCAACCAGGTCCCATTCAGCGTGTCGGACCGTTCGTACATGGACAACGGCGTGCTCGAATACTGTCAGCAAAACGACATCCTTTTCACTGCCTACTCCCCCGTGGATGAGGGGAACCTGCGCTCGAGCAAAACGCTGGAGGCGATTGCCAAGGCGCACAAGGCGAGCGTTTATCAGATCGCGCTGGCGTGGGTGATTGCTCATCCGCGCGTGATCACCATTCCGATGTCGTTCAACCCCCGGCACATCAAGGAAAATTTCGCCGCGGCGGAGATCGAGTTGACAAAAAATGAAATTGAACAACTCTCGAATAAATGAAAGATGAATGATGGTTTTTTACTTCTTCCTTCGTGTACTTTGTGTCCTTCGTGTTTAAAAGATGAGCATTCAAATTATTCCCGAAATTCAACTCCTCGAAGAGTCCGAAACCGAACTCGAACCGCTCTATCAGGTCATCATCCATAATGACGATGTGACGCCGATGGATTTTGTCGTGCATATCCTCAAAACGATCTTCTACTTGGGCAACGACCGCGCCTCCGAGATCATGCTCACCGCGCACATCAACGGGACGGCGTACGTGCAAACGCTGGCAAAATCTGAAGCGGAGAAGCGATTGAAAAAAGCGCTCTTTGAATCCAACAACGCAGGCTACCCGCTGAAGTTCACCATGGAACCTGAATGACGCCATCCCAAATCGACACGCTCACACAGATCAACCTCCACGACCTTGTCGCCTCGATCGGCGCGCAAAACAATCCGGTCCTTGCGGGTTTCATCAGACGATTTTTCTACAAATACGCGCGGATTTTCGCAACCGACCTCGCCGAATTCGATGTGGCAACCGGCAAGGGTGGGTTGGCGGAAGGAGCGCGAACCATTTTGATGAAACGGATACGCGCGATTCGCGTCCATGGCGCGGAGCGTATACCAGACACCGGTTTCCTCGCGTTATCCAACCATCCGGGCTTGAGCGACACCCTCTCCACCTTCGCCGCACTGAACCGACCCGACCTGAGGGTCATCGCCCTGCAACGTCCTTTTCTTGAATCTCTGACGAATGTCTCGAAGCAACTTTTCTACGTGACCGATGACCCCACCTCGCGCATGACGCTCGTTCGACAGGTGAGCGCTCACTTGCGGAACGGCGGCGCGGTGCTCACCTATCCCGGAGGACGCATCGAACCGGACCCCGATGTCCACTCGGACGCCTCCGAATCGTTGAACTCGTGGACAGACAGCGCGGGGATCTTCATCCGCATGTCGCCGGAAACGCCAGTTCTCCCGGTACTCGTGCGTGGCGTGGTTTGGAGGAAAGCCCTGAATCATCCGCTCACACGTCTACGAAAAACGCGAATGGAACGCGAGGCTCTCGCCGCGGCGTATCAAGTGTTCCTGCACATGCGCGGAAATATGGTCGAAGTGAATGTCCGTGTGCAAATTGGAAATCCGATTTACGCCAAAGATATTGGCTCCGTCCAAACTCACATCGTCCATCAAGCCGTGCTGGCAGAAATGAAACAACTGATCGAGAATCCGCCAAAGGATGACGGTGAATCCGTACTCTGAATCGTTTACCGCAGAAGTGCGTAGAAATTCATTTTTCCGCACCTTTCGCATCTTTGCAGTATATACGCTGCTTGCCGCCCTGCTATATTTTGCGCTTCGCAACGCGCCTTTCGCTGATATTTGGAACACGCTCATGGGTCTGAAAGGCTGGCAGGTGGGGGCGATCCTGGTCATCAACGTGTTCGTGCTCTCGAGCATGACCGTCCGCTGGTGGGTCATCGTGCGCGCCGAGAATCCGTCGGTGCCGTTTTTGCCAATGGTCGGCTATCGCCTGTCGGTGTTCGGGGTGAGTTATTTCACACCGGGTCCGCAGGTGGGAGGCGAACCGTTGCAGGTCATCTACCTCCAGCGCCGCCACGGACTCACCTTTGCCCGCGCGACATCTGCGGTCATCATGGATAAATTGCTCGAGTTCCTCGTCAACTTTGTGTTGATCGGCGGCGGCATGTGGGCGATCATACGGGTGGGGCTATTCTCAGGAGGCGGAGGCAGGCTGACCCTGAGTCTGATCGGGTTGGGAATCCTGCTTGCCCTGCCGATGATACATCTCATCCTGTTGTTTCGCGGCATCCATCCCGTTTCGAGAATCCTGCTGCGTATGCCGTTCCTCGAAAAACGCGGCAAGGTGGCGCGATCGGTCGTCGTCGCCGAACGGATGGCATCCGCGTTTTGCCGCAGACATGGGCGAAGGATGGTCGTTGCGACGCTCGCGTCGCTGGCATCCGTTGCCGGCATCGCCCTTGAATATTTTTTGATGATGCGATTTCTTGGCATGGACCTTTCGGTGACCCAAACTTTCGCCGCATTGACCGTCATGCAGGTTGCCTTCCTCATGCCGTTGCCCGGCGGGCTGGGCGCGCTGGAGGCGAGCCAGGTGTTCATCCTGGGCGCGTTCGGTCAGCCGCCGTCGGCGGCGATCAGCCTTACCCTGCTGATGCGCGCCCGCGATATTTTGAACGGCGGCATCGGGTTACTTTTGGCAGGACGCGGGGTTAACAGGTAAAGATCGACACGATGCATTCGTCTGGAAATCAGACCCACCTCAAAAGGAGACAGCCATGAACCTCGCGCCTCGTCATTTCGGAATTATCATCGCCGCCATCGCCACCGCCTATCTTCATCTATCCCTGTATTCGATCCTCGGTGTGGACCCGATCGTGCTGAACGGTTTGGGTTATCTTGCCCTGCTAGGCGCGTATTTCCTGCCGATCCCCTTCTTTCAACAAAAGCATAATCTCGTCTGGTGGGGTCTGCTTGGGTACACAGTCCTGACCTTCGCCCTCTGGATCGTGATGGGCAACAAGGATTTTTATGCGAGCACGTCTGCGGCGGTTGGATATTACGCCAAAGTAGCCGAGTTGTTCCTGCTCGGCTTCCTCTGGGCAGACAAGCCGAAATCGTAAACGGTCGAAATAAGGTGGCGACTTCAGTCACGATCGCTAACGACTGAAGTCGTCACTACGCAAGTCAAGGTAAAATTGGTGGGATGAAACGAAAAACAATTTACTTCACCGCGTCGAAGCGCGTGGAACTCCGCGAAGAGTCCATGCCTGCTCCCGGCGCGGACGAAGTTCTGGTGCAAACAGTTTGCTCCAGTATCAGCGCGGGGACGGAAATGCTTGTCTATCGCGGGCAATTTCCCCAACTCGATAACGCGCACGATGCGATCAGCAGTGGTTTGAACTACCCAACTCCCTTCGGGTATGCATGTGTCGGGAAAGTCGTTGAAACAGGAAATGCAGTGAATAATGACTGGCGCGACAGACTCGTCTTCGGGTTTCAACCACATTCGACTCATTTCATCGCCTCGACTCATTCCCTGCTTCCCGCGCCCGCTTCACTCGACGTGGAGGCTTGCTCCTTTCTCCCCAACATGGAAACCGCCGTCAATTTGATTCAAGACGCCGCGCCGATCCTTGGCGAGCGCGTTTTGGTTTTAGGGCAGGGAATTGTTGGGATGCTGGTCGCGTCGCTGTTGAAAGAATTCCCGCTGGAAACGTTGGTCACCTCCGATTGTTATGAGTTACGCCGCAAAGCCTCGCGAGAATTCGGCGCGGACGATTCGTTCGATCCAAATGTAGGCAAAGCCCGCCAATCTGCATACGCACAAAACTTCGATTTGACCTTTGAACTGACCGGCTCCCCCTCCGCGTTGGATGATGCCATCGCCATGACGGCGTTCAGCGGACGCATCGTCATCGGTTCGTGGTACGGGGAAAAAAGCGCGCCCATTGATCTCGGCGGCGCGTTCCATCGCTCGCGCATCAAGTTGTTCTCGTCGCAAGTGAGCACGATCGCTCCCGAGTTGAGTGGTCGCTGGGATAAGGCGCGCAGGTTCAATGTCGCGTGGGAGGCGTTGAAGCGCATCCAGCCTCAGAAGTGGATCACGCATCGCTTCCCCATCGAAAAAGCGGAACAGGCATATCGCCTGCTCGACGAAAATCCGCAAAAGGCGATTCAAGTCGTATTTGATTATTCATCATGAAATTTCATTACACCAATCTCGATACCTGCCACGAAGCCACTGGCGTCGTCATCGTCATTGACGTGATCCGCGCCTTCACCAATGCGGCTTTTGCCTTTTCGCGCGGCGCAAAAGAAATTTACCCGGTCGGCGGTGTGGACGAGGCGTTGCAACTGAAAACGCAAATTCTCAATTCGCTGGCATGCGGCGAGGTCGGCGGCTTGCCCCCGGCAGGATTCGACTTCGGCAACTCACCCACCCAGACCGACCTGCTCGACCTGACGGGAAAGATCATCGTCCAGCGGACGGGCGCGGGCACGCAAGGTGTCGTTCGAGCGGTCAACGCCACCGCCATGGTCGCGGCGAGTTTTGTCGTTGCCGCCGCGACGGTTAAGATCGTAAACTCGCTTTCGCCAGAGGCGGTCACGTTTGTGATCACCGGTCAGACTTACGATGGCGGCGAGGAGGATCTCGCGTGCGCGGAATATTTGGAAGCCCTACTAAAAGGCGACTCGCCGGACCCCACTCCGTTTTTGGAGCGAGTGGTGAACTCGAGAGACGCCGAGATATTCAAAGATCCCAGGTTTCCCACGTCCGACCTGACTCACTGCACCAGCCTAAACAAATTCGACTTCGCCATGCCGGTGGTGCGTGAAGGCGGGCGGCATGTCATGCGGGCAACATATCCCTAGATTTGGAGAATTCCATGTACACCCTTGGTGTTCGACGTGAATTCATTGCAAGGCACTACCTGGTCGGCGGAGATTGGGGACCGGAGAACTTCCCCAATTCGCATCACTACATCCTTGAACTGCAACTCGAAGGGAGGGACCTCGACCAGCACGGCTACCTCGTGGATATTGTGGATGTGGAAAAACATCTCGACGATGTTGTCGGCGTTTACAGTGAGCAGATGCTGAACGACTGCGAGGCATTCGCCGGGCTGAACCCCTCCATCGAGCATTTCGCGCGCATCTTGGCTGTTTCACTGAGCGAGCGGATCAAAGCAAACAATATTTCTACTGTGAAGGTTGTGCTGTGGGAGAATGAGTCGGCGTGGGCGGCGTTTCGTGTGGACAGATGATACGCGAGTTGCAAGATACGGGATAAACAGTACGCGCTACGTAGTCCGTACTGCGTATTATTCATGAAGATCGGCTTTCTCATCTACGGCTCGCTGGATACGGTCAGCGGCGGGTATTTGTATGATAGAAAATTGGTCGAGTATCTCCGCGCGCAGGGTGACACGGTCGAGGTCATTTCCCTGCCGTGGCGGAATTACGCGGCGCACCTGACAGATAATTTTTCTTTCAGACTTCCACAAGGTTTGGATATTCTGATTCAAGACGAACTCAACCATCCCTCCCTGATCGGGGCAAACATGGGGAGGCATCCCTACCCCATCGTGAGCCTCGTCCATCACCTGCGTTGCTCGGAAAAGAGACCCGCCTGGCAAAATTGGTTTTACCGAATCATCGAAAAGAAATACCTCCAAAGCGTGGATGGTTTCATTTTCAATTCAAAAACAACCAGACGGGTTGTCGAAAAATTGGTTGGACACAATAAAGAAAATGTTGTTGCCCATCCTCCGACCGATCGATTCCACGATTGGACAGTTTCAGAAGAGGATATCAAGCGGCGAGCATCAAGCGCCGAATTGCGGATTCTATTTTTGGGAAATGTGATCTATCGGAAGGGTCTACACACTCTGCTGAAGGCAGTCTCAAGTCTCAAGCCTCAGGTCCGGGTGGACGTGGTTGGAGGAATGACATCCGAGCCAAAATACGCAGAAGAGCTGCAAAGACACGCGGTGGTCAACGGTTTATCGTCCACGGTCGAATTTCACGGCTCACTCGATAACGTACCGCTCATCGAAATGTACAAGCAATCACACCTCATGGTCGTGCCATCGAGTTACGAAGGCTTCGGCATCGTCTATCGCGAAGGGATGGGGTTTGGTCTGCCCGCCATTGGGACGACCGCAGGCGCGGCAGGTGAAATCATCACACATGGCGAAACCGGGTATTTGATCGAGCCCGACGATTCCGACGCGCTCGCCAGTCACCTTAGGGAATTAGGGAGAAACAGGGAACTACTAGTGAACTTCTCGCTAAATGCAGTAAGACGGTATAAGTCTCAACCAAGGTGGGAGGAGACGGCGCGGTCAATTCGGGAGTTCCTCGGTGTCAATGCGAGCGAGCGCTAGCGAGCGTGGCAATCTCGCGCTTACAGGTTGGTTGAGATTGCTTCGGGCGGGAAAGCGCCGCCCTCGCAATGACAGTTGAATCCTAGTGTATAATCTCCCCACCAATAATTTTATATCAGCAGTCCACCGCTGTTTTCGACTGAGGGATACTCACTCTTTACATGTGCAAGACTTCTGAAGAACAGGAAAACTTTTGAACTTCGAACAATTTAATCTGGATCCCCGCCTCATGCAGGGGATCAAAAACGCCGGGTACGAATCCGCGACCCCCATTCAGGAAGCGGCGATCCCCGCCGCCCTGCGCGGACGCGACATCATCGGCACGGCACAGACCGGCACCGGTAAAACCGCCGCGTTCGTCCTCCCCATTTTGAACAAACTGCTCGACGGTCCGCGCGGAGTCTCTCGCGCGCTGATCGTCACACCGACGCGCGAACTCGCCGAGCAGATCAACCAGGTCGTGCATCAGCTGTCGGCTGGGACCGGGCTGAGGAGCGCGACCATCTATGGCGGCGTCGGAGCCGACCGGCAGATCAAGGCATTGCGTCAAGGGGCGGAAATCCTGGTGGCGTGCCCGGGTCGTTTGCTTGATCTCATCCAGCAACGGCACGCAAAAATGAACCGCATCGAAGTACTGGTGCTGGACGAAGCCGACCGCATGTTCGATATGGGTTTTCTGCCCGATGTGCGGCGTGTGATCAAGGCGGTGCCGACCCAACGACAGACCATGTTGTTCTCCGCCACGTTCCCCGCGGAGGTGGAGCAACTCGCATCGCAGTCGCTGATCGAGCCGCAGAAAATAGCGATGGGCATCAGCAAACCCGCGGTGACCGTGACGCACGCCCTCTACCCCGTGCCCCAGCATTTGAAAACGGGTTTGCTCTTGAAACTACTCAAGCAGACCGATTCGGACTCCGTGCTGGTATTCGTGCGCACGAAACATCGCGCCGACAAAGTGGCGAAGCAGATCGCGCACGCGGGTCAT
>CAZGSB010000055.1:0-21675 GCA_964528275.1 uncultured Anaerolinea sp. | reverse complement strand
GGCAGTCTCTACGCCCCCGAGCTTTCTCCCAGCGGAGAGTTGATCCTCTTCACCAACCACGGGAATGGACTCTGGGTGATGAAACCCGATGGCGATAACCCTCGTCCGCTCACCGACCGCGACGACATTGACCCAACCTGGTCGCCCGATGGCTCGATGATCGCGTTTGCCTCCTCGCGCGCCGGTGAGCGACAACTGTTTGTGATGAATTCCGATGGTACAAATATCAGGCGAGTCACAAACTTGAATAACATGGGTGGGCGCAGTACGTGGTCTCCCGATGGGACGCGGCTTGCCTTCTATCGCGGTCCCGCCGGCGACCACAACATTTACATCATCAACATGGACGGCACAGGCTTAATGCAACTCACGAACGGCGGCGATAACCTCGGTCCCTCGTGGTCGCCGGACGGGAACTGGATCGCGTTCACCTCGTTCCGCGATGGCAACAACGAAATTTACATCATCCGCCCGGATGGCATAGGGTTGACCCGCATCACCGCCAACACAATTTCAGACTGGCAACCGCGCTGGGGGAGGTAGTATACTGATTCAAAACCGGCAGAGGAGGCATCCATGTCAGCGAAGGGTCATAAAAAAGAAAAAGACGGGAAGAAAAAGCCCAAGCCTTTCAAGCGCTTGAAACCGTTCAAGCCGATCAAGCCGGGCAAACACGGGGTGCCGGAGTCCGGTCAGGCGTTTTTGTTGGGGACGCCAGCCAACGCGGAGTTGTTGATTCAACCCTCCCCGGCGCTGGAGGCGAAGATCTATCGCATCCGCCGTTGGGGCGACCCGGTCATGCTCGCCCTGGGGTTCGATATCAACCGCATCAAGACATCCAATTTTCAGGCCGTGGGGTTGTTCAACAAATTGACCGGCTTCGGCGCGGTGACGAACTTCATCCGCATCGAGCGCGACGATATCGAGAATTTGCAGAAGATGCAATTCGCCGAGGAGCGCGATGGGAAGTTGTTTTCAGCGGCGAGCAAAATGGGCTGGTTGTGTTCGTTCCGCGGGAAGATGTACATGTACGATAAGGAGGAGGATGCGTGGGAAACCTCCCCGCGGATTCGCTGGGGCACGGTGGCGTTGGGGGGCAATCTCGTGCAGGTGGAGGGGTTCGAGCATTTCGAGGTGAAATTGCCGGGCGGGGCGAAGGCAATCCACAAAATGGCGCGGCTGGTCGGCTTCCGTAAAACGGATTGGGGAAGACCGCTCGATGAATTGCTGGCGGAGGGACTGGTGCATCGCTGTTACTGCGTTTATAAAAACAACCAGTTCGGCGATACGCCCAAGGGCATCGTCTACAGCCCCTTCTTCAGCCCCAAGGATTGGGCGTTCAACGGGAAGAAGGAATTGGATGCGCTGTATATCCCGACCGTGTATCTGGAGCCCAAGGCGGGATAGCGCTTACGGCCTGCCCAGCACGACCGTCCAATAGCCGCCGTAACTGCTGGTGCGGACGAACGCATAGCCCACGCCGATTTCGGTGACACGCGAATTAAGGACGGAATCCCAACTGATGGGGTCGATCTTCCACTGGTTCATGGCGTCGCCGGGCAAGCCGATGGCAAGGACTTCGAGGTAATACGTCGAGTTGTACCCAGCCTCGCGCACGCGGTCGCCGGTCCACGTGCCGTCCGAGCCGCTGTGTTCGAGGAAGTCGTTGCACGCCATATCGAGGCTGTGCCTTTGCGCCGCGACGGTGAGTTGCTCGTTGAGGGTGAGCATCGAACGCCCCACATCGGCACGGGCTTGATTGATCAAGTCGACGAGTTGTTCGACATAATCGGAATTGGTTGTGTAATAACAATTCGTCGTGCCGACTTGCACGGCGGTTTCGCCAACGACGATCTTTACCCAGAAGGTATCTTCGATACCGATCGGCACGGTTTCGCCGCGCTCGTTCTGTAATTTGAAACTGCCGAGGTATTGACCGTCAATCGCCGGCGCGACGAGACCGACGGAAACATCCACGGTGGAGCCTGCCGCGGTTTCGGGAACCAGCGCTGACTCCGGCGCGGACATCCGTTCGCCGGAGTCGAACGCGACGGTGTACCCAACCCACTCGCATGTGCCTGAGTTTTGTAGCCGCCACGTTTTGGTGAACGATTCCCCCTGCGAAAGATTCGTGTTGTCGGGGATCGTCACATCTTCGACGAATGCCGCGCCGTCCCTGCACGAGGGAGTGGGCGTGGGCGCCGCAGGGTCAAGCGTCGCTGTGGCGGTGGGGGGAATCGGCGTCGGCAGGACAAGCCCCGGCTGGGTGGGAGGCAGGGTCGAGGTCACGAAGAGAAGCGGCGCGTCGGTTGGCGTCGCCTCTTCGGCAACAGTCACGCAGGAGGTGAGGAGAAGTAGGAGGAGTGGGAGAATTTTTTTATACATGTCGTTTGCAGACGGTGGTCGAGTAGTCCCGCAAGATCGTGGCGGGACGTATCGAGACCACACCCTCGTATTAAAACATCATCATCTGTGAATTGGATTTTTCCAGCGGGTCGCTGGCGATCTGTTCTTCGAACGTCTCGCGCGTCAACACCGGGACTTCGAGCATGGCGCGCAAAAGCCGGTATTTTACCAGCCGGTATTTTTTCAGCGATTCGGCGAGGGAAGGGTCGCGCCCGGCTTTGTACGCGATCAGCGAGGCGCGTCCGCCGGGGATGATGAGGATGGTTTCTTCCGCGGGATACGGCGTTTCGGCAATCGCCCGCCCCACCAGCGCGGAGGCGAGCACGTAAAACGCGCATCGAACCGCATTGCCCTCCTCCCAGACATGGTTTTTCTCGATGGGGCGCGTGGCATACCCCAGCCGCCTGCCTACGAGTTCGAGCATGGGGATGATGGTCTCTCGTTCGCCGCGCCGCGCCGAGGCAACATCCTCCGGGCGCAACGTCCATTCCGCGCCACTGCGGGTGGCATAGGATTCCAGGATCGAGTAGATCATCCGCTTGGAGGGCGAGAGCAGGCCGGGGAATTGCTGGTAGAGCATGTCCTCGATCTCCAGGTAAATGCTATGCGGATTCTTTTGCAGGTGGGTGACGATGGCAACTTCCACGCGATTGGAGAGTGAATCGTAGTGCCGACTTAAGTCGGCACTACTGACAAGACCCCACAACCCGGTCTCCACGCTCTCGCCGGTCGAGTAATGAACGAACTCGTTGTGTTCTTCCAAAGCAGAGCGAATCAAAGCGTTGGTCCCGCGCATCGCTTCATCGAACTCCAGTTCCTTTTTCTTCAGCGCGTGCACCTCCGCCAGCGCGATCAACCCGGCGGCATGCACATGCAGATAACTTGCAGGCTCGCCGCGTTCGAACAGGTGCGCTCGGATGCCATCGCGGACAAGTTCGATGTTTGCTTCCTTCGTTTCGCGCTTTAACGTTTCTCCTCGATTCCAAACGATCTGGACCGGGTCGTGTTCGGTGCGCATGGCAAGCGACTTCAGGTCGAAGCCTGCCGCGCCGGCGGCGGTCAACGCCGAGGTGAGGAACGGAGGTTCGGGTTCGGGCAACAACCCGAAAAATGGAGTGCCAAGCGGCAACACCTCGAACAGGTGCGCGAACGCGGCGTGCAGGGCGGTGGCGTTCCATGCCCAGTCATACCGCCTGCGACGTAACGCCACTTTGAACGGTTCCACGGCTTCGCGCCCCCACAGCCAACCCGACCACAACGCCGACAACGTCCAGAACGCCTGGTTGGGGCGCGGGATGGATCCGATCACGGCGGCGATGGGGATTTCCTTGTTGACCTCATGCGCCAAATCTTTCAGGCGACCTTCATAGACACATACCCCGCCACCTTCGGGAATTCGCTGGGGCCACGCTTCCAGCGCAACGGGTGAGCCTGTTTCCCTCCAGAGACTTAATCCACGCTCCAGTTGAACCCACAGGTTGTGCTCGCGGAACTGGGCTGGGATGTTGAGTTGCCTCGGTCGCGGGCGCGACGCGGGATGGTCCCACACCGTGTTGCCGGCATCGCACGCCACAAGAAGCAGTGCATTCAAGGCGCGACGTCGTTCGGGTGCGAGGTTCAACCCCTCAATGCGGTTGATGACCGTCGTCAAAAAATACAGCGGGCGCGGCAGGTAATGCTGGATCGCCTCCTCGGCATAGACCCGGTCGTCATCGTCGAGTTTTGCCACCCGCTCGAACGAACGCGAGCGGTGCAGTCCGTCTGTGGCGGCGATTCGCTTCGCGCGTTCGATATCCTGCTCGGCGGCGGCGCGTTCGCCGGCATCGTTGCAGTGCGGACAGGTGTACACCCGCGCATACGGCGACTCCTCCCCTTTGCGCCACAGGAACATTTCCGCCGGGATCTCCTGTCCGCAACCCTCGCATGGGGTGAGGTAGAGCGACTGCAGATGCGCGCCGAGTCGCTCGTCTCCTTTTTTGGAGGTTTCGAGTTCGGCGAGCGCGGCTTTGAAATCCGCTTCAAGCGGAGGGTTTGCGGCGAGGTCGAGCAGAAAGCGCGTGATCGGGTTGTTGACCGTCACCAGCACGCGGTAACCCGCCCGCGCCGCCTCGAGAACCAGCCGGGGGGAGAATCCGAACGGGTCGAGGAGCCAGCTTCCACTGGGGGCATGAGGCGGGAGCCAGCGCGCGATCACCCCTTCTTCGAGCGCCGGTAGAAACCGCGAGAGCGGTCCGGGGTCGGCGAGTCCGAACCCCGGTATGAACGGCTGGGCTTGCATGGGTTAAGTATACATCCCCCGAAACCTTTGGAGTCAGCCAGCTCGCTGGCGTATCACGGGAGCAAGCTCCCTGAGTCCAGAGATATTTTGCGCGCGGTGAACACTTCGAACAGTGGTATCGGCTGGTAGAGCGTGGCGATGTGTTCGATGCGGGCGATCTTGCGGAGTTCTCGTTTGATCTCGGCGATGCCGCGCTCGTGATATGCGCCGGAATATTCGGGACCGGCGAGTTTGCGCCCGATCTGGTAGAGGAAATTCTCGGTGGGACCCGAGACGATCAGTTGCCCGCCGGGCTTGAGCAGGCGCATCAGTTGTGACAGCGTGTTGGGCAGATCGTCCACGTGCTCGAGCACGTCGAGGGCGTTCACAAGATCGAACGAGTTTTGCGGAAGTTGGGCGAGGGGAGTCTGTGTTGCGTCGAGCACTTCGACATTCCCCACCAGCGGAATGTGACGTCGCACGCGTTCCAGTGGCAGGAGGTCAATGTCTATGGCGGTGACGTGTTTGCTGAGTTGCGAGAGGAACGGGAGCATGACGCCGCTCCCACAGCCGAAGTCGAGAATGCGCTCGTACGGCGCGGAGTTTTCGATGTGCCGCATCGCCATGCGCAGGCGTTGCCAGAACAGCCAATTGATAACCGGGTTGGGGTGCGAATACGCCGGGAAGCCCGCTTCATCGAGGCGTCCTTTTTCGGCTTCATCCAGGACGCGTTTAATCGCGGTGCGGTAGCGGGTTTTGTAGGTGATGAATTCGGAGTTGTTCATTTTATTTTGGATTCAGGGAGCTTGCTCCCGTAGAACGCCAGCAAGCTGGCTGAGTCCAAATCACGGAATCGCGCCATACGTTGGAGCGCAGAGGATGTCGTAGTATTCGAGTTCGATGGCTTTGTTTTGCTCCGCGTATTCCGCGGCTTGGTTGCCGATCTGGCGGACGGTGTCGATGTTTGCCGAAACTTGATAGGGCCAGTAACGCGGGATGACCATGCGCGGGTCGTTGACATAGCCTTCGGGGAGGTACGCCGGTCGCGCCGGGTCGGGCTGGTCTGCCAGCGGAATCCAGTTGTACATGACGGGTCCGCGCGGGTTGACCGTGAAGCCGAGACGATAGCCGTATTCCCGCGCGATCTGCACGGGGCGCAGTCCGAATCCGCCGCCGGGCCAGATGATGGCGAGCGGCGTCTTGCCGAAGTTGGTTTGCAAATCGGCGATGGATTTTTCGAACTCAGTGCGGATGAATTCGTCGGTGGAGGAATCGCCCATGTTGATATTGTGGATGTAGCCGTGCGACTGGTGGTCCACCCAGCCTTCGCGTTCGAGGGCGATGTTCGAGTCGATGCTGATGGCGCGCGGTCCGTCTTCGAGGCTGATCCAGCCGTTGACCACTTGCCAACCCCATTGCTCGTGGAACGGGCGGAAGTGGTCGTTGAAGTATTCGCCCTGATGCCGATCGTCTGAGATCAACAAAACAGAACGGCGGGGGATGAACGCATTGTGGTCGAGGAAGTTTGCCATTTGCGCGGCGTTGATGGCTTCGAATCCCTGGTCTTTCAAGTTTCGCATCATTTTGTTGAAATCCGAATCAAGGATGTCGTTGGCGTCGCCCGCGGAATCCTTGTTGATGCCGTGGAACATGATGACCATCACGACCGTGCCCGGCGCGGCGTTGGTGGAGGTCCACTTATTGCGCAGGTACTCGCACGAATCCTGGATGTAGGCGTGCGGCGTATCGAGCGGGTTGAGTTGACCCGCCACAAACGCGGCTGGCAATGCCGGCGGGGTGCGGATCGCAGTCGGCGGGGGAACGGGTGTGTCTGTAGGAAGCGGAGTCTGCGTCGGTTGGAGTTGCGCGAGGGCGGTGCCGAAGGCTTGCGTCAGTGCGGCGTTGATGTCCGCGGTGGGCGGGGGAGTTGCAGGGGCGCACGCGGCTAAAAGGAGGGTGAGCAAGTTGAAGGTGAGGAAGATGCGGGGTTTCGTCATGTCGAAGGGTCACTTACTTCGTACTGCGTATTACGTAGTACGCATTACGAAGTATTTTTAATCGTCCGATTTGCCCGAGATGAAATCCTCCACTTTTTGCCTGGCGATATCATCACGGAATTGTTTGGGCGGCGATTTGAAGAAATAGGAGGAGGCGCCGATGATGGGTCCGGCGAGTTCGCGATCCAACGCGATCTTGGCACAGCGCACGGCGTCGATGATCACACCGGCGGAGTTGGGGCTGTCCCACACTTCGAGTTTGAGTTCGAGGTTGAGCGGCACGTCGCCGAAGGTGGTGCCTTCCATGCGGATGTAGCACCACTTGCGGTCGGTGAGCCACGGCACATGATCGCTGGGACCGACGTGGACGTTTTTGGCGTCAATCTCGTATGGAATCATACTGGTGACGGCATTGGTCTTGGAGATCTTTTTGCTTTCGAGGCGTTCGCGCTCGAGCATATTGAGAAAATCGGTGTTGCCGCCGAAGTTGAGTTGGTAGGTGCGGTCAATTTTTACGCCGCGGTCGACGAACAGGCTGGTGAGCGCGCGGTGGACGATGGTCGCGCCGACCTGGCTCTTGATATCGTCACCGAGGATGGGCAAACCCGCATCGGCAAAACGCTTGCCCCAATATTCTGAGGAGGAGATGAAGACCGGGATGCCGTTAACGAAGGCACAGCCCGCTTCGAGAATCTGCTCGACGTACCATTTCGTCGCCATCTCCGAGCCGACGGGGAGGAAGTTGATGACCACGTCGGTTTTGGTATCGCGCAGGAGCTTTACGATATCGGCGGTGGGGCCGGGTGCTTTTTGGATCATGCCGCTGAGGTATTTCCCCAGCCCGTCGTGGGTCATGCCGCGCACGACGGGGGCTTTGAGGTGCGGCACGTCGGCGAATTTGTAGGTGTTGTTGGGTTCGGCAAAGATGGCTTCGCTGAGATCCGTGCCGACTTTTGAGGCATTCACGTCGATGCCGAGGGTGAACTCGATATCGCGGATGTGATACCCGCCGACCATGCTATGCATGATGCCGGGGATGACTTCGTCGTTTTTCGCGTTCTTGTAGAACTGCACGCCCTGGACGAGCGAGGAGGCGCAGTTGCCCACCCCGATGATCGCGACGCGTACTTTTTTTCCAGCCATTGATGTTTTCTCCTTGGTTCGATTTCAATGAAATTGATTGGTTCGTGCCCTGCCTGTGTTGTATAATCCAAACCGATGATAACCAACGAACGGTTGGACCATTTGGAACGCCTGCTCGAAGTGGTGCGGGGTCTGACGACAGCGCCTGATATCGAATCGTTCCTGCAAACGGTGATCACCGAAGCCAGCGAGATGACCGACAGCGCCTTTGCCTCGATCCTCGAATACGACAAAGAGGCGAAGGAACTACGCTTTCTTTCGATGCAATGGATCCACCGCGAACTGCTCCGCCCGGTCGGCGTGCCGATCGACGGCAGCGCGGCGGGGTGGGTGTTCCGTCAATCCCAGCCGCTGATTATACAGGATACGCGATTCGACCAGCGCCACTTCAAGGTGCCAGACCGCGTTTCGCAGTACGACACGCGTTCGCTGGCGGCGGTGCCGCTGGTGGTGCGCGGTGAAGTGATCGGCGTGATGGAAGCCATCAACAAAAAGGACGGCGCTCATTTTACCGAGGAGGACCTGGCGATCCTCGGCACGCTCGCCGCACTAGCGGCGCAGGCGATGCAGAACTTCACCCTGATGCAAAACGTCAAACGAGCGCGCATCGAACTGGCAGAACTAGAACGCCTCAAATCGGACTTCATCGCCATCACCTCCCACGAGTTGCGCACCCCGCTCGGCTTGATCCTCGGTCATGCCACGTTTTTGCGCGAACTGATCGGCGAGCAACACGGCGAACAACTCGATATCATCATCCGCAACACGACCAAATTGAAGGAGATCGTCGAAAATCTGGCGGACGTGGACAACTACCAGCGCGGTTCCTCGCGTGTGCGGAGTAACCAGGTCTCGATGACGCGCATCGTGGAGGATGTGGTGCTCACGTTCCAGGATGAGGCAAAATCGCGGAACATTACGTTGAACGCCGAAACCGGTGAGACACCGTTGTACATGGACGCCGACGGGATCAAGATCAACATCGCGCTCAGCAATTTGGTGAAGAACGCCCTGCAGTTCACCGACTCCGGCGGGGTGGTGAGCATTCACGCCGGGGAAGAGTCCGGGTATTTGAAAGTGTCCGTCACCGACAACGGCGTGGGCATCCCCGCGCGCGACCTGCCGCGTGTGTTCGAGCGCTTCTTCCAGGTGGAGACGCACCTCACGCGCCGGCACGGCGGCATGGGGCTTGGGCTTGCGGTGGCAAAGGCGATGGTGGAACTGCACGGTGGACGCATCTGGGTGGAGAGCGAAGCGGGGAAGGGCAGTACGTTTACTTTCCTGTTGCCAGTCGAGCAGACGGGGAAACCGGTTCGCACAAACCCGTTCGTGGAATAGAAATCGAATCCGCCGCAGGGCGGATTTTTCGTCCCGCCCGGTATAATGGACGCATGGCTCCCCAGCTTCTCGTGTTCGGAAATTTGGCGCGCGAGTTTTTGCTCCCTGCCAGCGGCGCGCCTCGGCTCGATGTGCCCGGCGGGAGCGCATTGTACGCGGCGGCGGGGGCACGAATCTGGGCGGCTGAATCAGAAATCGGCTTGGTGGGACGTGTCGGCGACGATTATCCGCGCGCGTGGTTGAACGAGGTCAAAGCGCGGGGGTTCGATACGGAGGGCGTGAAAATCCTGCCGCAGGCTCTCGATGTGCGCGAGTTCCTTTCGTATACCGATTCGTTCGAACGCAACCCGGCGAACCCGGTCACGCAATTCGCGCGGCGCGAGATGACATTTCCAAAATCGCTGTTGGGGTACCAGCCCCTTGAGGAACGCGCGGAGGAGGCAAGCCGGCTGGTGGTGACGGATATCCCTGAGGATTATTTGTCCGCGCGGGCGGCGTTGTTCTGCCCGATGGATCTTTCGACGCAGAACCAGTTGATCGCGGGACTCAAACGCGGTAACGCGCACACGTTCATCCTTGACCCTCTGCCTGCTGGCCTGAACCCCAAAGCGAAGCGCACCCTGCCGGGGTTTTTAAGCGGAGTGACGGCTCTGCTTCTCTCCCAGGAAGAATTGCGCAATCTGTTCTGGGGCGAGACTCACGACTTGTGGGAGATGGCAGAGGCGGTTTCGATGTATGGGTGCGAGTACGTTGTCATCAAATGTGGCGCGCAGGGACAGTTGTTGTTCGCGGCGAGCTCGAAGAAAAAATATGAGATCCCCGCCTACCCGGCGCGGCTTGCCGACCTGACGGGCGCAGGCTTCGCATTCGATGGCGGATTCCTCGCGGGGTATTGCAAGAACTACGACCCGCTCGAAGGCGTGTTCCATGGGAGCGTCTCCGCTTCGTTGAACGTGGAAGGGAGCGGCGCGTTCTATCCCCTGGAGGTGATGCCCGGGCTGGCGGAGGCGCGCTTGAATGCGGTGAGGGGTTTGATGAGAGAGGTGTGAGGTTGGTGGAGATTGAAGAATTGTAGTGGTAGAGATTGGAGACTGGAGACTTGAGACTGGCAGAGCGTGTGATCGAGCTCGCGATTCAGATTCAACAAATCCCCGCGCCGACGTTTGCGGAGGGCGCGCGGGCGGAGTTCGTGCGCGGATTGTTCGAGCGTGAAGGGTTGCGGGATGTGTCGGTGGATGAGGCGGGGAACGTTTTCGGACGATGGCCCATGGACGATAGACCATCGTCAATGGTCAATGGTCAATCGTCCGAATCGAAGCCGTTGATCGTTTCTGCGCATTTGGATACGGTGTTTCCACGCGAGACGGATTTGTCAATTCGACGCGAGGAAGACAAGGTGTACGGTCCCGGCATCGGGGATAACTCGCTCGGCGTCGCCGCGTTGTTTGGGGTGTTGTGGGGGTTGAGAGATGAGCGAGATTTACCCTTACCCCCAGCCCCTCTCCCGAAGGGAGAGGGGAGTCGTAATGTGTGGTTCGTTGCCAATGTCGGCGAGGAAGGGTTGGGCGACTTGCGCGGGATGAAGGCGGTGGTGGATCGCTTCGGCTCTGATGTGCAAGCTTACCTCGTCCTTGAAGGGATGGCGCTGGGGAATATTTATCACCGCGCGATTGGAGTCAAACGTTATCGAATCACCGCGAAAACCAAGGGCGGGCATTCGTGGTCGGACTATGGCAAGCCGTCGGCGATCCATGTGTTATCGAAACTTGTGGTGGAATTGACTTCGATGAGGTTACCCGAATCCCCGCGCACGACGATGAATGTGGGGAAGATTTCAGGCGGCACGTCGGTCAACACGATTGCGGCAGAGGCGTGGCTGGAGTTGGATTTGCGCTCGGAGGGGCAGGAGTCGCTGGCGGAATTGATCTCAAAAGTGGAGGAAAAAATTCAAGAGGCGAACACTCTAAAGAGTACGAATCAGCCCGAAGTGAGGTTCGAAGCGGAAGTGATCGGCGCGCGTCCCGCGGGGGAGATATCCGCCGATCATCCGCTGATTCATCTGGCGCGGGAATGCATCCGCGAGCAGGGATTGGAACCGTCGCTCACGTCAGGCTCCACTGATGCGAACATCCCGCTCAGCAAGGGCTACCCCGCGCTCGTCCTCGGCGTGACCACGGGCGGCGGCGCGCATACGGTGAATGAGTTTATCGATATTGAACCTGTCGAAAAGGGGTTGGGACAGTTGATTTCGTTTGTAAAAGGCGTTTTGAGTTAAACAATTACGCAGTACGTTTAGGAAACCTGTACTGCGTAAATCGTAAATCCAAAATCGTAAATCGAATATTTACTTCAATCCCATCACCTCATACACATCCAGCGGCTGGGTTTTGCCTTTCACAGTGAGCGGCGCGAACGGGCGCGCGTCCACTTCGTCTTTCACACGCTCGTACGCTTCCCTGCTGATGAGGATCTGATTCTTCGCGCAATTTTCCTGAATGCGTTTGGCGGTGTTCACGCTGTCGCCGAGCGAGGTGAATTCGAGTCGCTTTTCGGTGCCGATCCAGCCGAGCACCGCTTCGCCGTAGTTGATGCCCACGCCAAAATCGAGATGCGCTTCCTTGGGAAGTTCGTTGTGCAGTTTCGCGATCGCCTCGCGGATGCCCAGCGCCGACTTGACCGCGCGCAACGTGTGATCGGGTTGCAGGACCGGTGCGTTGTACCACGCCATCACCGCGTCACCGAGGAACTTGTCCACGGTGCCTTCCTGCGCGAGCACGGCTTCCGCCGCGGCGGCGAGGTACTGGTTCAACACCGCCACCAATTCCTCCGGCGAATGTTTCTCGCTGTACGAGGTGAACCCGCGCACATCGGCGAACAGCACGGTGATGAACACCTGCTTGCCGCCCACCTGCAAACTGTTCGGGTCGATCTGGTCGAGCACGGCAGGCGACACCATGCGTTGCAACAACCCGCGCTGCGCTTCGAGTTTCTTGCGCTCGGTCAGGTCGTCGAGCACGATTGCCACGCCCTGCGTTTTCTGCCCGGCATCTTTGAGCGGCGAGAGGTTCAATCGCCAATCTACATTGCCGCCCTCGGCTTTGGTCTGGCTGAGTTCGAGACCGATGACCGGCTTGTCGCTTTTGCGCACTGATTCGAGGTGCGGGATGATGTTGTTGGCAAACGTGGGGATGACTTCTTCGATCTTCCGTCCGACGATCTCAGCGGACGCCTGCCCGAGAATGGACGCGGCGGCTCGATTACACAGGGTGATCTGGTCCTGCACGTCAGCTGTCAACACGCCCGAGACGATCGAGGCGAAGACATCGTCCATAAGGTTTTTGAGTTCGGTCACTTCGGCAAGGGTGCGCTTGAGCGAAGAGAATAGCCGCGCGTTCTCAATGGCGACCGCCGCCTGGTTGGCAAACCCGATCATCAGGTCGCGGTCTGCTTCCGAAAATATTCCCGTGCGGATGCGGTTATCGGTGTAGATCACGCCGATCAATTCGGTCTTGACCATGAGCGGCACGCACAGGATCGAGCGCAGGTTGAAGGCGATCACGCTCTCCTGCCCGCTGAAGCGCTGGTCTTCGCGCGCGTTGGTGGTGAGCACCGCCTCGCCCGCGTCGATCACTTTTTGCACGATGGTGCGGCTGATGGAGGATTCGCTCTGGTTGATGGATTCCTGCTCCCAATTGCGCGCGATACGGATGACCATCTCGCCGCGTTCGTCGCGCAGCATGAGAAAGCCGCGCTCCGCCTCGGTCAGGCGCACGATGGTATCCATGACGATCTGGAGCACATCGTCGATCTCGAGCGTGGAGTTGACCACCTGCCCGATCCCCGCCAGGGCTTGCAGGTGGCTGAAGCGCTGTTCGAACGGGACGAGGATTTCGCTGATCCGTTCGAGCGAGGTTTCGAGGGTTTTCAATTCTTCGAGCGAGAGGGGGGTGTTGCCCGAGTCGATGGTGGTGCGAATCTTGCGGGTTTGCTTGCTGGCCGCGACCAACTGGTCGTTGATGGTGATGGCTTTCGTCTTTGCCGTGATCGTCGCCATGGAGAATCCTTTGTGATGGGGGCTAGGTTCTGGGTGAGTATTTACCCGTCCAGAAGTGACGGAGGCGGGCAAGGAGGATGCGGGAACGCAGGGCAAACGCCGCTCGCCTCGCTTCCTCACCGTCTGCCGTTCTGGAAGTATAAAGGGATGTCTGGTGTTCGTCCAGAAGAATTTTGATGGGCGGGGCGGCATCGGGCAGGATTCTTGCAAGATTGCCGGCGCGTTCGATGGGCGTGGCGTCAATGGCTGGCGGGGCGCTCAGTTGCCGAAGCCCAAAGTTGATGCTTTCGAAGGAGCGTTCGATGCTGGTGAGTTTCACCCACCCCTCCCAGTGGATGATCCAGCGCGGGGTTTCGACGCCGGTCCGTTCGAGGGTGGCGCGGACAGCGGAGGGGAGTCGCTCGTGGATGCCGTAGCGCCGCCCGAGGTAGACGGTCAACCCGGCGAGTGCGAGGAGGGTGAGGAGCAGGTAGACCGTGGGAAGAAGCGAGGCGCGGGTTGCGGATGCCGCGTCTCCGAGTCGATCATCTGCGGTTGGGTCAAGCGGTTCTTCTGGGAGAAGTTCTTCGCCGATTAATGTGCCGGGGTTGATCAGCCCTTCATTTGCATCGTCTTCGCGCGGGGCGAGCGGGCGGTCGAGCGGAGCCTGGTTGCCGGTCGGTTCGAACTCCACCCAGCCGATGCCGGGGAAGTAGACCTCGGGCCAGGCGTGCGCGTTCTGTTTGCGGACGGTGAAACTGTTGACTTGAATGCCTTCGATCTCGCTGGCGAGTCCGTCCCCGGACGATGTGCCTGTTCCCTGTGAGAAGCCGACCGCCATGCGGGCAGGGATGCCCAGCGACCGGAGCATAAGGATCTGGGCGGAGGAGTAATATACGCAATAGGCTTGCTTGTACTCAAAGAGGATCCACTCGAGTTTGTCTTTGCCGCGCGGCGCGGAGGCAATGGTCGGGGCGTAGGCGATGTTCGTCCGCAGGTATTGCGTGATGGCGAACGCTTTATCGTACGGTGTTTCCGCTTCGGCGGTGATCTCGAGCGCGAGGTCGCGGATGGGTTGCGAGAAATCGTCCGGGAGTTGCAGGTATTTGTCGGTCACCCAGGTTGGGTAATCTGTGCCTGCCGCGCGCAGTCCTTCGATGGTGGGGTTGCTCAACACGGCTTCGACCTGGTAGGTTTCGCCCGGCAGAAGGCTGGGAGTGGCGTTCCATGAAAAGATATCGAGGGTGTCGCCGCCGGGCGCGGCAAGCATCGAGCCGGGCCGGCTGACCCAGACCGGTTGCGATGGGGCATACAATAACGAAACCCGTTGTCCGCCGGTGTTGAAGAGGAAACTGACGGCGTCGGTATCGTCCACGCCGGGCAGGGGGTTGACCGGTGAATATTCCTCGCGGGTGGTGCCGGTGGTGTACCACTGGTCTTGCGAGAAATAATCGTACACGCGTCCGCGCCAGTAGTACCGCGGGGGTTTTTGATTGAAGGGCAGGTCGGGCGTCTCCACGGTGAACATGACCACATCCGAAAGCGGGAAGCCTAGCCCGAGTTCGAGTTCGGTGCCGAAGAATTCGCCGGGCTTGCCGCCGCTGGGGGAATCCAGTGCGCTGATGGCGTTCTCGAACCGTTCCACAAAGTTGTTCCAGGGTTCCGAAATGCGGTTCCAGGCGCGGCGCGCGATTTCGATACGCAGGAAAGAGGAAGGCGTGACCCAGGCGGTGATCATGATGAGGCTTGCCATGATCGCCATACTGCTGGTCAGATCGAGGCTGTTCTCAGGCGAGAGGAAGACGCGCTTTTGCTTCCATTGGATTTGCTGGGCGAGGTAGTTCAGGCGTCCCAACAAGAGGAGTGCGAACAGGATGAAGAAACCCGGCAGTAACAGACGGCTGGCGACCGCGTTATCGTAATTTTGGATGATGAGCATCCCGATGAGAGATGGCAGGGTGGCTAGAAGAAAATTCTGGCGGCGGATGAGGGAATAGCCAGCCGAGGCGCTCAGCACCCATAACGTGACCGACATGATGGCGATGAAGAACAGCGGATCTTCGACCGGGCGGCGCGCGAACAATTCAGAGATCGAAAATAACAACCTGCCAGCCACGCTGAGCAGTTTTTCCTCCACCTTCACGGGTCCTTCGATGACGGTCGTCCATTGCAGGGGGAGCATCATGAGCATGTAAAAGAAGGATAGCCAGCGCGCCGTGCGGCGGCGGAATGTGCTGTACCCCAGCGCCAGCCCGAGGGCGGCGCCCATCCATGTAAAACTGCGCACCAGGGAGAGTCCTTCCGTCCACCCGGTGACGATGAGCCGCGAGGCGACGAGTTGCAGGAGGATACCCAGCAGGAGAACGGAGGTCCAGTCCCACCAGTGACGCGGAGGGGCTTCAAGGGATTTTTTCATCGGGGGTAGTGTACAATACAAGAAGGAGTTGCGTCAAATACTGTAGAGGGGTTTTCCGTTGAACGTGACCGGGTAGAATTTTCAAGACCAACACGGAGGAGGAAGCCATGGATGTTTTGATTCAAAACGGGGTGGACTGGGTGATCGCCGTGCAAGCGTTGGGAGGCTGGCTCGAGGCGCCGATGCAGTTCTTTACCTTCCTCGGCTCGCAGGATTTTTTCTTTCTCGTGCTCCCGCTTTTGTATTGGAGCATCGATGCCGGGCTGGGAATCCGCGTGGCGTTTATGTTGATTGCCAGTGTCAGC
Source organism: uncultured Anaerolinea sp. (assembly GCA_964528275.1). Taxonomy (GTDB): domain Bacteria; phylum Chloroflexota; class Anaerolineae; order Anaerolineales; family Villigracilaceae; genus Defluviilinea. The sequence goes on along the minus strand of CAZGSB010000055.1, from coordinate 5,780 downwards.
GTCAATTATTATTTCAAGGTGTGGTTCGCCGGTCCGCGTCCGTATTGGGTGAGCGGCGAGGTGCAAGCCCTGTCTTCTGAAACCTCGTTCGGGCTTCCCTCCGGGCATGCCCAAAACGCGGTGGGGGTGTGGGGAATGATGGCTCATCACAACGGCAAACGCGCGGCATGGATTTCCTCCATGATGCTGGCGTTCTTCATTGGGTTTTCGCGAATTTATCTCGGCGTGCATTTTGTCCACGATGTGATCGTGGGTTGGTTGATCGGCGCCATTTTGCTTTGGGCGATGCTCAGATATTGGGATGCTGCATCCGCATGGTTGCAGTCAAAGACGATCGGGCAACAGATTTCGCTGGCGTTCGTCGTTTCGTTGCTCATCATTGCCCTCGGATTCTTCAGCGTGTCGCGGCAGGACGAGTATGCGCTCCCGGAGGCATACGCCGCTTTGGCGCTTCGCTCCTCCGACGAGTTGCCTGCCCCGGTTTCGTTTGAGGATATCTTCACCTCCGCGGGGACGTTTTTCGGTCTCGCCGCTGGTATAGCCTGGATTATGTCGAAGGGTGGCTATCAGGCGGACGGTCCGGGCGTGAAGCGCGCGTTGCGTTTTTTTGTCGGGTTGATCGGGGTTTTCATCCTGTGGCGCGGGCTTGGCGCGGTTTTACCGGAGGGCGAGTCGCTCATCCCGTTGCTGTTGCGATATCTTCGATACACGCTCGTCGGTTTCTGGATCTCGGCCGGCGCGCCATGGTTGTTTTTTCGTTTCAAATTGGCGGATGCCCCCAAGATATAGGCGAACGCACTGTTATAATCCCAAATCTAGTACTCCAACAAGGTTAAGTTGGATGGCGACTACGTCGAAACATCGAACAATGTACGCTAGAGTTTTAGGTTGTCCGAGTACTAGTATTTTGTGCGAGTGAAAAATTTTTGGGAGTATAACGTTTTCGATGACACTTGAGCGAGGCGCGTTACTACATAAACGATATCGCATCGTTGAAATCCTTGGGCAGGGCGGCATGGGTTCGGTCTATCGCGCCGTGGATGAAAACCTCGGCGTGGATGTCGCCGTCAAAGAGAATCTATTCACCACCGACGAATATGCGCGTCAGTTCCGCCTCGAAGCGGTCATTCTGGCGAACCTCCGTCACCCGAACCTCCCGCGCGTGACCGACCATTTCGTCATCGGCGACCAGGGGCAGTATCTCGTCATGGACTACATCGAAGGGGAGGATTTGCGCCAGCGCATGGAGCGCCAGGGCAACATCACGGAAGATGAAGCCATCCTGCTCGGCGCAGCGATGTGCGACGCACTTGCCTACCTGCACACGCGCAAACCCCCGATCCTGCACCGCGATATCAAACCCGGCAATGTGAAGATCACATCGGAAGGTCACGTCTTTCTGGTGGATTTCGGCTTGGCAAAAGTTTTACACGGCAGTCAGGCGACCACCACCGGCGCACGCGCCATGACCCCGGGCTATTCGCCCCCGGAACAATACGGCACGGCGCGCACCGACCCGCGCACAGATATTTATTCGCTCGGCGCCACATTGTACGCGGCGCTCAGCGGCATCATCCCCGAAGACGGGCTTGCCCGCGCCATGGATAACACGCAACTCACGCCGCTGCGAAAACGCAACAGCAAAGTGTCGCGCCGCCTCGCCTCTGCCATCGAACGCGCGATGGGCATCGACCCCGCCGAGCGCTTCCAAAACGCGGAGGAATTCAAGAACTCCCTGCTGGGTTCGAAAGGCAAAACGCAACGCCTGCCCGGCGATTATGTCATTCAACCTCCGCCGGCAGATAGCCGGTACGATTCAGAACCGGGCGCGATCGAACGCGCCTCTGCGCCGTTCGGCATAAACCCCTCGAATGGGTTGCTTGCGCCTGAAGAGGAAGCGCCGGTCTTCAAACCCCCGAAGAGAAAGAAAAAAGGAATTTTCAGGCGGCTTGTCTCAACCACGTTGTGGGTGCTGTTGATCGCCGCGGTAGTGATCGTTGCGGCAGTGCGCTTCGCGCCGCAGTTCGTGCCGCCAGGCTTGTTGGACCCGCTCGAATCGCTTCAAATTCCCTTCCTCTTCCCAGCCGTCCCGCCGGCGACAGAACCGTCACCGACGGTAACGGCTGTCCCCACGGAACCCGCTGTGGAAAGTACCGCAACGGTTCAAGCCACGTTTACATCGACACCCACCAAACTTCCAACGGCAACCCAGCGACCGACGAACACTCCAACCGTCGACCCCGCGTCGCTTGGCGCGCCAACTCAAATCGGCGGGACGAACGGGCAGGTCGCTTTCGCTTCCACGCGGTTGGGACTGCCACAGATCTTTCTCGTCAACACAGATGGCACGAACCTCCTCCAACTCACCACCCTGGAGCAGGGCGCATGCCAGCCTTCATGGTCGCCGGATGGCGCGCAACTTGTCCTTATCTCTCCCTGCCGCGTGCGCAGTGAGTTTTACGAAAACCTGTACACCGACGCGGGCTTGTATCTGATGAACGCCGATGGCAGCGGACTCAAACCGTTGACCGAAGCTCTCGGCGCAGACTTCGACCCAGCCTGGTCGCCCGATGGGACGCGCATTGCGTTCACCTCGAACCGCGACGGCATCAACGAAATTTACACACTTGAAGTTGCTACCGGCAAAGTGACCCGCCTCACCACCACCGATGGGGATATCGAAAGCACGCAACCCTCCTGGTCGCGCGATGGGACGATGATCGCCTACACCGTAAAACGCTTCGATGCGTATCAGGTCTGGGCGATGTCTGCCGACGGTGACGAGAAGGTGCAACTCGCCCGTAGCGGCCAGCAACTCTGGGATTACCTGCCGTTCTGGTCACTCGACGGTACGACAATATTTTTCAACCAACGCAACCTCGCCCCGACCCGCCCGTGGCTGATGAGCATTCCCTTCGAAGGGTCCGAAACCCTGACTCCGACCCGGCTGGAATTGCCGACCCCGATCGAAGATGTGGAATTTTCACCGGATGGGTTGTGGCTCATCTTTGAAACTTCCAACGGGGACGGCAACCGCGACATTTACTTCTCCACGGTGAGCGGCGGCAGTCGCACGCGCCTCACGGACGACCCCGAGGTGGACTTCGACCCGGCCTGGCGCCCATTACCTCCGCAATAAAACGGATGGATGAGCAAACAATACCTGACGATACAAAAACGTCAGGTATTTTCTTACACACCTCTTATTGACTTCCCTTTTTGCCTCGTTTATCATTGCCGCATCTTCAACAGCGCTCTCTGCAAGAGAGCGCTAATTGTGTGAGACCCATGCACGACCTGACCCAACGCCAAAAGACCCTTCTTCTTTTAATTATTCGCGACCACATCGAATCAGCTCAACCCGTTGGTTCGAAGCGGCTGGTCGAACAATATCACCTCGATCTCTCGACCGCCACGATCCGCAATGAAATGTCTGCGCTGACCGAGATGGGCTACCTGCGACAGCCGCATACCTCTGCCGGGCGCGTGCCCACCGAGGAAGGCTATCGGTATTTCGTCAGCGAGATGATGCACAACGCCGAACTCCCGAACGCCGTGCAACAAACCATCGCGCACCAGTTCCACCAATCCCGCGCCGATGTGGGGCAGTGGATGACGTTGGCGGCATCCATCCTCGCGAGCCAATCGCAGGGCATATCGGTCATCACCGCGCCGCACGCCGATCGGCAACGCTTCAAACACGTGGAATTGATCTCGACGCAGGGACGCCAGATCCTGATGGTGCTCGTGCTGGTCGGCGGCGAAGTCAACCAGCAATTGCTGACATTATCCGAACCGGTGTTGCAAGAACGACTCAGCCAGACGGCGGCGCGTCTCAACTCCGCTTTGGCTGGCTTGCCCGTGGATAACATTTCCGCCCTTTCGACCCGGCAGGATGCGCTCGACCAGGATATCCTGCTCCTCATCCTCGAGGAAATGCGGCGCGTCTCGCGCGTGGTCTCCGGCGAAGTCTACACCGACGGCTTGACCAACGTGCTTGCCGAACCCGAGTTCGCCGAATCGGACGAGGCGCGCAAGGCGCTGAAAATATTCGAAGAACGGTCAACGTTGCAAGAGTTGCTCGCGAAGACAACCACGAACAGCAACGTCGGCGGGCTACAGGTTTTGATCGGCGGCGAAGGCGGCTGGGATGAACTGCGTCAATGCTCGATGGTCATCGCGCGTTACGGCGTGCCCGGCATGGCAACGGGAACGCTCGGCGTGCTGGGACCGATGCGCATGTCGTACGCGCGGACGATTCCCACCGTGCGGTACATGGCGGGTTTGTTGAGCGACCTGGTCAATGACACGATCGCGGGCGAATAGCCTGTGAAAAATCCTTTTTATTTGGTGGCAACGAGCGATGAGTGACAAGAAGAAACATGAAAAAACGAACGATGAGGCGGAGAACAAGCCGCAGGCTGGCGGGCAAGCCAACCCTGAGTCTGACCGTGACGCATGGACGGAGATCGAGTCGCTGAAACAGCGTCTCGACGATGCTGAGGAAAAACTGGCGGATAGCGTGAGCGGCTGGCAGCGCACGCAGGCAGATTTCCAAAATTATCGCAGACGCATCGAACGCGATAACGAGATGATGTTCGCCACGATGAAAGGCGACATCGTCAAAAAAGTGTTGCCCGCGCTGGACGACCTCGAACGCGCCATGCAAAACCGTCCCGACGGCGACGCCTGGGCGAACGGTATCGATTTGATCGTACGGAAATTCCAGAATATTTTGGATGCCGAAGGCGTGAAACGGATCGAAGCCGAGGGCGCGGAGTTCAACCCGACGTTCCACGAGGCGATCTCGCACGAGCCTGCCGAAGACGTGGAGAGTGGTCATGTGATCGCGGTGGTGCAAAACGGATACATGCTCGGCGAGCGCGTGATACGACCGGCATTGGTGAGAGTGGCGCAATAGGAATTCATACTACGTACTGCGTATGACGTAACACGCAGTACTCAAAACGTAACAGGAGCATTCATGGCAAAAATCATTGGCATAGACCTCGGCACGACCAACTCCGTCGCGGCGGTGATGCAGGGCGGCGAGCCGATCGTGATTCCCTCGGCGGAGGGCGAACGGCTTGTTCCGTCGGTGGTGGCGGTCAATAAAAATAGCGAACGCCTGGTCGGGCGGGTGGCGCGCAACCAGGCGATCACCAATCCGCAGAACACCATCTTTTCGGTGAAGCGTTTCATGGGGCGCAAGTCCGACGACGCCGAAGTGGAACGCACGCGGAAGCGCGTACCGTACGCGGTGAAAGCGGCGGACAACGGCGATGTGCGCGTGCAACTCGGTGAAAAAGATTATTCGCCGCCCGAAGTTTCGGCGATGATCCTGGCGAAGATCAAGCGCGACGCCGAAGCCTACCTCGGCGAGACGATCACACAGGCGGTCATCACCGTCCCCGCGTATTTCAACGATGCCCAGCGCAACGCCACCAAAGATGCGGGCAAGATCGCTGGCTTGGAAGTATTGCGCATCATCAACGAACCGACGGCTTCGTCGCTGGCGTACGGACTCGATAAAAAGAAAAATGAAATTATCGCGGTCTACGACCTTGGCGGCGGCACGTTCGACATTTCCATTCTCGATGTGGGCGACGGCGTATTCCAGGTCCGCGCGACGAGCGGCGACACCTTCCTCGGCGGCGACGATTTCGACTTGCGCATCATGGACCATCTCATCGAGCAATTCAAAAAAGACAATGGCATCGACCTGCACGGCGACCGCCAGGCGTTGCAACGCTTGAAGGAAGCCAGCGAAAAAGCGAAGA
>CAZGSB010000054.1:0-21818 GCA_964528275.1 uncultured Anaerolinea sp. | reverse complement strand
ATGCAGGGCGGCGCAGACGTGGCGATCTCGCCCGATAGCGGTCAGAAGTTGTACGATGCGGCGGGCGAGCCAAAGGAATTATGGTTCGACCCGGCGCTGGGTCACGTGGATTTTGACAAGGTGTACCCCGCAGAGTACGAACAACGCGTGGTGGAATTTTTCGACCACTATCTGTTCGGTCAATGAGGAGTCACAGCAGACATGTCAGAAACCACCCTTGAACCCGCCTCGCAACCGGTGAACCGGTCGGCGGGCGCGCTGGTCGTCTTCCTTTTGCTGGCGCTCTTCTTTCCGTTCTGTTCGTTCATTTACCATTTCACACTTTGGTCCATGGAGCAATCGGCGATCGCCTCGGGGAGTCTTTCGAGCCTCGCCTGGTTCGGGCTGATCGGGCTGGGCGCACAGGCAGTCCTCATCTCCGGGCTGACCTATCCGTTGTGGCGTTTTACCAGCGACGACCGCTTCAAGCCGGTCTATGCGGGCTGGTTCGCCGCTTCGTTGCTGTCTTTCCCGGCGTTGACACTGCGCCTGCTGGGTCCGAACAATGACCAGGCGGGTTTCCTCCTGCAAATATTGATCTGTGTCGTTGCGGCGTTCGTCATCGGGCGGGTTCGCGGAATCAAACTGGATTGGGGCGCAGGCGGGGTCCCGTCAGCGCTTTTCTTCGCGGCGTCGGGCGTTCTTCCCTTCGTCGTGTATGGCGCGATCGGTTCAGCGACCGATGCGATCCTCGGCTTGTTTGCCGGGCTGGCGTTCGGCGCTTGCGCCGCGTTGACGATGGAATCGACCACCGGGAATAAATTTCTCGACGCGCTCGGCATCGGCGTGACGTTGTCCCTGCTTGGTTCGGCGCTCGGCTACGACGGTTCGCAGTTGATCCTGCTTGCCATCCTGCCGGCGTTCGCATTTGCCGTGGCGGTCGTCATGCCTTCGCGGGTTGGGGCGCTGATCCTCAGCGGTCTGTTGTGCTGGGCGGGGCTGGTTTTCTTCGACCCCACCGAATTGAGCATCCTGCTCGGCGATATTTTTGCGCTTGCCTCCAGGACGGTCGGCGCCACTATCGGCATTGGGTTGGTAGTGGGAATCCTGGGGCTGGCGATTCAACTGGCGATGGGAAGATCAGGCTCCCCGTCCCGCACGATGCGCATGCTGGGTTGGGTTGGCGCCGGCGCGGCGTGGTTGATGGTCCTTGCGGGGTATTTCCTCGGCGGCAACCCCGGGTTTTACGGTGACCGTCTCTTCGTCATTTTGAAAGACCAGGCGGACCTCTCGAGCGTGAGTGAGATTCGCGATATTGACGAGCGCAGGACAGCCGCCTACCAAACGCTCACCGCTCATGCGAATCAAACGCAAGCCGCGTTACGGCAGACGTTCGACACGTTTGGCGTGGAATACACACCGTACTATCTTGTCAACGCGATGGAAGTTCAAGGCGGGACTCTCGTCCACTTGTATCTTTTGACCCGCCCCGAAGTGGAGCGCGTCATCCCCAGCCCGCGCCTGCGACCCGCCGAACCGGTCGCCGCGTTGGCGTTGAGCGGATTCGTCGAGGATGCGCCGCGTGAGGTGCAGTGGAACGTGAAAATGATCGGCGCCGACAAAGTGTGGGAGGAGTTCAACGTGCGCGGCGAAAACATCGTCATCGGTCAATCGGACAGCGGTGTGGATGGGAATCATCCCGAACTGAAAGAAAGTTATCGTGGGTTGACCGAAGGCGACGACTACAACTGGTTCGACCCATGGAATCAAAAACCATCGCCCTATGACGATGGCGGTCACGGCACGCACACGCTCGGCACGATACTGGGGAAAAACGGAATCGGCGTCGCCCCCGGCGCCGAGTGGATCGGTTGTGTCAACCTGAATCGCAACCTTGCCAACCCCGCGTTTTACCTCGATTGCATGCAGTTTATGCTTGCCCCGTTCCCGCAGGGTGGCGACCCCTTCACCGCCGGCGACCCGACGCGCGCCGCCGATGTGTTGAATAATTCATGGGGATGCCCCGAACTAGAAGGGTGCGACCCGAACGCCCTGCTCTACGGCGCTGATCACCTGCGCGCCGCGGGTATCTTCGTGGTGGTATCCGCCGGCAATGACGGACCCAACTGCAACACGGTCAACGCGCCGCTGTCGTTGTATGATTCCGTTTTCTCCGTCGGCGCGATCGATCAGTTTGGGAATATGGCGGATTTCAGCAGTCGCGGTCCGGTCATCGCCGATGGCTCGGGGCGCATCAAGCCGGATATCGTGGCGCCGGGCGTGGCGATCTACTCCTCCACACCGGGCGGCAGTTATGGCACATCCAGCGGCACTTCGATGGCTGGTCCTCACGTGGCTGGCGCGGTTGCCCTGCTTTGGTCGGCAGACCCAACGCTCATCGGCGATATCGATCGCACCGAACAACTTATCATCGAGACGGCGCAACCGTTCACCGGCGATACGTCGGTCGGCTGTTTCGAAGGCGGTGTGCCGAATGCCGCATACGGCTACGGCATGGTGGATGTTTTCGCGGCGGTGAAGGCGGCGCTGGATAAATAAAGTTCTCCCAGCCGCTGAACCCCCTCTTCGATCTGCGCTGAACCGTAGAACACAAAACACACGCGCATGAATTTTTTCAACCCGCCGCCGGAGGAAAACAACGCGCCTGGGCGAAAGTCCACATTGAAGGAGGGGGCGTGTTTGCGCAACTCGCTCGTATCCACCGATTCGGGGAATTGCAACCAGACGAAGTATCCGCCGTTTGGGATTGCGTATTTTGCCAGCGGCAGGTGACGACGCAGCGCTTCATCCATCGTTTTGGCTTGGTCTGCATACCTCGACGTTAACCCGCGTATGTGTTTTTCCAGCGCGCCCGCTTCGACCACCTCGCGCACGATCGCCGAAGTGAACGGGTTCAACCCTCCGCCGCTGTCGAGCAACCCGCTGGCGACAAAGCGACCGATGAGTTTGGGGTGCGCTTGAATCCAGCCGAGGCGCAGACCGGGCGCGAGGATCTTCGAGAACGACCCCAGTGAAAGCACGCGCTCCGAATCCACGTACGCGCCGAAGGATGTGGGCGGCTTGCCGGCGAAATTCAATAATTGATAGACCTCGTCCGCGGCGATGAGGAAGTTATGCCGTTCGGCGAGTTGAAGAATCTGCTCGCGGCGTTCCTGCGTCAGTGTGTGCCCGGTCGGGTTTTGGAAGGCTGGGATGAGGTAGAGAAACTTCGGGGTTGCCGAGGCAAGCCTCCCCTCGAGCGAAGCGGGGATGAGTCCGTGCTCGTCGGTCTCCACGGGCACGATGTTCAAATGATGATCGCGGAAGATCCGCAAGGCGAGGAAGTACGTCGGCTCTTCGACGAAGATCGTATCGCCTTCGCGGGTGAAGAGGGTGCATAACAGGTCGAGCGCGTTCGAAATGCCGGACGTGATGAATAAATTTTCCGCGCCCACCGGGAAGCCGTACCCGCTGGTGAGAAAAATTGCCAGCGATTCGCGCAGGTAGCCATTGCCCTGCTCGACGCCGTATTGCAGGAATGAGTTATCCTTTTTCGAGAGGGCAACCTTCGCCGCATCTCGCATCAAATCCAACGGCAACACCGAAAGCGATGGGTTGCCCGCGCCGAGGTCGATCACTTGCGACGGGGTTTGTGTTTGGACGATAGGGAGGGGATTCATGGGCGCAAGTATAACCAAAGAATCCCTACCCGTTGATCTTCCGGGAAAATATCAGTCCATCCCCTTGCCACGAGCATTCCTCGATCCGAAGAACAACGGCATGGGAAACAGGTCGGTTTTTTTCTACAGGCGCACTGCCGATTAATCCGTTGCGAAGTCGTTGGTCATTCTTGGCGAAGAAAGGAGCCTCGGGCGGAAAAGTCCTTCGCTGATCAACATCCATAGGACCGTAATGGCAAAGTTGAAGAGCGCAAGGTAGAACCAATCCTGCAGCAGAATGTGCATTCGGAACGCCTTGATGTCGGTGAGTAGCGATTTCAAGAGATCGAGAAAAAAAGTGCCCTCGGGGTAGAGCGCGCCACAGATACTGGTGAGATAGACAAACTCGTTCCCGAACCCGGTCAAGATCTGTTTATCGTTTTCCACGATCGCAAATACCGCGGATGCCATGGTTCCGAGCAGGAAAGCAGTGATCACCGAGCGGGATGACCCGGTAATCTGCCAGGGCGAGCGGTCAAGGATCCGCTCGGCAAGGTAGGCTCCGACCCAAACCGCCAGCGCCACGGGGAAAAGCACAATGAAAGCATCCCGCCACCAGGATGACAGATACGGAAAGATCAGCGGGAAATCGCTATAGCCGTATTGATGCCAAATCTTGAGCCAGAGCACATCGCCCATCGCGAACACGACTGCCAGGAATATTTTTTGATACACATTTTTCGAGATCATGGGTTGGTCCCTTCCATGGATGCTAAAGCCCTTTACGGAATGATCTCCCAGCCAAACATCATGGCATGGTCTTCGTGGGCGAGGTTGTGGCAATGCCCGACATAGGGGCCGGTAAAACCCCGGAAATATCGACCGACGATCACCGACTCGCCGGGGTCGAGCGCGATCACATCTTCGCGAGAGTTATCGTCGGGATGGCCAGGGTCGGCGGGAGGAACCGCCTTCCCGTTACGCATGAGGACGCGGTGTTCCTCCATGTGGAAGTGGAACGGATGCACCCAGCCGCCGCCGCCATTCCGTATTTCCCAGACATCGTAACTTCCCTGTTTCTGTTGGGCGAGCGGGGTCTTGCCGGCGGGGTTCTTCAGGCTCCGCGCGGGCTGGGAGGGGTCGAAGGGCATCCCGTTGATCAGCCATTCGGCTTCTTCGCCGAAACTGCCGCGTTGTGTTTCGAAAATCTTGCGGTTGTTCAACATTTTTTTCCAATCGACATTGGGCAGAGGCGGAAGGGCGCGCAGAGCCGAAGGAATCTGGCTGTTATCCACGGCGTCGTCGCCGATGACGATCTTGAGCACCGGCACTTTATAGTCCGGGTCGGGGGAAAATCGAGAGGAGGAATCCCACTTGCGGCCGTCGCCCATCTTCATCACGTTTGTCAGGTAGATCACGTCACCCTTCTTTGTCGGGGTTCCATCCATGTATTTGGTGAAGTCGATGATGAACTCGCGGCGTTTGGCGGGCCAAAGCTCGAATGAGTTGCGGGTGATCGGCGCGGGGATCAACCCGCCGTCGGTCGCAATTTGAGTGAACTTCATGCATTGTTGCCCGTCGGGAATTCGATATTGTCCCTGCAGTTCATCCCCGCCATAACCAAGGGATGCCGCCGATCTGGGACCGTCGGTGGAGGCCATCAATTGGAATTCGTAGATGCGGGCGATCGAGGCATCCAGAAATCGGAAGCGATACTTCCGCCGTTTGACCTCAAGGACGGGATACGCGACCCCGTTGACCGTGAAAATATCGCCGACAAACCCGTGGTTGACAAAATGTTTATAGAACGTCTTGCCCCACCATTCCGGGTGTTCACGCGGGTTATCCGCTTCTGGGAATTCATTGTCGTGAACATCGTTGTGTACGGTGACCCCGTCATCGAGACGGCAATCATAAATCGCCAGAGGAATGTCGTATTCCACATCGAACGAGCCGTCGGGGTTGTTCGTGCGCACTCCGGGCAGGCGCAACCCTTTGGTTTCGTCCCCCATGTCCATGCTGTTTTTGGGATCGTAAATGGGGTAGAGGCCGACCATGCCCTTGTACACATTCGAACCAGTATGGTCCATGCGATGGTCGTGGAACCAGAGGAAGGATTGCTTCTCGCGGTCGTCTCCGCCGGCGGGCCAGTTGAGATACAGGCAATCGCACCAGGTGCCGGGTTCGTACCCGTGCCCGAGGCCTTTCCGCATCGTGTAAAAGGGATTGCCATCGCTTTCCGGCGCGGTATGACCGTTATGAAGGTGCGTCAGGAACGACCAGTCCGGCGCTCCGAAGTCCTGCCGGTCAAGGTTGTCTGGATTTTCATCCAATCGGTTCACAAATCGGATGAGAGCGGGTTTGCCATATTCGGCATTGATACGGGGTCCGGGGAACGTGCCGTTGAATCCATAAATGGTGCTGGGCGGCAATGTCCTGATCGTGCCCGCCTCATACACATTACCGTCGCTGTCGAACGAGATGGTGGGCCGACCGTTCGCATCGATGGGCATTACCTGCGATGTCGTAAAACTGTGGGTGTTGACCTGCAGTTCGATCTTATAGACCAACGGATCCGGATACCCAATCTTGGTGGACCAGACTTGATGGGCTTCATTCCCGTAGGAATTTTGCTGACCGGCTCCCGACCCTGGGGGACGGCTCCAGGCATTGACATCCGATTTTGGGGTCGGGGCAAGCGCTTTTGGAATGGGCAACGCGTCATTGAAGGGGGAGAGGATCAAGGGGCTGGTCGGGTAGACTTCGGTGTAGGAAACGCCATCGCCAGCCTTGGCGGTGGTGATGGCGTTGAACAATTTTGAGCCGGTCAGGATGGCTGCGGCGGAACCCGCCACACCAAGTTTCATAAAATCCCTTCGTGAAAATCGCGTTTTTTCCACCGTTATTTTGTACATAAGAAATTCGCTTTCCGAGGAACCTGTTTGATACTTTGTGGTTCCTCAAGTGAATTGATCGTGCGTCACCCTGGGTATGTCTTCATCACGAATGGATCGAAGATACCCGCCCAGCAGGGGCGGAGTGGATGATTGCCCACTCCGCCTCTGCTCGTTATCGGGGTTCGTTTATCTGCCGGCTCCGGTCAGCGGCACGGCATGCGGTGAACCGCCTGCGTTGCTGGCGATATTCAGGGTGCCGGTATAGGCAATCCGTGCCGTGGGCGCAAAGCGGATATTTACGCTGCAACTCTTTCCAGGTGTAAGAGCCGCGCCGCAGTTGTGGCTGGCGATGGTAAATGTGCTCGAGCCGGTAATCGTCAGTGAAGTGATGTTGAGGTTGGCGGTGCCGGTATTCGTGATCTTGACGGATTTTGTGGAACTACCGCCCACCCCGATATTTCCGAAACCAAGTGTGGTTGGGGAAAGGCTCAAACTGGCTGCAACACCGGTTCCTGAAAGATTTACCACCTGCGGGCTGGTGGGAGCATCGTCAACCAATTGGAGCTGGGCTGATTTGCCGCCGCTGGAGGTTGGGGCGAAACTGACTTGCAGGGTGCAGTTGCCGCCCGGTGCCACCGGTAATCCACAGCCGTTACCCAGAATGAATTCACCCGGGTTCGAGCCCGCCAGCGCCACCGACGCTACATGAAGGTCGGCGTTTCCGATGTTTTGCACTGTGATCGATACCGGGGCGCTCAGAGTGCCAACATTTTGGCTTGCAAATGTGATCGACGTTGGGGTCAACGCGACCGCCGGTCTCGGGATTTCAATGGCTTGCCCGAAGAGAGCGACAGTTGCCGGTGAGTTCAGCCCGGAGTGTGCGATCGTCAGGGTGGCTGATTTATTCCCACCCGTGGTGGGGGCGAAGACCACGGTGACGGTGCAGTTCTGATCCTGGGCGAGCGCTCCCGCCGTACAGGTACCGCCGCTTACTGAAAAGTCGGAGGCGTCTGCGCCGGTAATGGAGGGGGCAAACCCTGAAACCGCTTCCGGTGCGACATTCGTCAGGGTTGCGGTGAGTTCGGAACTGGTGGTGAGTACGTCGGCGTTACCGAAATCAAGGCTGGCTGGTTCACTGATGATCGGTCCGGCCAATTTGCCGGAAACTGTGAACAGGTCTGTTCTCAGGGATGTGCCATCGATGGCGAAGTAATTCGCTGGTTCGGTTTCACCGGCCGGTATATGGCGGGAGCCGACAACTTTATGCAACGTGATGGCATCTCCCAGGTATCCGGCAGGGGCGGCAGGAGCAACGGCCGGGTCCCAACGCAGGAAGCCGCTATCGAGAACCAGGCTTGGGATGGGCGGGTCGATATCTGTGGTGCCGGCATTGGCAGGGATTCCGCCCACCGTATCGGTCAAGAAGGGTCCCACAGGACCGTAGGGGGTGGTGAAGGTATAGGAGGTGTTGGGGCACAGCCCGCTGGTTACGACGATTCGAATACGGGCAAAGGTCACCTGTTGTCCCGCTTCGGGGATGCCGTTCAAGAATGAGCCTTCGAGGGCAGTTCGTAAGTGGGCAATGCCGGCCGGGGTGCCGCATAAACCAGGCGTGGTGATCAAGTCCGATTCGGCGATCTGGTAGAAGAACTCACCCGGGTAATTCGTGGGGAAACTGAGCGGCAGGCCGGGATCGAAGCCCTCGTCCGGAAGGACAATGCAGTTCGTGTCGGCCGGGTTGAGGCAGGGTTCGACGCGTATGCCGTTGTCATCCTGGTACCAGTCAGCGAAACCGTCTGCCGCGCGGATCGTTGCGGAGACAGCCGATGCGCCGGTGAAACCGCGCCCCGTGAGGGTGACAATCGTGTTCGCGCCGGGAACATTGCTGGGGATGGTCAGGCTGGCGATGGAGAGCCCGCCCAATGTGGGCGCGAAGCGGACTTTGATCACGCAGGAGCCGTCCACGGGTACAGAATCCGGGATGACCGGGCAGGTATTCTCGAGCAGGAATTCGGGATTGTCGATGACCGGTTCGCCGACTTCCAGCGGGTCGAGTCCGCCGAGGTTCGATACGGTAATGTCGACAGATTGGCTCACCTGTCCGATGTGAAGATCAGTGAAGTTGAAGGTTTCCGGGCTGACGGTGATGGCGGGGCCGCTGGATTGTTGTCCAATGCCATTCAGTGTGATCTGGAATCCGGTATTTCGACCGGTGTGGTTGACCGTGATCGAGGCGTTACGGCTGCCTGCGGCGGTCGGCGCGAACAACACGTTGAAATTGCAACTGGCGCCCGGGTTAAGAACGATCGTGCCGCCGGTGAATGCATTGTTACATCCGTTGTCGGGGATGAAATCGCCGGCGTTGGGACCGTTCAAGACCAGGCTTGTGATAGTTAGTGCAGTGATGCCTTCATTGGTCAGGGTAATTTGTTCGTTGCCGCTCTGCGTGTTCACGGTGTAGGGTCGGAACGCAACACTGCTGGGGTTGGCAACCAATGGACCGTTCAGTTTACCCATCACGGTGAAGAGCGAGGTCTCGCCAATCGTGACCACTGGACCGCCGACCGTGATCGGTCCTTGAATACGGAAGAAGTTGTTGTTGTATGGACTGCCCGTGATTCGATGCAGGGTTAGTGCGTCTCCGAGATAGCCGGCGGGGGCAGCCGGGGCAATCGCCGGGTCCCATTGCAGGAAGCCGCCCAAGACCGGGCTTTGCAGAGGGTCTGAGAAATTGCAGAGATCAGGAGCGACCGGGAAACACCCAATATCCACTGTGCCAGCGGCAGGTTTGATGGAGCCGTTTTCATCGGTGGTCAGGATCGTCTGCCCGTACGGATGTGTAAATGTGTAGTTCGTATCCGGGCATAATCCATCACGCACAACGATACGGACACGGCCAAAAACCATCTGGTCGCCGTCAATAGGTCCTTCATTGATGAAAGCCGCTTCCACTGCAGACCGTACGAATGCGCGGCCGGGGGGAATGGATCCGCAGCCCGGAGTTGTGAGCATATCCGAATCCGCGACGGTGTAGAAATATTCGGTGGGGAAGTTGGCAAACTCCACCCTGCCCTGAAGCGGGAGCGCCGGGTTGTAGAAATCATCTGCGAGGACGATACAGAAGGGATCGTTCGGGTCGATGCATTCGCTCACGCGCAACCCCGTTTCATCCTGATACCAGGTGGGGTAACCCGTGGCTTGGTTAATCACCGTGGAGACCGCCGCGATGCCGCCGGTGCCAATGGCGGTGAGGGCAACATCCACGTGACCGACGCTGATATTGGCGGTAATTCGCATGATCGCGTTCAAGGCGCCGTTGGCTGTGGGGCGCACAGCCACGGAGATATCGCATCGTTTACCGGGTTGGATGACGAACCCCGTGCATTTATCGGCGGTTTTGACGAACTGTGCCGCATCGCCGGACTGGACGGTATCAATAAATGCGGTGCCGGAGATCTGCAAGGGGGCAACGCCGGTATTGGTGATTCGAATCCGTTGCGCAAGGGACTGGGTGCGAATGCGGACACTGCCGAAATTAAGCGACAGCAGGTCCGCCGAGAGAATGGCTTCATTGCCGGGGTTGGTGCCGGTACCCGCAAGCGTTACGACGAACGGCGAGCGGATGCCATCGTGAGTGATGCTTAAGGCGCCAGCCAGTTCACCAACGACAACAGGATCGAATTGGACAGCCACCGCGCAGGATTCATCGCGGGCAAGGGCGCGGCCAATGCAGGTATTTGGATCGCTGGCTACGAATCGTCCCGCAGGGGTGGCGGATATGGCGCTGACGGTCAACGAGTTCACGCCGACGTTGGTGAGGGTCACCAAGCGGACCGGGCTCAACCCGGTGTTGATGTTTTGCCCGCCGAAATCGACACGAGTGCTATTGGTAAGAACAGGTCCCGCCTCTTTGCCCATGACGGTAAAGAGGTTCGTGCGCATGATCTCGCCGCTGTTGTCAGAAATGGAGAAATAATTGGCAAAACCGGTACCCGCGCCACCCGGCTCATACGTGGCACCCGTGATGGTGTGTAAGGTTACGGCATCGCCAAGGTAACCAGCGGGGGCGGAGGGGGCAACATTGGGATCCCAGCGCAGATAACTTTGCAGTACGGGGCTGCGCAACGCCAGTGAGAAATCGCAAGTTTGCAATCCCACCGGAGCGCATCCGATATCCTGCGTGCCTTCGACAACCCGCGTGCCACCAAATTCGTTTGTGGTCAGACTCATGGTGCCGAATGGATGGACGAAGGTGTATTCTGTGTTGGGGCAGAGTCCGCTGGTGATCCGAACGCGGACACGCCCGAAGACCATCTGCTCATTGTCTGCCGGCAAACCGTTGGCGAAGGCTCCTTCCACGGCGATGCGGAGAAAGACCCTGCCGGGCCGGGTGCCGTTACAGCCGGGCGTATCCAGTTTTTCCGAATCGATGACCGAATAAAAGAATTCATCAGGGAAATTTTCGGGCATATCCATCGGCAGGGCGGGGTCGAACACACCAGGGTTTGGAAGGACAACGCAAAACGGGTCGTTGACATCCAAACAGGGTTCGAGACGCGTGCCGTTCGTGTCCTGATACCAGTCTGGAAAGCCAAACTGATTCAGTGTGGATGATACAGCCGCTGGTACAGCGGCGAGAGCCGGGGTGGCGGCTGGGATCAGGCTGACCAGCATGACCAGAATCGTCAGCGCGCCCATGGCTCCCCTCTTCACCGCGCGTCCGGGGTTTTTGTAATTCCAAAATTTAGTGTGAAACATGGTTATATTTCCTTTCCTTTTTCAGGTACCTCAGGATACGATTCGGGCTTGTTTTTACCTTGACCGTAGATGTCGGTTTGCCCGACTGCCATGAGAAACAACGACATGCCCAATTCGGGCAGGGTTAGGTATATAATAAGAAATCATTACCTGCGGCAGAATGGGCATAAGTCGAGAGATTTATTTCACCTTGGTCGCTTGTTATCCGACTTTGGTCGGAAACTTTCAAAATTGTCTCTGGTTGCTGTAACCTGTCGTTTGCAAGCACGTCGTTAATAGAAAGAAAAACTGGCTGGGAGAGAAATGTTGGTGCGTGTCGTACACTTTTTTGCGTCATGGAATCTAATTCAACGATTTAATCTGGCAGGGTTGTTGATTGCCATGGCTGGAACGGTCGTGATCGGTTCATGGGTGAGCGGCCAGATCGAGGAAAGTATCATCCATGAATCTGCCGCCACCACAGCGCTATATCTGGATAGTTTTGTCACCCCAAATTTGCAGGATCTCGAATCAGCTGAATCGCTCACGCCCAAAAGTCGGGAGGCTTTGAACAGTTTGCTCGAATCCACGGATATCGGCCGCCAGATCGTGACCATAAAAGTATGGGATGAAGAAGGCAGGATTCTGTTCAGCAACCGGCCATCCTTGATCGGGCGTCAGTTTGGCATCCCGGAAGATCTGGCGGCAGCCTGGAACGGTGATGTGGTTTCGGCGATCAGCGCGCTTGACGAAGCGGAACATGTCGAAGAACGCCAGTTGTATTCGAATCTGTTGGAGATCTATGTGCCTGTCCGGCAGACCGGTAAGCATAAAGTCATCGCGGTCGCCGAGTTTTACCAGGAAGCCGGCGACCTCCAGGCGGAAATCGCGAGGTCGCAACGTCAAAGTTGGGTCGTCGTTGGAACCGGCATGGGGTTGATGTACTTGTGGCTGGCGGCTTTCTTTCGCTCGATGCGGACCCGCCTCAGAAAACAGGAGGAGATACTCGTTGCCCAAGTGGAAAAATTGACGGAGTTGTTATCCCAAAACGAAGAACTCGACATGCGGATACGGCAGGCAGTTGCCAATGCCGCCACGAACGATGAGATGCTCCTGGGGCGGATCAGCCTTGAACTGAGGGAAGGACCCGCGCAAAAGATATCGATGGCATTGACCACGCTTGACCAGGTCCTGGCGGCAACCGATGCCTGTCGACTCGTGGAACAGAAGATCCGCTGCAACCAAAACCTTCCCGCGATTCAATCAGCCCTGGGTACCTCCCTGCAGGAAATGAACGCCCTTGCCACCGGTCTAGGTTTGCCCCAACTGGACGGCTTGACGCTCAGCGAGGCGTTTTTGAGCGCGGTCAAATCGCATGAAGCTCGCACCGGGACGACGGTGAGTTTTATTGCCGAGACCCTTCCCAAGGATGTGGCGCTGCCGATCAAAATGACAGCCTATCGCGTAGTTCAGGAAGCCTTGAGTAATTGCTACAAACACGCCGGCGGAATAGGGCAACGCGTGCAGGTTCAGGGTCATGAGGAATCGTTGATGATTGCTGTGACAGACTTAGGACCCGGATTCGACCCTGCCCAATCCCACTCGGTGGACGATCATCTCGGGTTGGCCGGGATGCGCGAGCGTGTGGAAAGCCTGGGAGGCGTGTTCGAGGTTGAAACTGGGAGAGGCGCGGGTACAACCATCCGCGCCCGACTGTTGCTCGCGACAAAAACGAGGATGTTCGAACCCGGCATGCATGCAAGTCATGGGGAGCGGATGTGAATCGGGTAACCTCAGAGTTCCTGGGCTTGAGTGTGATCCAGCGCTTTAACTTGTCGAGCGCGATCATCATGCTGGTCGGTATGGCGGGCATTGGCTGGTGGGTGGGGGAGCAGATCGAGATCGGCGTGATCAAGGAAGCGACAGCGTCCACTGCCCTGTATATGGATAGCTTTATCGCGCCCAACATCCAGGAACTTGCCAGCCAGGATACCCTCGACCCGTCGCATATCGAAGCCTTGAACCAACTGTTCGACACCAGCAATCTCGGGCAACGCACCCTCTCGATAAAGATCTGGAGCCGTGACCACCGGATCATCTATAGCAATATTCCATCGCTGATCGGGCGGGTGTTTCCGGATACATCCGATCAACTCAGTTCGTGGGATGGCACGGTGACTGGGGAGATCAGTGGGTTGGAGGAGGATGAAAATGTCGAGGAGCGTCGTCTCTCGTCGGAACCCCTGCTCGAAGTGTACAGTCCGGTCCGCTTGAACGACACAAACCAGGTCATTGCCGTTGCCGAGTTCTACCAAAGAGTGGATACCCTTGAAGCCAAGATCGCGGCGGCTCAACGCCAGGGTTGGTTGATGGTCGGTTCCACCATGTTCGCGATCTACCTGCTTCTCATCGGATTCGTGCGCTGGGCAGGCAACCGCATCGCTTCACAGGAGATTGAACTCAAAAACCAGGTGGTTGCCCTGACGAAACAACTCGCGCGGAATTCCGAATTATCCATGAAGGTCCGCGGCGCGGCGGCGAATTCCGCTTCCCTCAATGAAAACCTGCTGCGGCGCGTGAGCGCCGAACTCCACGATGGGCCGGTCCAGGAAGTTAGCACCGCCCTGTTGCGTCTGGACCAGGCGCTCGAGTTGAACGAAACCTGTCGCTTGACGAATGGGAACAGTACATGCAACGACGGGCTGCGAAGCATTCAGACAAGCCTCCACAGCTCGCTACAAGAAATGCGCGCCATCGCCGCACGCCTCGGTCTTCCACAACTGGCGAACCTGACCGTGATGGATGTCATCCTGCATGTGGTGCGCTCGCACGAACAACATGCCCGGGTAAAGATATTGTTGACCACTGAAAGTCTCCCGATATACGCGTCCCTGCCGGTCAAGAACGCGGTCTACCGATTCATCCAGGAGGGGCTGAACCACATCCACCGCCTGACCGGCACAACCACAGGACAGGTAAATGTATCGACCCGCATGAACCACATTCACATCGAGATCTTCGACGAAGGCTTCGATGTTCAATCCGCCCAGCCCGACCCGGGATTCAACTCGTTTGAAATGTCCGGATTGCGCGATCGCATCGAAAGCCAGGGCGGGTTCTTCGCCGCCTTCCACGATGCCCACGGAGGGATCAAACTGACGGCTGAATTGTCGCTTCAACATGCCGGGGAGACAACCTATGGATAAGATCAGACTGGTAATCGTGGACGATCACCCGATATTCCGCGAAGGCGTGGCATCCATCCTTGGTTCGGACCCCAGCCTCGAGATTGTCGGGCAGGGAGTGACCGCAGAGGACGCGATTAACTTAACCCGCGACCACTTGCCGGACATCCTGCTCCTCGATATCAGCATGCCGGGTGGCGGGCTTAACGCGGCGGAAACGGTTTCATCCACCTATCCTGTGGTAAAGATCGTCATTCTAACGGGGTCTGACAACAAAGATGTCGTTTTATCCGCTTTGAAAGCCGGCGCGCACGCCTACGTGCTCAAGGGGGTTGCCGCGCGCGAACTGAACAACATCGTGCATATGGTCCATGCCGGGGAGGGATATGTTTCACCCCCGCTGGCCGCTCACCTGCTCTCGGAGATCACCTCCACCCACCGTCCGCCGAGCGCGGAAAAAGATGGGTTCGACGAACTGACCGAACGCGAGCGCCAGATCCTGGAATTGATCGCAGTAGGGATCAGCAACAGGGAGATCGGTCAGAAGTTGTTCCTCACGGAAAAGACCATCAAACATTATGTGACGAACATCCTTCAGAAATTGCATGTGCGGAACCGCGTGCAAGCCGCATTGCTGGCGCAGGAAAAAACCCGCCCGCGACCCGATAACCCGAATTTCAAACCATAGGGTGAATTGCCTGTGTATAACCTTTGGTGAGTAACTAAAATGTATATGCCTTTCTCCAGAAACGATCTGTGGTGATGCGTTGAATTCTTTTCCGGTATAATCCCCCTCAACCCAACTCAGGAGAGAGACTGCATGCCCAAAAGCAAGGGTTCGATTGCGCTTCCCCTCGAGAAAGAAGAGATCGTCAGGGATTACCGCACCGCCTACCAGAGCCGGCAGACTTCGCTCATCGGGCGGCGCGAGGTGTTGAGCGGCAAGGCTAAATTCGGCATTTTCGGCGACGGCAAGGAGATCGTCAATATCGCGATCGCGCGGCACTTCCGCAAAGGGGATTGGCGTTCCGGCTATTACCGCGACCAGACCTGGATGTTCATGCTTAACGTCATGAGCATCCAGGAATTTTTTGCCCAGTTGTACGCCCATGCCGACCTCGAGCACGACCCCGCCACCGGCGGGCGCTCGATGAACGCGCATTTCGCCTCGCGCAATTTAAAATCCGATGGCACGTGGAAGAACCAGGTTGAAATGTACAACACAGTGGCGGATGTCTCGCCGACCGGCACACAAATGCCGCGCACGGTCGGGTTGGCGTATGCCTCGGTGTTGTATCGCAACATCGAAGAGTTGAAAGCTTTTTCGCAGTTTTCGCGCAACGGCGACGAGGTGGCGTGGGCGAGCATCGGCAACGCCTCCACTGCGGAGGGAATCTTTTGGGAGTCGGTCAATGCCATCGGGGTCTTGCAGGCGCCGGCGATCATCACGGTCTACGACGACGGCTACGGCATTTCGGTACCGAACGATTTTCAAATTACGAAAGGCAATATAGGCGACGTGCTTGAGGGCTTTCAGCGCACAAAAAATTCCAACGGGTTTGATCTATATCGCGTCAAGGCGTGGGATTATCCATCGCTTATCGAAACATTCCGATGCGCGTCGGAAACCGCGCGCACGGAACACATCCCTGTGCTGGTGCATGTCACCGAGGTCACACAGCCGCAGGGTCATAGCACGAGCGGTTCGCACGAACGGTACAAATCCGCGGAGCGGTTGCAATTTGAGGAGGAGTATGACGGCTTGCGCAAGTTGAAAGAGTGGATGCTCGAACACAAGGTGGCAAACGAAAAAGAGTTCAAGCGCTGGGAGGAGGAGGATCATGGCATTGTTGAAAATATCCGCAAGACAGCGTGGGATGCGTATCTGAATCCGATCCTCGAGGAGCGCGGTCACGTGATGGATATGTTCGACGAGATCGCGGGCAGTTCGAGTCACGCGTCGGCGTTGAACCAGGTTCGGGACCGGCTGGCAAGCCTCCCGTCGGTGATGAGGCGCGACATCCATAGCGCGGTGCATGAAGTGCTGCGGATATTGCGCATGGAGGCGAATCCGTCGAAGCAGATTCTCATCCAGTGGAAAACGGAACAGGATGAAGTGAACCGCGAGCGATACTCCTCGCATCTGTACAACGGGACGGCTGTTTCCGTCCCTGAGAATCCTCCCTCCTATTCCGCGACGTCACCGACGATGATGGGCTTCGAGGTGATCAACGCGGCGTTCGATGCGATCCTGGCGCGCGACCCGCGCGTGATCGCGTTCGGCGAGGATGTGGGTTTTCTCGGCGACGTGAACCAGGGCTTCAAAGGCATGCAGGAAAAATACGGCGCGTTGCGCGTGACGGATACCGGCATCCGCGAGGCGACGATCATGGGGCAGGCGATGGGGATGGCGATGCGCGGATTGCGGCCCATCTGCGAGATCCAGTATCTCGATTACATTTTGTACGCGTTGCAGATCATGTCTGACGATCTCGCGACCCTGCACTGGCGGACAGTGGGTGGGCAAGCCGCGCCGGTCATCGTGCGCACGCGCGGTCATCGCCTCGAGGGCATCTGGCATTCGGGTTCGCCGATGGCGGGGCTGATCCATTTGGTGCGCGGGATGCATGTGCTTGTGCCGCGTGATATGACGCGCGCCGCCGGGTTTTACAACACGTTATTGAAGGCGAACGAGCCTGCGGTGGTGGTTGAGGTGTTGAACGGCTACCGCGTGAAGGAGCGCTTGCCCGATAACATCGGCGAGTTCACCGTCCCGCTTGGCGTGCCGGAGGTGATCCGCGAAGGAGACGATGTCACGGTGGTCACGTACGGCGCGTGTTGCCGCATTGTGTTGGATGCGGCGGAGAAGTTGTCGAAGGTTGGCATCGAGATCGAAGTGGTGGACGTGCAGTCGCTGTTGCCGTTCGATATTCATGGCAAGATCGTTGAATCACTCAAGAAAACGAATCGTATCCTGTTCGTGGATGAGGATGTCCCTGGGGGAACATCCGCGTACATGATGCAAGAGGTCATCGAGAAGCAGGGCGGCTATTACCACCTGGATTCCCCTGCGCGTACCCTGCCTGCCCAGGCGCATCGCCCCGCGTACGGGAGCGACGGCGATTATTGGAGCAAGCCGAACTCGGAGACGATTTTTGATACTGTTTATGAAATCATGAATGAAGTAGATCCGAATCAGTTTCCGAAAATACTCTAAACGGGTGTCATTGCGAGCCTCGATGGTTGAGTAGGGCGAAGCCCGTATCGAAACCATCGAGGCGTGGCAATCTCAACTAACCTGCAAGCAATGGCTTACTTGAATTTACGAGATTGCCACGCCCTCACTTCGTTCGGGCTCGCAATGACACATGAAATAAGGAGCTTTTATGGCAACCAAAGTTCTTGTCCCATTACTCGGCGAAGGCGTTGAGGAAGTCACCGTCATCAAGTGGCTAAAAAAGGAAGGCGACTCGGTCAACGAGTTGGAGCCTTTGCTTGAGGTGAACACCGACAAGGTGGATACTGAAATCCCCGCGCCTGCATCCGGGACGGTGTTGAAGATCATGGCGGAAGAAGGATTGCCAGCCAAGGTCGGTGCGGTGCTGGCGTTGATCGGGAAGCCGGGGGAAACTGTTGATAGCGGACTGTTGACGGTTGACGGCAGTAAGCCTGAAAAGGTAATTTCTCAAACTATTCAGCCATTAACTGACATCCATCAACAACCAACCGTCAACCAAGATTTAGGTTTTATCTCCCCCGTCGTTGCAAAAATTGCGGCAGAGCATGGGGTTAATTTACAACAAGTGCAAGGCACAGGCTTGAACGGTCGAATCACGAAGAACGATGTGCTGGCATTCGTGGACAGCTGGAAGACGGCAGACCATAGACTGCCGACCGCTGTCAATCGTCCATACCCTACGGGCACGATGTCGTCCATTGTCGCGCCCACCGCTGGCGACCAACTCATCAAGCACACTGCCATTCGCAGATCGATTGCCGAGCACATGGTGATGAGTAAGCGCACCTCGCCCCACGTGTTGACCGTGATGGAAGCGGATATGCAACGCGTCGTCAAACATCGCTCAGCCAACAAGGAAATCTTTTCGCGCGACAACGTAAACCTGACATTCACCGCGTATTTCATGACGGCGATCGTGGCGGGGTTGAAGCACTATCCCATCGTCAATTCCTCGTGGAGCGATGAAGGCGTGCGAGTTCACAGCGCGATCAACCTCGGCATGGCGACCTCGCTTGGCGAGGATGGTTTGATCGTGCCGGTAATTAAAAACGCGGACGATTTGTCTCTATTGGCGATGGCGCGCACCGTGAACGACCTTGCCAACCGCGCTCGCACAAAGAAACTGCAACCAGACGAGGTGAAGGGCGGCACGTTCACGTTGACGAACCACGGCATCAGCGGATCGTTGTTCGCATTCCCGGTTATCAACCAGCCGCAGTGTGGAATCCTTGGCGTGGGCGCGATGCAGAAGCGCGTGATCGTTATTGACGATGCCATTGCCATCCGCCCGATGGTGTATCTGTCGTTCGTGTTCGATCACCGCATCCTCGACGGCGCGTCGGCGGATAATTTCCTGATGAAGGTGAAGGAGACGCTGGAGGGGTGGAATTAGTGAGAAAGAGAATTGGAGAATTAGAGATTGGTGGTCGAGTAGCGACGAGCGGTTTTTGCGAGGAGTGTATCGAGACCAGAGACTGGAGACTTATAGTATGAGCGATAAAAAAGATCACGCCGCTGTGAAAATCCACCCGCCGGTGTTGTTGTTAATTCACGTTGGGATTGCCTGGTTGCTTGGCAGATTTATCCTATTGCCAATCGTTGTTTCGTCCGTGGTTCGCAATATCGGGCTTGTGCTGGCGGGAGTCGGTTTTCTGCTCGGCATACTTGCTTTTTACTCGTTCATGAAGGCACGCACAACGTTGGATCCGCACGGGTCGGTGAGGAGTATCGTCTCGACGGGAATCTATCGCTTCACACGCAACCCGATCTACCTCGGCATGGTGTGCATGTTGATCGGCTTCCCGCTGACCTTCGGTATCGTGTGGGGGATTCCGCTGGTGCTGGCGTTCATCCCGTTGATGAACAAGCTGGTGATCGAGCACGAAGAGGCGTACCTGGAGAAAAAGTTCGGGGAGGGGTACACAGGCTACAAGCGGCGCGTGAGGCGGTGGTTGTAAATCCAAAGGCGGCGGAAGTCGCCTTTTTTTTCTTGCTTGTAAAATAGAACATATGTACGTATAATGAGCGTGAGGAGATTCCCATGTCCATTCAAAAATCTGAAATCAAACTCGATGTGAACGGCAAAAAGGTCAATGCCTATCTGGCAGACGGCGGCGGACCCGGTGTACTGTTGCTCCATGCGTGGTGGGGGCTCAAACCGTTCTTCAAAGAGGTAAGTGACCGCCTGGCCGGGCAGGGATTCACGGTGCTTGCGCCCGACTTGCGTAACGGGCAGGTGGCAAAGACCATTGATGAAGCCAAAGCGTTGATGGAAAAAAGCGACGGACAGTTCGTCGGGGATACAGTCATGGCGGCAAAAGATTATTTGCGCGGAATGGTGAAGGGCAAGATTGGCGCAGTCGGTTTTTCAATGGGTGGCGCGTGGGCGTTGATCGCCGCCGCAACCAAGCCCGAGGAATTTGGCGGCATCGTGTTGTTCTACGGTAACGAAGGCGTGGACTACGGAAAGATCACCGCCAGGGTGATGGGTCATTACAGCGACAACGACGAATGGGAGCCGAACGAATTCGTGGAGAATACCTTTGCGGAATTCAAAAAGGCGGGCGTGGACGCGACGCTTCACATCTACCCCGGAGTTGCCCACTGGTTCGTGGAGGAGGATCGCCCCGAGTACGATTCGTCCGCCGCGACGCTGGCATGGGAGCGGACGTTTGAGTTTTTACGCTCGGCTCTGTAAAAAACTGGTGGTCGAGTAGTCCCGCCGCTCTTCGCGAGACGTACACCTGCACCCACCGCAGGTGCGGTGTCGAGACCACACCTCTCGCAACGAAGGATGCTTCAGGGTTAAGGGTATAATCCCTTAACCTTTTTATTTTCAGGAGCGCAATTTCCATGGCAGAAAATTTCGATGTGGTCGTCATCGGCGCGGGACCGGCGGGGTACGTCGCCGCGATTCGCGCCGCGCAACTCAAGCAGAAGGTCGCCATCGTGGACAAGCAGTGGCTGGGCGGCGTGTGCCTGAACGTCGGGTGCATCCCATCCAAGTCGCTGTTGAAGAATGCGGAGGTGGCGCACACCCTCCGCGAACGCGGCAAGGATTTTGGTTTTTCATTCGATAACTTGAAACTGGATTACAGCGTGGCGTTCAAACGCTCGCGCTCCAATTCCGACCGTCTCACCAAGGGCGTGGGCTTTTTGATGAAGAAGAACAACATCGCCGTGTTCATGGGCGCGGCGACGTTCAAGTCGAAGGATACGCTGGCGGTGGCGGGTAATGACGGCAAAAATGTAGAAATCAAGGCAAAAAATATCATCGTCGCTACCGGCGCAAGTGCGGCGCAACTCCCCGGCGTGACTGTGGACGGCAAGAAGATAATCACGTATGTCGAAGCGATCATGCAGGATTCACTGCCGAAATCGGTGGTGATCGTCGGCGGTGGCTCGATCGGCGTGGAGTTTGCCACGATCTGGAATTCCTACGGCGTGGACGTGACCATCATCGAATTGCTGCCGCGCATTTTGCCGCGTGAAGACGAAGAGATCAGCAAGGAATTGACGAAGGAATTGACCAAGCGCGGCATCAAGATCAAGACCGGGGTGAAGTTCGAGAGCATCGCTGTCTCAGGCGCAAAGGTGAAGGTGAAACTGCCCGGCGAGGCGCTCGAAGTGGATCAGGTGTTAGTGGCAACCGCCTTCACGCCGAACAGCAAAAATCTGGGACTCGAAGCGGTGGGGGTCAAGGTGAGCGAACGCGGCATGGTGGAAGTCAACGAGAAGATGCAGACCAACGTGCCGGGTATTTGGGCGATCGGCGATATCACCGGCAAACTGATGCTGGCGCACGTCGGCTCGGCGATGGGGATCGTTTGCGCGGAAAACATTGCGGGCGCGGAAACGATCACGCTCGATTACGAGATGATGCCGCGCGCCACGTATTGCCAGCCGCAAGTCGCGTCGTTCGGGCTGACCGAGGCGCAGGCTAGGGAACGCGGTCACAACATCAAGGTCGGTCGTTTCCCGTTCCAGGCGAACGGCAAGGCGCTGGGGCTGGGCGATTACGCGGGCTTTGTAAAAATTGTGATGGATGAAAGATACGGCGAGATCCTCGGCGCGCACATGATCGGTCCCGAAGTGACCGAGTTGCTCCCCGAACTTACGCTCG
>CAZGSB010000053.1:22060-22271 GCA_964528275.1 uncultured Anaerolinea sp. | reverse complement strand
TGCCGGTCACCAGTTTTCGCTACTTCCCCGGCATGGGCGAAGGGACGTTCGTCCGACCGCTGGCGTTTTACCCGGTGGCGTTGCTCATCCCGTTGTTATTGATTCAATGGATGCGCGGCAAGACCACATTTCCGCGGCTGGGTGTGTGGACACCTCTCGTGGGGTTTGTGCTGGCTGTGTTACTGGCGAGCAGTTTCGGGGCGTGGCTCGA
>CAZGSB010000053.1:0-22050 GCA_964528275.1 uncultured Anaerolinea sp. | reverse complement strand
CGATCCGCTACCATTGCGGGGAAATGAATACTTCGGGCGGGTCGTTCGCGCGTGGGCGACTCTCGTCATCGGCTTGTCGTTTTTTATTTCCGCTGTGTGGATGAACCGTAACGAAGCCGATCTGCGCTTTTCAGTGACGTGGATTCTCGCCGGCTTTGTGATGGACGCGGCGTGGAGCGGCGTGCAGGCGCTGGCGTTTTACACACCCTTCCTCGAAAAGGTCACGGTGACTCACTGGCAACTCGCGTTCTCGATGCGCGAACTCGTGAAGACCAACCGCGTGTCGGGGATGGCGTACGAACCCGCGTGGCTGGCGGGGCAGATCGGGACGGTGTACCTGCCGTGGTTGTTCGCTTCGCTGTTGACGGGCTTCCGCGTCACACGCTTCAAATGGCTGGAAATACTTTTGCTCGCCTTCGCCGCGTTGTTACTCCTCGCCACGTTCTCGCGCGGCGGCTTGCTCACGGCGGCTGTGGCGTTGACGTTGACCTTCCTCCTCGCGGGTCGCGCGGAAATGCGCGCCGCGTGGACGTGGTTTATCTCTAAACATTGGTTGTTGCGATTAGGTTTAGTGGCTCTCATGATCGGAGCGTTCGTCGGTGCGGGGATGTTCCTCAGCCAAAAGGGATACATTGCCCGTCTGTTCGAATCGGATGCCGAAAGCGTGGAGGAATTCGTCATCGAAAATTCGGCAGGCGCGCGCTCGGCATATCTCGTCGGGGCTTTGGGCGCGTACGAGGAAAGCCCGGTCTTCGGCGTGGGGCTGGGCGCGAGCGGGTTTTACATCTATGATCATCTCCCCGATTGGTCGCTCACGGTCGTTCCCGAAATTGCAAAACAACTCAACCCCGAAAGCAGGTTATACCCGAACCCGAAAAATATGTACGCCCGCCTGCTGGCAGAGACAGGTCTGCTGGGCTTCATCTTTTTCGTCGCGGTCATGTTCTCCCTGCTTGCCGATTCGCTCCGCGCTCTGCAAAGCAAACTTCCGTTTGCGCGCTTTCTGGGCATCGCAGGGTTGTTCTCGTGGATCGCGGTGGCGATGTACAACGTCACGCAGGATTCGTTCACCACACCGAATTTGTGGATCAACCTGGGAATCCTCGCAGGGGTGACCGCATTTGCGATAGAATCGGGGGAGAATCACCCTCACCCCATCCCTCTCCCAAAGGGAGAGGGGGACTAGCAGGACCATTCATGATCTATCTTTCCGTTGGCATGCCGCGCGCAGGGTCGGGCTGGCACTACAATCTCATCAACGATCTGATGAAGACCGCAGGTTGCATCGATGCGCGCGACATCCGTGAAAAATTTCGATTGCAGAAAATCCTTACAGAGGTCAACTGCAACATCGGCGTGCTCTCCGCGCGGCGGCTGGGGATGGCGGCCATCCCGGCGTTGACCGGCAATTCGTACGTCATCAAAGCCCACGCGGGACCGACCCCCTCGTCACGCCTCTTGCAACGGGTCGGCTTGCTCCGCATCACGTACATTTTTCGCGACCCCCGCGACGCGATGCTCTCGGCGTACGAGTACGGTCAGCGCGCGTTACAAAAAGGACGACCGAACGCCTTCTCGCATCTCACCGACTTCGACAAAAGCCTCGCCTTCATCATGGACTACGTCCGCATTTGGGAGAAGTGGACGAAAGAGAAAGATGTGTTGATCGCCCGCTATGAAGACCTGCTCACGGACTACGAGGGCGAGGCGGCGCGTCTGGTGAGTTTCCTCCACCTACGGGCAGTCCAGCCTGAGGTGCGGACAGTGACCGATGCGTTTCGTCCAGAAAAAGGCGAGGGACAACAGGGTCTGCATTTTTTCAAAGGGAAGATCGGGCGGTTCCGCGAGGCGTATTCCAACGAACAACAAGCGGTCATGAACGAAAAAATGGGCGCATTCATCGCCCGCATGGGGTACGAGGGGTAGCCGTAATCCATCTGTAACTTCGGGCGGAAATTTCACCGGGACTTTTCGAGTATCATTGGAACCATGCGTAAATTCGAAACGCCGTATGTAGCCGACTGGCTGGCGGTCTCCCTGCGCTGGGTGGTGCTGGTGGGGTTGCTCGTTTCACTGGCGCTGCGCAATAAAGTGGACGCCGTGGCGCTGACGCTGATCCTGTTGATGGCGCTCTGGAACATTGCCATGAGCGTGCTGGCGGGCTTGAACCTGCGCATCCGTTTCCATCGTCAAATTGTGCTGTCGGTGGATTTTTTACTCGCGGCGTTGTTCTTCTTTTTGCAGGGCGGGCTGGGCAACGCCTCGGCATGGACGGGTTTGTACCCGCTCCTCACCGGCGCGGTATATTTTGAATTGCTCGGGTCGCTGGTGGTGGGGGCGCTGTTCATCGCGTGGCAGTTGATCGTTTCGCGCGGCGCGCTTTCGAATGGGTTTACGTTTTCCATTTCGAGCGCGTTGACGCTCAGCGTGCTGTTGACGCTGGTGTGCGGGGTGGTGGGGCGGATGCTGATGCGGCGTTTGCGCACTATGCGACGCACGCGGCTGGATGCGGAAGAGCGCCGCCGCAACATGGAAAGCGAACGCCTGCGCGCGATCTACGAACTGACCTCCACGCTGACGGCGACGCTGAGTTACAAGCGCGTGCTCGATTCCGCGCTCGACCTCGGGTATACCGCGCTGAACCCCAACCCCGACCCGGACGAACCGAACGAGACCGATGAACGCCTGGTGAGCGCAGTCTATCTCTTCCGCGGCAACGAGTTGCGCGTGGGGTCGGCGCGGCGCTATACCAATGCCGACATGCGCGCGAACCTGCACGGCAACGAGGGGATTCTCAAGAAGATCTTCGACGACGGCGAACCGGTGCTTTCCACCGACATCGGCTACGATCCCGAACTGGGGCGCATCGTTGCGCTCCGTTCGTGCACGTCGGCGTATTGTTTCCCGCTCCGCAGTGGGTTCAATGTGTACGGCGCGATGCTCTTCGCCCACCCCGACCCCACCTACTTCACACCGGAGCGGCGCGGCTTGCTCGATATCATCGGCAGGCAGGCGGTGATCGCGGTGCAGAACGCGCGCCTGTACCAGGACCTGGTGGAGGAAAAGGAGCGCATGATCGAGGTGCAGGAGGAGGCGCGCAAGAAACTGGCGCGCGACCTGCACGATGGTCCGACTCAGTCGGTGGCGGCGATGGCGATGCGCATCAACCTCGCGCGACGCATGATGGGCAGGAACGTGGACGAGGCGGTCGACGAGTTGAAGAAGATCGAGGAACTTGCCCTGCGCACCACGAAAGAGATCCGCCACATGCTGTTCACCCTGCGCCCGCTCATCCTTGAATCGCAGGGGCTGACCGCCGCGCTCGAAGCCATGGCGGAAAAGATGCGCGAGACGTTCCAGCAGAATGTCATCATCAACGTGGATGAGAAGATGCTCGAACAGATGGAGATGGGCAAGCAGGGCGTGATCTTTTACATCATCGAGGAGGCGGCGAACAATGCCCGCAAACACGCCAACGCCGTGCACATCTGGGTGCGGTTGCGTCCCTTTGAAACCAACATTGCCCTGCTTGAGATCGAAGACGACGGCTTGGGCTTCGACGTGGAATCGGTGAACCGCTCTTACGACAAGCGCGGCAGTCTCGGCATGGTCAACCTGCGCGAGCGCACGGAACTGGTGAACGGCTTGCTCAACATCGACTCTGCGCCCGGCAAAGGGACGAGGATTCAGGTGTACATTCCGCTCACCGAGGAAGCCGCGGACCGGTTGCACCACGCGAAGAGGTAGCGCGTGTAGGCATTGTCGTGCGGATATTGACGTGTTTTGTTTCGCCTTATATCAACCGATTCTTGCAACCAGATAGCATCATTCCTGACCAGACAAATCCGCAGAGTTGGAATCGGTTTAGTTATGTGCGAAACAATCCTATTGGATATAACGACCCAACTGGTCATAGTGAAGATTGCCAAATAGGACTGGGGTGTGCAAAAGATCCTGAACCTTTGCCTCCGCCTAAATGTGAAGCATCTCGTGTGAACCCAAATGGAAATTGCCCTCCACCGGATAAAGAGGATGATGGTATTGAACTTGCCAGACAAGACAGATTGTTTTCACTTATGTTTATGGGCTCTGGAGTAAATGGAGCATGGACTTTTCTCGATTGGCAATATTACTATGCAAACCGGAATACCTTATGGGCAAACCCGTCATCATGGATGAGAAATCCAGATGAAGAACAAGGATGGGATCTATTTGTATTGCACGTAAAACGACTGGCTTCTCATTACTCAGCAGATCAAACAGGTCAGTTTGTGGATGATTTTGCTCTTGTCTTTGCTGGGATATCGCCTTCAAGAGCTTATCTTTCAAATGTAAGGGTGTCGCTTGATGGAAATGCAGACTATGGCTATCTTAATGAAGGACTTGCAGGTTTGGATGATGCATATATTGATAGCATCCATGAAGACGAAAATGCATCTCATCATTACGCTGGGATTTTCTACTTCTCCTATTATTCACCTTCACTTGGGGGGCTGGGTATTATAGGTAATATGCTTAGGGACGCTGATCCAGGGGAATGGAATCAAGGAGATATTAACCTGGGAAATGTTGCCGCTGTTGATGCAGCAAACATAAAAGCACTTGGCAGCCCTGCAGATTTGGTTGATTTGCTTGATAGTTTATCGCCATGACCATACGAGAGTCTGATTATGAAAAAAACACTGAGTTTGAAAAATGCTATAGGTATCTTGATTTTGTTTTGTCTACTTTTATATATTCTACCCACAGTAACTACTAGCCCAAAGGAGAAAAAACAACAAGAGTTAGCAAAGGAGTTAGGTGTTGAGATAAAAGATTATCCACCTATAGTATCTTTTCCATCAGGTTATTTTAGTGACGTCTTAAAGCCAGGGATGTCGATTGCAGAGGTTCATAGCATTGTTATCGGGTATAAAATGGCTTTGCGTTGTGGAGAAACACAAGAAAAATACTATTTCCTAACGGTTGACGAAAAAGATTCAGAACGTTTCTGGCTTTTCTATGACCAAGAAGGTAAATTTGAGCGAAAACAAGGTGAAGGTGATAGCGGAAGATTAGCGCAAGGTCACTGTTCAATTGGTTTGTTAGATGAATAACTATTTGGAGTACAATCGAAAGTGTATAACACCTATTCATCTATTTCCTAGGGATATCTCAGTGTGGCGAAGCCGGTTCAGGCGGCACGATTCGTATCGAAGGACACACAATATCACTCAATACAGACTCTGTCGACGGCGGCGTGAACTATACGGCGGGCGGCGCGGGCCGCATCGCGGTCTACTACGAAAACACCTTCAGCGGAAACTTCACACCGGGATATTTACAGAAGCAGGATACCCCCGACACCCTCTTCAACGCGGACTTTGAGACCGCAAACCTCAGCCAGTGGACCTCGAACGTGAACGATGCCTGCGACCCTTCGACATGCTCAGGGCAGGCTCCCTGCGAGGACGACCCGAAGGCCGCGAATCAAGCAGGTTGGTTCGCGCGGACGTACGCCTACGGCCTGACGATCTCATTCGGTGGAGGTCTCTGACCCGTTGAAAATTCTTGTTGCTTAGTCTTCGAAAACAAAATAACCTACCTCCGTTGACTCCTGTCAATGTGGCGGAGCGTGGGTTCGCCTTATATCAACCAGCGAATAACGATTTCAAAACCTCTTTCGCCTGCATCACTGCCTTTGCCCTGTGGCTGAGGCGGTTTTTTTCGTCCATGGTTAGTTCTGCCATGGTCTTGCCGAGTTCGGGGAAGAGGAAGATGGGGTCGTAGCCGAATCCGCCTGTGCCGCGTTCTTCGGGGATGATCTCTCCTTCGCATACCCCTTCGGTAATTCGCAGTTGGTAATTGGTGTCGGCAATCGCAATCGTGGCTTTGAAGTGCGCGGTCCACGGGCGGGGGAAGGATATGAGTTTGCCGATTAGAATTTTTCTCCGTTCGGCATCGGAGAGTTTGACCCCATCCACCGAGCCGTAGCGGGCGGAGTACAAGCCGGGTTCGCCGTTCAGCGCGTCCACTTCCAAGCCTGAATCGTCGGCAAGCGAGACCAGTCCGCTGGCTTGGGCGAAGGCGAGGGCTTTCTTCGCCGCGTTCTCAGTGTAGGTCAGCCCGTCTTCGACCACATCGAGCTTGAGGTTCAAGTCCGCTGGCGTGACGAGTTGAATGTTCAAGTCCTTGAGCAGGTATTGCAGTTCTTCGATCTTGTCTTTGTTGTTGGTGGCAATGAGGAGTTGGGTCATTTCATTTTCCATGTTAAGGTGACAGTCACTTTTAAAGTGACTGTCACCTGTTTGCTATTTTATCCATCGCCCATTTTGCATGTTCCCGCACCATCGGTTCGTCATCGTTAAGCGCGTTCTGCAGGACGGGGAGCGCGTGCATACCTCCAGTGTTGCCCAACGCCACTGCCACGTTGCGCAGGTAGCCGCGTCGTTTGGCGCGCGCGACGGGAGTCCGTTTGAAGCGGCGGTTAAAACTTTCAGGGGTGAGAGCCAGTTCACCCGTCAGGGGAGGAAGCGGCTCGTCATCCACAAAAGCAGAATCGCCCTCGGGCGCAAATCGATTCCACGGGCAGACCATCTGGCAGATGTCGCACCCGAACACCCAGCCGCCGATCTTGTCGCGCAGTTCAACGGGGATGTCGTCTTTGAGTTCGATGGTGAGATACGAAATGCAACGCGTGGCATCGAGCGTGCGGTTCGGCAAAATACAATCGGTGGGGCAGGCGGTGATACAGCGCGTGCATGTGCCGCAGTGATCGGTGACGAACGGCGTATCGGGTTCGAGCGCGAGATCGAGAAAAATTTCAGAGATGAAAAAATACGACCCTTGTTTGGGATGGATGAGGCAGGAATTTTTGCCGATCCAGCCGAGTCCGGCGCGTTGGGCGAGGTCGCGCTCGAGGATGGGACCGGTATCCGTGTACCAACGGCTCTTGACCGGACCTTCGACCTGCTCCTCGATGAAGCGGACGAGTTCCTCCATTCGGGCGGGGAGGACGGTGTGGTAATCTTCGCCGCGCGCGTAAGAGGCGATGTGAGGTTGAGAATTCTCCCTCATCCCTAACCCTCCCTCCGCTTCGCTACGGGATGCTTCGCGATCTCCCGCTGGGAGAGGGGGACTGTAGGGTGTTGCCAACACTAAAATGGATTCGCATTCGGGGAGGATTTGTTTCGGGTCGGCGCGGTGGGCGCGGGCTTTTTCGGTGGCGAGGTAGTGCATCGCGCCGTGATGACCTTGCGCCAGCCAATGCTCGAACGTGTTGAGGTGTGGAGGAGGTTCAGGAAGAGTCACGCCAGCCAGGATAAATCCCAGCTGGCGTGCTTTGTCTTTGATGCGTTGTTTCAGATCTGTCACAAATTATTGCACGACGATCTTCACAAAGATTCTTTCGGGAAAGAAGAAACCTGCCGCGTTTCGCATGGACCACGCGCTGACGTAAATGCCCGCCTGGCTTGGCGCTTTGAATTGAATGGAGACTTCCACTTCCTGCCCCGGTTGAATCACTTCAGTGAGCGCGATGAATTGCCCGTCCATATCGTCATCGTAGCCCGCGTAGGCGAGGACATATCCCGCGCCCCATGGGCAGGAACCAGTATTCTTCACGCGCCAGGTTTTGATGAAATCCTGTCCCGGCGCCATGACGGTGTTGTCCGGCACGTTCACATCCACGGTGACTGGGTCATAGTTGAGCAAATCGCACGGAATTGGGGTGGCGGGGGTGCCAGCCGCGTCAACGATGGTCTCGGACGTAGCGGTGGGGATTTCCTCCACCACGGGCGGCTCTGTTGCGAGCGGCGCGGGGATGGTCGGGGTGAAGACGGCGGCAGTCAATGTGAATTGCGAGACGACCGTACTGGCGGCGGACGTGCGCACTGCGGCGACATCCGGGGTCGGCTCGGCGGGGGTGGGTTGCGCTCCGCAAGCCGCAAGGAGGAGGATGAGGAGGAGGGATGTAACGATGGTTTTGAGTTTCATGGTACCTCTTTCGTGTCGCAGGCTATTTCTTCACCGTGAAGTAGACGGAAAGGATGGTGCCGAAATAATATCCTTTGTCGTTGCGCATGCGCCAATGTCCCTGGTAGTCGCCGTTCGCCAGCGGGGCGGTGAGTCTGATGGATATGTTGACACCTTCGCCGCTGGATACGAAATCCTCGACCTTTTTGAAAACGAAATCGTATGGGTCGATCGCCCGGTCTCCGCCGATGAAAACGAGGGAGAAACCGTCATCCCAGGTGCAATTACCCGTATTGCGGATCGCCCATGTTTTGATGAAATCCTGACCAGGCTTGAGTACCGAGCCATCCGGGATGGTGACATCGCCCTCGAACACATTGTTACTGCATTCATCCCCCAATGCGGCTGTGGCTCCGATTTGAGTCGGGGAGGGGAGCGCGGTGAAGCCGGGCAGTGCAGTGCTGTTGAAAGAAACGGTTGGGGGAGTGCCAACCGTGGGAGAAGCGCCTTCCGCGGTGACGATGCCCGTTGTCGGGGATGGTTCGGGTGTGTTCGTCGGTGGAGTTGTCGGGGACGGATTGGCGAGCGCGGTTTCGGTGAATTGCGATGAGAGTTGAGCGACCGTCGTGCCGGCAATGGATGTAATGGCGGCATTCACATCCTGGGTGGGGGCTGGTGTGGCGCCAAAATTGCACCCTGCAAGGATGAGCATGACCATCAAAAGGACTGGCAAGACCCGTGGGCCGGGTTGTCGAACAGGCATGTGTTTACCTCCGTGGTTCTGAATCAAATCAATGACACTGGAAGTTGTGTTAGTATGTGATAACTTCCAGCATCATTATATCGCAATTGTTTTCACGGGTTACGGCGTCGGTGTGGGCGTCTCGGTCGACGTGGGCGTGATGGTCGGTGTCGATGTTGTCGTGGGAGTGGATGTGATCGTGGGTGTGGCGGTGATTGTCGGCGTATTGGTGATGGTGGGGGTCACGGTGAACGTCGCCGTGGCGGGGTCTGAACTCTGGCGGGTGATACGCGGGGCGACCCAAATGGCGAAATCGTCGTGGGAGGTCCCGTTTGCCAGCACGGTGAGGATGAATTTCACCTTCTCGCCAGCCAGCGCGCTGAGGTCGATGCTTAGCGAGGTATACAAACCTTCATGCACTTCCTGCCATTGACCGAGGGTCTTGATATCGCCGTTCCCGATCTGGTATTGCAGGCGGAACACGATATTGCAGTCGGTTGCTGTCTGCTGGCAACCGATCAATGCCTGGAAGCGGTCGCCTGACTTTACGGTGAAGTTCGGGAATTTTCCGTTGATCAAACCGGTGCCTGATTTGTTGGGATAGGTGAGCAGGGCATCGCCGCGCGCCACGCCATCTTCCATTTTTGGGGAGGATAATTTCCGTACGAAGCCGCGATCGTCACCTTGCGCTCCGGGACAATCCAGGTTCTTTGTTTCGCTTCTCCAGAGGGCATCGCAATAGTTGGCGAGGAAATCGTAAGCGCTCAAAGTATATCCGCTTACGTTGACGTCCACGTAAAAATTCGAATCAGCCGATGTGCCCACGCCGAACAAGATCCCGGATGCGTTTCGTAATTTCCAATTTCCTCTGAATCTGCCATCCTGGCTGGGGGCGGTGAGGTTGATCGGGATGTCGATGGTCTGACCGGGGCTCACACTGCCCGGCAGTGATACCGAATTCGGAGCGCTGAACTTTTCCCCGCTGATGTAAACGATGGCGTAGGAGGTGGTCCAGGTGCAGGTGCCGACGTTTTTCAAGCGCCAGATCTTTGTGAAGTCGCTGCCGCGTCCGACCACGGCGCCATCCGAATAGGTCACATCGCTGACGAAGGCGGCGGCGTCACATTTGGTTTGTGTCTGAAGCGGGGGGACATTGGTGAACGTGCTGAATGGGGTGGGGCTGGTCGAGTTAAGCGCGAGCGTGTTTGTGGCGGTCGGCTGGAGAGTCTGTGTAAACGCCACCTGAGTGGACATGGCGTTCAACGTTTCTGCGGCGGATGTGTAAAGCGCATTGAGTGTTTCCGCCGGCTGGTCGGACGATCCCGCCGGGAAGAGTCCGCAAGCCAAAATGGTGGAAAGAACGAGCGCCAGGAGTGTGAGTTTTTTTACCTGAACGGGAATCATAAGAGCCTCCAAATCATCGATACATGATTAAACGCTGTACGTGCCCTGCAGGTTCCCAAAAAGGGCGCCGGAGCGATTTCGCTGCGGCGCCCCGACGTGTGTTATGGGCAATTATTGGGCCATGTCGCTTGAGAGAATTCGATCAACTCGGGCCACACGACGATGATCTGCATCCAGCGGTCGTTGGGACTGTTACCCCTGCCCACCAGCCAACTGCGGGATATGGTCTTGGAGCCTGCCTCATCGAAAACCATGTTCTTCACGGCGCTGTCGTTGCCGTCTTTTTGCGCCCAATAATAGTTGAAGTCAAAGGGTCCGTTCGTAGTGATCGTGGCGTAGACGGTATATTCAACATTCGCCGGACAGCCTTCCGCAGGGTCGCGCACGATTTTATACTCCAGACTGACGATGCCGTATTCCTGGCCGGGTTTTTTGTCCACGACAATGTTGGCGTAAAACGCCTGGCTGTATTGCCCCACGCCAAAAACCTCGTTCCATGGGGTTTGCAAGCGCCAGTACCCGGTGTAATTGCCTTCATTGGTTGGAGCGAGGAACTGGACGACGATCGAAATATCATCCCCCGGCTGGACAACTTCCGGCAGGTCGTAGTAGGTGGAGCCTCCCATGATCTCGCCGCTCCAGAAGATCAGTTTATACGTCGAATCCCAGGTGCACGTCCCTTCGTTTTTGATGGTCCAGGTCTTGGTGAACGAGGTGCCGGGCTTGTATACCGTTCCGTCCGGCGGGTATTCGCCGATCAAGTTGGCATGGATGCAAGATGGGTCCGATGGCGCGGAAACCAGGGTGGGACCCGAGGTGGGAGTGTTTTCCGGGGTGAGCGAGGGTTGAGGGGTTGAAAGCGGCAACCCGCTCGTGGTCGTTGGGATCGCCAGCAACGGCGCGGAAGCCTGGTTTGCCTCCACGGTCTGTGCGACCGCGGTGGCTATCGCCGCCTCGTTTTGCTGGGATGTGCCGCACGACGACAGTGCCAGAACGAGACAAGCCGTCAATGCCAGCCACTTGTACGCACGAAATTGGTACATTCAAATTTCCTTTCTATAACGTATCGCTCGATGCAAGCGATACGACCGAAAAGATTATACCTGCTATAAAAAACGCCCGACCAGTTCCGCCGGGCGTTCTCACTTTTCATTTATCTGCCTATGGACAACTGAAATTTGCCCGTCCGAATTGCTGATGGTTGGGGTCGTCGATGTAAATATCCATCCAATGCGACCCGACAGCAGCCACAAACCATTGCGTATTCACAGATTGCGTACCGGCTGCCGCGAACACGATCGGTCCTTGTGTGGACCCCGAAGCGCCATCGCTTCGAATCCATTTGTAGGTCACATTGCCGGGACCGTTGGTGGTAATGTTCGCCGTGATCGTGAAATTGCCGCAGGCTCCCGAAACCGACATTGTGACTCCCGTCACTGCAAAGGGACCGCCGCTGCCTCCGCCAACTTTAATCTCGACGAAAAACGATTTGCCTTGTTGCGCGCCGCCCTGCACGGGAATCAACACCCCGCTGGCATTGCGAATCCGCCAATAACCGCGGAAGGTGCCGTTCGAGGCGGGGGCTTTCAGGTTCACTGAAATATCCACCTCCTGGCCCGGGCTGACGGTCCCGATGGCGATCGGCGAAATGCCGCTCATCGCATCCCCGCTATCGAAGACCAGCGCGTACCCGCTCCACGTGCATGAACCGGCGTTCTTCAAGCGCCAGGTTTTTGTAAACGCATCGTTCGCGTTGAAATTCGTGCCGTCGGGAACAGTCACATCCTTGATATATTGCGCTAGGTCACAGGTTGATGTGGCAGACGCCACCGGCGCCGATGTGGAGGAGGGTACCGAGAGTGTCGGCGGCGGGACGGCGGTATTGGTCGCCGCCGCGGGCGGCAATGTCGGCGTGCTGAACGGCGTGGATTGATTCAGCAATGCCTGTACGGTCAATGCGGCATTCGTGGAAATGGCGTTGGGATCCTCGGTCGGCGGTTTATTCGACGGCAGATTGCAAGCGGATAAAACGAGGATCACAATGGTCGTGATCAACACAAGGCGATGCAGGTTTTTCATACGTTTCTCTTTCCTCGATGGTGATTTTCGATAATTCTACACCACTCCAGACGGAGGAAAATTGCCCTTTGTTCCTAAAAAAACACCCCCTCGTTCCGAAGAAGAGGGGGTGGGAAGCGCGCTTCATCCCGCCGTTCAGGCTGGTTCGTGCACCCCAGCCATCAACAAGCCCAACTGTTCGCGCGTCGCGTCCTTGCGGTCCAGCGTGGCGACGATCTCGCCGCGATACATCACCGCGATGCGATCGGAAAGCGACAGGATCTCGTCCAACTCTGCCGAGACCAGCAAGACCGCCACCCCCTGGTCGCGCATGTGGATGATCTGTTTGTGGATGTATTCGATGGAACCCACATCCAAACCGCGCGTGGGTTGCGAGGCAATGACCAGTTTGACCGGGCGGCTGAGTTCGCGCGCCACAATCACCTTCTGCTGGTTGCCGCCCGAAAGTTTCCCGGCGGCGGTGTAGGGCGACGGTGTGCGCACATCGTAATTCTTGATCAACGTGCGCGCATTCCCATCCACCTGCTCCTGTTGAATGACGACGCCATTCGAAAAAGGCGGATGATAATAATCGCACAGCGCCATGTTATCGGCGATGGTATACCCGAGCACCAGACCGTGAAGCTGGCGATCTTCCGGTATGTTGGCGAGACCTGCTTCGGTAATCATGCGGGGAGGTTTACCCGTCAACCCAAGCCCGCCGATCGAGAAACGCCCGCCTTCGCTGGCGCGCAACCCGCTCAGGGCTTCGGCTAATTCCGTTTGACCGTTGCCCTGCACGCCCGCCACACCGAGCACTTCGCCCGCGCGAACGGTGAACGAAACGCCGCGGACCGCTTCCAACCCGCGCACATCGTTGACGCGCAGATTCTCGACCACCAGAATATCCTCCTTGGGCTCGGCGGGTTTCTTTTGTACGGTGAGGATCACCTCGCGCCCCACCATCAAGGAGGCGAGTTTTTGCTCGTTGCTTTCCTTCGGGTTGGCGCTCCCCACCACGCGCCCGGCGCGCATGACCGTGATGCGGTCGGCGACTTTCAACACCTCTTTCAGTTTGTGGGTGATGAACACGATCGAAACGCCTTTGTCAGTCAGTTCATGCATGATGCGGAAAAGGTCGTCCGCTTCCTGGGGGGTCAACACCGCCGTAGGCTCGTCGAGGATGAGGATGTTAGCCTTGCGGTAGAGCGCCTTGACGATCTCGACGCGTTGTTGCACGCCGACGGGTAGATTCCCCACCAAGGCTTCCGGATCAACTTCCAGTCCGTATTGATGCGATAAATCGCGGATCTTTTGCGCCACTTCCTTCCGATCCAATTTGACGAGCGGCATCTCGTTCGGTGCGGCGCGGTGATCCGTCTCCGCGCCGAGCATGATGTTTTCCGTCACGGTGAAAACCGGGATGAGCATAAAGTGTTGGTGCACCATGCCGATGCCGTGCTTGATTGCATCGCGTGAAGAGTTGAGCGCCATGGGGTTCCCATCCACGGTCACGGTACCGGAATCGGGCTTGTACAACCCGTAGAGGATGTTCATCAGCGTGGACTTGCCCGCGCCGTTTTCGCCGAGCAAGGCGTGGATCTCCCCCTTGCGCAGGTCGAAGTGCACATCGTCGTTTGCCAGCACGCCGGGGAAATTTTTCGTGATGCCTTTGGCTTCGAGAATGGTTGCAGAGATGTCAGTCATGACTCATTCTCCTATTTTTCGTATGGCGCGCCATCGGCGGCGGGGGGGGTGGTCTTGCCGATGATGCCGGTCAGAATGATTATGGTCAGGATGTAGGGAACCAAACCAATAAGGTAAGATTGCTGGAGGAATTCCCAGCCCGGCGGGATGACATTACGGAACAATTGCATGTTGATGTTGAGCGCTTGTGACGCGCCAAACACCAATGCCGCCGCCCACGCGCCAATGGGACTCCAATTGCCGAAGATCACCGCCGCCATCGAGATGAAACCCCGTCCGTTCGTGAGCAACGGCTCAAAAGACGGCACGGATTCGATGGTGAAATATGCGCCAGCCAGCCCGGCAAGCGCGCCGCCGATCAAGACATTGGTATAGCGCATCCTGATGACATTGATCCCCACCGTATCCGCGGCTTTCGGGTGTTCGCCGACGGCGCGAGTGCGCAATCCCCAACGAGTATTGAACAGCACGTAATGCGATATGAAGACGAGCAGGATGGCGCTCAAGGCAACCGGCTTTTGGTCGAGAACGCCGTTGATCGCTTCGATGTTTTCGACGCAGAATTGTGAAGTTGAACTGCAAAGCGGGGAAAATAATTCAGTAACAGGGATGTGAATGACAGGAAGAACTCCGGGAGAATTCGGAACGTTCCCCTCGAAGACACTGCCTTTTCCGAAAAACAATTGCCGGTTCAAGAACCCTGTAAGACCCACGGCGAGGACGTTAATGACCGTCCCGCCGATGATCTGGTCCACCTTGAAGGTGATGGAAAGTACGGCATGTAGCAGGGACATCAATACGCCGCTAATGATGGCAAACAGCGCTCCCACAGTGATGCTGACCCCGGTGGGATATTCAAACACATGGAACATGTAAATGGCGGCAAGCCATCCAAAAAAGGCGGAGGACAGCATCATGCCTTCGATGCCGATGTTCACTACGCCGGCGCGTTCACAAAAGACACCGGAGAGTGCGCCGAGCGTGAGCGGGGTAGCCACAGCGATGGTGGTAGCAAGCATGCTCGTAACGATCAACAACGGGCGTTGTTGAGCCTGCCCAACCGCCACCACGCCGCCGAAAAGCACGATAATGATAATTGCGATAAAGCCAAAGCGTTTCCAATCCATGGGAATCTCCTAGCCTCCCCAACCTCGAGTGAGTACGACCCGCTCGCCCTGAGCTTTGATCCGATAGATATATCGAACGATCGCATCCGCCGCAACGAACAGCAGGATCAATGCCTGGAGCATCGAGATCAAGTCTACGGGCATTTGCGTCAGGAATTGCATGCGCGTCGCGCCGTTACGCATTGCCGCGAATAGGATTGCCGCAAGCACAATGCCCAGTGGGTGAGATTTGCCTAACAGAGCGATCGCGATCGCATCGAACCCATAGCCAATGGAAAAACCGAGTTCGTGACGGTAATTCAGGCCGGTTACCTCGACCGTGCCTGCCAGCCCCGCCAGCATACCTGATAGCATCATCGAGATGATGATGATCCGTTTGACGTTCATGCCGGCGTATTTTGCCGCGTCGGGGTTGGCGCCCACCGTGCGAATTTCAAAGCCGAGCGTGGTTTTATTGAGCAACCACCACACAAGGAAAGCGACAAGCAGTGCAAGGATAAATCCCCAGTGCACGCGGATTCCTGGAATATCAAAAAGTTGCGCAATACGCGCGCCTTCTGCAATTTCAGGAGTGCGGGCGATCACGTTGGTGGGGCTTTTGTCTTTCATGGGACCGTTGAGCAAAAACGAGATCGAGTTGAGGGCGATGTAATTCATCATGATCGTGTTGATAACTTCGTGTCCGCCCGTGTATGCTTTCAGATACCCCACGATTCCCGCCCAGAGCGCACCTGCCGCCATCCCCGCGAGGATGGTCAACGGTAGGTGAATAAACGCCGGAATTTCCATGCCCAGCCATTCGGGTAATGCATAACCGATCAACGCGGCTGTTGTTGCGCCGAGCGCCAATTGTCCCTCTCCGCCGATATTGAACAATCCCGCTTTGAATGCAAGGGCAACTGCCAACCCGCCGAGAATATATGGCGTTGCCCATACCGCCGTTTCGCTGATCGCTTTCGCCGATTTTTCCCAACCAAGTTCGGGCGAGCCAAACGATCCTTCGATTAATCCTTGGTATGCCAGCATCGGATCGCCTTTGACCCAATAGATGAGCAATGCCCCAACCAGAATTGCCGTGAAAATAGCCAGAAATGGAACGAGCGCGGCATCGAGAATGGAACGAAACACTTTCTGAATGGACGAACCTGATTGAGTCTCTGACTTCATAAGGTCTCCGGGCGATAAAGTGTGTTTCGCAGATTATATCAACAATCCATTGCTTTTGACCAAACTGATGTTTACTTTGAGAGAGAATACTCACGCGCTTGAAAATTATTTTGACGATCCAACCTCCCGATTGAAAAGAAAAAGGGAAGAGGCGATCGCCTCTTCCCTTTTATCCATCAACGTGCAAGAACTTACGGTTTGACGGGAGGAACGTTGGTCAGCACCGAGCCATCGAGCAGCGCGGCGTTCAGTTCTTCCATCATGGTCTTGACGGCATCCGGAACTTCGCTCTCGAGATCGTGGTACGGAGCATAACCGGCATCGCCAGTGAAGTTGCCCGGCGCAATCGAACCATCCTTGGCGGCGGCTACGAGTTCAGCCACACCCGGAGTGATCAACTTCATCGCGCTGGAAAGCATGCGCGGGGCGGCTTCCGGCAGGGTCAGGTACTGGTCGGCATCCACGCCGATGGCGTACGCGCCGGCTTGAGCGGCGGCAGTGATCGCGCCGTTACCGGTGAGACCACCGCAACCGAAGATCGCATCCGCGCCGTTATCCATCATGGACTGGGCGGTCTGCGCGCCCCACTCGGGGTCGGTGAAGGTCTTATCG
The DNA here is from genome assembly GCA_964528275.1 of uncultured Anaerolinea sp. GTDB lineage: Bacteria > Chloroflexota > Anaerolineae > Anaerolineales > Villigracilaceae > Defluviilinea. The sequence goes on along the minus strand of CAZGSB010000053.1, from coordinate 5,280 downwards.
AAACCGACATCGCTGTGGTACACAACGAACACTTCGGTGGTGGTGCCATTCATGCCGTCGGCATACGCGGCGCCGGCTTTGTAGCCTTCACCAAAGCGCCAGACGGGCGGAACCACATCGGTACCGCACACAGCGCCGATTTTGTGGCTCTGGCTCATCGAAGCGGCAAGCGCGCCGACGAGGAAACCAGCCTGATCTTCAGGGAAGCCCAAACCGGTCACGTTGGCGACATCGTTGGTGGCGTCGTCATCGAACTGCCACGCCTGGAACTGGTCCACGCCGATGAACCAAATATCGGGGTAGGTCGCGGCGGCGGCAACAGTCGCTTCACCGAGCGCGAAACCGACGGTCACGATCACATCGAAGCCGGCGTCGCCGAAGGTGCCGATGTTCTTGGCGTAATCTTTGGCATCGGTGGTTTCGATGAACTGAACGATGTCAGCCACGCCATCAGTCTGCGATTGCAACGCGCCTTCCCAGGCAGACTGGTTGAACGACTTGTCGTTGACCCTTCCCACGTCGGTGACGAGACCCACGCAGAACACTTCTTCCTTCGGGCAGTCCGCGGCGGTCGGCTCGGCGGCAGGCGGCTCGGTCGGCGCCTCTGTCGGAGCTTCGGTCGCGGCTTCAGTTGGAGCCTCGGTCATCGCCTCAGTGGGAACCGCAGTTTCTGCGGGTCCACAGGCGGCGAGGGCCAACGAAGCGATGATCATCAAACCAATCATCAAATTCAACTTCTTCATGTTTCTTCTCCTCTTTCGGGTATTGATTTACAGGGTTTACGCAAACCCTTTTCAAAGGCAAGTATACAATCACTCGGAACATTCGACAAGCGCACTTTTTGGACGGGGAATACGCCTCCTCCTACGAGTGCGGCTGGTTCAAGCCATCGGGCAGCGCCTCCCCCCGGCGGACTCCCAGCATTAGCCACAGTGCAATTGCCATGAATACGGGCGCAATAATGGTGATGATATTGTAGTTGTTACCCGTGAACTGGATCGCCAACCCGTTGACGTTCGGTCCGACGATCGCCGAAAGCGTGGAAAAGAGATAGTATAAACCGGTAAATGTGCCGATGCGCGCCGAATCGGTCAGGTCCACCACCATGGGCAGGGAGTTGATATTGACGAACGCCCAGCCGATACCCCCGATGATGAGCAGAACGCCGGCGAGGGTCAACATGCGCGCGCCGCCTTCCTCGAGAGGAATCCCCACCAGCGGCAGGGGGGCGACGCCGGTCAACAACGCGCTGACCGGCGTGACCGACAGCAACACCAGCATCACGATCAACGTGATCAATCCAATGGTTATCGTCGTCCGCCGCCCGATGCGCCGACCCAGCACGCCGGAGGGTATGGCGAATAAAACGAAAAACAATGGGAGCACAGACAACAATGTCGCGCCATCGCCGGGGTTCAGCCCGAAGCGGTTCGCGGCATACAGGGTGAAGAACGTCTCAATGGCGGAATAACCGACGAACCAGAAAAAAATGGCAAAGAGCAGGCGCACGCCGCTTTTTTCCGGGTCGTTGAACACCTCGCGCAGGCTGTCGAACAACCCAGGTTGTTCTTCGGTCTGTTCGTATTCTGAAGGTTCTTCGATGAACAGGTAAACGATCAGCGCGGCGATCAACACAAGCCCCGACCCCAGCCAGAATGGAAAATTGGGGCTCATTTTATACAACACGCCGCCGGTCTGTAGCGCAATGATCGTGCCAATGCCACCCATGAAATTGATGATGCCGTTCGCCTGCGAGCGGAACGCGGAAGGAGTGATGTCGGGCATCAGCGCCACGACGGGGGTGCGCCACAACGCCGCGCTCAACAGCGTGGTGCTGGTGCACGCCACAAACAGCGGAACGACCGATGCCAGCGGAATCAACCCGAACGCCAGCGCCGTGATCGGCGCGCCGATGATGATGAACGGGATACGGCGCCCCAGCGGCGAGCGCAACCGGTCCGACCAGGCGCCGACGGGCGGTTGGATGAATAACGCCGCGATGTTGTCCAGCGTCATGAAGAAGCCGATCAACGCGGGGGCGATGTTGAATTTCTCAGAGAGAAAAATGGGGACGAACGCATTGTACACTCCCCAGATGACGCTGACACCGAAAAAACCAAAACCGAGCAGAAAGGTCTTGCCGTAGTTGAGTCTTGAGGACATAGTTGCTCCGTTGGAAAATATTGCGTAATACGTAATACGATCTATTCAATACCCATGCTTTTCAAAAAATCTAAATCGTTCTCGCCAAGATTGGCTTTCTCCAGCATATCCGGTCTTTTCAGAAAGGTTCGGGTGAGCGCTTGTTCGCGCCGCCATTGTTCGATTCTGGCATGATTGCCGCTTTGCAGGACATCGGGCACTTTCCAGCCGCGGAATTCGGCGGGTTTGGTGTAATGCGGATATTCGAGCAAGCCCATCGAGTGCGAGTCGTCTTCGGCGCCGGTGGGGTCGCCGAGCACGCCGGGGAGAAGGCGCGAGACCGCGTCGACCAGGATCATGGCGGGGAGTTCGCCGCCGGTCAACACGTAGTCGCCGACCGAAATTTCGTCGGTGATGAGATGTTCGCGGATGCGTTCATCCACGCCCTCGTACCGTCCGCAGATCAGGGCGATGTGTTCATGCTGGGATAATTCTTCGGCAACGCGCTGGGTGAACACGCGTCCCTGCGGAGTGAGCAGAAGGATGGGAACAGGCTGACCCTGAGTCTGAAGCGGGTTTTGTCCCAGCACCGATTCAACCGCTTCGAACACCGGCTCCGGCTTCATCACCATCCCGCCGCCGCCGCCGTAGGGTGTATCGTCGGTGACGTGGTGCTTGTCGTGTGCGTAATCGCGGATGTTATGCACGCGCGTTTGGATCAATCCGCGTTCGGCGGCGCGTTTGAGGATGCTTGATTCAAGATAAGGGGGGAATACTTCCGGAAGCAGGGTGAACACATCGAACTTCATGGCGGGATTGTAGCATAGATGAATGTCAAATTAACCCGCTTGCGCGGCGATTGTTCGGCATGGTAATATGAAATTATGTATTTACCAAGAAGCAGTAAGTGGAGCATGAACCGCCGCAAACGCCGCCCGAATATTTTCGGATGGGCGGTGTTTGGATTGGTGGTGTTGTTTGGATATTATTTCAACCAGGTGTATTTGCCGACGCAACCAAACCCATTCGAGGCGACCCCGACGCCGACCCGTTCCGCCGAATCCTTCATCGCCGACGCCGAGGGACTCGCGGCAGACGGCAAATTCACACAATCCATCGAAGCGTATCAGGATGCGATCCGTTCCGCGCCGCAAGATGCGTCGCTGTACGTTGCCGTCGCGCGCGTGCAGGTGCTGGCAGGCAAGCCCGCCGACGCGCAATCGAACGCGGAGAACGCGTTATTGCTCGACCCCGGCAACTCGCTGGCGATCGCTGTCCGTGCCTGGTCGGCGAACGCGCAAGGGAATAACGGCGATGCCCTGCGCTGGATCGAGGAGTCTCTGCAGATCGACCCGAACAACGGGCTGGCGCACGCGTATTACACAGAGATCCTCGTAGATTCCGGCTCGTTCGAGAATGTGGAAAAAGCGATCGAAGAATCGAAGGTGGCATTGGCGCTCGCGCCTGAAACGATGGAAGCGCATCGCGCTCGTGGCATTTTACTGGAAGCCACGCAAAACTACGAGGAAGCCATCCGAGAATTTGAAATAGCGTTAACGTATAACGATAACATTGCCGACATTTACCTTCGATTGGGTTTGAACTATCGCGCCATTAGCGCGCCGACCGATGCCATCGACGCCTTCACCCGCGCCGATGTGCTGAACCCTGCCGATCCGTTGCCCGACCTGTACATCTCGCGCACCTATGCCGGTACGGGCGAATATGCCAAAGCCCTGCAGTATGCCGAAACCGCCGTGCAGAATAACCCGATCGACCCCCGCCTGCGCGGCAACTTCGGTGTGATGTATTACCGAAATTTTTTATGGAATGAAGCCATCGAAGAACTGCGTCTGGTCGTTTATGGCGGGGCGTTGGAAGACGGCCAGGAAGTCAGCGGCTTGCCGCTCACCAACGATATTCGCATCGCGGAATATTATTACACGTACGGGTTGGCGCTCGCGCGCACGGGCAACTGCGGCGAGGCGTTGCAGATCGCGCAGGAGATTCAAACAAAAGTCCCTGCCGATGAAAATGCCACCTTCGCCGCGAGCGAAGTGATTCGCATTTGCGAGGAAAACCTCACGAACCCTCCAACCTCCACGCCCGCGAGCGCCGAGACAGCCACCGCCGCGCCGGCGTTAACTTCCACGCCATGAACATTTCGCCGCGTCGCCCGATCTTCTCCCGCCGCCCGCAAACCAATATTTATCGCATGTTTTTGTGGGTGGTCATGCTCCTCGGCGGGATTTGGATTCTGCAACAGATCAACCGCGGCGACATCCAGCCGCTCTTTCAACCCACGCCGACTCCCACCCGCTCACCAGCCTCCCTGATTTTGGAAGGGGAGGCAAACTTCAGCGCGGGCAAAGTGGATGCGGCGATTCAAGCCTACCGTGCGGCTGTGGACGTGAACCCGAACGACGCCAAAACGTGGGCGGAATTGGCGCGCATCCAGACCTATTCCTCCGCGTTCCTCATCACCAACGACGAGAAAAAGGCGCGCCTCACCGAAGCGCTCGAATCAGCGACCAAAGCCGTGGAGCTCGCGCCCGACGATAGCACAGCGCACGCCATCCGCGCTTTCGCCCTCGATTGGAACGCCAACTCGAATTTCTATTCCACTGAAGAAGTGCAGGAATTCCTCCGTGAAGCCGAAGCCGAGTCGCTGACCGCATTGCAGTTGGACAGTTCCAACACGTTAGCGCTTGTGTACTACGCCGAAGTCCTGCTCGACCAGCAAAAATGGGACCAGGCGGACCTCACCATCCAGCAGGCGCTGGCGCAGGATGATTCGCTGATGGATGTTCACCGCGTCAATGCCGCCGTGTTGGAGACGTTCGGTCAATACAACCTTGCCATCACCGAATGGGATAAAGCCATCGCCATCGAACCGAACTTCACGTTTCTCTACATCCGCGCGGGAGCGAACTATCGCATTCTCGCGTTCGATATCGCCAACCGCCAGGGGCTGGATGCCGCGCGCCCGACGTATGAGAAATCGCTCGAGTATTTCGATAAAGCCGTGCGGATCAACCAGCAGATCGGTGTGCAGGACCCGGGTCCGCATCTCTCGATTGCGCGCACGTATTCTCAATTGGGCGAGTATTTCATTGCGGCGCGAAACGTGCAAACCGC
>CAZGSB010000052.1:10549-22302 GCA_964528275.1 uncultured Anaerolinea sp. | reverse complement strand
TGAACACATCCTGCGCCAGCGTCAGCACCAACTGATCGATGGGCAGAGTCACCGCATTCAGCCATCTCTGGACATTGACTCGGAACGCGCTTAATTCTTCGATGACTTGCACCGCTTCGGACTCACCGACAGTTGCCAGCCAATCATTGGCATTTTGTGGCGCGATGAAATTTTCCACATCAACGAGCTTGCGAAGAAGAGCAGTTACGTAGTTGAGTAGTTCGGTAGTCGAGTAGTCACCGCTCGAATTCTCCAATTCTGCATTCCTCTTATCGTCCCGCCCAGTCTCCAATCTCCAATCTCTTCTCCATACTTCATACGCTTTGGATAATTTCTTTGCAGAACTTGGATCGGACAAATACCCCAACAGATAACTCAACGACCCCGCCGCCGCCCGCGTCTCAGACGTGGACGAGATCAACTCAATCGGCTCAATGCCCTTCTGACGCAGCGCATTGACCACCTCCACTCCGCGGGCATTGCGCGGGACAAGCACCGCGATGGTCGGCTTTTCTTCGTCAGGGAAATCCCATATCGAATCGACATATCCCTTAATGGACTTCACCACTGCTTCCATTTCTTCATCAGGCGTATATCTCTTACTGATGAACTTGACCCCCTCAGGGTTATCAGGCGGATTCTGCTGCGGATCATCTTCCGGCACCGGCACGATGTGCGGCACAGATAACGCCGTCCGCACATTCGGGTCTGGATGTGATGTCATCACCCAATCGATCAAATGATTCGCCAGGGCGAGAATGGATGGTTGTGAGCGTCCCGACTCGGGCATATCTACACTTGGATTATTTTGTATAAAGGCACGCAAGAGTTCTGGCGACGCTGTAGTGAATGTTTCAAAGATAGCCTGGTTCGGGTCACCTACTCTAACCCAGTTTCCTCCACCGCTCGTAGGGGCGGGGTCCCCCCGCCCACCGCTAAGCAAAGACAAAATTCTTTCTTGTGTCATACTCGAATCTTGCGCCTCATCTTCCAAAATAAACGGATAGCGATAGCGCAAGCGTTCCAAAAACTCTTCGTCGCTTTCGAGGAGGGTCAATGCCAAACGGATGAGGTCGTCAAAGTCTACGGCGCCACGATAGGCGAGGGCGCGCTGATAGTCCGCGTAGATGCTGTAGCCGAGTTCGGCGAGAGGCAAAGGCGCAGGAGAAGCATCCAGTTTGGCTCGCAGGCTTTCAGGAGTCAAGAGGCGATCTTTGGATGAACGGATAAAGGCTAAAGCGAGGGAGTCCAACAAATTGGGAAGTTGGTCACGCTTGACCCAATCCATTTTGGACTGGTCGAGGGCAGGGTCGAGATATTCATCCAATGAATGATTCGCCAGCCACGCATTGACCGACTCGCGGCGTATGAAACCCGCCTCACGCTCGTCGATGATGCTGAAACGCTCCTCAAGCCCCACACGCGCAGGCTTCTCACGAACAATGTCATGCGCCAGCCCATGCAGTGTGCGGACGCGATATTTGTACAACGCCTGGAGTGGGTTATCGAAGAAGCGTTTGATGCGCGCTTCGAAATTATCCACCGCCGAGTTGACGAGCGTGACGATGAGCACTTCCTGATCGTCACCGAGCGCACCGCTCTGAATGATCTGCGCCGCCAACGCGGAGAGGATGTGCGTCTTCCCCGCGCCGGGCACCGCGGCAATGCCGAGGCGTCCGCCCGTGTAACGGAGGATATTTTGTTGGGAGGGTCGAGGGGTAAAAGGGAGTGTCATGTGTGGAGGTGTCAGGAGTCAAGTTTTGGCGTTTTCTGTTTCGATAAATTGATTCTACCTTGCGAACCCGCACGGCGATACCCTCGCGGGTACACGTAAAACCGCCGTGCTATTTTTACAAAACCCGCTAAAGCGGATTAGGCGGCTTGAGCCGCCTTTGTAATTGTAGCCGTGGGGTTCATCCCACGGCGGGCAATACCCAGCCGCCCGCCGCTGTAGCGGAGGATGTTTTCTTGGGAGGGTCGAGGGGTGAAGGGAAGTGTCATGGTAATTTTGTGATAGGAATTGCAACACTACTTGAAAACGCTAGTTTGCCGCCAAAACTCTATGAGTTTCTCGTCAACCTTCCCTTCCTCCGCTTGAATTTTTTCCATGTAATTCCACAGTTTAACCAAGTCTATTAAGCTATCAGCTAATGCGTTGCATATCGAATCATGCAATTCCTTTGTCGATTCATGTTTAATTTTTTTGAATTCTTCGTCAGGGATTGCGTCAAATAAGAGATGTCTCGTTTCTTCTAACGAGACGGTTTGGGTTTCATAGCTTCTTATAGTTGCCAAGAGGGACTTTGCTGATTGCAATATTGAGAAAAGCCTTAGGAATGTATCTTCCAAATAGATAGCTCCGTATAAATTCATCTTCCGTTCACATAGTGATAAAAGCTTTGTGGCGGCATCGGAAAGATTTTTAAGACTCTCTTTATCCAATCGTCTATCATTTTTGGATAAATATTCAACAAGAAATGGCATCCACAGGCTTTCAACTGTTTCCTGGATATTTGCATAACTACGCTTATTAGGTTTAAGTGATAATAGAAAATCTTTTGCTTTATCTCTAAGGTCTTCATCTTCTGCTAGGAGTATTTGAGGTAAAACAGCATGCAAATAATCATCTAGGGAGTATTTTATTGATTCGAAATCCTTTTCCAAAATAAACCGAATAATAAGTTTCTTCTTTTTCTCTCTTTCGTTCAGAAACCATTCAATAAGAAATATCGTTATAACGGTTCCAAGAATTTCCGTACTAAAATTCAAAACAAAATCACCGAAGCTTATATTGGGTATTTTTGTTAAAAGGATGAAGGATGCTGAAATAACTAAGAAAGATAGAATAAGGCGATTTCTAAAATTGTCATGTTTGCTCAACCAATCTTTGATTTCCTTGGTAGTATCCTCGTTAATTCCTAAAAATTCCTTAATTCCCTCGGATAAGTTATTTGAAAGATTCGACATTGCAGTCTCCTTCCTGAAAAATAACACTAAACATACTTATGATTCTAAATTGCCATCCATAGCACGTCGTACCGTTTCAGGGCATAATGCCGCACATCACGATATCCTGCATGGGGATCACCTCCTCCCAACGATGTCAATTGCCCAGAATCCTTTTCAAGGGGTTTAGGATTTCCTGCCAGGAGGGACGAGAATTAAAGTTGCCCTGGTTATGCGACGGTAAAACTCATCGAGCGAACCTCAAAATCATCTGATCAGCAATCTTTCGTCATATCCGCGCAAGGTCAATTCTGCGTCGAGATTCATAAATATATCGCGGATCACGCCAACAATGATCAGGATTTTCTCGCCTTCCAACAGCGATAATTTGACGCCAAAACCCAGCTCGAACATCCAGGGGGCAATGGCAAGAAAACCCAGCATCAGCGCGGGAAGAAACGTAATCCTCCGGTTGATTCGAGTCAAATACGCCTGGGTGGCGGCGCTGCCGTTTACCCCGGGTATCACTCCGTGATTCCTGCGAAGGTTATCTCCGTAATTCTGGCTCTGAAAGGCAAGGTCGGCATAAAAGTAGGTAAAACCAAAGACGCTGAGGAAGGCTATCGGACCGAACAGAGGATTGTCAACGCCGAAAACACCGATGATCCAGTTCGCCGCCGAATTCACCAACGGCAACCCCGAACAGGTCATCAGAGGCGCGTAAAAAGTGGAGAGCATCACCAGCAATTGGCTGGCAACCAACCCATCCGTCCCGATCGTGAGCATCAAAGGCAGCGTGGGTCTGGGCATTCTGATCGATCGTGAACCGAGCAATCGCCGGTAATTATAACTACCCGGGAACTCCACCGGCACATTCCGCCTGCCTTGTTGCAAATAGACGACGGCAACGATGCAAAGTACGAAGAGGAGCGCATACCAAACCAGCCTTTCCATCACCGCTTCCGTGAACAGCAGTTCCAGAATACGCCCGGGCAGTGGCATGACCAACCCTGCGCCTTCGACGGTTGACGTTGTTTCGAGTTGGATTCTCAACAAGCGCACAAATTCATTCGACATTTGCCCAATAATGCCGCTGGCGATAAGAATTGCGTTCCCCTGCCCACGGATGCCGAATTCGCTGATCAAGCTCGCCATCCAGATGGCAAAAAACGACCCGACAACCAGCAGAATGACGGTCGTAATGCTAAACAAAATATCCGGATGCCCGGCTCCACCTTCAAGCAGGAAAAACCTTCCTTCGCAATTGGGGGAGATCAGGAACAAGAACAGGAATGCTTCGAAGATCGCGGCAGGGATGGTTAAATAGTAACTCCATTTTTCCAGCCAGAGGCGACCCTCCCGCGGATCCTCTTGCAGCCTCCGTTGAAAACGCGGGATCAACGGGATCGAGAATTGCAACAACAGGTTGGCAAGGTTGAAGGGGAGCAATCCCAACGCCAGCACAGAGACGGTGAGCAGGGAACTCCCCGAAAGCATGCTGATAAACTCCACCATCGTAAACAACCCGCTGCCGGGCGTCAGGTGATTCCGAATCTCCTCCGGTGAGGTGGTGATGCCGGGCAAAGGAATAGTCAATAATGCCCGATAGAGAACGATCAACCCCAGGGTAATCAGGATCCTCCTTCGAACATCCTCGGAACGCCACAAAAATCGCCACACGCTTTTACTTTCTGACCGAGTTTTGAGCATATTGTCTCCTCAAAAATCCCAACAACCCGCACGGTGATAAACCACCGTGCTATTCGTACAAAGCCCGCTAAAGCGGACTAGGCGGCTTGAGCCGCCTTCGTAGGGATAGCCGTGGGGTTCATCCCACGGCGGGCAATGCCCAGCAACCAACCATGCCTACGCACTACGCCTCATCCATCCTCTCCATCGAGGCGATCAACGTCCCGTCTGCGTGGTGCTGTTTCTGGTTGTGAATGTATCGTAGCACCGAAGCGAGATTCTTTTCTCCAAAAGATAACACGCCATATTCATCCTGCCAATAGAATTCATAATCAGGTTTAATGACATGGTTGACGTAATGCGAACTATTCCCTTTCACATCGCCGATAAATTTCGCAGGCGCAAGTTTGGGCGGAATGGAAACTCCAAGATGAACATGGTCTTCGATACCGCCTATTCCATGCACAAACCCGCCCATCTCTTGTGCCTTTGCCGCGATGGCGCGATAGAGTTCAGGCTCAAGAATCGGGTCAATCAAGGGCAGACGATTCTTTGTACCCCAAATAAAGTGGTAGTAGAGTTTCCAATAAGGCATGTGATTTCCTAAGGCGGCTTTAGCCGTCTTCGTAGGTATAGCACGGGGGTTTAACCCCGTGCGGGTATGGCAATCAAAACACCCATATTTCGCACAGCACTCTATCTATGCGGGCATTGCCTATGCAAAACAATATCACGGGCGAGCCTCTCCCGAATCTACATCCACAATCAACACCGAAGTATCCACCGCCTCAAAATCATTTCCCGTCAGCACATCGAGCAAATGCAGCATGTCATTGTCCCAACGTTCGTCAGGCGCGCCGCTCACGTACCAGTTCGAGCCGTTGTCTGCCAGAACAATTCCATACGTTTTGAATGCCTGCAATAACACTTGCATCTCAGGCGGGAAACCTGAAATATCGTAATCCGCTTTCAGGCGGAAGCGCGCGCCCAGCGGAGGAATTGAATCGTCGGGGTCAGCGGTTAGGTGCCTGCCGGGCCAAACATAGCCCGCGGTTTCTTCAACCGTAAACCGCAATGCATGTTTGATCTCGCCAGCCTCGATCTCATCATAGCGGACAAGTCCCGGCAAAATCGGCAAGCCAGCCGCATCGGCTGAAGTCCATGTATCGGGGCGGAGCGCATTTGAATGTAGATCAAATATTGCGCCGCCTCCGCCGAACCACTGCCCATTATCAAAACTCGCGTCGAAAATTTCATATAAAGTGCAGGTCTCCGTATCCACGACAAGAATGTGATGATCGCTCCCCCACTCGCGCAGTGGATTTTCTGGGATGGGATACGGTCCCGCATCGGATTCATCGGGATAATAAAACTCCGCGTCATACTTCGGGACGGTTGATCCAGCCACCACATTGAACGGAATCCCGATCGGACCTCCATCCCACTCGCCCGAGCCGAAATCCATGTGGAAGCCTTCGTCCGCGCCGATGTTGTCAATCCACGCATCTGATTGAGGGTGGACGGGAAGCGAGTCCACGCGCGCGTTCCAGAAATTATTTGCGGGGAACATCGGGCAATTCGCGATGGTCGGTCCCCCTGTCGAAGGTTGAGTCGGCGCGAGGGTGGGCGGGACAGTTTCACTCGTCGAGGTGGAGGCGGGTGCGGGAACGGCAGTCGGAGTCGAAGCCGCGAGGCAAGCCAGCACTGTCAACGGAAGAAATACAAGCAATAATTTTTTCATGTCAAAACCTTTTGAAATGCGCGCAACAACTCACCGCGCCCTTCGAACCCGCTTTCGCCGAGTTCGGCGATTCCCAGATAGACGCGTTCGCGGCATCGACGAAGCAAACCCGATACCAATCGCGCCATGGCTTCCTTGCTGTATTGGACATCGTCCGCATCGGTCCACTGGCGGCCCGATTGCCAGCCTCGACTCAACACATGCGGATGCGTGAGCGGCTGGGACAAGCGCTCGTACCATCCGCTGGAGCCGGGGTCGAGCCAGAATTGAATCGCGGCGGGGCGGTTCATCATCAGGAAGGTGTGCGCCGGCGCGACAAGAACCGCATCTTTATCTTCGTTCTGCCAGCCTTCGAGATACGATGCAGCGATCACGCCCTCGTTCAACATCGCTACGTATTCTTTGCCGAAATCAAAAGCAGGCGTATCCTTGCCGACATTCGACGGCTCCATCGCAAGACGGAATTTTTTCACCGACTCGACCAAACTCGCCGCCACACGGACCGAGTCGAGGTTGCGATGGAGCCCGAATCCTGCCTGCGACAACACCTCGCCAAAAAATTTCCGCAGGAAGTGATCGAAGGGCAGGAGATTCGATGCGCGATATTCGTCGATCCAATTTCGAAGCATCGAATAGCGATTGCCCACTGAAAACGTAATGCGTTCCTGCACATCGGGTTTGATTTGGTCGAAGGTTGAAAGTTGAAGGTCGCGTTGACGATAAACAATGTCGGTGAGCAACTGAGCGCGGATGAGGTCAAGCCCGTCAATGGATTGCATCAGCGCGTACGCCACGTCGAATTTCGGCGGGTGGCTGTTCCAATGCGGATGCGCCAGCGCGGCAAGCGTGATCAACGCCCGCGAGGCAGGTTCGTCGTGCAAGGAGCGCGATGGGCGGTGTGTTCGCCATGGAATCCCCGCGGCTTCGAGGCGCTGGGTGATCGAAAAGCGAAGCGCTTCGGTGAGGTAGGGAGCGAGGATGACGATTTCGGAAGGGAAGATTAGAGAATTAGATATGAGAGATACGGTTTCATTTACCACAGAGTCAAGCAGCTCAGGGTAGAAGCGCGATTGGATAATGGAAAGTACTTCGCCATTCGACCTTTGACCTTCAACCTGTGACTTTTGACCCGGAACAATCGCCTCCACCAGCCCATTGCTCAAATCCGCGACCTTTTCCGACATCACAAAACTTTCCTGTAACTGGATGTGCTCATCGCACAGTTCGCGCAATGCCCAGCCCGTTTCGGTATCCGCGCCTAAAAATTGACGGAAACCCGCACCTTCGTCGTAGATCAGTAGTGCGGACTGAAAATCCGGGATCCATTCGCGAAGAATATCATGCGCGCGGGGCATGTCCTCCTCCGCGTTGTCGTAGATCACGTGACGGTACGTACGGGTCAGGTAATCGCGCACGATGTCCTGTCGCCAGAGGATATTTGTGAAGGTTTCAAGTTGCAGTGAAAAATCCAGCAGGTTGTGTTCGAGACAATACAGCCGGAAGCGGTTCGCGCAATCCTGAGCGTCTTGATAGACGCGGCGTTGGGCGGGGTCGCCAAAGTAGGACGCGTCGAGGCGTGAGCCGATCTCGGTGTGCGGGAAGCCGATCACCGCGGCTTTGTTGAGGTTGTCGATGATCTGCGAGTACAAACGGTTGCGGTCGATCGTCACCGATTCAAAATATCCAGCGTCCAGCAACGGGCGGACGATATGCGCCATGTAATATTGCGCGGTCTCAAGCGTGAGGAACACAGGCGGCTGGTCCGGGCGGGCAAACCCCGCCGCTTCTCCGACGAGGGGCCAGAACAGGTCGCACATGCGCCGCGCGAGACCACCGACCGTGGCGGGGGTCACTTCGCCGCCGGCGATCCGCTCGGGGCTGAGCAGGATTTCGAGATATGGTTCTTGCAGACTCCGCTGGGGAGTGAGCATCAAAATGGATTCGCCGGGGACGCCTTGCGCGAGCAGGTGACGCATCCGCTCGACGGCGGCGGTGGTCTTCCCCGCGCCGGCAGGACCGCTGACGAAGAGTTTCGAGTCGAGGGGCGAGTCAATGATCCGCTGTTGAATCAAGTTGTAGGAGGGCATGAAACGAGGGTACAGTAGTCAAAGAGGTTTGTCAATGTATTGAAACGGCGCACAATCTAAAGTATAGTTGTCGAAATTTTATTCACAAGGAGTAATCTCATGCCCACCCCCATCCGCCCCGCTGTCAAACCCGCCATTGCCAAACCTGCCTCGTACGTGAAATTTTCAGACAAACTGACCGGTTCGCTCAACGAGATCGAAAAGATGATCCAGGAGCACAAGACAATGATTGACACGGTTCAGGAGATCGCGCTCGAACTTACGACTTCCATCGGCTCGTTGCACGGGCTGACCGTGAAATACGCCGGCATCGCCAACAACATCCTCGACGGCTTGCTCCCGATCGCCAAGGGACTGCCGATCATCCCGAAAAATATATTGCAATTGCTCATCAACCTTGAGAGCATCACGCAAAAGATCATCGACAGCAACGTCTCGACCTCGAAGACCATCACCGACGTGCAGTCGGGGTTGAAGACCGGCGACGTGAACAAGATCAAGGGACACGCCGGGCAATTGCAAATTTTATCGAAGTCGTTGAGCTCGATCCTGCCGGGGAAGTAATCATCGTTCGTCATTGCGAGAAAGCCCGAAGGGCTGACGAAGCAATCCCCTATTTTGTGGCGGAGATTGCTTCGTCGCGAAGAGCAAGAACGCTCCTCGCAATGACGGAACATCCGCCCGTTGACACATCCTCGGGGCGCATGTATAATCTGCCCGCTTCTGCCTCAGCAGTAGGAATCGCTGGGGCAGTTGGTTGAATCAACCCAGCTTCCCCGTTCGCAGGCGACGAGTGCATGAACTCCGCAGGCACGCGGCGAAGTGATGACTGGAGAAAAAATGAGATTTGCAATCGTCGAAAGCGGCGGCAAGCAGTACCGTGCCGTCGAAGGGCGCGCCCTCGAAGTGGATCGCCTTCCCGTGGAAGCGGGTAAAAAATTCGATCTCGACCGTGTTCTGCTCATGGCAGACGGCGACGAGGTCATCGTCGGAACCCCCACCCTCAGCGGAATCAACGTCAAGGTGACGGTCATGGATCACACGCGTGGTCCGAAGATCGATCGCTTCAAGTACCGCCCGAAGAAACGCATCCGTGTGCGCGGCGGTCACCGCCAGCATTACACCATGTTGATGGTGGATTTCATCGGCAAGCCCGGCGAAAAACGCCAGGTGGAGGAGCCGCGGGTCGAGAAAAAGGCTGAGGTGGAGGCTGTTGAGGCTGAGAAAAAGCCGAAAGCAGAGAAGCCAGCCAAAACTGAGAAAGATGCGGCAAAGGCGTCCACAAAGAAGGCTCCTGCGAAGAAGTCAACCGCGAGCAAGTCGTCCTCCAAAAAATCGGACACGAAAAAGAAGTAAGAGGTAATCATGGCACATAAAACAGGCGGCGGGTCTACCCGCAACGGACGCGATTCAAACGCCCAGCGCTTGGGCGTAAAACGATACGCCGGTCAGTTCGTGCTTTCGGGCAACATCCTTGTCCGCCAGCGCGGAACGAAGATCAAACCGGGCTTGAACGTGCGCGTCGGCAAGGACGATACGTTGTTCGCCATTGCCGACGGCGTGGTGATGTTCGATGTGTTCCACGGCGACAAGCGCGTGAACATCGTCCCGCAGGCGGAGGCGTAAATGAAGCCGGATATTCATCCTACCTATTACGTCGACGCCAAGGTGACCTGCGCCTCGTGCGGACGCACCTGGACGACAGGTTCGACCAAGAAGGAATTCCGCGTGGACATCTGCGCCGAATGCCATCCGTTCTTCACCGGCGAGGCTTCGCGCCTGCTCGACATCGAAGGTCAGGTGGACCGCTTCTACAAGAAGTTGTCGATCCGACAGAATTATGTCGAACAGCAGAAGGTCAAGGAAGAGTTGAAAGGCTCGCCCGAGCGTCTGATAGAAGACCTCGGTCTTTCCACCCGTGCAACGGGTGCGCTCAAGGCGGCAGGCATTACAAACGTCGGGCAGTTCCTCGAGACGTTGGGCAAAGGCAACGAAGCCATACTCGCCGTGGAAGGGTTTGGCCAGGCGTCGCTCACCGCCGCAAAGAAGAAACTGCGCTCGCTCGGCTACGAACTCCCGGAAGCGGCGTAATAAATTCGATAGACTTGCGGATTAATTAATCTCAGGTAAACTTACAGGCAGATGCGAAAACGTCTGCCTGTTTTATTATAATTTCATACGTCATTGCGAGGGCGATGCTCTTCGCCCAACGCCATCTCCAACACAGTGATGGGGATTGCTTCTCGAAGACCCACAATGACGGAGAGGAAAAATGCGTCACACACACGGTTCCATTGAAGTTGTCTGCGGTTCGATGTTCAGCGGCAAGACAGACGAGTTGATCCGCCGCCTCGTGCGCGCGACGATCGCCAAACAGAAAGTGCAGGTGTTCAAACCCGCCATTGACATTCGTTACGCGGTGGAAAAAGTGACCTCGCACGCCGGGTCCGATTTCGACGCCATCCCCATCCAAAAAGCGACCGAGATACACAGCAAGCTGGATTCAGACACCACCGTCGTCGGTATCGACGAGGCGCAATTCTTCGACCCTGAAATCGTGCCGGTATCGCGCGAACTGGCGTCACGCGGAATCCGCGTCATCGCCGCCGGCTTGGACACCGACTTCCGCGGCGAGCCGTTCGGTCCCATGCCCGTTTTGATGTCCATCGCCGAATCAGTGGACAAACTCCACGCCATTTGCATGGTGTGCGGCGACGAAGCCTCGCGCACGCAGAGACTGGTCAACGGCAAGCCGGCAAAGTACAACGACCCGGTGGTCATCGTCGGCGCGGCGGAGTTGTACGAGGCGCGGTGTCGAGTCCATCACGAAGTGCCGCGATAAAGGACCAAATCCATGACAAGAAATCTCGTTTGCAATGAATGCGGCGGCTCTTTAGAAAAAGGCTTTATCCCTGAATATACATACGGCTCAACATTTCGGTCGTTTTGGGTACAAGGTTCCTATGAAACAAACTTTTTTGGTCATCTGAAATTAAAAAGGAAGAAACGATATTACCTTACTGCTTATCGTTGTGAGCGATGTGGTTTAATTAAATATTATGCTGGTTCTGACCAGTCGTCAAATAAGTAATTTTGCAATAAATTATGCAACCCTACACCGACATCCTCGCTGAAGTCCTCGTTAACGAAAAATCCCTCCAAACGCGCATCGCCGAACTTGGCGCGGAAGTGAGCATGGACTACCCCGACGGCAATCTTCTTCTCGTGTGCATCCTGCGCGGCGCGGTGCCGTTTCTCGTTGACCTCAGCCGCAACATCACTGCCCCGCA
>CAZGSB010000052.1:0-10449 GCA_964528275.1 uncultured Anaerolinea sp. | reverse complement strand
TGCGCGGCGCGGTGCCGTTTCTCGTTGACCTCAGCCGCAACATCACTGCCCCGCACATGATGGACTTCATGGCAGTCTCCTCGTACGGCGCGGGCAAGCGCGAGTCCACGGGCGCGGTGCGCGTGACGATGGATTTGCAAATGGACATCCGCGACAAAGACGTCCTGCTCGTCGAGGACATTGTGGACAGCGGCAACACCATCGCCTCCGTGCTCGAACTGCTCACCATCCGCTCGCCGCGCACGCTCAAAGTCTGCGCATTGCTCGATAAACCCGAACGCCGCGAAGCCGTCGTGCCGATTCACTATCGCGGGTTCAGCATACCCAACAAATTTGTCTTCGGCTACGGGCTCGACCTCGACGAGTTCTATCGCAACCTGCCGTTCGTCGGCGTCGTTGACCTGAACAAATACAAACCGCCTTCCGATTGACGATTGGCGATTTATGGCAGACGAATCCCGCACTGCATTTGCCGGTCGTTGGGTTGCCCGCATCCGCGGAAGGATCGTCGCACAAGGGGGCACGCCCGAGCAAGCGCTCCACGCCGCGCAGACCAGTCGTCACAAAGAAAAGCCCGAGATCATTTTCATGCCGCTCGATTTTTCAACTTCCCCTCTTTTGGATAAAGTACGAGACGCGTTGCCGGGTCAGGAAATTTATCTCGTCGGCGGCGCTGTGCGGGACATGCTCCTCAACCGCCTCTCGCACGACCTTGATTTTGCTTTGCCCGTAGGCGGCATCGCCTCCGCCCGACGCGTTGCCCGCGCGCTCGACGCGGACTTCATGATCCTCGACGAAGAACGCGACACCGGGCGCGTCATCGTGATCGAGCCCGACAACTCGCGCACCTATCTCGACTTCGCTACCTATCGTAGCGGTACAAATCTTGATGATGACTTGCGCGCCCGCGATTTCACCATCAACGCCATCGCCTACGACCTGAAAACCCGCACCATCCTCGACCCGCTCGATGGCGCTTCGGACTTGCAGGCAAAACTCATCCGCGCCTGCTCGCCCTCCTCCTTCACCGACGACCCGATTCGGATATTGCGCGCTGTCCGCCAAGCCGCGGCATTCGATTTCAAAATCGACCTCGACACGCGCAAAGCGATGAAAGATGCGGCACACCTGCTCCCCAACGTATCCGCGGAACGCCAGCGCGATGAATTATTCAAAATCCTCGAAGGTATCCGCCCCGCCGACTCGGTCCGCGCACTGGAAATGCTTGGGGTCTTTCCGCACATCCTGCCTGAACTGACCGCCATGAAAGGCGTGGAACAGTCCCTGCCGCACATCTACAATGTATGGGAGCACACGCTGAAAGTCCTCGCGCATCTTGAGAAAATCCTCGCCGCGCTTGAAACACAATCGGGGCTTGGCGACCCGTTTCTTGAAATGCTCCTCACCAGAATCAGCAAATACCGCGACAAATTTACCGCGCACTTTGCCGAGTCGCTCAACACGGATCGCTCCGTCCGCGCCGTGCTGTTCTTCGCGGCTTTGTACCACGATGTCGAGAAACCAGCCACCAAGTCTGTGGACGAATCGGGGCGCATCCGCTTTTTTGACCACGATGTGAAAGGCGCGCAGGTCGCATCGAAGCGCGGGCACGCCTTCAACCTGAGCAACGATGAAATCCAGCGCGGCAAAAAGATCATTTTCAACCACATGCGCTTCCACTTTTTCACCAGCCAGTGGGAAGCCAAACAACAGGCGCCGACCCGCAAATCCATTTACCGCTTCTTCCGCGATGCGGGCGAGGCGGGCGTTGACCTCGTCCTGCTTGGGCTTGCCGACCTGCGCGGTACACGCGATCACACCCAGACAAAAGAAAACTGGAAAGCCGCGTTGGATATTGCCGAAATCCTTCTTGAAAATTTTTGGGAGAAACGCGAAGAGACCGTCGCGCCGCCGCGCCTGCTCGACGGGCACGAACTGATGAAGGAGCTCAACCTGGAATCGGGGCGCATCATCGGGCAACTGCTCGAAGCAATCCGCGAGGGTCAGGCGGTGGGTGAAATAACCACGCGGGAACAGGCTTTCGATTTCGCACGGGAAGAAATGAAAAAACTATGAACATTGTGTATTTTGATCTTGAGACCCAGAAACTATTTGAGGAAGTCGGCGGGCGCGAGCCGTCGAAGTTGCTTCTCGCCTGCGGCGTGACGTGGTCCACCGCGCGGAACGATTTTGCGGTGTACTGGGAAAAAGACGCGGCGGCGTTGATCGCCGAGTTGAAATCCGCCGACCGCGTGATCGGGTTCAACATCATCAGCTTCGATTACGAAGTGCTCAAGCCGTACGCGCCCGGTGAAAATTTTCGCTCCATCCGCTCGACAGACATGTTGCAGGATATTTTCAAAACATTGGGCTTTCGCTTGAGTCTGGATTCGCTCGCCAAGGCATCCCTCGGCGCGACAAAGACTGCCGATGGTGTGCAGTCCGTGCAGTGGTTTCGGGATGGCGAGTTGGACAAGGTGGCAGAATATTGCAAAGCGGACGTGGACATCACGCGGCGCGTGTACGAATTCGGGCGGGATCATGGTTACGTGAATTATTATTCGAAGTTGGGGAGCAAATTGAAGGTGGCGGTGAATTGGAAATGACCCGTACCCGTCATTGCGAGCCGCGAAGTGGCGAAGCAATCTCCAACCCTCTGACGGAGATTGCTTCGTCGTCGCTTCGCTCCTCCTCGCAATGACGGAAAATAGAAAGAAGGAAGAAATGGGAAAACTAAAAATCAATGGAATTGAACTCGCCTACGAACGGCGCGGACAGGGGACTCCGCTTGTGCTTTTGCACGGCTTTCCCCTCGACCATCACACGTGGGATTTCGTCGCGCCGATGCTCGAAGGGACGTTCGACTTGATCATGCCTGACCTGCGCGGGTTTGGGGAATCAACCACCGTGGACGAACCGCACACGTTGGATGCGTTCGCCTCAGACATCGCCGGCTTGCTCGATCATCTCGGCATTCAACAAGCCGCGATCGCCGGTCATTCGATGGGAGGCTACGTTGCGCTGGCGTTCGCCAAACTTTACCCGGAACGCGTCCGCGGGCTGGGGTTGGTCTCCACGCAGACGCTCGCCGACCCACCGGACCGAAAAGAGGGACGATATAAGTCTGCGGCGGAGGTGGCGGAGAACGGCATTGGCGGTGTGGTGAACACGATGAAGCCAAAATTCACCACGGATGAAAGCCTGCAAGAATCAGCGAAGGAAATCATGGAAAGGCAACAGCCGGGCGCGTTCATCGGCGCGCTCAGGGCGATGGCGGAACGCATGGATACCACCTCCCTGCTGGCAACGGTCAAATACCCGGTGGTCATCATCCACGGCGAGAAGGATTCGTTGATCCCGGTGGAAAGGGCACGGGAGGCAAAATCCCTGGTGCCGCACGCGCATCTTGTCGAGTTGCCGGGCGTTGGCCACCTGCCGATGATGGAGGCGGTGAAGGAAACGGCTGAGGCGTTGGAGGGCTTGAAGTAAATTATGGGGTTCTGGAGATTGCTCCCGACCCATCGCCAGCAAGAAGCGGGCTGACTCCAAAAACATCCCCGCCGAGGTGGTGGGGATGTTTGGTTGTTGAATCAATTTCACTCGGGGAAGCGAAGCGGGGTTTCGTCCTACGAGGCGGTCACAGGCTTGGGGAATGATTCGTCGAAGGCAGGGTTGTGGTGGTTGCCGTTCCCATTGCGTTTGATCAGGCGGTTGATGTGCGCCACGAGCACGCGACTGGGAGTCGGTTTGGTGAGGTAATCGTCGGCGCCGGCATCGAGCACGCTGGCGATCATCGAGGGGTCGTTCAACGCGGAAAGGATGATGATCGGTACCTGGCTGAATGCGCGGACCGATTTGCAGACCTCCCAACCGTCCATTTCAGGCATCATCAGATCCAACACAACCAGGTCGGGTTGATTTTCACGGATGGCGT
Source organism: uncultured Anaerolinea sp. (assembly GCA_964528275.1). Taxonomy (GTDB): domain Bacteria; phylum Chloroflexota; class Anaerolineae; order Anaerolineales; family Villigracilaceae; genus Defluviilinea. The sequence goes on along the minus strand of CAZGSB010000052.1, from coordinate 6,515 downwards.
TCAAGCCGTCGGTGCTGTTATTGGTGGCATTGACATCGAACCCCTGCGAACGAAGCAAAAGCGTGAGCAGGTCGGTGACAGCGACATCGTCGTCTATGACAAGGATTTTTGTAGGCATGGGTTGTCCAATCAGCCCCCATTATAACGAAGATTGTCAGGATTGGCACTTTGCAACGGCTTATCAGTTGAATGTGTCAAAGGGCGGCGTACGGCGTTACTTTCGGCGCGATTTGTTCGTGGTAAACTTCGTTCGATTTCAGTAAATTTTGGAGGAAGGTATGAAAACCTGGGTTTATCTATTCGACGAAGTATCAAAAGCGGAAAAATATGCAGGCTCATGGGAGGCTGTGCGCGCCCTGCTTGGCGGAAAAGGCGCCGGTCTGTTCGATATGACGCGCGCCGGCGTGCCGGTGCCGCCGGGATTCACGATCACGACCGAAGCCTGCAACTGGTTCCGCAAAACCGGCAGTTTCCCCTCCGGACTTTGGTCGCAGGCGCTCGCCGCGATGAAGGTGACCGAGAAACGCGCCGGGAAAAAATTTGGCGACCCGAAGAATCCGTTATTGGTCTCATGCCGGTCTGGGGCGAAGTTTTCGATGCCCGGTATGATGAACACGATCCTCAATATCGGCTTGAATGACGAGGTGGTGGAAGGGTTGTCGAAACTGACGAATAACTCTCGCTTTGCCTGGGACTCGTACCGCCGCCTGATCGAGATGTTCGGCGCGACCGTGTTCAATCTCGATGATGAGCATTTCGAGCATCCGCTGGCGGAACACAAGGCGAAACGCGGATACAAGGTGGACACGGAAATGACCGCCGAGGATTGGAAGGAACTGGTCTCGGTCTTCAAAGTGGTGTTCAAACGGCAGGTCGGGTTCGAGTTCCCGCAGGACGTGTACAAGCAGTTGGAGTTCGCCACGAAAGCTGTGTTCGAATCGTGGATGGGCAAACGCGCCATCGACTATCGCCGCGCCACGAACATCTCCGACGATCTCGGCACGGCGGTCAACATCGTAACGATGGTCTTCGGCAACATGGGCGAGGACTCGGGCACGGGTGTGGCGTTCACGCGCAACCCGTCCACGGGCGAGAAAAAGATGATGGGCGAATACCTGCTCAATGCGCAGGGCGAGGACGTGGTGGCGGGCATCCGCAACGCGGACCCCATCGAAAATTTGAAGAACAACCTGCCGAAAGCCTACAAGCAGTTCATGGACATTACCGCCCGACTCGAAAAGCATTACAAGGACATGCAGGATGTCGAGTTCACCATCGAACGCGGCAGGCTGTGGATGCTCCAGACACGCAACGGCAAACGTACCGCCAAGTCGGCTGTGAAGATCGCGGTGGACATGGCAAAGGAGGGGTTGATCACGCGCGAGGAAGCCGTCCAGCGCGTCACGCCGGACAACGTGGATTCGCTCCTGCACCCGCAGTTCGATCACGACGCCATGGATAACGCCGAAAAGACCGGCGCATTCTTTGCAAAGGGCGTGAACGCTTCCCCCGGCGCGGCAGTTGGACAGGTCTATTTCGATGCGGATACCGCGGAGAAGATGGCGAAGGAAAGCAAGCAGGATACGATCATGGTGCGTCCGTTCACCAAGCCGGATGACGTCCACGGCATGATCGCCTCGAAGGGTGTGCTCACCAGCGAGGGCGGAGCCACGTCGCATGCGGCGGTTGTGGCGCGGCAGTTCGGCATCCCGTGCGTGGTCGGTGCATCGGCGATCAAGATCGATATGGAAGCCCGCAAGATGACGGTCGGCGAGACGGTCATCCACGAAGGCGATTGGATCTCGGTGGATGGGACCACGGGCAAAGTGTTCGTCGGGAAGATTCCAACTTCCTCGCCATCGTTGGAGGAACAAACGGAACTGCTCACCCTGCTCAAGTGGGCGGATGACATCTCAGCAAATAAAGGCGTTCGCGAAGCAAAAGCCGAGGGCTACCCCACGCGCGGCTTGCAAGTGTGGGCGAATGCCGATTATCCGAAGGATGCGCAACGCGCCCGCGCCTACGGCGCGGTCGGCATCGGTCTGTGCCGCACGGAGCACATGTTCTTCGAGCCGGAGCGCCTGCCCATCGTGCAGGATATGATCCTCTCGGAATCAAGTGAAGGACGCACCTCTGCCCTAAATAAACTGCTCCCCTACCAGCGCAAGGACTTCGACGGTCTCTTTGAAGCGATGGACGGCTACCCGGTCATCATCCGTTTGATCGACCCGCCGCTCCATGAGTTCATGCCCGACGAGGAAAAACTGCTCGAAGAAGTCATCACGATGCGCGTGAAGAACGAGACAGCAGGATTGCAGGAAAAAGAAAACCTGCTGGACGCGATCAAACGACTGCACGAATCGAACCCGATGATGGGTCTGCGCGGCGTCCGCCTCAGCATTTCTATGCCGGAGATCGTGGAGATGCAGGTGCGCGCCATCTTCGAAGCCGCGGCGGACTGCACGAAGCGCGGCGTCAAAGTCAAGCCTGAGGTGATGATCCCGCTGACGGGCACGGTGAAGGAACTGGAATGGATTCAACCCCGCCTCGAGCGTATCGCCAAAGCAGTGATGAATGAAAAGAAGATCAAGTTCGAATATAAATTCGGGACGATGATCGAAATCCCGCGCGCGGCGGTCACCGCGGCGGAGGTGGCCACACATGCCGAATTTTTCTCGTTCGGCACAAACGACCTGACGCAAATGACCTACGGCTACTCCCGCGACGATGCCGAGCGCAACTTCCTCATCACGTATCAGGAACAGGGCATCCTCGAAAAGAATCCGTTCCAGACCTTGGATCGCGGCGGCGTGGGCAAACTCATGGACTGGGCGATCGCCGAGGGGCGCAAGACCCGCCCGGGTCTCGAAGTCGGCATTTGCGGCGAGCACGGCGGCGACCCGAGTTCCATCGAGTGGTGTCACATCATCGGCAATAACTATGTGTCGTGCTCCCCGTTCCGCGTGCCAATCGCGCGTCTTGCCGCGGCGCATGCGGCGTTGAAGTATAGACCGATAGCGAAAAGAAAAGCCGCACCGAAAAAGAAGACCGCACCGAAAAAGTCTCGAAAGAAGTAGTATCCTTTGAACAAAAATCCCCTGTTGTGCAGGGGATTTTTTGACAATTATTTGTTATTCTTGCTCGCCTCTTCCAACTCAGGGAAGAAGTGCCAGAGATGGTCTGTGTCGAAGTGATCACCGTTGACGTTCTTCCCGTCGCATTTCCCGGTGATCTTGATGTTTTCGCCTTTGCGGTCGTATTTCAGGTTGCACTTCCAACGCCCGGTGGTGGACACATCCAGGACGAAGCGGTCGTTTTCGATGTTGTAGAAGCCTGTGCCGGTCATGATGAAATTATTCGTGAACGCGCATTTGTTCAGCGAGAAGTTGACCCGTGTGCCGGCATTGTTCATGCTGAAGCCGAACACACCGCCGTAGTTACACCCGACGGAGGTCGGGGTGAAACCATCCCAGTAATAGAATTCAGGCAGGTAGTAAATTTCGGTTTCCATGGCGGAGAGCGCATTGCGCGGGCTCCCGAACACAGCGGCGAAGCGCGGCGCGAGCGGAACGTGCGCATCGATCAGGTAGCCTTCACAGACCGTCTCGCGCTCGGCGGGCACGACATCGTTCACAAGGAAATCGACCACCAGGGCATCCGGGCAGGCGTTGCCGCGCCCAAAGATGACGTGAGGACCAAACTCCTGCGTGATCAAGTACGCATCCGCAAGGTGCTCGTACACGTTGACGCCGTTGCCGTAGGGAGTCGCCGGATCGGAGGTCGAACCGAGCACGAGGGTGGGAACATTTTCGGCGAACAGATAATCGGGACGGGTCAGGTCTGTGGTGGCGTTGGGCCAGTAGGCGCAGGGCAGGTCGGCATAGATGAGCGAGGCAAGTCGCGGGATGGAGAACTCGAACGAGTCCACGGTGGCGAGGTAGATATTCGCTTTTTCATCCGGGGAGTTTCCGGGGTAGCCGTAATCCTGGCATTCCACTCCGTAGTAGACCGCTTCGGAATACGTCGGGTCGGGGATCACTTCGAGGGTTTGCGAATCAATCCCAAGTCCGAGGTACAGGAGGCGGGCAAGCGGGACGATGTCCAGTTTCGAGGTGAACGCCGCCAAGGCGCGGACGAACATCATGCGGTCTCCCTGGTTGTACATCTGCCCCGCCGCAACGAATTCAAGATTCGTCAACGTGAAGGTGCGGTTGGCGATCCTGCCGTTGGCAAGCGGGAACTTGAAATTGATCGCGCGTTTATCCAAAATTTTTGCGAGCGTATCGTAACCGCGGACCGCGTTGCCGAGCATATCCCGGCGGCAGGCGGGGTCGTCGTTGCACGCCAGCAACGAGTCGGTCAGCACATCGCTGAACGCCTGCGCCTGTTCGGTGTAGTATTCGAAGCCGTCGAGCGTGAGGTCAACCGTGCCATCCAGGATGAGCCCGGCGAGGTGTTCACTGTGGGCGGCGGCATACGTCTGCGCGTATTGCGTGCCGTAACTTTCACCGTACAGCCAGAACTGCTCGTCGCCGATGAGTTGGCGGAAAAGTTCGAGGTCTTCCACCGCCTGTTTCGTTCCAAGGAAGGGCAGGAGGCTCGGGTCGCTCGTTTCATTGACACAATCGGTGCTGAATGCATTGGAGGACTGTTTCAACGCCGCTTCTTGCTGTGGGGTTTTCCCACGCGCGTCGCGTTGGTAAAAACCGCTGGCGGCTTCAGGGCAGGCTTGATCGCCGGAGAATAACAGTCCGCGCTGATCGAAAAATACGATATCGAAGGAATTCAAAATATCTTCGCCGAAGCCGGGCAGGTAAAAATCCGCGGAGGCGATGCCGGAGTAGCCAGGTCCGCCGGTGGCGGTGACGAACATCCCCTTGCGGACGCCCGCGGCGGGCAGGACGGCAAAGGTCACGTTCAACGTCCGCGGATCGGAGGGGTTGAAATGATCGAGCGGCACTTCGATGGTCACGCAGGTGAACGCGCTCCCATCGAAACACTCGTACCCGCCCAGCGCGTCCAGGGCGTCTTCCATGGGGGTTTGGAGCGTTCGTTCATACGGCGTTGCGGCGATCGAGGTGAACATCAACACACTGATGAAAGCCAATCGCGCAACAAGGTTCAGGTGAAACTTCATGATAGTCTCCGATGGATCGAATGATTCGTTCTTGGGATGGACGGAATTATAAAGGAATTATTTGCCCGGTCAAACGGCGCGCCCCCACAAAAAGGTTACAAAATAAAAAGGAGAGGTTGTGGTTCGACCTCTCCCTTCTGATAAAACCTGCTACGCAAATCCTTCCGGCAGACTCGCGTATACGCCGCGCATCGACTCGGGTAATGCCTGCGCCAGCGTGAACATCAGACGATCGGTGAGCGCGAGCGGAGTTTCATTTTCTCGCGGTGTGACCGGCGGCAAAATGTTCACTTCCACGCGGGCGCGGCGCGGGAACGCCTTGAAAAATTTATCGGAGCCGGTGATCGCCAGCGGGATGATGGGACACCCCGCTTCGATCGCCATTCGGGCTGTTCCCGTCTTGGCGACGCTTAACCCCTTCCCTTTGGAGCGCGTCCCTTCGGGGAACATCCCCAACCATTGACCGCTCTTCAGCAGTTTCGAAGCGTGGCGCATCGCCCACATGTCCTTGTCGCCGCGGTGGACCGGGAACGCGCTCAGGTTGCGGAGCAACAGGTCCATGACGGGGTTCTTGAACAACTCGGCTTTGCCCATGAAGAAGATCGGGCGAGGTAATGAAAACTGCATCGGGAAGACATCGAAATTGGTGACGTGGTTCGCCATGACGATGGCGGCTCCGTCGCGCGGCAGGTTCCCGGCGCCGTGGACGGTCATTTTCATGATGGGGTAAAACACGGCGCGGAGGAAACCCACCAATGCGCGGCGCTGGGGAGTCTCTACAAGGTGGTATTTCTGCCGGGAGCGTGAACCAGGTTCAACTGTGGGAGGATGCGTGGCGTCCATCAATATCCGTACTCTAAAGTGGATTATACTTGCCTCATCAATAACACCCGGAGTAGAAAATGGACACTATCATCGAAAGCATTTCCGCCTTGGAAATTTTGGATTCGCGCGGCAACCCGACCGTGGAAGTGGAAGTGACACTGGCAGACGGTTCGTGGGGACGCGCCGCGGTGCCGTCGGGCGCATCGACAGGCGAGCACGAGGCGCTCGAAATGCGCGACGGCGACAAGAAGCGTTATCTCGGCAAGGGCGTGACGAAGGCGGTGGCGAACGTCAACGGCGTGATCGCAGACGCGCTCTTCGGCTGGGACGCGTCGGAACAAAAAGCGATCGACATGGAATTGCTCGCCATGGATGGAACGCCAAACAAATCCAAATTGGGCGCGAACGCGATTTTGGGAGTGAGCCTGGCAGTTGCAAAAGCCGCGGCGAATTCGTATGGCTTGCCGCTGTACCGTTATCTCGGCGGCGTGTACGCGCACGTTCTACCTGTGCCGATGCTCAACATCCTGAACGGAGGCGCGCACACCGCCTG
>CAZGSB010000051.1:0-23811 GCA_964528275.1 uncultured Anaerolinea sp. | reverse complement strand
CATTCAAATGCGGTTTACTGCGATCATACTTTTCCTTCGCCATTTCATGCTCCTTCTTGATTTGATAAAGAAATTTTGAAGCAACAATTGAGCCCTCAACGAGATTCGAACCCGTGACCTCACCCTTACCAAGGGTGTGCTCTGCCGACTGAGCTATGAGGGCTTAATGTGCTAACCCGTTTACACGGGAAGTGGGCAGTGAAGGATTCGAACCTCCGAAGTCGTCTGACAACTGATTTACAGTCAGTCCCCTTTGGCCACTTGGGTAACTGCCCAAAATTGTACGATCACCGAATTCACTCACCCGGCAATCCCAGAGCCGACGACGAGACTTGAACTCGTAACCGCCCGCTTACAAGGCGGGTGCTCTGCCGATTGAGCTACGTCGGCGTTCGCTCACACTCGCTTCGCGCAATTAAGCAGGGCGATTATACCAAAGCCATACTTATCGGGGAAGTGACACGGACAATTAAATTGCTCCCGGCACACAGGGAGCAGGGCGCAAGTGTAGCAGGATTTAAGGCACAGGTCAAGAATGATAAACGCATTGCGATGATGGAAAATCACCCTTGACATATCCGGGGGTAGGCTTTATATTTAGAACACTTGTTCTATGAGCGATATGAACCGCTATGCCCTCTTGATGGAAGCCTTCGCCGAACTCAAACCGGAGATCGAAGCGGCGCGTCACCTCGCGCCTGTGCCTGCTCACCCATCGTTAAGCGCTGTACTCGCCGAATACGGACCAATGCCAGCTGAGGCAATGTTCATGGGTGTGGCATCCGACGGATTGCCAATGCTGTTGAATTTGCATGACCCTGTACCGGGACCGCTCCTCATCCTCGGCGATGCAGGCACAGGGAAGACGAACCTGCTTCAAGTCATTGCCCAGGCGGCGGGACTCATGCATCAACCCGGCAATCTCCAGTTTGGAGTGCTCACCAATCATCCCGAAGAATGGAACGGGGCGGAAAAGATCCCCAATCTGGTTGGGGTTTTCCCTTTGTACGCGACAGCCTCCGAGGAATTCATCCTTTCGCTGGCTTCCTGGGCACATGGAAACAAAACAAGCTCACAGTCCGTCCTTTTGCTTCTCGATGATTTGAATGCCGCAACAAACCTCGATTTCGACGCGCGGCAAAACCTGCGTTGGCTGCTTCTGCGTGGACCAGCCCGCCGCGTCTGGCCCATCGTTACGATGAATCCGGACCGGGTGGATGAAGTAAATCCCTGGCTCGATCTGTTTCGCACGCGAATTTTTGGATCGATCAAGGATCAAGCGCACATTCAACGACTGGCTGTAAGCGAAGCGAACTTGTCCACGCTCAACCCCGGTACGCAATTTGTCCTGCGTGAAGGGGACCACTGGCTTCGATTCTGGCTACCAAGCATTGACTAGAAAGGAAACCGACATGCACACTGGAATGCTTTGGTTCGATAACTCGCAACTCTCTCTGCAAACAAAGATCAAGAACGCGGTCAACTATTATCACAAAAAATATGGTCGCCTGCCCGACCTGTGCCTCGTCCACCCCAGCATGCTGAAAGATGTCAATGTGGATGAGGAAAAGGTCACCGTCCGCGCCTACCGCCCCGTCCTGCCCGGTCATATTTGGGTGGGTGTGGAAGATAAACGCTGATCGGCAATGTATAATTCCAACTATGAGCACACAAGAACAGATCAAAGAATATATTAATAGCCAGCCTGAGTTAAAACGCAGAGACCTGCAAGAATTGCACCGCATTATTCTGGAGGTCATGCCGGCAGGTAAATTATGGTTCTTGGATGGTAAAAATAGCGAAAACAAAACCATTTCCAATCCTAATATTGGATATGGACTTCACACCATAAAATATGCCGATGGAAAAACAAGGGAGTTTTATCAAATTGGCTTGAGCGCAAACAAAACAGGAATCTCTGTTTACATCCTTGGTATCAAGGATAAAAAATACCTAGCCCAAACATATGGAAAAAAGCTCGGCAAGGCAAGTGTGAGCGGATATTGCATTAAATTCAAATCGCTGAAGGATATAAACGTTGAAATTCTTGAAACGGCAATACGATATGGTCTTGGGGGTCAGAATGAAAAAGAGGAAAATTAAAAGCTGGGAGTCTCAATCTCCCAAGTCAATCCGCGCCCGTCCACCCGCATTTAACGCATCCCGATAACACAACGTTACTCGGCAGTATGGACAAGAGTCGAGTCCTGTCCTTTGCAAAACATCCCGCAGTTTTCCACGACTGCGGGATGTTTACTATTTATTCACGGATCAAACCGCCGTCCACGGCGGCGATGCGCCTAACCGACCGCCACCACGAACGCCACCGAATGGCTCTGGCTGTGACTGATGCTCACCGACCAGGTTGTCAGCCCGCGAGCGTTCGCTTTCTGTTTAGCGACGTTGTGCAAGGTCAACACAGGCGCGTTCTGCTCGTCGCCGAGGATCTCGATATCCTTCCATGAAATATCCCCTATGCCTGAACCCAGCGCTTTTGCCACCGCTTCTTTCGCGGCGAACCTCCCCGCCAGCGACTCAACCCGTTTGCCGCATTGTTCCAACTCGGCAGGCGTATAAATTCGATCAAGATAGTGCCTGCCGTGCCGGGCAATCACCTCCTCGATGCGCGAAATCTCGATCAGATCAACACCAGTCGCAAGTTTCAATCTCCAGTCTCCAATCTCTGTTCTCGACTACCTTCGTCTTGAACATCAATTCTCTAATTCTCCGATCTCAGTTTCAAATTATTATAAACAACACGCTTATAACGTTTGCCAACACCTACGCCCCTGCCACCGCGATTGCCAGTCTTTCAACATCAATAAACCGCCGCGCCGTACGCAACACATCCTCTCGCGTCACTTCGCGGACGAGACTCTCATAACGCTGGTAGTAATCCAGCCCCAAACTGTGTCGCTCGATGTTCAACAGCGCATTCGCCACGCCGCCGTTCGACTCCAACGAGAGCGGCAGACGCCCGATGAAATTGGTCTGGCTGTCGGCGAGTTCGTCGGCGGTCACACCGTCATCTGCGAACCGCTTCAACTCGCTCACGATCAGATCCGTTGCCTTCCCCACATTCGACGGATTCACACCCGCATTCACCTCCCACGAGCCGGGTCCCAGCCCTGCGCTCAAGCTCGAACTTGCGTAATACGCCAGCCCCGCCTTCTCGCGTACCACATCGCCGATCCGCCCCATCAGCCCAAACTGCCCCAGAATATTATTGCCCAACATTGCGGGCATGAAATCCGCATCCTTTCGCATCGGACCTGTTGTGCCGATCACCAAATCGGATTGCGATTTCCCGGCAATGACATGATGCCGCCGAACGGACTTCTTCATCGGTTTCAGCGGAGGGAGCGCCGGCGCTTCTTTCTGACCTTTCACCTGCCACGTCCCTAGCGAGCGTTTCACCTGCCTGACCGCTTCCTCCGCCTTGATCGCACCGACGATGGCGATCACCATCCCGCGCGGACCGAAATACTCGCGGTGAAACTTCACGAGGTCACCCTGTGTGATCTTCTTGACCGTCTCCGGGTGACCATCCTCCGCGCGGCTGTACGGATGATCCTTGAACAGGATTTCATCGAACACCATCGAAGCCATATCAGACGTGTCCTGCGCGCGGATGGCGAGACCGGTCAAGAGTTGCGTGCGAAGTTTTTCGATCTCGGTTTTCGGGAATGTCGGCGAGATCAGCGATTCGGAGAGTAAATTCAAGAGGAGCGGCAGATCCTCCGCCAGCGACCGACCGTTGAACCCCGATTTATGCACGCCCGAGCTGAACCCTAAACTTGCGCCAGCCGACTCCAACTCGTTGTAAATTTTATCGAACGTGCGTTTCTTCGTCCCGCGCATCAACGCGGAGGTGACAAAATCCGCCAACCCAAGCTTCGCATCTGGCTCAAAGAGCGAGCCGGCATCGAAATACCCGCCAATGACGATCGATGGGCTGTTGAAGTTGGAGCGAGTTAATACGGTAATGCCGTTCGGCAACACTTCACGATGAATGTCGTTTGGGCTCGGCAACCCGGAAATATTCTTCGCCATTATTTCACTCTCCCATCCAGCGGAATGTACGTACCGACTACCCGGCTCTGCGGGCGGAAATATTCGTTCGCCACCCGCTGCACATCCTTCGCGGTGACCTTTGCCAGTTTATCGAGGTAGGATTGGAACCAATCGTAATTGGCGAACATTTCCGAATAGCCCATCCAGAATGCCTGGTTGGTGATGTTTTCGCTTCCGTAGGCAAACAAGGCGCGTGCCTGTTTGATGGCGCGGGTGATTTCGTCTTTGGAAACTTTTTCCTCCTGCACACGCTTGATCTCTTTATCCAGCACGGCGAGCGTCTCCTCGGGTTTGCGCTTCGGGTGGACGGTCATGGTAATCCCATACAGGTAGGGGTCGATCGTCGCTGTTGCGCCGCCATGCACGCTGACGGCAAGTTCTTTATCCACGAGGGCGCGGTAGAGACGCGAGGTTTTATTCGAGATGCCTCCGCCGAACATGTTGAGGTTACTCGGTCCGGCGAGCAGACTGTCCAACACGGAGAGCGGGAAAAAGTCCGGGTGTGAAGCGGCTGGGAAGCGGTACACAACTTGAACGTAGGAGGTCGAGCCGGGTCCTTCCACCGCGAGTCGCACCTCCCCATTCTGTGAAAGCTCACTGCGCGCCACGCGAGCCGGTTCTTTTCCAACGGGAATGGGTTCGTATAATTCCTTGATGCGCGAAAGCATTTTTTCAGTTTCGAAATTCCCGGCAACCGCCATGACCGCGTTGTTCGGAACATAGAACTCGCGATAGTGGTTGTACAGGTCATCGCGCGTGATCGTGCGCAGGTCCGCCATATCGCCGATGACTTCGTGATGATACGGGTGCACGCGGAAGGCGGTCTGTTGCACCGCTTCGCCGAGCATGAAGAGCGGTTCGTTCTCACTTCCCTCGCGTTCCGAGATGATAACCGTGCGCTCGGAGGCGACTTCGTTCGCGTCGAACTGGCTGTTGACCATGCGGTCGGCTTCAAGGCGCAAGCCGAGATCGATCTTGTCGGCCGGCATCGTTTCGAAATATGCGGTCCAATCGAGGTAGGTCATGGCGTTCCACGCGCCGCCCTCGCGCGAGATGGCTTTATCGAGCACGTTCGCAGGAAACTGCGGCGTGCCTTTGAATTGCATGTGCTCCACCCAGTGCGAGATGCCGGTTTTGCCTTGCACTTCATCGCGCGAGCCGACGCGGTACCACACCCACGAGGAAATGATCGGGGCGGTGTGAATCTCCTTGAGGAAGACCTTCATGCCATTGGACAGTGTTGTTTCGGTAGGTGAGTTTGTCATTCGAGAGTAGACTCCAAATTTACGGGGATAATACCGGCGAACAGATTTGAATCCCGTTCCACACAGCGTTGGGTTCGACGAGGCAGTAGTACGGTTTGACCACCTCCTGCAGACCGACGAACGGTTCGTGCAGTTGCGTGTCCTTGAGAGGGATGTTGACCGGCACGTTGAGGTTGATGGGCACCAGAATCTGGTTGTTGTTCGGGTCGGTTTTTACCGGTAACTGAAAGTCAAGGATGACATTGAGGGCGGTGCCGGCAGGCAGGGTGATGGAGGCATCGGTATCAATATCCACACCTCCGGCGTTGATCACGACATGCGCATTGGGGATGATAGCCGCATCAGCAAGGCGAACAACCGTTGTCGTTCTCACGGGTATTACTATATCGAGGGGAACTGCCGCGTTGACGGGGATGTTCGATGAAATCGTGGCTTGATCCATTTTGAGAAAGTTGAGGTATAAGCCGCCGAGCACGCCGGAGAATTGATCGTTTGCCGTCAATTGTATCGTTCCCAACATGCGCAACGCGATAAAAAGTATGGCGATCAAGACGACGTTGACGATGAGCGAGAGGATGCCGGTAAACGTCCAGAAGGCGCGCAGGAGACGCGTGGGCTGGGGAACAGAATCAGCCGCAGAGGAGGAGGGAGCCGGCGCCGAGGCGGGAGTCGCGTTCACCCGGCGTAACGCGCGTGTCCGCGTGGTCTGGCCCGCATCGCCGCGGATGATCCGCATGAATCGCGCGAATGGCGTCTCACGTTTTGGGGATGGCTGTGACATACGACCTCCTCGTTCTGGATAAAATACACCTGCAATCTTAGCATAGTTATGAAAAAATGTCGTAGCGAAGCGGAGATGCCGCGTGATCGTGGCGGCTAGAAACTTATGGACGCGGCGCTCGTCTTGTGAGTGCGTTTAATTTTGACTATAATCGCTTTCGCACTTCAATATCGCAGGGCAACTCAGGAGGCATTGTGACCAATCCATACCACGTCGCCGTGATCGGCGCGGGACCCGCGGGCTTATTCGGCGCGCGCGAACTCGCCGCACAGGGGGTCCGCATTTCGCTCTTCAACCGCGACATCAAACCCGGTGGACTCGCCGAATACGGCATTTACCCGGAAAAACACACGATGAAAGAGGGACTGCGCAAACAATTTCGGCAAGTGCTCGACCTGCCCAGCATTGACTACTACGGAAACCTCTCGATCGGGACTCAGGGCGACCTGACTCTCGATGACTTACGCGGATTCGGCTTCGACGCGATCCTCGTCACCGCCGGCGCGCAGGGGACGAAGTCGCTTAAGTTGCCGGGCGAGGAACTCGAAGGCGTGTACCACGCCAAGGATGTGGTGTATTTCTACAATCACCTTCCTCCGTTCAGCCAAAGACATTTCCGCTTTGGGAAGCGTTGCGCCATCATCGGCGCGGGCAATGTGATGGTGGATATCGCCCGTCACCTCATCACCGCGCAAAAAGCGGAGGAGGTCACTGCCGTTGTCCGCCGCGGACCGGCGGAGGTCAACTTTACCAAGGATGAGATGAAGCACCTGATCTCGTACATGGACATGCCTGAATTCGAGGCGGAAATGGCGCGCGTCCTACCCGCCTTGCAGGCGATCCACCAGGACCCGGAGATCGGTCGCCACAAAATTTTAGACGCGCTCGCCAAAGCAGACCCCAAAACCGAAAACACCAAATTCAAATTCGATTTCCTCGCTTCCCCGGTTGGCATGGTGGGTGAAGGCGGCAAATTGACTCACATGGAAGTGGAGGACAACATCCTCGCTGAAAAAGATGGCAAGACCAGCGCCAAGGGCACAGGCAAGAAGCGCATGATCCCGCTCGACACAGTGATCTTCGCCATCGGCGACAAAGTGGAAGATGCTTTCGGTTTGCCCATCGAATGGAATGAGTTCGTCAAAAGCAAGGAACCGCGCTTCCCTGTGGATGGCATTTCGTTTGAGTCCACCATGGAGGGCGTGTTCGTTGGTGGATGGTCGCGCAAAGCCAGCGACGGTTTGGTGGGCTACGCGCGCAAGGACGGTACGAACGCCTCGAAGGCGGTGTGGACGTATTTGCAAAGCAAACCCGCCGGTGCTGTGAACATGGATGCGCTCGGCGCAAAGCTCAAGGGGCTCGGCAAACCTGTGATCTCCAAAGCGGACGTACGCAAACTCGAAGGCATCGAAAACGAGGAAGCGAAGAAACGCAAGCTGGAGGAATTCAAGTTTGACAGCAACGACGATATGCTGAAGGCGATCGGGCTGGCGTAAATTTTTGATAATCTTTTTGCCACGGATTGACCCGAATTTTTGTCCGTGAAAATCTGTGAAATCCGTGGCTGAATCGTTTGGGTGCAGGGACATCTTCGCAAAGATTCAGTTACCCCTCCGAAACAAGGAGGGGTAAAATTTTATCAACGATGAAACGCGACCTGTATTTCAGCAAACCTCTCATGAACGCGGCAGGGTCTTTGGGATTTGCGCCCGATTCACGTGCAGGGATTTCACTCGACACATTCGGCGCTTTCATTACCAACCCGATTTCCCTCCGTCCGCGCCTGCCAACCGCGCACCCTGCTGTGATCGAATACCCTGGCGGATTCCTCCTCCATACAGGATTACCGAATCCCGGCATCCACGCCGCGTTGAAAAAATACTCCGCCAAGTGGACGCGTTCCGAATTGCCTGTCATCGTCCACCTCATGGCAGACCGTCCCGAAGAGACCCAGCAAATGGTGCGCCTGTTGGAACCGCACGAAAACGTGATGGCAGTCGAACTCGGCTTCGCCCCCCTGCTCGCCGACGATATTATCTTGCTCACACTCGAAATGTGTTTGGGGGAACTACCGTTGATATTTTCTTTACCAGTTGAACAAGTGCTAAGTTTGGGTCCGCGCTTGGTGCAGGACGGCGCGCAGGCGATCAGTATTGCCGCGCCGAGGGGATCACTGATGACAGATCACTTGATTACTGGACGACTTTTTGGTCCCTCCCTCTTTCCTCCATCCCTCCTCATCGTCGAATCTGCCACCAAACTGGGAATCCCCATCATCGGCGCGGGAGGCGTGTGGACAAAAGAAAACGCCGACGCGATGCTTGCCGTCGGCGCGCTGGCGGTGCAAGTGGATGCGGCATTGTGGAATCCTGCGTTTGAAATGTAGGGGCTGACCTGCGTGTCTGCCCCTTGAAAATTGGGCGGACACATAGGTCCGCCCTTACAGATTATTTCTAGGGCTCCAACACCATGATGGGGATATGCCGGTGCGCGGCGCGCTCTCGATATTTTTCATACCCCGCATAGATCGAGACAAACATTTCCAAACACCGTTGATATTCCGCGCCGTCGGTTTCGCGGGCAATGTAGTTTCCTATCCGCCCGTTGAATAGCACTTCGCATTCGGGATGCGCTTTGAGGTTGTAGTACCAGCCGGGGTTGCGCACCCGCCCGAAACTGGACGCGGTCACGATGAATTTTTCTCCCGCAACGATCGTGACGAGCGGCATTTTCCGGGGTTGACCGGTTTTCGCGCCTGTGGTTGTAAGCTCGATAATATCCCACCCTAGAATCGCCGCAAGGGAAATCTTTCCGCGTGAGTGTTCGAGCAAAAACTTGTCAACGAAATGCAAACGGGGAGCAAAGAACGCGCTCACCGGGCGAAGCATCACGAAGCGATGCAGGATACGCTGGAGCGTGTTCGGCGTTCTCACTTTTCCAACCAGATCGTCACGGGACCATCGTTGTGGATTTCCACCGCCATGTGCGCGCCGAATTGACCGGTCTGGGTCGGGATGCCGTGTCCGTGTAATAGTTCCACAAAGCGATTCACCAACGGTTCAGCAACCTCGGGGAGGGCGGCTTCGATGAACGAGGGACGGCGTCCCTTGCTGGTGTTTGCGTACAAGGTGAACTGCGAAACGACAATTGCCTCGCCTTTCACATCCAGAATGGATAAATTCGTCTTGCCCTGTTCATCCTCGAAGATTCGCAGGTTGGCGGTCTTCTCCGCGAGAAACGTTGCTTGCTCCTCCCCATCGCCGTGACCGACGCCCAAAAGAATCAACAGACCCTTCCCGATTTTGGAAATCGTCTGTTGGTCTACTGCAACACTCGCTTGGGAAACTCGTTGGATGAGGACGCGCATTTTTTGCCACGAAGGATTCTTGGTTGAAGGATTAAAACCTTTGTGTACTTCGTGTCCTTTGTGGTTGAAGATTTTTAATTACGGCAACTGCATCGCCTCACGGACTTCCTTCATCGTCTCCTGCGCGATGACGCGGGCGCGTTTGGCTCCATCGTTTAGCACATCAGTCACAAAGTCCGGTTTGGAGGCGAGTTCGGCGCGTTTGGCGCGGAAGGGTTCGAGATGTTTGTTCAGGTTGGCGGCGAAGCGTTTCTTGCAATCCACACACCCAATGCCGGCGCGGCGGCACTCGGTGTTGATCATGTCCACCTCTTCGGCGGGCGAGAAAATCTTGTGCATCGAAAAGACATTGCACACATCGGGGTTGCCGGGGTCGGTGCGCTTCATCCGCGCCGGGTCAGTGACCATATCCTTGACGCGCGCCGCGGTTTCTTCGGGCGTGGAGGCGAGCTCGATGTGATTGTTCAAACTCTTGCTCATCTTGGCTTTGCCGTCAGTGCCCAGCACTTTGAGCACTTCGGTGTGTTTGACCTGCGGCTCGATCAACGCCTTGGTGTTGTAGCGATAATTGAACGAACGCACGATCTCGCGCGCGAATTCCAAATGCGGAGCCTGATCGATGCCGACGGGGACGATATCCGATTTGTACAGCACGATGTCGGCGGTCATCAACACGGGATAGCCGAGCAAGCCGTAGTTGGCGTTTTCGGGTTGTTGCGCGAGTTTTTCCTTGAAGGTCGGCAGGTCGGTGAGCTTGCCCATCTGCGTGACCATCGAAAGGTACGTGTGCAGTTCCATCACTTCGGGGACGTGCGATTGCACAAATAGAATCGACTCGTCGGGGCGAATGCCCGCCGCGAGCCAATCCAGCGCCATCTCCATCGTGTTGAGTTTTAGATCCTGGGTCGCTTCCACCGTGGTCAGCGCGTGGACGTCCACGATGCAGTACACGCAGTCGTAGTCGTCTTGCAACGCGACGTAATTTTGAATTGCGCCGAGATAATTCCCAAGATGTTGCCGCCCCGTGGGTCTGGCTCCCGAAAATACGCGTCCCTTTTTTGGCATGAAATGACCTCTATGTGTCGGTGGTCGAGCAGCGGCGCCGTTCGTTGGCGCCGCGTATCGAGACCACCCAATTAAAAGTTTAGTCCTCGAACAAAATTTAAATTGCTTACCTGTTGGTCTCGATACGCCCTCACTTCGTTCGGGCTACTCGACCAACAGCGTATCATTCTCCAACCAACGTCCTCACCAACCCCACCACTTCCCCTGCCTCCGCGTGGCGATGCGTTTCCAACTTCGAGAACAACAACTGCCCGTTGACCGTCACCTCGAACCGCCCGCCATCCGATGGCACGATCGTGATCTCCTCGATCATGTGCTCGTAATGTTTGATCAACTCACCCATCAGGCTCACGGCCCGAGCGGTGTAATGTCAGACCACGCAATATACGATTTCGATCTTCAGCATATGCCTCCGCGTGCCCGCATTATATCATTACGACAACTCGCTCAAAAAAGCGCGTACGGTTTCATCGGCAGGTTTGCGCTTGATCCGCTTCGCCGTGCCCACCTGTCGCACCCTGCCCTCGACGATCACCGCGATGCGATCGCTTAACTTCGCCGCCTCGTTCAAATTATGCGTGACAAAGACCGCCGTGCGATGATCCTCCGCCAGCAGTGACGACAAATCGTCCAGCAATTTCACCCTCGTTGGAGGGTCCAATGCGGCGAACGGCTCATCCAGCAACAGGAGTTCGGGATTCAACACGAACGCCCGCGCCAGACTCACCCTCTGCGCTTCACCTCCGGACAGTTGGCTGGCTCGCCGAGCGGCAAGCGACTCCACGCCCAAACTTTTCATCCACTTCGCCGCCTGAACCTTGATCGCCTCCTTCGGCGCGCCGCGGAACTTCAACCCCAGCGCCACGTTTTCCTCCACCGTCATATCCAGCAACAACGGCGACTGGAACACGAACGAAATTTTGCGGCGATACTCAAGTTCATCCAACTTGTTCAAAGGTTTGCCCTCGAACCGAATCTCGCCGCCTGCCGGCTTGAGCAACCCCGCCAACGCCAGCAATAACGTGCTCTTCCCTGCTCCGTTCGGACCGACCACCGCCAGCGTCTCGCCGCGTTGAATATCAAGTGATTCAATATTCAATACATCGCGCCCGTTGCGTTGGATAAGCAAATTCCGAATTTCGATCATGGCGATTTCCGTGGGGCGGATTGGTAATCCGCCTTACGCCCTCGTTGCTGGATCCACGTCAGCGCAAGGTTGATCAGGTACGTGATCACCAGCAACAACGCGGACAACGCCAGCGCCTGCCCGAACTCGCCTTTCGACGTCTCCAGCACGATCGCTGTCGTCAGCACGCGCGTCTGACCTCGAATATTCCCGCCCACCATCATCGAAGCGCCGACCTCCGAAATCACGGAACCAAACCCCGCCATGAGCGCGGCTAAAAGCGGGAGTCGCGCCTCACGCCAGAGGTACCAAATCATCTGTGGGAAAGAAGCGCCGAGTCCCAGCAGTTGTTGCCCAAGGCGCGGGTCCAGCGCCTCCAGCGCGGCGGCGGTCAATCCCGTCACCACCGGCGCGGCGATCACAACTTGTGCAATCACAATCGCCCACGGCGTGTAGATCAACTTCAAATCCCCCAGCGGACCGCTGCGCCAGAGCATCATCGCCACCACGAGACCCACCACCACGGGCGGCAGCGCCATGCCGGTGTTGATGATGCTCAAAATCACATTGCGCCCGCGGAAACTTCCCAGCGCCAGCCACGTGCCGAACGGCAACCCGATGGCCATGCTGATGATCGTCGCCAGCGTGGAGACCTGCAACGAAAGCGCGGTGATCTCGAAAATTTCCATGCGTGAAGTATACCCATAAAAAGCGACAGTCACCTTGAGGTGACTGTCGCTTGAGTTTCCGATGTTATTTTCCCGCATCCGGGAAAAACAATGGCTCACCGTATTGATCCACGCCAAACTCACTGATGACCTTTTGCGTTTCAGGCGCGATCATGAAATCATAAAACGCCATCGCTCCTTCGTAGTTGACCTTGGGCCACTTATCGAGGTTGACGGTAATCACATGATACGGGTTCAACAACGGCGGGTCGCCTTCGAGCACGAGGACGAGCGAAAGATTCGACTGTTGTGCAAGAAAGGTGCTTCGGTCAGTGAGTGTGTACGCGGCTTTCTCAGACGTAACGGTCAACGTCGCGCCCATGCCCTGACCGGTTTCAAGATACCATGCCTGCCCTGTCGGGTCGAGGTCGGCTTTCGTCCACAGATCCAATTCCTTTTTGTGCGTTCCCGAATCGTCGCCGCGTGAAATAAACGTCGAGCCTGATTCAAATATCCTTTTCAACGCGTCGAGCGCGGAGTTCATACCCTTGATTCCCGCCGGGTCCGCCTCGGGACCGACGATGATGAAGTCGTTGTGCATCACGGCGGCGCGGTCTTTGCCGAAGCCGTTGTTCATGAATTCCTCTTCGGCTTTCGGCGCGTGGACGAGCAATACGTCCGCGTTGCCTTCTTCGCCCATCTGCAACGCCTGCCCCGTCCCCACCGCAACCGTTTGAACGGTGTAGCCTGTTTCCGCTTCGAACATCGGGATCAACACATCGAGCAACCCCGAATCCTGTGTGGATGTGGTGGTTGCAAGAATTAACGTTGGGTTCGCTGGCGCGGCGGGCGCCTCGGTTGCCGGCGCGCACGCGCTGAATATCATCGCCAGCGCAAGCAGAGCGCTGGATAGAACAAAACGTTTCGATCGCATACCTCTCTCCTAAAGTTGAATTTGCTCGCCGCTGTGCGAGGTGTTGTACCCCGTCAGTGCGTTGAGTTCTGTGCGAAAACCTGCTGTCTGCAAATAATCCAGCAATGGCGTAAGTGACTTTTCATTCTCACTCGGCAACACAAGATCGTAGCGCTCTTCGAACAGCGGGATGAAATCAAGGTTGAATTGATGCGCCGCGGCTTGCAGACCGAGCGACGCGTCCGCTTTGTTTTGCTGGATTAAGACTGCCGCTTCGCTATGCGTGTGGACCTGCTTCTCGTACCCGTTTATATTTTCCGCAGGGATGCCTCTTCGCCGCAACTCAGCATCCAGCCAAAGGCGCGTCCCCGACCCTGCATTGCGGTTCACAAAATGAATATTCGGTTTTGCAATATCAGAAATTTCCTTGATCGCTTTCGAGTTGCCGCTGGCAACCATTAACCCTTGTGTGCGGTGCGCCAGCGTAACAACTTCCACATCGCGGTCAGGGAACAAATGGCGGACAAACGGCGTGTTGTACTCGCCTCCTTCATCCAACAAATGCGAGCCGCTGATCTGGCATAACCCTTGACGAAGATTCACCAGCCCATCCAATGAGCCAACGGGCATGTTCAGCAATGTAAATTGCTTTTCAAAGTGGCTTGCGAGCCCTTCAAGCGCAAGGTCATGACTGCCCGAGAAAATCACAGCTGGTTTTTTCGTTTTAGGAAGGATAACTTCCTGCAACAACAAAGCATCCGCCTTGGCGCGGTAGAACTTTTCGGTCACTTTTCTAGTCCTGCGGACCTCGCCCACTTCGACAAGGTCCGCCGCTTCAAGCGCTAGCATGTGGTGGCGGATCCACGCGGGAGACTGCTTCATCGTCCGCGCAAGGTGCGTGAGTGTGGCGGGAGAAGCCATGAGAAGCCGCAGGATGTCCATGCGGCGGGGATCTGCCAGCATCTTGATTTTGTCGAACGAATGGAGTGGGTCAACTTTTCGCATCTCGATTAAGTTTTTCCTTAATCGAGAGTCTAAGGGCAAATAGAATGGCTGTCAAGCAAATTTAATTTCTGCTTTTCAATTAATCGCTGTGTTGCTCATACCGAATCGGCTCCACCCCCCTCTCACTTTCCTCTTTCTTCTTTCTCTCCCTCGCATAATAAAACGTTTCCCGCAACTGCGGCGTGACCAGACTGGTCTCGCGGTGACCCATGCGCGTGCCGTGGAATTGCATAACGCGAAACCAGACTATCGAAGCGATATTCTTCACCAGCACTCGTTCACGCGCCGCGTGCCACAAGTCGCTGAACACGTTGGTGATCGTCAGGCGCACAAAATCATACACATTGAAATGCGACTCAGGGTAGATCTTCTTGAACGCCATCGCTTCGCGGCGGTAGCGGTTGAATACGCCTTGCGGTGTTTCGTTGTGAATGTGGACGATCTCTGCTTCGGCGATATAAGCGATTTTGAATCGCTGTCCCTTCGCCCATTTGCTCCACGCCAGGTCTTCGAGTCCTGTCAGCGCCTCATCGTAATGATTCTTCTCCCACAAACTTTTTCGAATCGCGGCGTTGGCGTTGTTGCAAAACGCGGTGGGCTGGTTCAGGTTACTCGCGTCGGGGTACCACTGGTGAAAGATCTGCTGTTCGGAATATTTTGCCGAGTCGGGTCCGCGTTGTTTGCCATAGGTGAGGGCAACGCTCTCATCATCAAACGGACGCAGCAATGACTCGAGCCAATCGGGGTAAACAGGATACACATGCGCGCTGGCAATGACCACGAATTCACGCGTCGCTTCACGAATGCCGAAGTTGAGTGACCTCCCGAACGTAAACTCCTCCGATGCGATTCGCACGATCCGCGCGCCGAACGATTCAGCAATGGACACGGTGGCATCGGTTGATCCTGAGTCAACAAGAATGATTTCAACATCGCGGAGGGTCTGCTGGCAAATCCCCTCCAGCAGGCGGCGGATATGTTTTTCCTCGTTGTACGCGCGGATGACGATGGAACAATTCATGTTCAACAAAAAAGTTTTTGAGCAAACCCGCGCATCTCAGGCGAGAGGACGTACTCAGCGGGAGGTTGTTCGACCAGGTAACGGCATGCTTGTTGCTGGTAAAAATTTTCGACATTGATGCGCGTGGATAACAATTTCACCTGCTTTTGATTTCCGAGGATCGCATACGCCTGCAAAAACGGCATCCACTCGATCGGGTCGTTGGAGGTCAACCCAAGTTTTTGCGCCTCCGCGCCGAGCCGCGCCACCTCATCCCAGTTGCCGCGCTGGCGGGCAAAGTCGGCTTTTTGATAGTAGTAACACCACTCATGCGCAGGCTCGTCCCCGAACAGGTCGGCTGGGGGGGCGGGCGAATCTCCCTGAGGCAGGATCACGCTCACATCGGAGTGCGAAGCGATGAGCATCGTCCGTTCTGAATCGTAGATGGAAAGTTCCGGCGCGTTCCCGTTGAGGATGCGCATGCAGGTATTGTCCCGCGCCTGGACGAAAAACACGATGCGGTCGAACGTGCGCGTGAGCGCGTTGCCGCGCCGTAACGGCGTTTCCTCCCCAACGCCGGTAAGAATCTGGGCGATCACGTCGGGCGTCAACACTGCAGAGGGCAGGGGAATCTCGATCGGAATTTCCGGTTGCGGATGCGGGCGATAGATCAAATTGGCGGGACCCCAAATGAAATAGTCCTCTTGAATGGACGCGGATGGATACGAGGCGACCAACGTGACGCCTTCCTGAAGATCCGGCGCGCGCCACGAAACCTGCCACCAAAAATTTCTCACCTCTTCCGTCTCGAGCGCGCCGCGCGCCGCGTTGGAAAAATGCGTCACACTGGAAACAAAGGTCAGCATTGCCACGACTATAAGTTGCACCCGCGCAGACGAGATGAAGGTCAACAATGCGACGATCAGCATGGCGACGCCGGGAGCGCTGGCAAACGCATAGCGCGTATATTCGCCAAAATCCGCATGCCGGTTTACGATGATGACCGGCAACAGGGCGATTGCCGCCGCCGCGGACCCGGTCCACATCGTTTGTTTTTGCCAGACGGGATGCGGCGATCGTTCTTCCCGTACGGCTGGGTCTGCCCGCCCCAAGCGGATGACACCCCTCAAAGCGATGGACGCCGCCAGCAATCCAACTCCCACCGCGATGTACGTATCCCTCAGCCGCAACCCGAAAAACAAATTGTGGAAGGGAATTGCCCACGCGAGGAACGTCACGCGCAGGATGTCCTGCCCCCAATTGACCAGCCACCATAAGCCGGTCAGGGGCGAGGCGAATAATTGACCGAGTTGAATGCCAATATCCGTGGATTGCCGCGCCGACTCGAAGATGAACAACCGCCAGACGAGGAACACCACCGGAGCAGTGAGCGACGGCACCCACAAGCGGGCGACCTGCCCGGCAAGTTGGCGGAGCGTCAACCCCTTTTGTTTGAGCGTAAATTGCACGATCAAGCCGAAACGCAGGACTTCCAAACCGATGGCGTATTCCACCAAAGCGGGATAAACGATACCGGTGACGATCGCCAGCGCAACCCAAACACTCCTTCGAGGGATTCCCACAGACTGGATGGATTTCAATGTCGCCGCAATAGAAACCAGCGCGAGACACATGCTCAAGATCTGCGCTTGATAGTCAATGGGGTTGATCTGCGAAAGAAAACCGGGGTACAACAAAAAGAGCAAAGCGGCAAGGAAGTGATGCCGCCGATGGTTCTCCCAGGTCATTTCCAGCGCAAGGAAGAATGACCATGCGGCAATCACCCGGAAGAAATAAGCGCTGATGTGGTAGAAGAGGATTCGATCCCCGAACAATTCATAGGCGAGTTGCATCACGTATCCGCGTGCCGGGCGGTCAATGGCGTAGATCTCATGGAAGAACGCCGATCCCTGTGAATGCGCGTCGTAGATCAGGAACCAATCGTCTTTGAATAACCCGAGTTGATTCGCGAGCGGCAGGTATGTCAATGCTCCGATCAGCGCAAGCAAGGTGAGGTAAAACCAATTTTGCTGTAGCGGGGGTTGCTCCCTTCGCATGCCAGGGTCAGTGTTCGTGGGTCGTCTCATAGCCCAATCTTATCAATAAATCTCCGGCAACCTTGTTGAAGATTTTGACATGCTCCGGCGTGAAGTAATTTTTCCATTCACCGGTCTTCCCCGAACGGAAGGTGGGAGAACGGCTGGGGTTGATGGCGGATTCGAGGGAGTCGAGGATCAACTCGCGGGGCGTCTGAAGCGGGACGCGGGCGAGGAAGTGGTCCATGATGCGGGTCAGCGACGCGGCACGGTCATGGATCAAGTCTTCGAAATGAATAGCCAACACTTCGGGGTGATTCAGCCAATCCATGTACGGAGCGAATCGTTCGGCGATGTTCGGAAATTCAACGTCAGCATCCGGGCGACCGATGATGCTGGCAGTGAGTCGCGCGTTGAAATCGGGAAGCGATTGATAATACGCGTGATGGACGTGGCTCTCCTCCATCTCGGTGACATAGAACACATGCGAGACAACCACATCGCGCGGGTCGCGGAAAATAAAGTATGGAATAAATCCCGATGAGCATACGCGAGCCACCGCTTCGGGTCGCGCAAAGAGGTGCGCGGAGGAGACATCGCGCGGCTCAAGTGAATCAAGCCAGCGGAGGGCTTGTTCGGGTGAGCGCTTGATTCCGCTTTCGCCTTCGTATTCGGCATAAAACGAGTGCAAGCGTTTGGCATACGGCGCGACCTTGGAAAAGCCAAGCAAAATTTGATCGAGCAGGTGCGTGCCGCTTTTGGGGAAGGAGATGCCGAGGAGAATAGGCAAGTTCTCTGACTGAGAGAAAAAGCGAAGTCGCTGGATGTTTTTTTCAGCTAAATAAATTGTGCGTCTTGCAATTGGTTTAACAAACATATGATAATGACGATTATACGGCACATGAGAAGGGCGACCACAAGGGTCGCCCTTACTTATTTCGCTTCTTTCATTGCCTCTTTGAATTCTGCCAGGGCGTGCACCGGGGTGGGATCCACGCCGTAACCCATGGCGAGGTAATACGCCATGTAGTCTCCGAACAGGATCGATGTCCACAGGTGGGCGAGAGGAGTGTTTCCGCGCGCATCGATGAAATCGGTGTTCATCCCTTCGAGCATGAAGGCTTTGCGCGTCAGGTCGGACCTCAGCCTGTTACGCGGATGGTCGGAAGGCGCGCGCAGGAAGAGGGTCATGGTGTGGGCGTTGAGCGTCTCCTGCGGATTCTCTGTCCCAGCCAGTGTGTTGTGATCCGCTTCTGGGAGCAGTTCAACGTTCGCGCCGGCTTTGGCGATCAGGTTGATCTGTTCCTTCCAGCGGCGGGCGACTGCGCCGAGCATGCCCGAGGCGACGAACGTTACCCACCTCCCCATCAATTGACCGGCGTAGCGTTTGGCGGGATTCTTCACAGCGGGCGTATCCGCCTTCAAGTGCTGTTGGGTGCGCTTCATCGAAGCGATCGCATCCTCGACTTCTTTTGACTGGTCCGGTATGAACCCCAGCCGCTGGAATAAAGCGAGCAGGATGCCGAAGGTAAATCCCAGCGCGGCGTGTGATGGTCCCTCATGATCGAACCTCCACACGGGGATGTTATTTTCCTGGGCGCGTTTCGCCAATTCGCCGCCGGGGCAAACGACCACAATGCGGCACCCAACATTGCGCGCGGATTCAAAGGCGGCGAGCGTTTCTTCGGTGTCGCCGGAATGGGAGGAGCAAATGACGAGAGTCTCTTCACCGCGCGCAAAATGAGGCAGGGAATAATCTCGATGGACGGAAACAGGCAAAAGGGCGAGCGAAGCGCAGTAGGCGGCGAGCAAGTCCGCGCCCATGGCGGATGCGCCCATGCCGGCGATCACCACTTGTCGAAAATCCTTCCAGTCTGGCAGGTCATGTTTCATGCCAAGTTGATACGCAAAGGCAAACTGGTCGGGCAGGTTGTCGATCCTGCCGAGCATGTTTTGCGGGTCGAGTTGACGGAAGCGTTCGAGATCGTCGAGGTTCATGCAGAGGCTTCCTGTTTCATTTCAAGTTTTCTGCCGCTGAAGATGGCGAGAAGGATGAAGACCCAGCCAAGGGCATCGAGAAAGGGAAACACGCGCATGGACATCAAAATGAATTCGAAGAGGTCCCTGTTATTGGAAAAGTCGCTGGAGAGTTCCGATAGCAGACCCGGGAACAGCGTCGCAAAGAAGGTCGAAAAGGAAAGGACGATTAAGCCGACGATCGCGAATAGCGATGCGCGCCCGTTGCGCTTCCAGCGGATGACCGCCAGCACCATGCCGACGAACCACAAGATGAACAGGGGCGAACGGAAAAGAAGCGGTCTGAGAATGTTTGCATAATCCATTGCGAATCTCCTGTAGTTATGCAGATGCTTTGATGAATTCCGCCAGGTCTTTCTTCATCTGTTTGAGCGAAGGGATGTGGATGTACATCATGTGACCCGCGTCGTAATATTCCATGGTGATGTTCTTGCGAGTTTCCTCGTCCAAGCCGAGATGGTTGAACGTGTATTCGGTGGCGAAGTACGGCGTGCCGAGGTCATAATAGCCGTTGGCGACGAAAACCTTGAGGTACGGGTTATAGGTCATCGCAGCGCGCAGGGTCTCAGCGACGTTGACGTACGCATTCTCGAATTCCTTGTACGACCATGGATGCACAAAGCCGCTCAAAATTTCATACGGCAGGTCGGACTCGAACTTCAACTCGCGGCGGATGTAATCGTAGAAAGCGGCGGTGTACGGACCCATGATGTTCGTGAGCAACGGGTCATATTCGGCTTGTTCTGTGACGCCGAGTCTGTCGCGCCCGAGCAGGCGCGAGTCGAGGCGACCAACGGTGAGTCCGCGTTCGCGCAAAAGTTCCTTGAAGTAGTGCTGGGCGTGGATGCGCAGGTTTGAACGCTCGATGAATTGCTCCGAGATCCCCGTAAAATACGATGTGCGTTTCACGATGTCGGCGCGTTCTTCTTTGGTGAGCGAGTCGCCTTTGAGCAGCGCTTTGGCGTAATCACCGAGGGCGAACTCTTCGGCTTCCTTCAACCATGTTTGCAACGGTCTGCGCGGGGTCAACACGTTGTGATACCACGCCGTTGCGGTGTACCCCGGCAAAAACATGAGGTACGGCAGGTCGTTGTTCAAATTGAAATCGAGAGTCGTAAAATCGAGAACGACAGAGACCAGCATGAGTCCGTTCAGGTACATGCCATGGCGTTCCTGCAAATAACCGGAAAGCCCCGAAGCGCGCGTGGTGCCGTAACTCTCGCCGATCAAAAATTTGGGAGAAAGCCAGCGGTTGTAGCGCGTGGCGTACAGGCGGATAAAATCGCCAACCAGTTCGATGTCTTTTTTGAAGCCGTGCCATTGCTTCGGCGCGACGCCAGCCACTGGGCGCGAATACCCCGTGTTCATCGGGTCGATGAACACCAGGTCGGTTTCATCGAGGATCGAAAACTCGTTATCTTTCAATTGATACGGCGGCTTCGGGAGTTCGCCATCGTCCTTCAGCAGCACGCGGCGCGGACCCAGCACGCCAAGGTGCAGCCACACGGACGACGACCCCGGCCCGCCGTTGAACGAAAACGTGAGCGGGCGCTTCGCCGGGTCGCTGACCCCTTCCTTGGTGTACGCGGTGAAGAAGACTTGCGCCATCGGCTTTTCCCCTTCCGCTTCCTTCTCACGGTCGGCTGTCTCCTCTTTCAGCACCATCGTCCCCGTGGTGACGGCGTACTTAACCGTTTTGCCGCCAATGCGGATCGAGTGGCGCGTGGTGACGAGGTTGTCAGCGGCTTTGACTTCTTTTTTTTCTTCCGTCTTACCCGGGGTTTGTTTTTCTTCTGCCATGTGAATCAGTTCCTTCAAAGTTATTTGGAATACACACGAGCGAACTGGGGTTCAATATCGCCGATTATACGCCGCAACACAAATCCAGCCAGCCACTCGAAGGGCTTCAAAATCAAATACGCGCCATCCGCCAATAATGGGCGATGGATCATTCGCGCCAGCGGCTTGCCAAGCAGGTCATACACGCTTCGCAAGATTTTGTGCCAGCGCGGCGCAACTGCCAGCAACGC
The DNA here is from genome assembly GCA_964528275.1 of uncultured Anaerolinea sp. GTDB lineage: Bacteria > Chloroflexota > Anaerolineae > Anaerolineales > Villigracilaceae > Defluviilinea. The sequence goes on along the minus strand of CAZGSB010000051.1, from coordinate 2,444 downwards.
CAGTTCGGCGCACTTGAACATTTGCAATTGGCGGTTGACCTTCATCGAGTTTCCACCCGCAAGCCGCACAGACCGCGATCCGACGAAGGATGAATGTCCATGCGCGGCGGCGGTGGCGATGTAACAGTTTGGGGGCGTGAGCGGTAATTCGGCATACATCTCGTACATTTTGAGAATATCGTACCTCCATGCGGCGATGTAGGAGGCGACCCACACCGTAACACCGAGCCCGCGGGGGAGGATATCGAGGACTTCCTCATTCTGATACAACCAAAAAGTCGCTTGAAGCGCGATCAGAAGCGACCAGAATGGCGCGGCGATCAACAGAGCCACAACGACGAGGAACAGGAACTCCCGCGCAACGAGATAACCGAGCGCCAGGGCGACGAGGGTGAGAATCCCCATGAGATACCCCACAAGGCGTTTGTTCCACCTCCGCACCATCCAATGGTAGATGGGCGGAGAGTATAAAGGGAACAGCCATAACGGGATAATGGTGTAAATGAATTTGTTGTCGAACAGATACAGAAATAACAACATGCTGTATTGAAACGCCAGCGGCACTCCGCCATACACACCCAGCCGAACCGGGAAATATTCGGCGAATCGCTGGGGAGCAATCAATAGCAGGATGTAACTAACGATCGAATACGACAGCAGGACGAGAAAGATCAACGACGCTTCAACACTTAAGAGCAGGGCAAGATATGCCTGTCGATCTCCCGATTGCCATTCCGGTGCGATGATTTGCACTGCCCAAAAAGAGAAGGACGGCATGACGACCACGAATGCCCCATAAAATAACTTCCACCAGCCGCGGACGGGGAATTCTGTCGGGTTTGTCGGCTCGCTCATTTCATTGGGATGATTTGCAAATTCAAGAGTCATGGTTGCTTCCTATAACGTGGTGCGGGATGGCATCCCGCACACATGCGAAATGGCGGGATAACATCCCGCTCCACGAGATTCATTTTCGATTCACCAGCCGATAGACGTCCCTTTTGTTCCAGCCGCTTCGCTTCGCCAGTTCGGCGGAAATCTCCCTGGCAGACTTACCGCCCTTCGATTCTTTTTTGATCGCCTTCAACAATTCGGCTTCCGTCCACGCTTCTTTTTCTTCTTCCTTCTTTCCCTCCACCACCAGCGTAAACTCGCCCCTTGCCTCCTTCGACTTGAAATACTCCACCGCCCCGCCGATTGTGCCGCGCCAATATTCCTCGAATACCTTGGTCATCTCGCGGGCAACACAGATGCGGCGGTCGCCGAGTGTGGAATGCAGGTCATCCAGTGATTCGATGATGCGATGCGGCGATTCGAGGAAAATCAGCGTGTAGGGCGAGTTACTAATTCGCCCTACAAATTTACGACGTTCTGTTTTTTTATGAGGCAGATAACCGAGGTAGAGGAATGCGTCTGTCGGCAAGCCCGAAACCGCAAGGGCGGCGACGGGAGCCGAGGGACCGGGGACAGGTCGAACGTCGAAGCCGGAAGCGAGCGCGGCGCGGACGAGTTCGTAGCCCGGGTCGTTGATCGCCGGAGTGCCGGCGTCCGAGACGAGCGCCACATCACCCGTGGAAAGTTTTTCCAGGATGAAATCCAATTTACCGAGTTTGTTGTGCTCGAAGTAACTCGTGAGCGGAGTCTTGATCTCAAAGTGCTTGAGCAAATTCCCCGTATGACGCGTATCTTCCGCCGCGATGTGACTCGCTTCGTGCAAAATACGAATCGCGCGCGGCGACATGTCTTCGAGATTGCCGATGGGAGTGGCGACGAGATAGAGGGTGCCCATGCGATGATTGTATCATCGTGCGGCTTACCAGTTCGTTCGGGGTCTTCGCGAAGCACTCCCGAAGGGAGCAGACCCCGAACAAGCAAATAACGAGTGCTATAATAATTTTTAGAGGAGCACCGATGATCGTCATTTCAGACATGATGGGAACGCTGACCACTGGTTCGCCGTTTTTAGGTCTGGTGGACTGGGTGAAACACAACCAGAGCCAATGGCGTGCAAGGTGGTACACGGCAAAAGCGATGCCGGCATACATGCTGGCAAAAGCCGGGCTGATCGATTGGCAGGAATGGGGACAAAAGTTAATGGTGGAGAGCCTGGTGTATATCAAACAAGCCGATGAAGCAAAACTCGCGCACGCCGCTGAATGGGTGGTGGAACACAACTTGTGGAAGAAGCGCCGCGAGGATTCGGTGGCGCGGCTGGTCAAACATCGCGCGGATGGCGCAAAGGTGTACATCGCCAGCAGTTCCGTCGAGCCATTCATCAAACCGTTCGCCCAGCGGATCGGCGCGGAGGTCATCGGCACGCCGGTCAAAATCGTGGACGGGCGCGTCCAACTAGCGGGAGAGCTGGTCGCCAGTAGGAAAAAGATCGAACAAGTGTTGAGCCGCCTCGGCGTGGATCGCGTGGATTTCGCCTACGGCGACACCGA
>CAZGSB010000050.1:0-23938 GCA_964528275.1 uncultured Anaerolinea sp. | reverse complement strand
ATAAACTAAACGTGCAAGACCGCACCCAAGCCGCGCTCTACGCGGTGAAGCATGGCGTGGTGAAGCAGAGGTGATGGTTCATGCCGAACAATGGATGGGGATCATCGGCATCGTTTGTTGTTTCCGAGGGCGATGCCTTTATTGGGTTATGGGCAAATCGAATCGAGCGACAAAAACAACCGTATTTTTGTTTCTTAGTACGAGGTGTTGGCTTACACCAAAGTTGACCTACTTCTCATCGCCAGGCTGAATCAATACGTTTTCTGGGGGCTTAATGTTTAGATAGTGCCAAAACGCGCGCAATGTGCTAATGACTTGCTCTAGGTCCTTGTAATTCGCATATTGGTTTGCTAAACGATGTAATTTTGCTTTGCCGTCCGATGACCATTCATGATGGACTTTGTCGTGCATAGGGAACGACCGATGTATAGCCGATGGGTTTGCAGCTATGATGATTTCACAAAATGAGTCAGGCAAAAGATCCTCAAGCTCCCAATCAAGGTGCTTGTACTTTTCGTTCTCGGCTTCGAAGTTTCTTCGGATAGCTTCCACATCGAGATTCGGGCTAAGTGGCATAACTGGCCAAAGGCGAAAAACATCTTTGAACTCCAAGATGCTCGTGTCAGTTTTGCGTACGTCGCTTATGGCTTGACGTCCAGCACTATCGTTGTCAAATAAACCTACAAAACGATATTTCGGACGCCCATTAGGGAGTAAGCAACCTTTCGCCATATTCTTAAAAGATACAAGTTCTCGGCATACTCCCTTTGCACCTCCCTCATCCCCTTCACCGGCTGCAATGATTGCTAGCCTATCACCCAAAAGATCGATTCCAGTTCTTTCTTTTTCAACTTTGGCAGCGAGTTCGAATAGGGTGACATCTGTCGTTCCCTCTACGAATATCGTACGTGGTTTGACATCAAATTTCTTCGTTCGCGCAAAGTAAGCTATGTAATCCAGATCTTCGGACATAGTTGTCTCACTCGGCCGCCGATGGTTTAGTGCTCAATGGCCGTAGGAACGGTCCATTAATAGTAAAAGATACATGGCAAGAGAAGCCAATTCCGGGTCGAGGTGCGGTCAATCCATGCTCCTCTGGTCTAAATGGCACGCGCGCGTTTGCGAATTCTCGTACTATCGCAAACGGACGAGTGTCTCGTTCGGAGCCTATCGTGGCGCGAACGATTTGTAGTGCCCTTCCATCAGATGCACGCAACCACCGCAGCCGCTCCGGTACTTTAACAAAATGCTCGCCTTCCCGCCAAAGACGACGAAGGGACCTGAATACCCTTTCGCCTTCGTTCGCTCGGCTGGTCTGAAAGAGAAGGATTCCATACTCCAACTGTGTCTGCGGTGGTGTCCAGCTTTCAGAATGAAGCAGCGTGTCTAGTATATCAACCTGTTCCTTGAAACCGTGCGGACGACAGTTGCACAGCAGATCGTACCTTAGATGCAGAATCTGAAGATTTCCCTGTCCGGCTGGATTTTCGAGAAGCTCTAATGCTTTTCCTTGCTTCGGTATTGACACATCTGCCAATGACCAGTCAGACTTTTGGTTTCGATCCTGTGCAAGAACGAGCCACGCTTGGACCAATACATCAATTGCATTCTGTGGTTCGCGTGCCAAAACATCCTTCGGAGCCTGTTGCATTAAGATGTCAAGAGCTTGATTTGCAAGTCGTCCCAACTGTGAAGTCCTGTAGTTTTCATTATTTAGGACAGAGTATAGAACACTTAGGGCTTCCATACAGTTTTGAAGCGCCATCGTTGGCGTATCCTTCGCACTTTGAAGCAGGTTCTGGATATAGGTCTCGATAACAAATGAGTTGTTCGGGCTTTCGCGATAAGCTCTTCGGGCGGTTTCATTAGCCAGAGCTTTCAGTTCAGAGATCTGATCGTCTGGTGCGCCAACTCGCGCCTTCACCGTTGCAAGGTCTAGATAGGCATGTGCAAGTGAGTTTAGCAAGTTTAGGTCTAACTCTGAGCCAGTCGTATATGGAATTTCAGTCAGGGCGTATTTAATGTCCTTTATGGCGCCCTGGAGTAAATCAATCCTTTCCGCATCCTCTATATAATAGGCCATCGATTCGAGTTTTGATATTCTGCGACGTGAGATCGCTGTGTGATGTCGAAAAACCCTACTGGTATCCCTGAGTGACTGTGGCATCTTATCAAGTGTTTCCAAAGCCTCTCGCCATAAAGCTGCGAAATTACTCTTACCATGATCAGGATCAATCTTGAAAATCTCTGTAGCAAAGGTTTCACCGATTGATCGGTAGGCACGTTCGCCCAGTAAAGAATTCCTCGATATTTTTTGCAATATTAGGAAACGGAATTGCTCCGGGTCCCGAGCATCGGAAAAACCCATAGCTTCACGTTCCGGATAGTCATAAAATAGTGCATTAATGAGCAATCTGCCCAAGATATCATGTACTAACGCCCAATGTCGTTGGCCTTGCGCGTCGACCCTTGTTAATCCTAGCCTTGATAGACTATCAGACCTATCCTCAAGAATCTGCCATACCGGCCATCGGTTCTTGGTTTTTGGTAAGAGAGACTCGGACAGAGGTAAACGTTCCGAGCTCATAGCTGCAATTTCTAGGATTGCTTCCTGAACCGTTCGGTCATCAGATTGCTCTTTGAAGGTCTTGTAGATCCATTGTTGGATTGATTCTGAAAGATCGTACTGACCTTGAATCCAGAAAGACAAAGTGACCCAAAATGCCGCAATACCAGCCGCATCTTTTACAGTGTGATCTTCATAAAATTGATCCCATTGAATCTCAGATCGTTCTTTACCGTAGTACCTTAGAAACTCGTTCAAATGTTGGCCCAAATTGCGTGCTGACTGTAGGCTTATTGTATGGTTAAGTTCAGCGAGCTTTTTGTATACTGGGCTAATCTGGAATGGAAGTCCCAAAATAGTGCTTGTGACAACTAATAGACATACGGGTCTACCGTATTGAGCGAGCATATTTCGAAATTGAGTGAGTTCAGTATCGCGGTTTTGCCAGTGTTGTGTGTCAAATACAATTATCCAAGGAGTTTCGAAGCCATAGTCAGATGATACTTTATCCTTCGAATCATCAGCTATAGGCGGTTGATCTTGCATCTCCCTCTGATCAGCTTTTTCCGCAACTTGCTCTTTGAAAAGTCGATGCGCATGTGTTAAGTAGTTAAACACAGGTAGAACCTCAGGAACAAATGGGTAAGGTTTCGCTACAAGTACGGGATAACCATTACGTGCGAATGTCCAAGCCAAGGCCCGGGCCAGTGTGGTGCCGCCTGCTCCAGATTCTGATGCTATGTAAGCTATACAGTTTTCATCAGCTCCACTTTGCTCAATCTTACGCAAATACTTCTGCAAGGCTTCTTTGCTTTCAGACGCTTTGATCCATGGAAGATTTGCCGCGTATGGACGCCAAGAAGATTCTGGATCTTTAAAAAAGCTAATAAACTCATCCTCTGACAATTCTGCAGGTGATAAAGGGGTAAGATCGCGCTCTTCAATTAGGGTAAAAGAATCTAGGATCGGGCGTTCGGGTTCGTCAGCAGTTGTTACATCGATTTTGTGATATTCCCCTCGGCCATCACGCATACGTACGACCCGTCGTTCCGCTGGGTATGTCTTTGTGTATTCCGATAGAATTCCTTGAATTAATTCCGTTGATGTCGATTGGATTAAGGTTGCTGTTGGGACTGCATCACTCGTTTCATCAAGCCACTGTTCTACAACGGATTCCGCAGTTGGTAAATCTGATACAAAGGTCAAGTGAGCGCGGAAACCAGCTAACCACAATTCCTTCAAATCCTTTGGTATAAGCAGTTCGGTAGCTGAGACGACAACAACCTCTCGTGCGCCAGATCGACGAAAACTCTCAAGCATGGTCATCCGACTTAGTCGTCTTTCAAAATCGGAACCTCCCTTTTGTCCGTCAAGAAGATATATTGGTAGACAACGCGGTGGTAGTTCAATTCGGGTAGGATCGGTATCAATGACTTGAATGAGACCACGTTTGAGGGTGAGGGCATCTTCAACCCGAGACATATCTCTAAGCAAATCGAAGATATCGCTGTCTTGTCCTTCGAACATAACTAGTCGCCATGGTAATCCGAGGAAGGCAGCTACTATCTTAAGTTGATCAGCATCTTCTGGAAGATCACGTACCCATAGCGCGGCATCACGTGTTTCAATGTTTGCTAAGGTATTGTTGGATACATTGTTCGACTTGATCAATAATTTATTAGACATTGGCAGGACCTCTCACATCATAACGGTTGGCTTCTGGAGTTCTTCCACATTTGGTATTCCCACAAATAACTTTCGTCTCTCGTATTGACGAGTTTTATGAAGATTTGCCTCTAGATATAGGGCAACGGTATTGCCTAGTTTCTGTTATTACAGTAAGCTCGCTGTTTGCCCGAGAATCTGATGGACAGGATGATTGATACCAGTATTATATACCGTAGTTCTAGATTCTGTCCCAAAGGGCAAGCCAACTATGTCCAGGGTCTTATGCGGAAATCTGCCCATACTATACGCCTGCCTCCAATTTTTGGCAATCCTTCCCTCACCCGCACGGGGACGAGCCCCCGGGCTACTCCTACGAAGTCCCGCCGAGGCGGGACTTAAGCCGCCAAAGGCGGCTTCGTTTTTGTAGCCCGACGTTTCAACGTCGGGCGGGCATGGTCGAAGACGTCCTGCCGAAGCCGAAACCACCACGTAAACAAACGCATTTTGGTTATCGGTGGTTTCGATACATGGCGCACATCGGCGCCACTACTCAACCACCAGGTCTTCCTCCTAACTTTCGTCACCCTCCTCCTCCCACCAATTTCCAGCCCTTCCCGTGCCGGGGGCAGTGTGAGAATAACGGGCATTCCTCTATCATGTGGGGTATTCCATGGGCGAATCGCGTCGATTCGCCCGGGCGTTGCATCTCGCAATGCCGACCCATTCACGAGGAGAGAAACGTATGCCAACGAAACAACTCAACCCCATCTTCCGCATCGTCATCGTGGGGATGCTCGCGTTCCTGAGCGCGTGCGGAGGCGGCGCGCAACCGACCTCCGATGCCCCGCCGCCACCGGATACCAACACCACCACCGGTGGGACGATCGCGAGGAACCCGTCATATTCCAGCCCGATCGCGATCAGCGACGACGACGCCCTGCTGGTCGTCACCAACACGTTGAACGGAACGGTCTCGCTGATCAACGTGGCGGGCGATGCCAACGCCAAACTCACGGAGATTCAGACCGGCGACGAGCCGCGTTCGGTCGTCATCACCGCGGACAAGAAATTCGCCTACGTGACGAATCAAGCCAGCGCGACCGTATCCGTGATTGATCTCACGTCGCAATCCAAAGTGGCAGACATCCCCGTCGGTGTCGAACCGTACGGCATTGCGCTCACGCCCGATGGCGCGCGCGCCTACGTGGCAAACTCGGCGTCCAACACGGTGTCCATCATTGACACTGCGAGTCGAGCCGTGGTCGGCACGATCAATATCCCCGGCGTGCAACCGCGCGGCGTGGCGATCACCAACAACAACGGCGGCGCGGGTCAGCAATTCGTCTACGTCACGCAGTTCCTCTCGCAACCCACCGCCTCCGGCGGACCGGGTCTCGACCAGGGCAGTGAAGGCAAAGTGTTCGTGCTTTCCACCACCGACGATTCGCAAATCCAGGGCGTGATCACGCTCGCCGCGCACGATACCGGCTTCGCCGCGGATCGCACCGCGTTCGGCGGCACGGCAACAGACCCGACCTTTGCATACCCGAACCAGTTGCAATCCATCGTGTTGAAGAACGGACGCGGCTATCTGCCGAACGTCGCCGCTTCGCCCGAAGGACCCGTGAAGTTCAACGTGGACACGCAAGCCTTCCTCTCGGTGTTCGATGTGGCGGGCAAGACCGAACTGCCCGGCGGCACGATCAATTTACATGCCGCAGTGAAAACACAAACCTTTACGCCGAAACTTTTTGTCGCCAACCCGTGGGCGATCGCCTTCAAGCACAACTCCAACGACGGCTATGTCGTTTCGTCCGCGAGTGATGTGTTGGTGAAGATCACGCTCGACGGCAACGGCGTGCCGAGCGTGGTTTCTGTGACTGCCGAAGGCGACACCACCAAAGTCGCGCTCGTCGAGGTGCACAAGAATCCGCGCGGCATCGTGATCAACAACGCGGACACGCGCGCCTACGTCTACAACTTCATCTCGAAGGACGTTTCGGTGGTGGACTTAACCGCCTCGCCCGAAGTGGAGACTGCTCGCATCCAGTCGGCGGACTTGCCCGCCCCCGGCTCTGACGCCGCCAAATTCCTCGCGGGCAACGAACTCTTCCACTCCTCGCGTGGCGAATTCGACGAGGGTGTGGCAGAGCGCATGTCGAACGAAGGCTGGCAGGCGTGCTCGAGCTGTCACCCCGATGGCTTGAGCGACGGCGTGGTCTGGGCGTTTGCGTCCGGTCCGCGCAAGTCTGTTCCGTTGAACGGGACGTTCGCGCTCACCAACCCGACCGGCAACCAGCGCGTGTTGAACTACTCCGCCGTGTTCGATGAACTCGAAGATTTCGAATTGAATATCCGCGGCGTTTCCGGTGGAAAAGGTTTGATCGTCCTCGCAGGCACCATCGACCCCGATCCGAACGTCAAGGCGTTCGACCCGCCCAACGCGGGCAGAGTCCAACTCCACGTGGGAGGATTCGGCGCGTGGGATGCGATCGTCGCCTGGACGCAGTTCAAGACCCCATCGCCGGTCGCCCCGAATCGCGGCGTCGATCCGAGTAGTGAATTGGGTCAGCAGATCGCGCTCGGCAGGACGTTGTTCACGCAGGCGAATTGCCAGGCGTGCCACGGTGGACCGAAGTGGTCAACCCCGCAAGTGGATTACGCGCGCGTTTCGCCGTTCCCCGAAACGATCACGGTCGGCGTCGCGCCCGAACCACCGGTTGGGCAACTCTCGCGCTTCCTGCAAATCGTCGGCACGTTCGACCCGGCAAATCCGCTCGAGAAGAACGCCAACAATGCCAACGCGCTCGGTCAACTGGGCTTCAACCCGCCATCCTTGTTGAGCATCTCTGCCTTCCCGCCCTACTTCCACGATGGCGCGTGCCTCACGCTCGCGTGTGTGGTGGAGAACCAGACGCACCGCGAAGCCGCCGGCGTAACCGGCGTGCTGGACGACCCCGCCGCGCGCGCCGCCCTCGTGCAGTTCCTGCTCTCGATCGACGCCAAGACCGAGCCGATCAATCCGTAACTAGTTACACCGTCCCGCAGGTTGAAATTGACACCGTGTTTTGCACAACCAACCTGCGGGACGTTCTTGAAGAGGAAAACCATGTTTAATAAAACAAAATTCAATCATTTGCTCGCGCTCGTTTTGCTGATGTCCATCGTGTTGACCGCTTGCGGCGGCGGCGCCGAATCCACGGTTGCAATTTCTTACATCGCCAAAATTGCCGATGCGCCCGCCAGCGCACGCGTTGGGATCGTAGTCGAAGACGGCAAGTTCGCCGTGTACGTGTGCAGTCTCGATGATGCCTTCAATCAAAAGGCTGCGCGCTGGTATTCCGGCGACCTTGCCTCGGATGGTTCGGTCTCCGGCGTCAGCCCGGACGGCGTGCTGTTCGAAGGCGTGGTGAACGGAGATTCGTTCACCGGCACCGTGACCAACGTCGAAGGGCGCGTGTGGACGTTCAGCGGAACAGCCGTCCCCCAGGGCGGACCCGCCGGTCTGTATCGCGGCATTACTCAATTTAACGGGCAGGAAGTCGTCGTCGGCGCGGTCGTGGACCCCGACGGTTCGTTTGCCTCCACCGTGCAGGTGCGCGGCGAGATCGCCTTCGTCACGCCCGTAGCCGGCGCGCCCCTGCGCGTGGACGATACCAACATCAAAGTGACGATCGGCGACCCGGGTCAACAGGTCGCGGCGTTGCTCGTCACCACGCTCAAAGGCGTGGAGTTGTTCTAAATCTGTTTGTGTCATTCTGAGCGAAGCGAAGAATCTCTAAACGATATCCGAGACTCTTCGCTAACGCTCACATCGTCCCGATATCTTTCGGGAGGGTGACACTTTGAAATAGGAGAGTCACCAATGAATAAAATTTTAAAAACAAAAGCCTTCACGTTATTGCTCATCACTGCCTTTGTCCTCGCCGCCTGCGGCGGCGGCGCGGAAGCCACAGCCACACAACCGCCCGCCCCCGTGGAAACCGGGGTCGTGGCGACCCTGCCTCCCGAAGCGACGGGACCGACCTTCACCATCATCGGCGCAGTCAACCGCGATGTGACGCAAGCTGCGCAAAGCCCGTCGCTCTCGCTCGATAACGCAAACAACCTGCTCGTCGCCTGGGCTGAAAATTCCTCGGGTGGCGTGCGGCAGATCTTCGCCACGCGGCTGGTCGGTGAAGACGCGTTTGCTCCGCTTGGCGCGTCTGCGAACATTCACACCAACGTGATCGCCGATTCGCCGAGCATCACCATCGCCGGCGAAAACCGCGCCGTGCCGTGGATGGCATGGTCCGAGCCCAGCCCCGGCTTCGGGAACGTCTCGCAAATTTTTGCCAGCCGCTTCAGCGCGGATACCGGTCTGTGGCAACAGGCGGGGACCGATCGCGGAGGCGGGGAAGCCAGCCTGAATATCGCGACCGATCGCGCCGCAACTCATCCATTTATTCTTGGCGGCTCGACTGAACTCGGCGCGGCGCCGCTCCCGTGGGTGGCGTGGGAGGAAGTATCGGATATCAATCCCTCCTCCGTGCAGATCTTTGTCGCGCGCGGCGAAAAGGACGATACCGCGATCGGCGGCTTCAAGTGGGTGACCGTCGGGCAGGCGAAGTCCACCGGCGAACAAACCCTGAACGTGGATGTCTTCCGCATCTCCGCCCACCCGACCGTGGTCTTCGCCGAAACCGCGAACTCCGTGCCGTGGGTGACGTGGCACGAAACCGGGCGCGACCGCCCCAGCCGCATCTTCACCGCGCGCGGCGTCGCCGACCCTTCCATCCCCGGTGGGTTCGAATGGATCAACGTCCCCGCCTGCCCGCCGGACGACGAAACAAAATGCGCGTTGAACATCAACCCGTTGAACGATGGCAAGGACGCCTCGATGACCGCGGGCAGCACCATCGCGGGTGAAAGCACCGTGCCGTGGATCGCGTGGCCCGAGATCGGTCAGAATGGCAAGTGGCAGGTCTTCGTCTCGCGGCTCGATACGACCACGCGCAACAGTTTCATTCAGGTCGGCGGCAGTTTGAACGTTGACCCGAACCATGATGCGCGCACGCCGATCATCGTCTTCGTCGGCAATGTGCCGTACGTGGCGTGGCTTGAAGACGACGGCACCGGCAAATTCGAAGTGCAACTGCGGCATCTCGCCTCGGATCCGCAGACCGGCACGTGGGCGCTCGACACCCCCGCCAGCGGATTCAACCTCGACGCCTCGCTCTCCAATTTCAACCTGGCGGCAGTCGCCTCGGCCGATACCCTCTTCCTCGCGTGGGGCGAAGGCGACCCGGCCTCGTCCGCTTCGCAGATGGTCATCGGCGCGTTCAAACCGTAAATGTGAAGTGTGTCATTGCGAGCCGCCGAGCCTTAAACGGCGAGTGCGGCGTGGCAATCTCGACGAATTTGCCCAGAATTCGATCACCGCAAAACAACTGCGAGATTGCCGCGTGGCGCTGGGTCTCAACTGCTTGCGTCCCGACCATCAGCGCCACTCGCAATGACACCGATTACCGAGGACTTGGAGAATGCACCCACCCGAATCGCGCATTGTGATCGTGGACGATGCCCCAGCCGTGCGGGAGAGTTTGGGTTGGTTGCTCGAGGATGAACCGGGGCTGACGGTCTCCGGCGCCGCGTCCACAGGCGCGGAGGCGATTGACCTCGTCGCGAAACTCGAACCCACCCTCGTTCTCCTCGACATCGAACTGCCCGATACCGATGGCTACGCCGTGACGCGAAAAATAAAAGCGCTATCCAAACCGCCGTTGGTGGTGTTGCTTTCCGTGCACGGTGACGCCGGCTCCCGTCAACGCGGGGCGGAGGCGGGGTGCGATGCCTACGTGGAAAAAGGTGCGGGCTGGACTCAATTGCTTTCTGTTTTGAAAAAGGTGATTGCTGAAAATCCCCGTTTGTAAGTATGTCACTCTGAGCGAAGCGAAGAATCTCTACAATAGTCTTGGAGACCCTTCGCTATCGCTCAGGGTGACACGCCGATCTCCACTTCCGCGGTCATTCCCCAACGCAGATCATCAGGCTGTTCATTTAATTGAATCGTTACCTTGAACACCACGTCGCCGCCGACGGAATCCGCGCTGGGGGCGATGGCGGTCACTTCCCCGTCGAAATTTTTGTTCAACGCTTCAACAACGATAGTCACGGAATCACCGACGCCGACGTTGACGATATCGCGTTCGCTCAAGTCGGTCGTTTCCAATTGCATGTGATCCAACGTGGCGAGCGTGACCAGGACCTGCCCCGCCTGCACGAACTCACCGGGGGAAATGTTTAGGGATGCAACGACACCATCGAACGGCGCGACGAGGATCGTCTGCGCGAGGGTTGCTTGCGCGCCTTCGAGCGCGGCTTGCGCCTGCCGCACTTGAATATCCGCGATCTCGATGTATTCCTTGGGTAGTTGCGTCCAGAAAATTTTTCCGTTGCGGCGTTCCTTCACGCGTCCGTAGCGTTGCAATTCCGCGTTGACTTGCGCGGAGCGCAGGGCGGCTTCCGCCGCGGTAACCGCGAATTGCAAATCGGGCGAGTCGAGCACAACCAGCACATCGCCGGCGTTCACTGCGTCGCCTTCTTCCACGAGAACTTCTTTCACCAGTCCAGCGGTGACAAATCCCAAATTCGAAACTTGCACGGGGACGAACAGCGCGGAGGCGGTCACGTCACTTTGGGCAGAGGGCGCTGAACGCGCGGGCGATGGAAAAACTGTCCATGCCGCGAGCAGGATGAAAGTGAGAAAGAAGCGGAGCGTTTTATTCATCGAACGTTACATCCGCGCTCATGCCCCAGCGCAAGCCGTCGGGCTGGTCGTCGAAGTCGAGCGTGACGGTGTACACCACGTCGCCGCCGAGGGTGGAGGAAACGAGGCTCACATCGGCAACGATGCCGGTGAATTCATCGTTCAACGCTTCGATGAAAATTGTTGCGGTCTGCCCGTGTTGAATCTTCGTCACATCGCGCTCGCTCAGGTCGGTGGTTTCGACCTGGAATTGCGAGAGATTGCCGAGCACGATCACGATCTGCCCCGGCGTGACGATCTCGGCGGGGGCGATGTTCACTTCGACGATGACGCCATCGAACGGCGCGACGAGTGTGGATTGCGACGCCAGCGCGGCATTGGCGGAATCGAGCAACGCCTGCATGCGCTCGACGTTGGCATTTGCCTCATCGAGGTGGACCTGGTCGGTTTTGTTGCGCTTCAAGAAAGCGACCTGCGCCGCCGCTGACGCGAGGTTCGCCTGCGCCTCTTTGACTCTCGCTTGCAACAGCGCGGTGTCGAGCGCGACCAGCGTGTCGCCTGCTTTGACCTCGTCGCCCACGTTCACGTTGACCTCGGTGACTTTGCCGATGGAGGCGAACGCCAGCCTCGTTTCGCGGATGGGGACGACAACCCCGGAGGCGGTGATCGCGCCGCCCGTTTCGGTTTGTTGATTCACCGGCGCGTTTTCGTTTCCGAGTACGACGGTGGGGAGAGCGGTGGGGGAGGAGGCTGACCCGCACGCGGTGAGGAGCAGGGCGAGAAGGATAATCGGCGCGCTTCGACCGCGAGACGGGCGAACGCCGTCTCTCCGCTCTCGATAGTCCCGATGACTTTCGGGAGCGCGTGGATTTGTTGTTTTCATTTCACTTGCCCGTTGTCTTTCACGATCAAGCCATCTTCGAGGGTGACCACGCGGCTGGCGTAGTTGATCACGCGCGGGTCGTGCGTGGCGAACACGAAGGTGACGCCGGTCTCTTTGTTGAGACGCGCCATGATGTCCATCACCTGCTTGCCGTTCTCGGTATCCAAATTCGCGGTCGGCTCGTCGGCGAGGATCAGTTTGGGGTTGGTGGCAAGCGCGCGGGCGACCGCGACGCGTTGTTGCTGTCCGCCGGAGAGTTGGTCGGGGCGGTGATGGGCGCGGTCGGAAAGTCCCACCGCTGCGAGCATCTCGTTGACGCGTTTCTTGCGGTCGCCGCCTCGTGTGCCGTTCAACAACAGCGGCATCTCGACGTTTTCATACGCGGTAAGCGTAGGGATGAGCGCGAAGAATTGAAAGACGAAGCCGATGGAATGCTTCCGCAAATCTGCGCGCTGGTTGCGGTTCAAATGCGTGGCATCCTGCCCATCGATGAAGACCTGTCCGCTGGTGGGCTGGTCGAGCAAGCCAATGAGTTGAAGCAGGGTGGTCTTGCCCGAACCCGATGGACCGACCAGCGCGGTGAACTCGCCGTTGTTGATGGATAAATTGACGCCGCGCAGTGCGCGCGTTTCGACCGCCCCGATCTTGTAGATGCGCGTCGCATCTGTGACTTTTGTGACTTCCATGTTCATCCTCCTGAACCATGCAGCGCTTCGACCGGTTCCATCCGCGCCGCGAGCAGGGCGGGGTAGAGTGAAGCGACCAATGTAATAATGTAAGTTACGATCCCCAGTGTGACGGCGTTTTCCAGCGTAAGGTGGGCGTAGATGCGTTCTTCAAAAAGCACGCCAGTGATTCCCATATTGCCGATATAAATACCGTAGATCGTGAAATACGCAACCAGCGCGCCGCCGATGAGCAGTCCGCCGATCACACCGCCGGTGGCGAGCAGGGCGGCTTCGGCGAGGAATTGCGCCATGATGCCGCCTTCCTTCATGCCGATGGCGGCGAGGATGCCGATCTCGCGCGTGCGCTCGAAGACCGCCATCACCAGCGTGTTGGTGACGACCGTGGCGGTGATGCCCAGCACGATGAGGTACAGCACGATCATGAACGCGCCGGCATAATCCTCGAACAACACCACGAACTCATTCTGTTCCTGCCAGGTGAGCACCCGGTACAGGGATGATTGGATCGCCTGCGCGACCGGTTCCGCCTGTTCATTTTCCTGTAGCAGTACGAAGATCGTACTGGCGTGATTATCCGTCGCGGTGAACGCCTGCGCCTTCGAGATCGGCATAAGCACGTTGAGTTCGTCGTAGCCGGGCGTGCGCGTGGTGAAGATGCCGCGGATGGTGAAAAGCTGTTCGTCGATGTCGCCGTTGGAGGTGTTGACCAGCAGGTTGACCGCGTCGCCGACGGTGAGTTTCAGTTTTTCGGCGAGGATGTTACCGATCAGGATGCCCTCGCGGTCCTCCGCGTGGATGAATTCACCGGCGATCAACCCGTCACGGAAAGGCTGGTTCGCCGCCGAGGCTGGGTCCACACCGACGATCTGGATGCCCTTCGATTCGTCCCGCAGGGTCAAGATCCCGTTGGCGAACAGGCGCGGCGTAGCCACCGTCACTTGCGGCAGGGAGACGATCTGCTCGATGACCTCCTCAGGGTTGGAGATCAAGTCCTCCCATTTCAGGCTAGTGTTGCCTTCTTCATACGAGGCTGGGCGGATCTGCAAATGCCCGCTTTGCAGGCGGATGGTGTTGGTCAATGCGCCGCGCATTTCCCCTTCGAGCACCGAGACCATGAGCAGTAACAACGCCATCCCGCCGGCCACCGCGAGCGAGGAGAGCAGGGAGCGGGTCTTGTTCCGTCCCACATTACGAAAAGCGAGTTTGAGAAGTTGGGTCATATGATACCTTTTAATTTCTTTCAACATCCATCATTTTCGACGAAGCATTCATCATATATACAGCTAGTGCAGTCAGCCAGACAAAGCCGATGATAATGGTGATGCGTTGCAAAAGCCCAAAGTTCGCTGCCAGTTCGGAGTAGGTTGGGTACAGTCGAAACCCCAGCCGGGCTACAAAAAACACGGCGAACATCCCGAGCCCGCTAAGGCGCGAGTACATTGCCCAATAACGCTCACCCTCCCTATTGAAGGACCGTGCGAACACGAAACAGGTGATAGGCAACCCGAGAAAGACCGGAACCCCAAATAGGTCGTGAAGGATGCCATGTGTTGTGCGATCCGTTGGAAGGATGGGAGTGCCTGGCGGATAGCCATTGAGAGGATCTGTCACGAAGATGCCAGACCCGACCAACCCGATGCCAATCAATCCAATCAACAGAGCTCCCCAAACTGATCCGGAAGTTTGTTGCAACATACGCCGCAGTTCAATCGAGAAGGCTAGGATGAGCAAGCCTGTGAGAATGAAGGTGATGATCTGTATCCAGCCAAATTCGCCCACCGACAGCGAGCTAACAGCAAATCTTATCGGATCATAATCGGCGCGGGTCAGCCCTTGCACAAACCAGGAGATGATGAAAAGGGGACCGGCAATTGCGCCGCATATCAGGAGAAACTTTTTCTGCATGGTTGCTCTTTCTAACTCCCTAAACGTGATGCAACGCCTCAGACGGTTCGCGCCGCGAGGCGATGGCGGCAGGAATTAACGCGGCAAAGATCGCGATCACGATCACCACCACGGCGCGGTGGCCGATCTTGTCCAGCCCCAGGGTGGGGTAGACCTTGCCGCTGATCAACGCCATGTATTCGGTGATGCCGGCAAACTGGCTGTAATCCATGCCCACCTGCCCCATGCTCCCGTTGAGGAGCAAGCCCATGGCGATGCCGGCAACGGCGCCGACCACCCCGATCATCGCGCCTTCCATGATGAAGGTGACCGCGATCTGCCGGGGCTTGAGTCCCATCGCGCCGAGCAAGCCGATCTCACGCGTCCGTTCGTAGACCGCCATGAGCAGGAGGTTGAGGATGCCGATGCCGGCGATCATCACGATCACCACGCTGAAGATGTCCATCACCGCGCTCTTTTGCCCGATGGCGTTCCCCAGTTCGGGATAATTCTTCTCCCAGGATTCCACTTCGTACTTTGGCAGGAGCGACGTCAACGCGGCAACCACCTGTGCTTCTGCACCAACCCCGTCAAGCGTGATCTGCACTTCGGTGGACTGGTCCCGCAGGTTGAACATGCTTTGCGCCTCGGCAAGTGAAATATACACCGCGCTCTTTTCGAAGGAAGGCAAGCCGATATCGTAGATGCCAATCACGGTCATTGTGCGTTGGCTGTTCTGTTTGTTGATGTCGCTTCCGACCACGATGATGCGGTCGCCGATGCCGACCGCCAGCGCGTCCGCCAGCCCGCGCCCGATCAACACCGAATCTTCATCGTCGTCCGCCAGCCAGCGACCCTCGTCCAGGTGTTCGGCGATCAGGCTGACCGGCGCTTCGGCGCTGGCTTCGATGCCGATCACGTTGAGCGGGAAGGCGCCTTCGCGGTTGCTCACCAGCCCGCCAGTTTGAATGCGGCGCGTTGCGGCGATCACCTCGGGCTGTGCCAGCGCGGCTTGCACCACCGCCGCGTCGTCTGCCAATGGGATGAGCGGGTTGCTGTCCACTTTTTCGCGGTAGCCCGCGGCGTGCGCCTGGATGTTGCCTCCGAGCACGCGCACCGCGTTGCCGGCGATGGCTCGGTTGAATCCGTCCAGCAAGCCGTCGTAGAACATCATCAACGCGAGCGAGAGCCCCATCGCCAGCACGATGATGACCGTGCGGCGGCGGTGCCGCCAGATATTGCGCCATGCAAGTTTCAGATATAACATCGCAAATTCCTTTCACTAAAAGTGCGTTTCGAATTCCGATTCGGTCTTGCGCAAGCCGTATTCCATCACATACAGCATCTTGTCTATCTTTTCCTGGGTCTTCGGCGAACGCACCCACTTCATGATATCTTTTTGCTTCATGCCTTCATTGATGATGTAGGTGCTGATGGCGTTGCTCCACGTTTCCATGATCATTACTGCCAGGTCCACATCCACGCTGGGGTCTACTTCGCCGTTTTTAATGGCTTGTTCGATGGTGGATTTCAGGGCTTGCGATGTCCGCTCGCGGATGTCTGCAAACACCTGCCCGTAATACAATCCCTCCCCGAACATCACGCGGCTGACCGCTTGCGTGAGTAACGGGTGCTTCGTGTTGAATTCCATGCCGGTCTTGATCATCCAGCGAAAATATTGGAAGGTATCCATGTTCCCGCCGGGCGGATGTTTGTCTTTGAAAAATTCCGTCTTTTCCTCTTCGATCACCCGAAGCAAGTGCATGAACACGTCCTGCTTGTCTTCAAAATATTGATAGAAACTTCCCTTCGCGATGCCGCTGTTTGCCACGATGCGGTTCGTCGAAGCGTTCTCGAGGCCATACTCGGCAAACTCATCTATCGCCGCATCAATGATGACCCTGCGTTTCTCTTCGGACAGGTTGAGAAAGGTTTGTTTCGGCATAATCTTCGTTCAACTCCTGGTGGATGGACATCCTGCTCCGTTCGCAAGTTCAACGGCGCGAATCTGCCTGGGCAGTCTGCCGCGCACCATCGCATGTCATTATCCCATCAATATCAACGCCCCGCCGACGATCGTCCCAATGCCGACGATGCTGAAGAAGATGACCGTCCCTTTTTCGGAGAGCAGTTGCACAAAGCCCTGGATCTTACCGAGGTTCCAGATGGCTTTGGGTTTGGCATACGCGATATACAGTGTGGCGATGCCGTACAGAATTAATGCGTAGGCGATGATGGTGAGTGTGTCCATGAGATTCTCCTGTGTGATGTTGCCCTCACCCTAACCCTCTCCCAAAGGGAGAGGGGACTGACTCCCTTCTCCCACCGGGAGAAGGGCTGGGGATGAGGGAGAATGTTATTGATGCAATACCTTGTAAAACCTTCTTGCAAAATAAACCGTGACCAGCGATTGGTACACGACCGCGACGATCACATACAACCATACATTTGTCGCGCCTTCATACAACAGCCAGTAGACCTTCATGGGCCAGTAGGTGGGGACGAGTCCAAACGCCAGTTCCCAGCCCGCAGGCGCGAAGTAGGCAACGACAGGGGCGATGAAGATGAAGCCGGTCAGTTTCATCAGGGCGAATCCCTGCACCTTGTTTTGCGCGACGGAGCCGAAGAGCAGGGCGAGCATCGGCGCCATGGGCGCGGCGGCAATCGCAGAGAACAGGATCGTCTGCAGGTCGAAAGGCGTCAGGTCCGCTAAAGGGAAGAGGAGGAACATCAGCCCAAAGGTGAGGAGGATCGGAATCGTCACCCGATAGAGGACGTATCCGCTGAGGGGCAGGGGCGTCACCTGCAGGGCGGTCAGGGTGCGGTCATCCTTTTCATCCAGTAAGAGGAAGCCGATCAACGCGCCGAAGACCATCGGGCACATGCCGACGAAAAAGTATGCCAGCAGGAGGGGATAGTATTGAACGAGGTCGAAGTCGTATTGCTCCAAGAGACGCGCGGTGAGCGGAGGCACACCCCAACGCATCGCCAACGCCAGCATGATCGGCAGGAAGATCATCCACGAGGTCATGCTGTCGCGGCGGATACTGCGAATGTCTATCGGACCGAGCGAACGGAAGACCGTGTTGAGATTCATTTTTTACGCGCTCCTTCCTTTGTTACGATGAAGCGATGGAACGCGCCCAGGCTGAGCCACATCAGGATGCCCGTCCACAGGATCGAATAGCCGATGCCGTAGACGATCTGCCACACAGGCACGACCGCGAACGCCGCTTGAAGCAGAATCAAGATGCCCTGTAACGGATGCAGGAACATGACCCAACTGCGCCAAATGTCGAAGTAATACAACAGGGGCAGGGAGAAGCCCATCGTCCATACAGCGGACGGCAGGAGGAATTCGCTGATCGAGTCGTAGCGGGCGACGACGATGAAACCGTAGAGCGAGAGCATGGCGACGTAGAGTGCGATGCCCGTCACCAGCATGAACCAATTGAAGTCCACGCCCTGCACAATAACGATCATGACGAGCATCTCGAATAGCGAGAGCAGACCGAGAGTGAGCACCTTCGAGCCGAGGATTTCCCACGGGCGCAACGGCGTGACGATCTGCGCCTCCAGCGTGCCTTCGCCTTTTTCCAGTAGGACGATGCCCGCCATGAAATAAAAGGAGTTAATGGTCAGATTCCCGGTGATGATGGCGGGCCACCAGTAGCCAAAGTCCACGCCTGGGAATTGTTTGAGCAGGACGATCATGACGACCGCCGTGAACGCGGAGACATAGTAAAAGCCGTTGCGGAATTGCAGACTCACGTCCCAACGGGCGGTGGAAAGCAGGCGCGTCATTCGAGCCCCCGTCCTGTTACCTGGATGAAGATATTCTCCAGCGTCGCTTCCTGCGTGTGCAGGGTGCGGACGTTGCCTTCACGCAGTAATTTCAAAAATTCAGCGTTGTCTGCCAGATTCGCCAAAGCGAAATCGCGCTGTTCGTGTTTACCGTTCTTACCGAACTCCACGCGCACCTCAGGTTTGCCGTAACGAAGTTTCAATTCACGCGGTAAATCGATCAAGTTGAGTCTGCCGTCGAAGATGAACGCCACCCGGTCGCAGAGTTCATCGGCAATGGTCATATCGTGGGTCGTCAGGAAGACCGTCTTGCCCGCATCTTTCTGCGCCTTGATCAAATTCTTGATTCTTCGCGCGTTGACGGGGTCGAGTCCGGCGGTCGGTTCGTCCATGAACAATAACTTTGGGTTGTTCACCAGCGAACGCGCCACGCTCAGGCGGTTCTTCATCCCTTTGGAAAATTGCGAGACCAGCATGTCGGCATCTTCGCTCAAGCCGACCATATCCAGCAACGCTTCGGGCGAAACCACATTGCCCTGATACAGCGCGCCGAAATAACGCAGGTTCTCACGCGCGGTCAGTTTGGTGTAGTGGTTCGGCATCTCGAAACTCACGCCCACCTGCTCAAAATAGTCGTAACCCCATTCGCGCAGGTCGCGGTCGAACACGCGTACCGAGCCTTGAAATCCCTGCAAAAGGCGAAAGAGGATCTTCTGCGTGGTGGATTTGCCCGCGCCGCTCGGTCCGAGGAAGCCGAAGATCTCGCCGGGCTGGACGGCAAAACTGATGTCACGGATGGCAGGTTCGGTGGTGCCTGTGTAGGTAAACGTCAAGTTCTCGACACGGATCATTCGGATTCCTTCTCGATGCCCCGCTGTGGTCACGCGCGGCATGGTGGGGGAGGAATGTGACCAGTTGGTCATGTGACCACAAGGTCACATTCTACGCCGATTTATCCCCGTGTCAAGAGTATTGATATCAGCAATATGAACTCCGAAACCGAAACTGACTTCCAGGATATGTTTGCTTCTCAATATTTATAAAACAAGAAGGCCTGTGAGCGCATCCACATCACAGACCCTCTTGTTAGCTCCAACTCAAATGGTTCTACATTGACCTTGCTTCATATACTCTTACGCTTGTAATCATCGGACAGCTTTTGGCGATTTTTTCCGCATCCTCCATGCTGTCTGCATTGATTACGGTGTAGCCGGTTAATGACTCTTTCCCCATGGGCAATTCCTTGGTTCCGGATGGAGAGATTTCTTTTCCAGGGCCAAGGGGACTTCCGGGGTCAACAATCTTTTCTCCTATTGATTCGAACCACTTGCTCCAGGCGCCCATAATTTCCGGAGTGGGGGTTTCAAACCCGTAGTGAAATATTACAAACTTCTTCATTATTTTCTCCTTGTTTTGATTGGTTCTCTGCTCAACGATTGAGCAGGGATTTCTAAGGTAGTTCCATTTATTCCGCGCTGGTACGATTGATTCGCATGAGCCAATCTTGAAGACCGCTCAACGATGTTCGGTTGAGGGTCAGAAAATTGGTCTGCCCGACCTTCCTGCGAGTGACCATGCCCACATTTTCAAGGATTTCTATATGCTTGTGAATCGCCGGGAGAGAGAGATTTCTCAAAAAGGCTAACTTGCTGATCGAGCAAGGTTGCAGACTCAAAAGATAAACGATCTCTCGCCTGTGTTTACTGGAGAGCGCTTCAAAAACTTTGTCAACAGCCTGTGTGCTCTGGTCCATTATAGTTAACTTTTTTATTAACTATATCAGGATCAAAAAATCCTGTCAAGGATTTTCGATTCCTTCGGTTATCAGCAATGTGTTGCCTGGCTTTGAACGAGAGAGTCGCTTTTCGTAATTTCCCTACCACCATCTTCATCGTCAATCCCTCCTTCAAAACACGACTGCCGGCATGCGCCAGCGGGACTTTTCTAAAGGACGTTTGGGACAGCCGCGCGCAGGAATCGGGAACTTTTACGGATACCGGCATCGTCCGATCGTGCATGGCACATTATTGCAGCATTCTGAAGCGGTTGTACAGGTTGCGCCATACGCGAGACAACTTGGAGTGTTTTCCGATTCGAGTTGGGGAACAAACTCAATGGGACACAAACCGGGTTCATTCCCCGTGGGTTGAAACCCGACAGCGATTCGACATGAGCTGTCTAATTCGGAAACACCCTTGATCGGGTAAAAGAATGGGAACTCCGGGTCTGCCGCGCCGGCTTGATCGTGGGTGTAGTGATCGCTGAAATCGAACAGGGCTGGGTCGAGCATGGCGTGACCGGTCCACATGTTCGCCAAATACAGCACTGGGTTTCCGAGCAGGGAGCGTTTCACCGCGATCTCGATGGTGTTGGCGTTGTTCGGTGACACCCGAACCCACGCCGCATCCGGGTCGTCGCCATTGCCTTGATCGAACATCAACTGCTCAAACCCATCGCCGCCGGGCGCGTTCTTGTCTGCGGCCATCGCGGTTTGATCGCCAACACTGCTATTGGCATCGAAATAGACCTGAACGCCGACGGTGCTCCACGCTGTCGAAGTTGGATTCTGCGCCAGCGCCAACCAGTCTCCTTTACCGTCTACATGGACATCGATCTGCAGGGCAAATCGATACGGGTCTACGCGCGCGGCAGAGCGATCCACCACCTTGATCGTGGCGTAGATCCATGTTGTGTCCTGAAATACGAACGTGTCGATGATGTCCAGATTTGGGAAATACACATCCATCGAGTTGGCGTTGAAGGGGCGTTCAAATTGCTCGAACGAAAATCGGTCTCCGCCATTCGATTTCTTCGCGTTGGCTGTCAATGACGAATCGTTATCGCCCGCGTGACCGCTGCGCGATTGGGGCAGGTCAACCGGGAAAACTTGATGCAGGATCGGGAGCTCGGTGGGTGGAGTGTTCGTGGGTGCATCTACAACGGACACCAATGGCGTGGGGGGTTGGGTGAGCGGCGCTTCCGTGGTGCTGCTGCCGGAGGTATTGCACGCCAGCACTGCGATGAGTAAAGTGAGACCGGGCAGTGTCAATCTCGAGTTCTTTTGCATCATCGGATTCTCCTTCGCGCAAATAACGTCTGTCCTGTTATTTTGAGGGGTTACACGATTCCAATTTCATATGCCTTGTTGACGATTGTACATGGAAAGAGGGGATTGGACAATTCGGACTTTTATACTCGATTTACGATTCCCGCCGTATGTCGAGTTGTCGAGGCTTGGGGAGGCGGAATCTACCCCCCAACAGTTTCGCCATCAACCCCGCCCTCCAGAACGCGACCGCCGCCATGCCATGCGCGAGGACGGCAAACAGCGGCGGTTTTTGAAAGGTGTAATACGTCCAGCATTCGCGCGTGGTGCCCCACAGTTCGAGGAAATATCCCAGCCCCGAGCCTGCGATGAACGTGAGCAGGGCGAAGCGATGATCGGTGGGGGTGAGGATGAGGAGAACGCAGAGGAGCAGGGCGAACCACGTGTACGATTTGTCAAACGTCGGGGCGACGAAGAACAGCATCAAGGTGAGAAAAGAGGCGAAGGTGATCCAGTACAGAAAAATAAAAAAAGTTTTTCCTTCGCGCTCCTTTGCGACCTTCGTGGTTAAGAAAAGCATTCCTCGAGTGATCCGATCAATGGACAGACTCGCAATGGGCCAGGCTGGGATGATCCACAGCGGGGGGCGTTCGGCGGTGTAGTAATGCCAAAGGTTGGTTTGAGTTCCCCATGACTCGATAGCCAATCCGCCGCACACGCCCACGAAGACGATGAGCAGGTCGGTCTTGAGATCCGCGCGGGCGATGATGGTGATGGACATGAACCCGAAGATGCCGAGCAGGAGCCAGTCCATGTAGCGCCACCACGCGCCGGACCAGTCCACGTACTTGATGTATTCCTCGGCGAGGGGCCACCAGATGTAAACGATGAGAAAGATCGTGAGGAGGAATCCGCCCAGGAGGATGGATGAGTCGCGCGTCCAGAAGGTTTTGAGTGTGTTACGAAGCCCGGTCATGCGCGGGATTATAGCAGGGAGGTTCGTTCGGCACGAGCGGCAGGAGGTGCGGGAGGTG
This sequence comes from uncultured Anaerolinea sp., assembly GCA_964528275.1. Lineage (GTDB taxonomy): Bacteria > Chloroflexota > Anaerolineae > Anaerolineales > Villigracilaceae > Defluviilinea. Next base: position 1,616 of record CAZGSB010000050.1, on the reverse strand, counting down.
TTGAGGATGTATGGGCGATTACATTGATTGTTGCATTATCTCAGGCGTATAATGACGGTCTAAATAAATCGTATCCAACGAGAAAACCATGGAAATCACATTTTGGTCATATATTACACAAAACCCAACTGTAGTTCTCACTTGGCTGACATATGGGGTTGGCATATTCTTGTCGATCCGATATAGCAAGGAAAACTTCAAAAGGTCAATAGCGACTTTTTTAGCATTTCTGATATTCCTGTTGGAGTCAATTGGAAGAACGGTACTTTTCATCTGGTCGTTCGACTCCGATTTTATGCTTCAAGCAGGACTGTATCACTTAATCTTCACATCCATCACCACTCCTATTTGGATAGGTGCTTGGATTCTGTTATTAAGAACGCTTTTCCTGCAAAATCCAAAACCCAAAGAGAGTGTTTAAGTTTTTTTCATCCGCTTCGTATAAAACATGAATGAAAAACCTCAGTCTGGAATTTTCAAAATACTGATGGTGGGGATAGAAATAGCCCTCAGTATATTATTTGCGCTATACACAATAGCGCTCCTATTTATGTTCTTGTTGAGTATGGGTCTTGGTTCTTTTCTTGTTAGTGGACTGTTGATTGTAATGTTCGTTGCTTTAACGACCACCATCGTCTTAGCGCGTCACGAAAAAACCATACGTTTTTCACTACTTTCGAAAATCGCAATTGCCACTCTCCTGATTCTCTTGACGACAATAAACTTATATTACAGTATCAGTTTCATCGACTATTTATTTTTCAACCTTATTCTTCAAAGAGATAGCGCTTTATATCTCATATCCATTGTTTTTATTATCACATCCTGCGTTTCTTTGTGGTATTTTTTATATCAGAAGTTTCCTGAAAAACCCGTTATCACAACGCATCTTCTTCTCGGCATCTCCTTTGTTATTTTTGTTGTCGTTCAACTCGCAAACGTGAGGCAGAATCAGGCTTTGGTGTTAGAAACTTATCACGCATTTGGGCAAGCTATTAAACAAGGAGATTATGAAGCGGCTTACCAATTGATGTCACCTGAATACCGTGAAACCCATACAATTAACGAGCTGATCGGTGATGAATATTTCATTGAGTATGCAACCAAAAGGGTCGATTCAATATATGCTGTTGAATACAGTGTTTGGGGACATGATGCATTTATTGTCGCGGATTCAGGTTTTACAGCCACTATATGGCGGAGACCTTTTGTAGGGATAAGTTTAGATTTCGATTATGTTGATGGAAAGTGGCTACTTACTGGACAAACGAGTTTTTATCTAAATGAATGAAGTTAATGCGTTCATACATACGTTCTGAACGTATAGAAAATGTTTCGAAACTCATCTCCCGTTTCTTCGTAGACACTCATAGCGCAAACCCAAGAGGAGAAATACATGCCCAACATTCTCGAAGTCCAAAACCTCGCCAAATCCTACGGCGACTTCACCGCCGTCAAAGGGATTTCATTCGATATCAAAGAAGGGGAGATATTCAGTCTGTTGGGTCCCAACGGCGCGGGGAAGACCACGACCATCTCGATGCTTTCCACGTTATACACGCCCACCTCAGGCGATGCGACCATCGGCGGGCATTCCATCACCAAAGATCCGATGG